>NZ_AOFD01000042.1 GCF_000332815.1 Arthrobacter nitrophenolicus
AGCCGCGAACCCGCCATATCTGCCCAAAAACTCGAGCCGGGGGCGGGGGCGGCTCCGCAGCGGCCGGCGGCAGGCCGGAAATGAACAGCACCGGAAATGAACAGCAGGTGAACGGCCGGACCGCGGGAACCCGGCGTTTGGCCGGCCGGTACATCTTCTGTTCATCTGGCACGGGCAGAATGCCCCAGTGACTCAGCAGCAGGTCCCCCTCGAGGATGCCCCTTCCACCCATCAGCCCCAGATGCCGGGATCCCTGGCGGCTCCCCCGGCCCGGACGCTGATCGACATCCTGCAGGACACCGCGGCCCGCTTCCCGGAGGCATCCGCCCTGGATGACGGCCGCCGCCCGCTCAGTTACGCCCAGCTGATGGCCGAAGTCCGGGCGGCGGCACGGCGGCTGCACCAGGCCGGCCTTGGCGCCGGCGACAGGATAGGGGTGCGGATCCCGTCCGGCACCAACGAGCTGTACGTTGCCATCCTCGCTGTGCTCCTCGTGGGCGCGGCCTACGTCCCCGTGGATGCGGACGACCCGGAGGAGCGCGCCCGGCTGGTCTTCGGGGAAGCCAGGGTGGCCGGCGTCCTGGAAGCCGGTGGCGTGCTCCGCGGCGTGGACCTTGCCGCTTCCGGCCGGACGGCACCCTTCACCGGCGCCCGGCCGCCGGTCCCCGGCGACGACGCCTGGGTCATCTTCACCTCCGGATCCACGGGGACGCCGAAGGGCGTTGCCGTCAGCCACCGCTCGGCAGCAGCGTTCGTGGATGCCGAGGCAAGGATCTTCCTCCGGGACGAACCCCTGGGCCCCCAGGACCGGGTCCTGGCCGGACTCTCGGTGGCCTTCGACGCATCCTGCGAGGAGATGTGGCTTGCCTGGCGCCACGGGGCCTGCCTGGTCCCCGCTCCCCGTGCCCTGGTGCGCACCGGCATGGACCTCGGACCGTGGCTGATCAACCACGGGATCACCGCCGTCTCCACCGTGCCCACCCTTGCGGCGCTCTGGCCCGCCGAATCCCTTGAGAACGTCCGCCTGCTGATTTTCGGCGGGGAGGCCTGCCCGCCGGAGCTTGCCGGCCGCCTTGCCGTGGAGGGCCGGGAGGTCTGGAACACGTACGGCCCCACGGAAGCAACGGTGGTAGCCTGCGCGGCTCCGCTGGGCGGTCCGGGACCTGTCCGGATCGGCCTGCCGCTCGACGGCTGGGACCTGGCCGTCGTCGACGCGGATGCAGTACCGGTGGCCGAGGGTGAGGTGGGCGAACTGATCATTGGCGGCGTGGGGCTCGCCCGCTACCTGGACCCTGCCAAGGACGCGGAGAAATATGCGCCGATGCCGGCCCTGGGCTGGGAGCGGGCCTACCGTTCCGGGGACCTGGTCCGGTTTGAACAGGCCGGCCTGGTCTTCCAGGGGCGGGCCGACGAACAGGTGAAGCTGGGCGGCCGCCGGATTGAGCTGGGCGAGGTGGATGCGGCGCTGCAGGCCCTCCCGGACGTTGCCGGCGCCGCCGCCGCCGTCCAGACCACCGCAGCCGGCAACCAGATCCTGGTGGGCTACCTGGCCCCAACCTCCGGGCAGGACCTTGACCTGGCCGCTGCCCGGGAGCAGCTGGCCGCCAGCCTGCCCGCGGCACTGGTGCCGATGCTCACGGTGGTGGACTCGCTGCCCACCAAAACCAGCGGCAAAGTGGACCGCCATGCCCTGCCCTGGCCCCTGCCCGGTGCCGGTGCCGCCGAGGCTGACGCCGCGCCGCTGAACCTTCCCGAAGACGCGGCCTGGATCGTGGACCAGTGGAGCGCCGTCCTGGGCAGTGCAGTAACCTCCCTCGACGCCGACTTCTTCGCCTACGGCGGCGGCTCGCTCTCCGCGGCCCAGCTGGTATCCGCGCTGCGCGTGCGCTACCCCACCATCACTGTGGCGGACATTTACGCCACCCCCCGCGTCGGCGCCCTGGTGGAGGCCGCACGGCTCTCCCTTCCCGACGGCGCCACCGGCCCCGCACCCGACCGCCAGGTCCGGCCGACCACACGGAAGTCCCAGGTTTTCCAGACCCTGATGGGTGTGCCACTGCACGTCCTGGTGGGGATGCGCTGGCTGACGTACCTCATGGCCGGGAACAACATCCTTGCCGCGCTGGCCGGGTTCACCGCGGCACCCACCGTTTCCTGGTGGTGGGTGTCAGCATCCTGGCTGGTCTTCGTCAGCCCTCCCGGCCGGATGCTGATCTCGGTGGCGGCTGCCAGGTTCCTGCTCCGGGGTGTCACACCGGGAACCTATCCGCGCTCCGGTCGCGTCCACCTGCGCCTCTGGCTGGCAGAGCAGATCCAGGACCTGTCCGGTGCCATCAGCCTGGCCAGCGCACCCTGGGTCCCCTCCTACGCCCGGGCACTCGGAGCCCGGATCGGCAAGGACGTCCAGCTCCACTCGCTGCCGCCCGTCACGGGCCTGCTGTCCCTGGGCAGCGGCGCCAACGTGGAACCCGAGGTTGACCTGTCCGGCTGGTGGATCGACGGCGACACAGTGCACATCGGTGCCATCCGGATCGGTGCCGGCGCCACGGTGGGAGCCCGCAGCACCCTGATGCCCGGCGCATCCATTGGAGCGGGCGCCCAGGTGGAGGCCGGTTCCGCTGTGCTCGGCAAGGTGAAGGCGGGCCATCTGGTGGCCGGGTCCCCCGCGCAGCGGCGCGGCAAGGCCAAACGGTCCCTGCCTGACGCCCCTGCCCGGACACCGCTGCAGGCCAGGCTGTGGTTCGCCGGATTTGCCGGCGCCTCCGCCTGCCTGGCGGTCCTTCCGTATCTATCCGCGGCCGCCGCCGCGGGTGTGGCGTACCTGTTCATCCAGGGCAGCACGTCACTCTCGGCGGCGCTGCCCCAGCTGGCCCTGGCGCTGCCGCCGGCCGCCCTGGCCTGGTTCCTCACCAACGCCCTGCTCGTCCTGGCCACCACCCGGCTCCTGAGCATCGGGCTCACCGAGGGCTACCACCGGGTCCGCAGCCGGGTGGGCTGGCAGGTCTGGGCCACGGAACGGGTGCTGGACCTGGCACGGGACCTGCTGTTCCCCCTCTACGCCAGCCTCTTCACCCCTGTATGGCTGCGGCTGCTGGGCGCGAAGATCGGCAGGAACGTGGAAGCGTCCACGGTGCTGCTGATCCCCTCGATGACCACCGTGGGCGAGGGGGCTTTCCTGGCGGATGACACGATGGTGGCCTCGTACGAGCTCGACGGCGGCTGGCTGCGGGTGGCGCCGGCCAAGATCGGCAAGCGCTCCTTCCTCGGCAACTCAGGCATGACCGCGGCCGGGCGGAGCGTGCCCAAGAACTCGCTGGTGGCGGTCCTCTCCGCCACCCCGGCCAAGGCAAAGTCCGGCACGTCATGGCTGGGCAGCCCCCCGGTCCGGCTGCGGCGCACCGCCATCGCCTCGGACGACACCCGCACGTACCAACCGCCGCTCCGGCTGAAGGTGGCCCGCGCCCTGTGGGAGCTCTGCAGGTTTGTCCCGGTGGCGCTCTCGGTGGCCATTGCCGCGGGCATCATGCTGGCTTTTGACCAGCTGGCCACGGCGTTCAACTACGGGGTGGCTGCCCTCCTCAGCGGGGTGGTCATGCTCCTGGCCGGCGCGGTGGCGGCCGGGGCGTCCGTCCTCGCCAAGTGGGTGCTGGTGGGCCGGATCCGGGCGGGCGAACACCCGCTGTGGAGTTCCTTTATCTGGCGCAACGAGGTGGTGGACACCTTCATCGAGATGGTCAGTGCGCCGTGGTTTGCACGCGCGGCCACGGGCACGCCCGCACTGGTCTGGTGGCTGCGTGCCCTTGGCGCCAAAATCGGCGCGGGCACCTGGTGCGAAAGCTACTGGCTGCCGGAGGCCGACCTGGTGTCCCTGGGCCGGAACGCCACCGTCAACCGCGGCTGCGTGGTGCAGACCCACCTCTTCCACGACCGCGTGATGAGCATGGACGCTGTTACGCTCGAGGACGGGGCGACCATGGGCCCGCACGGGGTGATCCTTCCGCAGGCCGCGATTGGGGCCGGCGGCACGGTGGGCCCGGCATCGCTGGTGATGCGCGGCGAAACTGTGCCGGCGGCGACGTACTGGATGGGCAACCCGGTCAGTCCCTGGAGTGGTCCCGCACAGCTTTGATCGACCAAAGGTATTGATGAGTTTTCCAGCAGAGGCCGGCGGAAGCGTCCCGGCAGCAACCCTTCCCGCGGCTCCCGACCCCTACCTGCCCGGGGCGGGAAGCAACGCATATCGGTTGAACGCTACGAACTGGAGCTTGACTACAAAGTCAGCAGCAACCGGCTCAGCGGCAGGGCGGTGCTGTACGGCGTTGCCCAGGTGCCGGCGTCGGCCATTGTCCTGGACCTGGCCGGAAACCTGCGTGCCACCAAGGTGCAGCTGGACGGGCGGAAGGCGGGGCGCTTCAGCCAGCGCGCCGGCCAGCTGGTGGTGGCCGGGCAGGCAGGCTTCCAGCCCGGGCAGCGGTTCACGCTGGACATCCGGTACGAGGGCAACCCGGCACCCCGGCGCGGACTCTGGGGCGAGGTGGGCTGGGAAGAGCTGTCCGACGGCGTCCTGGTGGCGGGCCAGCCCAATGGCGCTCCCTCCTGGTTCCCCTGCAACGACCACCCCCGGAACAAGGCCAGCTACGGGTTCACGGTCACCACGGACGCGAATTACCGGGCGGTCTGCAACGGGGTCTTCCAGTCGCGGACCACCCGCTCCAGCCGCGAGACCTGGGTCTACGAGCAGGCGGAGCCCATGGCCACCTACCTTGCCACCGTGCAGATCGGCCGGTACGGGCTGCTGGAGCTGGACGCGGGCCGGCACGCCCCCGCAGTCCCGCAGCATGTTGCCGTTACCCCGGCCTTGCGGGGCGCGCGCGGACAGGCCTTGCCCTGCAACCGGCCATGATGCGGACGTTCACCAGTTGCTTCGGCCCGTACCCGTTCCCCGGGTACACAGTGGTGGTGACGGAGGACGAGCTGGAAATCCCGCTGGAGGCCCAGGGCCTGTCCATCCTGGGACCGAACCACCTGGACCCGGACTGGGAGTCGCAGCGGCTCATCGCGCACGAACTCTCGCACCAGTGGTTCGGAAACTCGCTGACGGCAGCAACCTGGCAGGACATCTGGCTGCACGAAGGCTTTGCCTGCTACGCCGAGTGGATCTGGTCCGAGGAAGCCGGCGTCATGACGGTGGCCGGCCGCGCCGGGGCCGCCTGGCACCGGCTGGAGGCGGACGCGCAGGACATCCTGGTGGGCGATCCGGGCCCGGAGCACATGTTCGATGACCGGGTGTACAAGCGGGGTGCGCTGGCGCTGCATGCCGTCCGGATGGCATGCGGGGACCTGGCATTCTTTGCCCTGCTGCAGGAATGGACCGCTGCCCACCGGCACGGGTCGGTCGGCACTCATGACTTCATCCTCGCCATCAACCGGGCCACCGCCGTCGACGCCGAGGCCCTGCTGCACCCGTGGCTTTATGAGGAATCACTGCCGCCGCTGCCGCTGGCCAGGGTTTCCTAGCCGGACAGTGCGACGGCGGCCGCCAGGCCGGGAGGCAGGCCCGTTTCCGCGGGCACCAGGTCCCGGATCCCGGCGCGCGCCAGGACATCCACCGCGGACGGCGCGGTACGCAGGCCCTCCCCGGTCATTTTCAGCCAGGCTTCTTTCCGGGCCCACAGCCGGGCCCGCTCCGCCAGCAGGGCAGTCCCCGAAAGGTGGCCCACAGCCCGCTGCTCGGCGGGTGTGAGTGCCAGCGCCGTAAACCCGGCAAAGCCCGTCCGGGCGGGATCCTCAAGGTCCACCCCCAGCCGGAATCCAGGCGCCGCCCCGACCATGGCGGCGAGCAGGGTCCAGCCGGCTGCCCGGGAAGCGCTGAACGCCACCGGCGCCGGCACGCCGTCGAGCAGGTAGCGCGGCCGTCCGTGGCTGACAGCCGGTCCGCTGCCGCAGGAAGGGCAGCTGTAACTGGCGGCCAGGCGTCCGGGGTGCACCGCGAGGAGGCCAGCCACGAACAGCCGCTGCCCAAGCCGCCCGGCCAGGAACCGGTCCCGCGCTTCCGGTTCCATGGCCCGGGCCCGGGCCAGTTCAGGCCCGTCAAGAACCGTTTCGGCGTCCCGCCGGACCCGTTCGGCTTCCCCGGGCACAGCAAAGGGCGGGACGGCATGCACCACTAGCTCCGGTGCCATGCCGCCCCGCCCCTTGGATGCCTCATGGGCAAATGTTCCGTGGCCGCGGCTAGCGCTGGACTGCCCCGAACCGTTCTGCGGCGAGGGCCACTGCACTTTCGCGTGCGGCCGATGCTTCGTCAGCCGTCAGCGTCCGGTCCGCGGCGCGGAAGCGCAGCCCGAAAGCCAGCGATTTCTTCCCGTCCTCGATCCCCTTGCCGGCATAGACGTCGAACAATGCAACGTCCTCCAGCAGTTCGCCGGCGCCCTCGCGGAGCGCGGCCAGCACATCGTCCGCAGGGACATCAGCGGGCACCACGAGCGCCACGTCCTGGGTGGCTACCGGGAACGGGGAGATGTGGCGGGCGACGATGACATCCGGCGCGGCCTCGAACAGAGCGTCGGCGTTGAGTTCCAGGGCCACGGACCGCGCGGGCATGTCCGCGGCGGCAAGCAGCTTGGGGTGCAGCTCGCCCGCGTAGCCCACCACTTCACCGCTGCGCAGCGACAGCCGGGCAGCACGGCCCGGGTGGAAGGCCTGGTGGCTGCCCTGCGTCACCACCAGCTCGACGCCGAGCACGTCACCGGCCAGACGGGCGACGTCCAGCGCGTCCGCCCAGTCCCAGACCCGGGGGGTGTGGGCCGCTGCCGCCGGCGAGTCGTGTCCGGTGAGAACGGCGGCGACGTGGAAAGGCTGGGCCGGAACGCCGTCGTACAGCGCGTCCAGAACATCGTCGGCGGGTTTGGCGCCAAGCGGCGGGATGGAGGCGGTACCCACCGTCCCGCCCGGCAGGAAGACCAGGCCGGACTCGAACAGCGCCAGGTCCCGGAAGCCGCGCGAATGGTTGCGCTTGGCCACCTCGATCAGTCCCGGCAGGATGGAGGTGCGCAGGTAGCCCTGCTCCTCGCTGATCGGGTTGGCCAGCTTCACGGCGCTGCGGGCAGCACCCTCCTCGGCCACACCGAATGTGTCGTTGGCTGCCTTGGAGACGAACGGGTAGGACAGCACCTCGGTGAGCCCGGCGTCCGCCAGCGCCTGGATCAGGCGGCGGCGCTGCTGCTGCACGCGGGTCAGGCCGCGGCCGGGAGGTGCCACGGGCAGGGTGGCGGGGATCTTGTCGTAGCCCACCAGCCGGGCGATCTCCTCGGAAAGGTCTTCCTTGGTCTCCAGGTCGTGGCGCCAGCTCGGGGCAGTCACCGTCCAGCCGCCGTCGTTCTTCACGACGGCCGCGCCCAGGTCCTCCAGGGACGTGACGATCTGTTCCTCGGTGAAGTCGATGCCGATCCGGGCCGCGGCAAACCCTGCAGGCAGCTCGATGGTCACAGTGTCCGGGGCGGTGCCCACATCTGTGCCGGTCGTGTCCGCCGTGCCGCCGGCGAGCTCCACCAGCAGGTCCACCACACGCTGGGCGGCCACGCCGGCCACCTGCCAGTCGACGCCGCGTTCGAACCGCTTGGACGCTTCGGAGGGCAGCTTGTGCCGGCGCCGGGACCGGGAAATGGACACCTCGTCGAAGTGCGCTGCCTCCACCAGGATGTTCGACGTCGAATCGCCCACCTCGGTTGCCGCCCCGCCCATCACGCCGGCGATGCCAATGGCACCGGAATCGTCGGTGATGAGCAGGTCCTCGGCGTCGAGGGTGCGTTCCTTGTCATCGAGGGTGGTGATCTTCTCGCCCGCGGCAGCGCGCCGCACCACGATGTCCCCGGAAAGCTTGTCCAGGTCGTAGCAGTGCGTGGGCTGGCCCAGCTCGAGCATAACGTAGTTGGAGATGTCCACCGGGAGCGAGATGGAGCGGATGCCGGCCAGCCGCAGCCGGGACACCATCCACGGCGGGGTGGGGCGGGTGGCGTCCACGCCGCGGACGGTGCGTGCCACGAAGCGGTCGCAGCCGGGCTTGCCGTAGATGGGCGCGTCGTCGTTCAGCTTGACGCCGTAGCCGCCGGACAGCTCCGCCGGGACCTGGACCTTTGCCGCGGGATCGGTGAAGGTGGTGCCGGTGGCGTGTGCGTACTCGCGGGCGACGCCCCGGATGGAGAAGGCGTAGCCGCGGTCCGGGGTGACGTTGATTTCGGCGGCCTGGTCATAGAGGCCCAAGAGCTCCATGCGTCGGTGCCGACCTCGGGATCCAGGCCCATGCGGGACAGCACCAGGATGCCGTCGTGGTCCTCGCCGATGCCCAGTTCCCGCACCGAGGCGATCATGCCCGCGGACAGGTGGCCGTACGTCTTCCGGGCGGAGATCTGGAAGTTGCCAGGCAGCACGGCACCGGGCAGGGTGACCACCACCTTGTCGCCTTCAACGAAGTTGTGGGCGCCGCAAATGATGCCCTGCACGCCGGACGGTCGATGCCCTTGCCGGTGAGCTTCTGCTCCTGCCCTTCGGGGACAACCCGGACCTGGCACCAGTTGATGGTCTTGCCGTTGCTCTGCGGTTCCTTGACCAGGCTGAGGACCTGGCCCACCACGATGGGGCCCTGCAGGGCATCGGTGGGACGGTGCACGTCCTCTTCTTCGAACCCGACCTTGACCAGTTCGGCCATGACGTCTTCGGCCGTTGCTCCGGCCGGTACCTCTGCGAATTCACGCAGCCAGGAAAGTGGGATACGCACTGTTAGATCTCCATCCCGAAGTGCTCGCTGAAACGTACATCGCCTTCGATCATGTCGCGCATGTCCCCCACCTCGTTGCGGAACATGAGGGTGCGTTCGATGCCCATGCCGAAGGCAAAACCTGAATAGACGTCCGGGTCGATGCCCGCGGCGCGGAGCACGTTGGGGTTGACCATGCCGCAGCCGCCCCATTCGATCCAGCGCGGACCGCCCTTGGCGCCGGGGTGGAAGATGTCCAGCTCGGCGGACGGCTCGGTGAAGGGGAAGTAGTTGGGACGCAGCCGGATCTGGGCCTCGTCACCGAACATCTGCCGGGCGAAGTGCTCCAGCGTGCCGCGGAGGTCGGCCATGCTGAGGTTCCTGTCGATCGCCAGGCCCTCGAACTGGTGGAACACCGGGGTGTGGGTGGCATCCAGTTCATCGGTCCGGAACACCTTGCCCGGGCAGAGCACATAGATGGGCACCTCTCGCTCCAGCATGGAGCGCACCTGTACCGGAGAGGTGTGCGTGCGCATGAGGAGGTGCGCTTCGGGGGGTTCCACGAAGAAGGTGTCCTGCATTTCGCGCGCCGGGTGGTCCGGCTTGAAGTTCAGGGCATCGAAGTTGAACCATTCGGACTCGACTTCCGGGCCCTCGGCGATTTCCCAGCCCATGCCCACGAAGATGTCCGCCACGCGGTCCTGGAGCGTGGACAGCGGGTGCCGGGCACCAGCGCGACGGCGGCGCGGGGCCGCCGTGACGTCCACCGTCTCCTCGAGGAGGATCCGCGCGTCGTTTTCCGCTTCCAGCACGGCCGTGCGGTCGGCGAGCGCCTTGTTGACCCGTCCGCGGGACGCACCCATCAATTTACCGGCGAGCGCCTTCTGGTCTTTCGGCAGCTTGCCGATCTCACGGTTTGCGAGGCTGAGCGGGGACTTCTCCCCCGTGTGCGCGAGCCTCACCGCCTTCAGCTCGTCAAGGGTGGCCGCACCGGCAATGGCGGTGATGGCCTGGTCTACAGCGGCATTGATGGCGGCTTCATCCGTGGGGTTCGGTGCAGCGGCGCCCGGCAAAGTTTCAGTCATCTACTGTTCTTAGCTACGAGTCGTGGCTGCCGGCGAGCAGAGCATCCTGCACGGTTTCCCGGCGGCGCGTCCGTCACTGGCAGGTCATGGATGAATGTCCTCAAATTCAGGGCATTCAATGACCAGGTCAGGGCCCGCCGGCAAAACCTGCGGGCACTGCCCTCCAGTCTAGTTGAACCCTCCGGCTACCATGGCCTCATGACACTGCGGCGGCGCCCGGGATCCCTACCGCCGCTGACCGCTGCCCAGCGGCTGCGGCGGGCAGTCAACCTGGCCAACGGCAGCACGGTGCTGGGACTCGCGGTAGCCGCGGCTGCGCGCACACAGCCTGCCCCCGGGCCCCGCGGACTGGTACTGGCCGGCGGATACCGCTGGCGCCTGCCCTTCGCCCGGGCCTTCACCCTTGGAAACGTGGTCCTGTGCCGCGGCCCGGCAGAGGACCTCCTGTCCGTACCCGGGTTGCTTGGCCATGAGGAGCGGCACTGCACGCAGTACGCCTGGTGCGGTGGCATTCCTTTCCTTCCCTTGTACCTCCTGGCCGCGGGCTGGTCCGTCCTGCGGACCGGGAATCCGGGGACCGCGAATCCTTTCGAGCGGCACGCGGGGCTCGCCGCCGGCGGTTACCCGTCGCGCGGCCAGTCGCGCCGGCTGCCGGAAGCACGGGCGTGAGCACCATGGGCACAATCACGGAGGGCAGCGCTCAACCGAACGGGCCTGCCGGAACTGTGACGGTGACGGGAACCGGGGGCGCGGAAGCGGCCCCTGACCTGACGCTCGTCACCCTGGGGGTGGAGACCCGGGCCGCTTCCGTCGATGCCGCTTATTCCGCTGCCGGCGCAGCCCTGGCGTCGGTTACGGAGGCCCTGCGCGCCGGGGGCGTGGCCGCCGCCGATGTCCAGTCGACGGGCCTGAACGTGCGGGCGGACTACGTGTGGCGCGAGGGCGAAGGACAGCAGGTGGCAGGCTATGTTGCCTCCAGCTCGCTTGGCGTCCGGCTGCGGGATGCCGCCGCCGTGTCCGGCCTGATCGGGGAAGCTGTCCGGGCAGGCGGCAACGCCGTTCGCCTCAACAGTCTTCACCTCACCCTTGCCGATGACTCGGCGGTTAGGGAGCGCGCCCGGGCGGCCGCCTGGGAAGACGCCCTGCAGGCCGCACGCCAGTTCGCCGCCCTGGCCTCGGCCGGGCTGGGACGTGTGCTGTCCGTGACCGAGCACGTCCCCGGACAAGTGCCTGTTCCCCTGGCTGGGTTCCAGCGCGCCAGCGCGGCCGAGTCCATCGCGGTGGAGCCCGGGACAAGCCGGGTGGAAACGGCGGTAACAGTGATGTGGGAACTGGCCAGCCTGGCGCCCGCCTGAGCCTGCCGGCTTTGACATTCATTCGAACATGTTTTCGAATAGGGGCATGAGATGGGACGCCCAAGCACTGGTTCCGGCTCCGGCCGCGGAGGCCGCGGGGCCCGGTCCCGCCCTCCTCCCGCTGGCGGGGCTGGTCCGCTCGGTGACCACTCCGGAATTCGCCGGCATCACCTTCCATGAGGTCACCGCAAAATCGGTGCTCAACAAGGTTCCGGCAGGTTCGCGCATGCCCTTTGAATGGACGGTGAACCCTTACCGCGGCTGCAGCCATGCGTGCGTCTACTGCTTCGCCCGCAAGAGCCACACGTACCTGGATTTCGACGCCGGCCTGGACTTTGACAGCCAGGTGGTAGTCAAGGTGAATGCGGCTGAAGTCCTCCGCAAGGAACTGGCCAAACCCTCGTGGACACGGCAACAGGTGGCGCTCGGCACCAACACGGACCCCTACCAGCGGGCCGAGGGACGCTACAGGCTCCTGCCCGGCATTATCTCGGCACTTGCCGATTCAGGCACTCCCCTGTCCATCCTTACCAAAGGCACGCTACTGGCGCGGGATATCCCGCTGCTGAAGAGTGCTGCCACCCAGGTTCCGGTGGGCCTCGGAATATCGCTGGCCATGACCACCGAGGCGTTGTCCGAAGCAATCGAGCCGGGGACGCCGGGCCCGCGGGCTCGGCTCAAGCTGGTGAGCCGGCTTCGTGAGGCGGGGCTCCCCTGCGGAGTGATGGCCATGCCCATCCTTCCCTGGCTTTCGGACAGCGATGAGGCGCTGGACGCGCTCTTCGCCTCGCTGGCTGCAGCGGGCGCCACGGGCGTGACCGCCGGCGCCCTGTACCTGAAGCCGGGCACCCGCGAATGGTTCCTGAAATGGCTGGCCGCAAATCACCCCGCTGGTGGGCCGCTACCGGCAGTTGTACGGCACCGGATCCTACGCGTCCAAGGAGTACCGGGGCTGGCTTGCCGGGAAGGTCCGCTACTTCAAGGCCAGGCACGGCTTCACGCATTCCTCGGGATTCAGCCACCGGGACCTCGACGATCCCCGCGGCGAAGAAGCCGAGTATCCGGCAGGGATCATTCCGGAAGCGCCAGGAAGCCAGGCGCCGGGACCGGTCCGGTCCGGCGGACAGGCCGGGCAGCCAACCCTTTTCTAGGTCCGGCCGCCGCCGGCAGGCACTGACACCGTATCGAGCAGCGCGCGGACAATCGGGAAGTCCGCGGGGATCCAAGGCAGGCCAAGCACCGCCGCCGGATCGGCAAGCGGCAGCCACCGAAGTTGATCGTGGTCTTCCAGGGGCCGCGGCTCTCCACGGGTAACCTCGGCGAACCACACCCGCATGGCGGCGCGCTCGTTCAGTGGCCAGCCGTTGGCATCCGGGGCGGGCAACTCGTTACCCAGCCGGACCTCCACGCCCAGCTCCTCGAGCAGTTCCCGCACGAGTGCCGTCTCGGCGTCCTCGCCCGGCTCCACCTTGCCGCCCGGGAATTCCCACATGCCTGCAAGGCTTTCCGGCGCGCTGCGCCGGGCCACCAGCAGCATGGCCGGTTCAGCCAGGCTGTCCACGATGGCTCCGCCCACCACCCGTATCAGTTCAGTCACCGCCCCATTCTATGGGGGACAATGGAAGCACCCGGAGTTCCTCCCGCCGGGCCGGGGAATACAGTCATCCCCTCCGGGGTTTCCGCCTCCGGACCCCGTCCTTCCCGCCCCATCGCCGTGGCAGCACCAGTTCCGTCAGCAACCCCTTTTGAAAAGCAGGCACATGAGCAGCGCCCTTTCCACGTCCACGGCAGCCCCCGCCACCTCCCACAACCTGGCCATGGCCATCATTGCCCTTGCCATGGGCGGCGTGGGCATCGGCGTCACCGAATTCACCATGATGGGCCTGCTGAAGGAGGTGGAACAGGGCCTGGGCATCAGCACCCCCGAAGCCGGGCACCTCATCTCCGCCTATGCCCTGGGCGTGGTGGTGGGGGCGCCACTGCTCGCCGCCGTGGGCGCCAGGCTTCCGCGCAAGCATCTTGCCCTCGGCCTGATGCTGTTCTTTACTGTGGCGAACCTGACGTCCTTCCTGGCGCCGGACTACGGGACCATGCTGGTGTCCCGCTTCGCTGCCGGCCTGCCCCACGGCGCCTTTTTCGGCGTCGCTGCGGTGATCGCCGCTTCCCTGGTTCCGCCCACCAGGCGCGGCTGGGCCATCTCCATGGTGATGGCGGGGCTCAGCATCTCCAACGTGGTTGGGGTACCGTTCGCCACCTGGCTGGGCCAGACCTACGGCTGGCGGCTGCTCTTTGTCCTGGTCGGTCTCATCGGCCTGCTGACCCTGGCCCTGGTATGGCGGTTCGTCCCGTTCCAGGCAGCCCACCCCGACGCGAGCATCATCCGGGAACTCGGTGCGCTCAAGCGGCTCCAGGTGTGGCTGGCAATCCTGATCGGCGTGGTGGGATTCGGCGGTTTCTTCGCCACCTACACCTACATCGCGCACACCATGACCCTGGTGGCCGGAATCCCGTCCTCCTTGATTCCCGTGGTGGTGGCGCTCTACGGGCTTGGCATGGTGGCCGGAAACATCGTGGGCGGGCGGATCGCTGACAAGTCGGTCATGGGCACCCTCTACAAGGTGCTGCCGGCCATCTCAGTGGCCCTGGTGGTCTACGCCGTCGCCGCACACTGGCCATGGTCGGCTTTTGCCATGGTGTTCGTGGTGGGCGCGTCCGGGTCCATGCTGATCCCCGCCCTGCAGACCCGGCTGCTGGACGCCTCCCCGGATGCCCCCTCGCTGGCGTCGTCGCTGAACCACGCCGCCCTGAACGTCGCCAATGCCCTGGGCGCCTTCCTGGGCGGCCTGGTCATCGCGCTGGGTTGGGGCTACGTGGCCCCTGCCCTGGTTGGCGCCGTCCTCGCGATCCTGGGACTCGGCGTCGCCCTTCTCAGCGGCATGCTGGAACGCCGGAAGCCCCTGGCTGCCTAAGCCGTGCCGTAACCCGAAGGAAATCCCACCGGCCTGCCCCGCATCGAGGGTCACGGAACAGCCTCCGCCCCGGCACCCCCTACGGGCTCCGGGGCCCTCCAACGCCCGCCGCCCGGGCTAAGGCGTTCCCCGGAAGCGGGTCAAAAGCCTGCTGACATCAAGGGGCCGTTATGTTAGCTTGAGGCTCATCGGGGCTATTAAATCCCGATAAACATAAGGAGGAGACATGGGTTTTCTTGCTTGGATTATTCTCGGCCTCATCGTGGGGGCCATCGTCAAGGCGGTCATGCCCGGACGGGTCGGCGGCGGTTGGGTCACCAGCCTGGTACTGGGCGTGGTGGGAGCCATCGTTGGCGGCTGGATCGGCAGCCTCCTGTTCAACCGGGGCGATCTGGCCTTCTTTGACCTCGGCACCTGGATTCTCGCAATCGTTGGCGGCCTTGTTGTTGCCGGCATCTACGGAGCCATCACCGGACGCGGAAAGGCCACCCGCGCACCCTGATGCTCCCAGCTGGGATTCATTCACCAAGGCCCCGGACAACCCGGGGCCTTTATTTGTGCCCGTTATCCCCCAACAGCGGATCAGGTAGCGACTGAGGCCGGCTGCTGCGAACGCGCACTGGCATAGAGGCAGACCGTGGCGGCGGTGCCAAGGTTGAGGCTCTCGGCGGCACCGTAGACGGGAACGGCAACGCGGTGGTCGGCGAGTTCCAGCTCGTCCGGGGAGAGCCCCTGTGCTTCGTTGCCGAACAACCAGGCTGTGGGCGCGGCAAGGTCGTACGCGGATTCCGGACCGGCACCCGTCAGCCTCCGCCTGGCGTTCTCGTCCTGCAGCGCGTCCAGGTTCAGGGTGCCGTAGCCGTCCGCAGCCAGGATCCCGATTCCCCTGGCCTTGCAGGCGGCAGCAACTGCTGCAGCATCAGCCCCCAGCACCACCGGCAGGTGGAACAGGGAACCGGCCGTCGAGCGGACGGCCTTGGGGTTGTAGATGTCCACGCTGGACGCGGTGAGGACAACCGCGTCGGCACCGGCCGAGTCGGCCGCCCGCAGGACTGTTCCGGCGTTCCCCGGGTCCCGGACCTGGCAGAGCACCGCGATCAGGCGGGGGCCGGCGTCGAGCACTTCTTCCAGCGCCACGTCCAGGAAGCGGCACACGGCGATGATGCCTGCGGGTTGACCGTGTCCGCCATCGCGGCAAGGACCTCGTCCGTGGCGAGCCGGGCGTTGGTTCCCGCGGCCAGCTCCTCGAATTCCGGAAAGCGGTCCAGGCATGCCTCGCTGGCGAACACCTCGGAGACCACGCCCGGGGCTCCTGCGGCCAGGCGTTCCTGGTGCAGTTTCAATGCCTCGCGCACCGCCTGCGGTCCCTCGGCCAGGAAGTGCCCGCGCTTTAAACGTGCCGGGCGCCCTGCAAGCTTTGCCACGTCCCTGACCCGATCAGCTCGGGGGTTGGACAGTGGAAAGTCTTGCGGGCGCCCGGTTTTGTTCATAGAAGAACTCTAGTGGCTGCTGCCACCGGTTCCTGAACTGCCCCTGGGAAGGGGCCAGGTGCTACTTGGCAGCAACAACCTTCTTGGCGGAGGTGTCGGCCGGCAGCGAGTCCTTGGCAACCTGGACCAGCGCAGCGAAAGCGTTGGCGTCGGAGACGGCCAGCTCTGCAAGCATGCGGCGGTCAACCTCAACTTCAGCAGCCTTCAGGCCCTGGATGAGGCGGTTGTAGGTCAGGCCGTTCGCGCGGGAAGCAGCGTTGATGCGCTGGATCCAGAGGCGGCGGAAGTCGCCCTTCTTCTTCTTGCGGTCGCCGTAGCTGTACACAAACGAGTGCAGCAGCTGCTCTTTTGCCTTGCGGTAGAGGCGCGACCGCTGTCCGCGGTAGCCCTTCGCCCGTTCAAGGACAACCCGGCGCTTCTTGTGGGCGTTGACCGCCCTCTTCACACGTGCCACGTGCGTACTCCTTCAAAATCTGATCCCAAGCATCTACTGCCGGAGTCCCGGCGGCCTGAGAAGGCTTTTTTACAGGTGGCAGGCACCAGTCAGTGCCAGCCAAAGAACTTGGAAATTAGATGCCGAGCATCTTCCGGATGACCTTGGCGTCACCCTTGAAGACGATCTTGTCGCCGGCAAGGCGGCGGGTCAGACGGCTGGACTTGTGCTCCAGGTAGTGGCGGCGGTTGGCCTGCTGGCGGCGCAGCTTGCCGCTGCCGGTCAGCTTGAAGCGCTTCTTAGCACCACTGTGGGTCTTCATCTTCGGCATGGGAACCGATCTCCTTACGTTTCCGCAGGCTATGCCTGCAGCTCTATCACGCAGCCGCCCCGTGAAGGGCGGCATGCTGGTTGCTGTCTGCCGTCGGGCGAAACCTACGGCAGCTGTGAACTAAGTGGTCTTCTTGCCAGCCGGCTTCGGCACTGCCTTGGGGGCAGGGCGTGCAGCAGGCTTCGGCGCGGCAGGCCTGGCCACCGGCTTCGGCGGCGCAGGAACAGCTGCCGGCTTGGGAGCCGCAGCCGCCGGGGCGGCCTCGGGCTTTTCCGTTGCTGCCGGCTTGGGAGCCGGCGCGGCAGCCTTGGGGGCTTCCTGCTTCG
Source organism: Arthrobacter nitrophenolicus (assembly GCF_000332815.1). Lineage (GTDB taxonomy): Bacteria > Actinomycetota > Actinomycetes > Actinomycetales > Micrococcaceae > Arthrobacter > Arthrobacter nitrophenolicus. The sequence goes on from NZ_AOFD01000042.1 coordinate 16,742, forward strand.
GAGCCTCCTCCTGGGGTGCTTCCGCGGGTGCTTCGGCTGCGGCTGCAGGCTCGACGGCGGGAGCCGGCGTCTGCTCCGGAGCTTCGGCGGGTGCTTCCGCTTCAGTCGACGTCGTGAAACCTTCAGGCAGCAGGTCGGCCAGTGACTGCGTCATGGGTGCCTGGTCCTTGCCGGAAACGTCAATCCGGCCGGCTGCCTTGGCTTCGTTCTGCGCCTTTGCTTCAGCACGCTGCGTTGCGCGGCGGGCCTCGGCCTTGGCTTCAGCCTTGTTCTTCAGCGGGCCGACCACCATGACCATGTTCCGGCCGTCGATGCGGGGGCTGGACTCGACCACGCCCACCTCGGCGACGTCGTCGGCGAAGCGCTGGAGCAGGCGGATGCCCATTTCCGGGCGCTGCTGCTCACGGCCACGGAACTGGATCATGGCCTTGACCTTGTCCCCGGCACCGAGGAAGCGCAGTGCGTGTCCGCGCTTGGTCTCGTAGTCGTGGGTGTCGATCTTCAGGCGGAAACGGATTTCCTTCAGAACGGTGTTCGTCTGGTTCTTCCGGGCTTCACGTGCCTTGACCGCGGCCTCGTACTTGTACTTGCCGAAGTCCATCAGCTTGCACACCGGAGGCTTCGCCTGAGGTGCAACTTCAACGAGATCAAGGTCGGACTCGGCAGCCAGACGCAGGGCATCCTCGATACGGACGATGCCTACCTGTTCACCTGCAGGGCCGACCAGCCGCACCTCGGGGACGCGGATACGCTCATTGATTCTTGGCTCGCTAATGTTAAAGCTCCTGTTTTTGTTGTGGAATCCGGCAAATAGAGAAGGCCCCCAATTGCCGGAGCAATCGAAGGCCTCTTGGCGGCTGGTACATGCGGGCCCGCAACGGGACCACATGCATGGTTCCGGCGTACACCGGGGCCATGCCCAACCAGTACCCGGCAACCTTGAGTTCCGACAATGTTCGAGCGAACATTCGGAACAGCGGCTGACGCGGGTGGGAGAGAACTCCGCTTGCAAACTGCATGCCATTCTACAGAAAAAATTCCCGTCAGCGCGGAAAGCGCCGGTGGGAACCTGGTCTCTGAAATAACGACATCCAGTTGGTCTGTGTCAAGCTTACCAGTATGAGCACGCCAGACAGTAATTCATACGTTTTCGACTCCGCCGGCTCCGGCGCCGATGTCTCCCAACAGATCCGGGATATTTCCGAGGTGCCGGCCATCGAGGTCATCACTACCGCCGCTGTCCACCTGATGAGCGCGGCCGCGGTCAAGCTTGGCCTTGCCGCCGAGGAAAACGCCGCGGAGCTGAAGGACCTGGACGAGGCGCGCAAGCTGATCACTGCCCTGGCGGGCCTGGTGACTGCCGCTGCACCTGAAATCGGTTCACAGCACGCAGGACCGTTGCGCGACGGGCTGCGCTCGCTTCAGCTTGCGTTCCGCGAAGAGTCCCTGATCCCGGACGCCCCGGGCAAGGGCCCGGGCGAGAAGTACACCGGGGCCGTCAACTAAGGCTGCATCCCCTCCGCACACCGCGACGGCGGGCCGACCCTCCCGGGGCCGGCCCGCCGTCGGGCTTTAACGGAATGACGCTGATTGGGTTGGGTCAGGCCGAAATTGTCCGGCGGCGCAGCTGGAGGACCAGGCCCACCAGGCAGAGGAGCACGCCGGCGACTCCCACGGACACGAAGCCGCCGGAGGAACCCATGACGTCGATGAATACCCCGGCGAGCGGCGAGCCGAGCGCGACGCCCGCGGTGAGGGCCGAGCCGTACCAGCCCATGGCCTCGCCGCGGCGTTCCTCGGAGACGAGGTCCGCCACCTTCTCCGAGGCCGCGGACAGCACCGGAGCGCACAGCAGCCCGGGCAGGACGGACAGCAGCGCCAGCGTCCAGGTGTCCGAGGCGAACCCCATGGGGATGGTGAGGGCGGCCATGCCGAGCAGCAGGAGGATCGGAGGCACCGGCCGGTGCATGGCACCGTAGAGCAGCCCTCCCACCACCGAGGCCGCGCACCAGAACAGGAAGACGATGCCGATTTCGCTCTGGCGGCCGCCTGTTTCCAGGGCTGCCACGATGCCGACGTCGGTGCCGCTGAGGACCATTCCGGCGCCTGCCGCAACAGCGAAAAGGGCAGCCACGGTGGCCGTGAACCAGGCGAAGTTGCGGCTGACCTTGCCGCGCAGGCCCGACGGCGGCCGGGAGGCGGCGGGACCAAGTTCGGCGGCCGCTTCCTGCAGGTGGGCCGGGGCGGCTGCCACCATGGCAGCCTCCGCTGCATGGCGCTGGTCAGCCTCGCTCTCCACTTCCTGTCCGGGTGCCTGTTCCGGGCTTCGGGTGGGCGGGTTGAACCAGATCAGGAAAAGCCCTGCCAGCGACGTGGCCAGGCCCACAACCGTCAGGCCCTCCGTCGTAAAGCCGCTGGTAGCGACCACCGCACCGGCGGCCGGTCCGATCATGAACACCATTTCGGTGGTGATCGCGTCGAGGGCGTAGGCGGTCCGCCGCTGGTCGCCGTCGGCCAGCACGCCGAGGGACTGGCGCACCACGCTGAAGATGGGAAGGGTCAGCAGGCCGCCGACAAAGACCAGCGGGAGGAGCCACTGGTAGGACACGTGCGGGACGATGGACCAGATCAGCGCCTCGGAAATGACGGAAGGGATCAAAGCCTTGCGCAGCCCGGCGGTATCCACCCGGCGGCCGCGCCACGGGGCGCCCAGGGCGATACCGATGGTCATGACGGCCGCCGCGGCACCGGCGGCGGCATAGCCCTGCCCGAGCGTGAGGACGATATGGAGGGTCAGCAGCACGCCGGCGGCCGAGTGGGGTATCCGGGCGATCATGCCCACGAGGAGCAGCCTCCGGATGGGCCGGACGGCCAGCAGCTCCCGGTAGAGGGCGAAATTCACGAGGTGGTCCTTACGTCTGCCGCAGCGGACCGGGGATCATCCCGACGGGCTGCCGGCTACTCTGCCGCGCGCCGCAGCTTGATCTCGATTGAATCGACGCGCTCCCCAAACAATACATTCCGCGACCACTCCGCCTGGAGTCCGGCCACCAGCTGCTGGACGCCGGCAGCGTCCAGGCCGTCTTCGAGGTAGAGGACCACCTGCAGTTCGGGTCCGGCTCCGCCGCCCGGAATGGCTGTCCCGTCCGCGGCCCGTGACGCCACTCCCCTGCCCGGCAGCAGTTCGATCCGGCGGACCGCGGGGAAGCTGCCTGCCGCCCGCCCCATTTCCGCCGCAAGGTCTGCGTCCAGGTACGAGGGAACCCAGTCCTGCTGCTGCGCAAGGGCCCAGACTGCGGGCCGGCGGACCACGAACGTCACGTCGGCGCCGGGGTCCAGGACCAGGAGTTCCGCGCCCTCGGCCACTGCGGACAGGGCCGCGCGGGCGGCGTAGACGGCAACCGGGCGGGCCTCGGGATGCCAGGCGGGCAGCGCCGCGGCCGACGTGAAGGCCGGCATGGCGGTCCTGCCGTCCGCGGCTTTCAGCGTGACCAGGGCCATGTCCGCCTGTTTGTCGGCCTGCAAGCCATGGGCCGACTCTTCCTCTTCGGCCAGCTGGGCCACGATGGGAATGAAGACGCGTGCCGTGGCGAGGGAGGCGACGACGGACGATTCGCTGCCCGTGCCTGCCCGGAGGCCGGCCACCGCGGCGAGGTAGCCGGCGTCGGCCGTTCCGTCGTCGTCGTCGAAGTTGTGGATTTTGGCGTCGTCACCGGCGAGGCTCCGGCCGGCCCACGGCCTGCCGGCCGAATCCGTTGCTCCCCCGGCGCCGGCCAGCGCAGCCGCAATGTGCCCCGGCAGTTGCCGTGATGGGGGTGTGCCTGGTTCGCTGGCCATGCGTCTGCTCCCGTGCCGTCCGCGGCCTAGCGGCGGCCGGCGACGTCGAGGGCTTCGGGCAGCGTGAACGCGCCCGCGTAAAGTGCCTTGCCCACAATGGCCCCTTCGACGCCGAGGGGAACCAGGGAGCGCAGTACCTTCAGGTCGTCCAGGCTGGAGATGCCGCCGGAGGCCACCACCGGCTTGCCCGTCTTCTCCACCATCTGGCGCAGCAGTTCCACGTTGGGGCCCTGCAGCGTTCCGTCCTTGGTGACGTCCGTGACGACGTACCGCGCGCAGCCGGCCTCCTCGAGCCGGTCCAGGACCTCCCAGAGGTCCCCGCCTTCCTTGGTCCAGCCACGCCCTGCGAGGGTGGTTCCGCGGACGTCAAGGCCGACGGCGATCTTGTCGCCGAAGCGCTCGATGACCCGCCGGGTCCAGTCAGGATTTTCCAGCGCAGCGGTGCCGAGGTTGACACGGGCCACGCCGAGGCCAAGGGCGGCCTCGAGGGTTTCGTCGTCGCGCAGACCGCCGGAGAGCTCCACCTTGATGTCCAGCCGGCCAACCACTTCCCGCAGCAGCTCGGCGTTGGACCCGCGGCCGAAGGCAGCGTCCAGGTCCACCAGGTGCACCCATTCGGCACCCTGCTGCTGCCAGTTGGTGGCGGCCTCCAGCGGTGTGCCGTAACTCGTCTCGCTGCCCGCTTCCCCCTGGACCAGCCGGACGGCCTGCCCGTTCACGACGTCGACGGCGGGCAGCAGTTCAAGGACCGGCAGATCAGTTGCGGTGGTCATGTTCTTCCTCAGGGTTGGGTGCAGGGGGTGGCTGGCAGCGGTCAGTTGGCCGGGAGCGTCAGCAGGTAGGCGGCCAACAGGGACATGCCCGCCAGGACGTAGAACGAAATCTGTGTCCAGAGCGGCTTGTGCTGCTGCCGGAAGGACAGGGCTCCGCCCACCAGCAGGCCGGCCAGCCCCATCAGGACAATGGACCACATCTAGGCGGGACCGCCGGCTGCGTCCGCCCGGCTGCCGTCGGCAGGCTGGGCTGCGGGCCGGTGCAGGGCTTCGACCCAGTTCCGCAGCAGGCGCGCGCCTGCGTCGCCGGACTTTTCGGGGTGGAACTGCGTGGCGCAGAGCGGGCCGTTTTCGACGGCGGCGATGAAGGGGGCGCCGTGCTCGGACCAGGTGACCAGGGGCGGGGCCATGCGGGGCTGGATGACGTCGAAGTTCCATTCCTGCACGCCGTAGGAATGCACGAAGTAGAAGCGTTCGTTCTCGACGCCGGCGAAAAGCTTCGAGCCTTCGGGGACCTTGACCGTGTTCCAGCCCATGTGCGGCACCACGTCGGCGGGAAGGAGTTCCACCTTGCCGGGCCATTCGCCGATGCCTTCCGCCTCCGTGCCGTGTTCCACGCCTGCCTCGAAGAGCACCTGGAGGCCGACGCAGATCCCGAGGACTGGCCTGCCCCCGGCAACCCGCCGTCCGATGAGGCGGATGCCGTCGACGGCCTTCAGTTCGCGCATGACGGTTTCGAAGGCGCCGACTCCCGGGACCACCAGGCCGTCGGCGTTCAGGACGTCCTCGGGCTTGGCGCTGAGCACTACCTCGGCGCCGGCCCGTTCCAAAGCACGCACGGCTGAGCGGACGTTCCCCGAACCGTAGTCCAGCACCGTGACGGTGGGCTTACCTTCGGGGGAAGGCAGTTTCCGGCTGGCGGACGGATCGATGATTGCGCCGTCTTTCAGGACCTGGCCGCTCACAGGGCACCCTTGGTGGAGGGGATGCCTTCCACCCGGGGGTCCGGCTCCACGGCTGCGCGCAGGGCGCGCGCGAACGCCTTGAACTGGGCCTCCACGATGTGGTGGGGGTCGCGGCCGGCGATGACGTTCATGTGCAGGCAGATGCCGGCGTGCAGGGTGATGGCCTCGAAGACGTGGCGGGTCAGGGAGCCGGTGAAGTGGCCACCGATCAGGTGGTACTCCTGGCCCGCAGGCTCGCCGCCGTGCACAAGGTAGGGCCGGCCTGACACGTCCACGACGGCGTGGGCCAGTGCCTCGTCCAGGGGAACGGTGCTTCGCCGAACCGGCGGATGCCCGCCTTGTTCCCCAGAGCGGTGCGCAGCACCTCACCGAACGTGATGGCGACGTCCTCCACGGTGTGGTGGACGTCGATGTGGATATCGCCGGTGGCCTTGACCGTCATGTCGATGAGCGAATGCTTGCAGAGCGCCGTCAGCATGTGGTCATAGAAGGGCACGGACGTGTCGATGTCCGAGACGCCGGTACCGTCGAGATTGATCTCCACGAGCACGGACGACTCACTGGTGGCGCGCTCCATGCGCGCGGTCCGGGCCGCGGCCGTGTTCGATCCGGTGGAACTCATGGTCAGGTGTCCTTTTTGCGGGAGAAGGAGTGTGGCACGGCGTCCAGCGCCGGTACTTCAAGTCTAGGCGGGAAGCGCGGCCTGGCTGGCAAGGATGCTTTCCAGGGCGGTGAGGAATGCTGTGGTTTCGGTCTCAGTTCCTGCCGTGACGCGGAGATGGCCGGGGATTCCGACGTCGCGGATCAGCACGCCGGCATCCAGCAGTTCCTTCCAGACCTCGCGGGGGTTCTCCAGGCCGCCGAAGAAGACGAAGTTGGAGTCCGAGGCTGCGGGCTTGAGGCCCATCCGCGTCAGTTCGGTGACGATGCGGTCGCGCTGCTTTTTGATGTCCTCGACGTCGGCCATCAGGGCTTCGCGGTGCTGGAGGGCCGCCAGGGCTGTTGCCTGCGTGACGGCGGACAGGTGGTAGGGCAGGCGGACCAGGCGCAGGGCGTCCGTGACTTCGGGGGCCGCCGCCATGTAGCCAAGGCGTGCCCCCGCGAGGGCAAAAGCCTTGCTCATGGTGCGGGAAACAATGAGCCGCTCCCGCCCGGGCAGGAGGGTCAGTGCGCTGGGGGTGCCGTCGTGCGCGAACTCGTGGTAAGCCTCGTCAACAATGACGATGGTCTGGCTTTCTGCTCCGGCCTCGTAAACGGCCTCCACGACATCGAGCCCCAGGCCGGTGCCGGTGGGGTTGTTGGGTGAGCAAAGGAAGACGATGTTGGGCCGGAGTTCCTTCACCTGGCGGGCCGCGGATTCCGCGCTGAGTCCATAATCAGCGGCGCGTTCACCCTTGATGTATTCGGTGTCCGTTCCGCTGGCCAGCAGCGGATACATGGAATACGTGGGCGGGAAGCCAAGGGCTGTACGGCCGGGACCACCGAACGCCTGGAGGATCTGCTGAAGCACTTCATTGGAGCCGTTGGCGGCCCACAGGTTGGACTCGTCCAGTCCGTGGCCAAGGTACTCCGCCAACGCCCGGCGGAGGTCGGTGAACTCCCGGTCCGGATAGCGGTTGAGGCTGGTGGCGGCCTCTGCCACGGCTTCGGTGATGGCGGCCCTCACGTCGGCCGGAACGCCGTGCGAGTTTTCGTTCACGTTCAAGAGGATGGGAACATCCAGCTGGGGCGCCCCATAGGGGGTCAGCCCGCGAAGGTTGCTGCGGAGGGGAAGCCGGTTCAGACGTTCTAGCTGGTCATTCACCTGAACAGTTTAGTGGCCGTCCCGGCGACCGGAAAATGTGACAGCCCGTGTTCGCGCTGGGCGTGCGGCCAGCGGCAACCCTCGCCCGGCAGCACACTCGCGCGGCCGATGCCTCAGCTGGTGGGGACGTACAACTGCTGGCCGGGCAGGACCGCCCCTGCAGGGAGGTTGTTCAGCTGGACGATGTCAGCAACCACATCGCGGGCGTCACGGCCAGGGGCGACACTTCCGGCGATGGACCACAACGACTGTCCGGACTGGACTGTCACGGTCACCGTGGGGGTCACCGTGAGGTCTTCAGCAGTATCGGAGGCCTTGGCCGGCGAGTTGAAGAACCCTGCCAGGGACAGCAGCAGGGCCGCCAGCAGCACGAGCGGGATACCGATCAGGACGATTTTTCCCCGCCGGGTCAGCCGAAGGGGAGGCAGGGGCGCCGGGCCATCCGGGGTTCCGGGCCGGGCGTGCTGCAAAGCCTGCCGGGCAGGGACCCGCGGAGCGTTGGCCTGCGAAGCGGATATAGCTGACATGTCTGAGCCCTCCTGGACCATACTGTGCTGACTGGGAACAACCGTGCTGTTTTGCCTGTACTGCATGTGCTGTGTTGCCTGTAGTGCCGGTACTGCGTTGCCATGCGGGTACAGCCTGCCCGGCACCACTGACATTCCGGCTTCCGCGTTCGAACGGCTTTCGAACACTGGCAACTCGACTAGAACACATATTCGAACTTTGCCTCTCCAGTTTTAGCACCTATTAACGAATAATGTCGAGACTCGCTAGAACAAATGTTTGAAAAAGCCATGTGGCTGGCCTAGCTTTGAAGCAGGAAATAACCACCCTTGAAGTTGATCAGCAGGGTCTGACAAAAGGGCAAGTCACCCAGTCCGGAGCGTTGGAAAGCCCGGTGGCAACCGAAAGGCATTGGCGAATATGGCAGCAGCAGCCACCGGGGGCAGGGCAGCCTCGCAGCCGAAAAGGGCCGCAAAGGGGCTCACGCCGCGGCAGAAGAAAATCCTGGAAACCATCCAGCGCTCGGTCAACGAGAACGGCTACCCGCCCTCGATGCGCGAAATTGGCGACACCGTGGGTCTGGCCAGCCTGTCCAGCGTCACCCACCAGCTCTCCCAGCTGGAGAAGCTGGGCTATCTCCGGCGGGATCCGAAGCGGCCCCGGGCCATGGAGGTGCTCACGCCCCTCACGCTTGATGGCGGACCGGCAAAGGCTGCCGGCCCTTCGGCTTCACTGCCCCAGGACGCGGGTGCCAGAGTGACGGAGCTTCCCACCGCCGTGGACACCGCCATGGTTCCCCTGGTGGGCCGGATTGCCGCCGGCGGGCCCATCCTGGCCGACCAGCTGGTGGAGGATGTCATGCCGCTCCCCCGCCAACTGGTGGGACAGGGTGAACTGTTCATGCTGCGGGTGGCGGGCGATTCCATGGTGGACGCCGCCATCTGCGACGGTGACTGGGTGGTGGTGCGGCGCCAGGCGGATGCCGCCAACGGCGATATAGTCGCAGCCCTCCTGGACGACGAAGCCACGGTAAAGACGTTCCGCCAGCGCGACGGCCACACCTGGCTGCTCCCCCAGAACACCCAGTACGAACCGATTCTGGGCGACCACGCCACCATCATGGGCAAAGTGGTCTCGGTCCTGCGCTCCCTCTAGGGAGAGCGGAACGAACAACTCCAGAGTTCGAAAAGGACGGCACCTTCCCGGTTCACGGGAGGGTGCCGTCTTTCAGTGGGCCTCCGAGGCCAGCCGTTCAAGGGCTGCTATCGCTGTCTTCCGGTCCGTCGTGGCCCAGAACGGGGGCAGTGCCCCCCGCAGGAACCCGGCGTAGCGTTCGGTGGCCAGGCGCGAGTCCAGCACGGCCACCACTCCCCTGTCGCCGGTGGACCGGATCAGCCGGCCTGCCCCCTGGGCCAACCGAATGGCGGCATGGGTAGCGGACACCGACATGAACCCGTTGCCGCCTGCCTGCGCCACCGCCCGGGACCGCGCCGTCATCAGGGGATCATCAGGCCGCGGGAACGGGATGCGGTCGATGACCACCAGCCGGCACGATCCGCCCGGGACGTCTACTCCCTGCCACAGGGACATGGTGCCGAACAGGCAGGTGTCCGGTTCGTCGGCAAACTGCTTGACCAGGGCCGTCATGGTGGAATCGCCCTGGCAGAGGACCGTCACACCGAGCTTGGGACGGAGCGCCTCAGCCGCTTCCTCGGCGGCACGCCGCGAGGAGAACAGGCAGAGCGCCCCGCCGCCGGATGCGCGGATGAGTGCCTCCAGCTCGGCCAGCGACTCGGGCGATGCGCCCCGGCCCGGCTTGGGCAGGTGGCCCGCAACGTACAGGATGCCCTGCTTCGGGTAGTCGAAGGGCGAGCCCACGTCCACGCCGGTCCAGGAGGGGGCGCCCTCACCTACCAGCCCAAGGCCGCCGGCGGCGGGCTCGAAGGCCGATCCGATGGCCAGGGTGGCGGATGTCAGGATCACGGTGTGATCGGCAAAGAGGCCCTCCCGCAGCCGGCCTGCCACGGACAGCGGCGCAATGTTGACCAAGACGGGCGCGGACTCGTCAGGCTGCGAATACCCCTGGCCGGGATCGAAGGAGCTGGCGCGGGAAAACCACACCACCTCCCGATTGTCCCGGGCCGCGATCAGCCGCTCGCACAATTCCAGGATCAACATCAGGCGGGACCGCGCAAGCTGCCTCCCGCCGTCGGGCGTTGTATTGCTGTCGCCCTTGGAATCGGACAGCGCCGCGCGGCACGCCTCACGCAACTGGTCGATGCAGTCCAGCTGTTCGTCGTTGAGGCCGCTGGGCAGCAACCCGTTCGGCGCGCCCGCCAGTGCCAGTTCGAGGTTGGCGGCAGCGGCGTTGAGGGCATCAACGGTGATGGCCGTGTGCTTGCGCGCGCTGGAGGCGGCGGCATGGACCATGGCCACGGAGAGCTGGCCGGTGACGGCTCCCGTGACCCGGTCCTGCAGCTCGTGGGCCTCGTCCACCACCACAACGTCATACTCGGGCAGGACGGCCAGCCCTTCGAAGGCGCTGACGGCCAGCATGGCATGGTTGGTGACCACGACGTCGGCCTCCGCCGCGTCCTGGCGTGCCAGCTCACTGAAGCATTCGGCGGCCATGGGGCACTTCTGTGAACCCAGGCATTCCATCGAGGTCACCGAGACCTGCCGCCAGGCGCGGTCGGTCACACCGGGAAGGAGTTCGTCGCGGTCGCCGGTGGCGGTCTTCTCTGCCCACTCACGCAGCCGCACCACCTCCTTGCCAAGCTGCGACGATGGCCCGCCGACCGTGGCGGCGAAGTGGGGAACGCTGGTGTCCTCCCCCAGCGAAAACAGCTGCCCCTCGGCGGGCTCCTCAGACGGGAACCCGCCTTCGAGCTTGTGCCGGCAGACGTAGTTGGAACGGCCCTTGACCAGCGCCACCTTCACCGGCCGGTCCAGGGCAGGAGTGATGGCCTTGAGGAGGCGGGGCAGGTCCCTGCCCACAATCTGCGTCTGCAGCGCCAGGGTGGCGGTGGAAACCAGGGCAGGCTTGTTGCTTTCGAGGGCGTGGGCGATGAGCGGCACCAGGTAGGCGAGGGACTTGCCGGTTCCGGTTCCGGCCTGGACCAGCAGGTGGTTGCCTGTTTCGATGGCGCGCGCCACCTGCCTGGCCATTTCGTGCTGCCCGGTGCGGCTCTGCCCGCCCATCGCGGCGACGGCCCGGTCGAGCAGCTCGATGACGAACTGCCCGCCGGCCTCGTCCGTGGCTTCGCCGGCCACGAGGTCAGTCATTCGCGGCGAAGGGTTCCAGTTCGGCCGCGAGGCCTTCCCGCACCATCACGACGGCCCGGGTCCCTGCCTCGACGTGGTCAAGGCTGATGATTTCGGCGTCGGAGTCGTGCAGCTTGCTGATCAGGTCGCCGCGGTTGTACGGGATAAGCAGTTCCATCTTGACGCTGGGCCGCGGAATGGATTCGCTGATCACCCTGAGCAGCTCTGCAATCCCCTGACCGGTACGCGCCGAGACCACCACGTGCCGCGGCTCGCGCTGCTTGAGCCGTTCCACCACGAAGGGGTCCGCGGCATCGGCCTTGTTCAGCACGATGATCTCCGGGATCTTGCGCGCGTCCACCTCGCTGAAGACCTTGCGGACGGCAGCGATCTGGCCTTCGGGATCCGGGTGCGAGGCGTCCACCACGTGCAGGATCAGGTCGGCGTCAGCCACTTCCTCCAGCGTGGAGCGGAAGGCCTCCACCAGCTGGGTGGGCAGGGACCGGACAAAACCGACCGTATCGGCCAGGGTGTACCCCAGCCCGTCCGCCGTTTCGGCCTTGCGCACCGTGGGATCCAGCGTGGCGAACAGGGCGTTTTCGACCAGCACGCCCGCATCCGTCAGGCGGTTCAGCAGGGAGGACTTCCCGGCGTTGGTGTACCCGGCGATAGCCACGGAGGGAACGGCATTACGACGGCGGTTGGCGCGCTTGGTTTCGCGGGCCGGCTTCATCGCGGCGATTTCGCGCCGCAGCTTGGCCATGCGGGTACGGATGCGCCGGCGGTCCAGTTCGATCTTCGTCTCACCGGGTCCGCGGGAGCCCATGCCGGCGGCCGCGCCGCCCACCTGGCCACCGGCCTGGCGGGACATCGACTCGCCCCAGCCGCGGAGGCGGGGAAGAAGGTATTCGAGCTGCGCGAGCTCAACCTGCGCCTTGCCTTCCCGGCTCTTGGCGTGCTGGGCGAAGATGTCCAGGATCAGGGCAGTGCGGTCGATGACCTTGACCTTGACGATGTCTTCAAGCCCGCGCCGCTGGGACGGGGCAAGTTCGGCGTCGACAATCACGGTATCCGCGCCGGTGGACATCACGATGTCCTTGAGTTCCTGGGCCTTTCCGGAGCCCAGGAAGGTGCCGGGGTCCGGCTTGTCCCGGCGCTGCACCAGACCGTCGAGCACCTCTGATCCGGCGGTTTCGGCAAGTGCCGCGAGCTCGCGGAGCGAGTTTTCGGCGTCGGCAAGGGTTCCCTCGGACCACAGCCCGGCCAGGACCACGCGCTCCAGGCGCAGCTGGCGGTACTCGACCTCGGTGACGTCTTCCAGTTCGGTGGAAAGGCCCGCGGTGCGCCGCAGGGCGCGGCGTTCCTCGAGGTCCTGCTGGTCGCCGTCGTACGTGGTGTGCTCTTCGTCCACGCGGGAGATGGCCTGGGCCGTGCCGAGCACGGGCTTGCCGTTGCCGCGTTCTTCTCCGCGGGGCGTGCTGAGATTCCTGGCCGGTACGTCCTTGGAGAGAATCCGGTCGATCACAGCCTGGATTTCCGCAGGCTCATGTCCTGGGCGGCTGGTTCGGATCCGGTGTTGGGCTGGCTGGTCATGGTCTCCTTTGAAGTTTCGGCAGTTCCAGAATAGTGCCGATTGCTGGTCTGTGGGGAAGTATTCGCGCTGGGCTGACGGCCTGCGGTCATGCAGTTCTCCTGGGATGTTGGGCGCGGGCGGGCCCGAAGGCGGGCGCGGGCGCAAATGCCGCGTCACGGGAAGCGGCGGAACGGGAACGTGCCGGAGAATCGGCGAAAAGACCAGCGGGATGCTGACTTTCGAGTATTGTCCGGCTGCCGAAACAGACAGGATGGGTCTGGTCCGGTGCACAGGCGGAAGGTGTTGGATACCTGCGTCGCCGTGGGACTGGCCGCCACTGGAAGACGGCTGCGGGACGGGCGTTGCCCGTGCCGGCTACTCGAAGATCAGGAACATGCCCTCCACCCTAGCAGAGGCCGCGGGGCCGCAGTTTCCCTTTACGCTGCAAGGGGAACTACTCTGGCCAGTTATGGAGTCCGCACACTATTTCAGCGCATCCCCCGCCGGCCCCTTCACCAGAAAGCCCCTCACAGTAGAACTTGCCGGCGAAACACGCAGACTGCAGACTTCCAGCGGCATCTTCAGCCCCGACGGCATCGACAAGGGGACGGCGGTCCTCCTGGCTGAAGTTCCGGCACCCGCGCCCACCGGCAATCTGCTGGACATCGGCTGCGGCTGGGGACCCATCGCGCTCACCATGGCGCTGCGCGCCCCGCACGCCCAGGTGTACGCCGTGGACGTGAACGAGCGCTGCATCACGCTGACCAATGAAAATGCTGCCGCCCTGGGGCTGGCCAACGTTGTGGCCAGCACACCCGAGGCGGTGGACCCGGGCCTGAGGTTCGACACGATCTGGTCGAATCCGCCCATCAGGATCGGCAAGGACGAGCTCCACTCGCTGCTGAAACTGTGGCTGCCCCGGCTCGCGCCCGGCGGATCGGCGTGGCTGGTGGTTCAGAAGAACCTGGGCTCGGATTCCCTGCAGCGCTGGCTGGCCGGGGAGCTGGACGATTCCTTCAGCGTGACCCGCGAGTCCACGTCCAAGTCCTTCCGCATCCTGAAGATCAGGAAAGCGTCCCGGTAGCCACGATGACGGCCGGACCGCTCAGTTCCACATGCTCGTGGCCGGCCGGTCCGGCGAAGAATTTCACGCCCACCACTCCGCCGGGAACGTGGACCCGCCAGCTGTCCGGAGCTTCTGCGCCCGCCCAGTGGCGGATGGCGACGGCGGCCGCGCAGGCTCCCGTTCCGCAGGACTGGGTCTCGCCGACGCCCCGCTCGTGGACGCGCATGGTGACTGAACCCACGCCGTCGTGGACGAGCGGTTCAGCCGGGACGACGAACTCCACGTTGGTGCCGTTGGCGGGAACGGGTTCCACCGTGGGTGCCGTGAAGAGCCTGGTCCCGGCCAGTTCGGAGAGTTCAGCGAGGGCCACGACGGTGTGCGGGTTGCCCATGCTGACGGACAGCGCGGGCCGCGGGACCTCCAGACCGTCCGCGGTGACCAGCGAATCCATGGCTTTGGCCGTGGCTTCGCCGGGGAAGATGAATTCCCAGGGACCCATGTCCACCGCATACTCATCGCCCGTCCGGACCACGGTCTTGGCCCCGCCGCGGGTCCCGATGATCAGCGCACCGCCGTCGGGAAGATCGATCAGGCCTTCGGCCCGGAGGAAATGCACGAAGACGCGGACACCGTTGCCGCACATCTCGGACAGGGAGCCGTCCGCGTTCCGGTAGTCCATGAACCATTCAGCCTCGGGAACCGTGGCCAGCAGGTCGCGGCCTTCGGGGAGAAGGCGGGAAGGAACCGCACGGATCAGGCCGTCTCCCCCGATGCCGCGGTGCCGGTCGCATAGGCCTGCCACCTGCTCTGCGGTGATGGTGTGCTCACCCCCGGGATCGGCCACCAGGACAAAATCGTTGCCCGTGCCGTGCCCCTTCGAAAAGCGCAGCCCGCCCAGCGTGCGGAAGGCGGGGCCGGTGGTCTCTGCGAGGGTTGCGTCCATGCGTCCTAGGTTACCGGCCGGGTGCGGCAGGCCCGAAACCGGCTGCTCCGCACTGACGCACGGGCCGGAACCCGTCATCGGCAGAGGTCCACGGCACGGTCCACCAGTTGCGGATCCTGCCAGTCCAGCCAGCTGATCCGGGGGTCCGCCCGGAACCAGGTGAGCTGGCGGCGGGCGAACTGGCGGGTGGCCACGATGGTGCTTTCCGCCGCCTCCGCAACGGTGGATTCACCGTCGAGAACCTGCAGGAACTGGGAGTAGCCGAGGGCGCGGGACGCTGTCTTGCCGCGGCGCAGGCCCTGCTCATCAAGGCGCGCGACTTCGGCCAGCAGCCCCTTGTCCACCATGGCGTGCACCCGTTGGGCCAGCCGTTCACGGAGGACGTCCCGGTCCACGGCGAGGCCTACCTGCACGGCGGGCTGTACGTACTCGCGCCGGGGCATGAAGGAACTGAAGGGGCGGCCGGTGAGCTGGTGGACTTCCAGTGCCCGGATGATGCGCCGGTCATCGGAGAGCCGGGCTGCCGAGGCGGGGTCCACGGCCAGCAGCCTGGCCAGCATGGCCGCGGTGCCCGAGGCGGCAAGGTCCGCTTCGAGCTGCTGCCTCAGCTGGGGGTCGGTGCCCGGGAAGTCGAGGACGTCCAGCGCGGCGCGCACGTAGAGCCCCGAGCCGCCGGCAAGGATGGCCCGTTTCCCGCGGGCGTGGATTTCGTCGATGAGCTGCCGGGCCTGCTGCTGGAAGTCGGAGACGCTGGCTTCCTGCGTGACGTCCAGGATGTCCAGGAGATGGTGCGGTACTCCCCGGCGCTCCGGCATGGTGATTTTTGCCGTTCCGATGTCCATGCCGCGGTAGAACTGCATGGCGTCAGCGTTGATGACCTCGCCGTCCAGCTCCAGGGCAAGGTTGACGGCGAGGTCAGACTTGCCGGAACCGGTGGGACCGACGACGGCGATGACTGGCGGGGTGCCCACCTGTCAGGGAGTGCGCAGGGGCAGTGAGGGCATGCCCAGGGAAACGCCCTTGCGGCCGGCGCCTGCACCGGGTGCCGGGGCGCCGCAGGAGTCTGCCTGCGACCTGTCCCAGGCGTCACCCGCCCGTGAGCGCCGCAGGCTGTAATCCCCCGGTGTGGGGTCGGCCACCAGGTGGAAGGCGGCGGCCTCGGTGATGGTGACCGTGACGAGGTCTCCCGGGCGCGGTGCGGGCGCACCCTCCGGAACTGAGAAATGCACCAGGCGCTGGTCCTGGGACCGGCCGGACAGCCGGTGGGTTTCCTCCGCCTTGCGGCCGGACTGGGCGGTGACCATGACTTCCACCCGGCGGCCCAGCTGCTTGCGGTTCTCCTCGGCGGCGATCCGGTCCTGAAGTGCGGTGAGCCGTTCGAACCGCTCCTGCACAACGGCCTTCGGCAGCTGGTCGGGCAGGTCGGCGGCCGGTGTCCCCGGGCGTTTGGAGTACTGGAAGGTGAAGGCCGTGGCGAACCTTGATTGCTCTACGACGTCCAGGGTGGCCTGGAAGTCCTCCTCAGTCTCTCCGGGGAATCCGACGATGATGTCGGTCGAGATGGCCGCATGCGGGATCTTCTCCCGGACCTTGTCCAGGATGCCCAGGAACTTCGTGGACCGGTACGAGCGCTTCATGGCCCGGAGGATGCTGTCCGAGCCGGACTGCAGCGGCATGTGCAGCTGCGGCATGACGTTCGGTGTTTCCGCCATCGCGTCGATCACGTCGTCGGTGAAGGCTGCGGGGTGCGGGCTGGTGAAGCGGACGCGTTCCAGGCCCTCGATGTCGCCGCAGGCGCGCAGGAGCTTGGAGAATGCCTGCCGGTCGCCGAACTCCACGCCGTAGGAATTGACGTTCTGGCCCAGCAGTGTCACCTCGATGGCACCGTCGTCCACAAGGGCCTGGATCTCCGCGAGGATGTCCCCCGGGCGCCGGTCTTTTTCCTTGCCGCGTAGGGCCGGGACGATGCAGAAGGTGCACGTGTTGTTGCAGCCCACGGAGATGGAGACCCACCCGGAGTAGACCGAGTCGCGCTTGGTGGGCAGGGTGGACGGGAAGACGTCCAGGGATTCCAGGATCTCCAGCTGCGCCTCGTTGTTGTGCCGGGCGCGGTCCAGCAGCGCGGGCAGGGCGCCGACGTTGTGGGTGCCGAAGACGGCGTCCACCCAGGGCGCCTTCTTCAGGATGGTTTCCCGGTCCTTCTGGGCCAGGCATCCCCCCACGGCGATCTGCATGCCGGGATTCGCCGCCTTGACCGGCGCGAGGATCCCGAGGTTGCCGTAGAGCTTGTTGTCGGCATTCTCCCGGACCGCACAGGTATTGAAAACCACCACGTCCGCCTGCTCGCCGTCAGCAGCAACGTAGCCCGCATCCTCGAGCATGCCGGCCATGCGTTCGGAGTCGTGCACGTTCATCTGGCAGCCAAAAGTGCGCACCTGGTAGGTGCGTGGCCTGGGCGCGGCCTCGTGCGGCAGGGACCCGGCCTCTTCGGAGGGCTGGGCACCGGAAAAGGAGGAAGGAATGGTCAAACTCACCTGTTAAGGGTACCGGCTGTTACAAGTAGGGATTTGTGGGCCTAGTCGGGGTCCGGGGCTCCGCGGGCTTCGAGGACCTCGTTGACGATCCGGAATGCCTGGGAGGGCTGGTAGCCCTTGCGGGCAAGCATGGACGCCAGGCGCCGGACCGCCTTGTCGCGTTCCGCGCGGTCCGCAAGGTCCGTTCCCGGCCGGATCTTCCGCTCCACCAGGGAGCGTGCGGCGGCCTCCTCGTCAGCGTCCGACAGCTGCTCCAGGGCGGCGGTGGCCGTGTCCTGGTCGATGCCCTTCTCGGCGAGCTCGCGGCGGAGTGCGCCTTTGGCCAGCTTCCGGGACTGGGACCGGCTGCGGACCCACATGTCGGCGAATTCGGCGTCGTCGATCAGCCGGACTTCCTGGAACCGGTCCAGGACTGCCTCTGCGACGTCTTCGGGGATGTTCCGTTCGGCCAGTTTCCGCGCCAGTTGGAGCCTGCTCTTGGCCGAGGCCGTCAGCTGGCGGTAGACGATGGCCTGTGCGACGGACACGGGATCGGGTTCGGGATCGCCAAAATTCGGGGCGTTCGGGTCGCCGGGCCCGCCCTGCTCCCCTGCTGAAGGGGGTGCCTGGCGGGCCCGCCGTGTGCGGCCACCGCTGCTGCGGGGCCGCTCCTGGTCAGATCCAGCCAACTGCTAGAACCCGTCGACTGCCTTCAGCTTCGGGGAGTCCTTGGACTCCTCCTCCGCCGGCTTCACGCCAACGCCGAGCTTTTCCTTGATGAGCCGCTCGAGCTCGGCTGCCAGCTCCGGGTTGTCCCGGAGGAACCGGCGGGAGTTCTCCATACCCTGGCCGAGCTGGTCGCCGTCGTAGGTGAACCAGGAGCCGGACTTCTTGATGATGCCGTGCTCCACGCCCATGTCGATGATGCCGCCCTCGCGGGAGATGCCCTGGCCGTAGATGATGTCGAACTCGGCAACCTTGAAGGGCGGGGCCATCTTGTTCTTGACGATCTTGGCCTTGGTCCGGTTGCCCACCGAATCGGCGCCTTCCTTGAGGGTCTGGATCCGGCGGACGTCGATGCGGACGGACGCATAGAACTTCAGGGCCTTACCACCGGTGGTGGTTTCCGGCGAACCGAAGAAGACACCAATCTTTTCGCGCAGCTGGTTGATGAAGATTGCGGTGGTCTTGGTCTGGCTCAACCGGCCGGTGATCTTACGCAGGGCCTGGCTCATGAGCCGGGCCTGCAGGCCGACGTGGCTGTCGCCCATGTCGCCTTCAATTTCAGCGCGCGGCACCAGGGCGGCCACGGAGTCGATGACGATGACGTCCAGCGAGCCGGATCCGACCAGCATGTCCATGATCTCCAGGGCCTGCTCACCGGTGTCCGGCTGGGAGACCAGGAGGCATCGGTGTCCACGCCGAGCTTGGCGGCGTAGTCGGGGTCGAGTGCGTGCTCGGCGTCGATGAAGGCTGCGATGCCGCCGGCGCGCTGGGCGTTGGCCACGGCGTGCAGCGCCACGGTGGTCTTACCCGAGGATTCCGGCCCGTAAATCTCGATCACGCGGCCGCGCGGCAGGCCACCGATTCCCAGTGCTACGTCCAGGGCGATGGAGCCGGTGGGGATCACTTCAATGGGCGCACGGACTTCATCGCCCAGGCGCATGACCGAGCCCTTGCCGAACTGCTTGTCAATCTGGGCAAGCGCTGCTTCCAGCGCTTTTGCACGATCCGGGGCTGCCGCCATGGTTGACACCTCTAATGCTTTCTCGATGGTGGCCTTCGCGGCCGTTTATTGGTCATCTCTGACGCTAAGGGGACCCACTGACATTCCGGCCGGGTAATGGCGGCTATGTGGATAACCCGTTACGAAAAAGCATAGCTTTATCCGAACAGGTATTCGAACAGCTGGGCGGCGTGTCAGGGGAAAATACCGGCAGTTACCGGGGCCGGGACAGTCAGTCCCGCAGCGGCTTGATGTCGCGGCCCAACCGTCGTTCGGCGGGAACGTCCTGGACGTCGCAGACGGCCAGCCATACCTTGCGCGGTTCGATGCCGGCGGCGAGTGCCTGGTCCGCGGTCCTGCCGCCGACGCCCGCCAGGACCAGGGTGCTGCTCAGCACGCGGGAGTATCCCGCGCCGAACTCGTCGTCCATGAGCCGCCAGTAGTCACTGAGTCGCATCAGAAAATTCTCTCACGCCTGCGGACCCTAGAATTGTTGCCATGAGCAACTCCCCCGACGCCCTGCCGGACCACGGCGCCGACGCCACCACAGATGCCGCGCTGAAGAAGGTTGAACACCAGCTCACGCTCTTTTGGCGGCGGGGCCGGGCCATCACCAACCAGTTGTCCCGGCAGGTGCACCCGGACATGGAGCCGGCCGCCTACGGCCTGCTGGCCGTGATCCGCCGGGAGGGGCCTATCCGCCTGACTGACCTGGCCATGAGTATCGGAGTGGGAAAGCCGTCGGTGAGCCGGCAGATCGCGTTCCTGGAGAGCATCGGCCTGGTGTGCAAGGAGGCCGATCCGCTGGACGGGCGCGCCCAGTCGATCCGGCTGACGCCAAAGGGCGAGGAAAAGATGCACCAGGTGCAGGATGCCCGGCGGCAGGTCTTCCGCGAGCGGCTCGGCGAGTGGCCGGTCCATGACCTGGAGGAACTGGCCCGGTACATGGCCAAGCTGAACGCATCGTACGAGCGGGACGGATTCCCCAAGGACTCTCCCGGCGCGGCAGCAGGCCGGGAAGACTGACCGCTGCGGGTAATCCGGGTTGAACGACGGAAGCCCCCGGCCAGTGGCCGGGGGCTTCGCAACGTTCCAGGGCCCGCCAGCGGGTGGGGGCTGCCCTTAGCGGGCGCCGGAGAGCAGGCCGTCGGAAAGTTCGCCGTTGAGTTCAGTGTCGAGGTCGCGCTCAAGGTCGCGGCCGTAACGCTGCGAGAATTCCTGCGGAACGGTGTCCGGAACGGTGACGCCCTCGGCCACTGCAACGCGGTCACTGACCTCCCGGAGCATGCTGGACAACGGAACATCCAGTGCCGAGCAGATCGAGGACAACAGTTCCGATGACGCTTCCTTCTGGCCGCGCTCCACTTCGCTGAGGTACCCAAGGGAGACACGGGCGCTGTGCGAAACTTCACGGAGCGTACGCCCCTGACGCTGGCGGACATCGCGCAGGACATCACCGATTTCGTGACGAAGTACAACCATCTTGCGCTCCTTCTGTTCGCTCTTAGCCTGATCGGCGAGGCCCACATCCTTCCAGCGGACAACGCCGTTTACGGATACGGGCTGCTTTACCATCTGTATCGCCTTGCTCCCTCATTGGTCCGGTCCGCCCTGAAGCGAACCGTTGTGGTCATTTCATCCTAGGCGCCTCCGCTCTTCGGAAGCGACACAATGTAATAACTAATCGGTACCGGCTTTTGTTCCCCGTAACTTTACGTCCGGTAACTTGCCCCGTTCCGGGGCGGGGGAAGGGGCCGGAAGGGCATGGCTGGCGGCTCAGCCGGACAGGGCTTCCAGGAGCCGTTCGAGGGCCGCCCCGCACGCCAGTCCGCGGATTTCCGCGCGGTTCCCCTCGAACGAATATTCAAAGGCGGATGTTCCGGCGGCAGTGGCCACGCCCACGTACACGGTGCCCACCGGCTTGCCGTCATGTCCTTCCGGCCCGGCAACGCCGGTGGTGGCAAGGCCCACATGGGCGTCCAGTACGGTGCGAGCACCTTCTGCCATGGCGCGGGCCACGTCCCCGTCCACTGATCCGGCGCGGGCCAGCAGGTCGGACGGGACCTTGAGAACGGACTCCTTGACCGAATTCTGGTAGGCGACCACTCCGCCCTGAAGCATGCCGGAGGCGCCCGGCGTGTCCGCCAGGACAGCGGTAACCATGCCAGCGGTCAGTGATTCCGCGGTGGCTACCGTCCGCCCCGCTTCGAGCGCCTGCCGGACTGCCTGCGCGGCAAGGTGGTGGAGATTGGTCATGGCTGCTCCTGTCCAAGGTTGGCGCGGGCCTGCTTCTTGCCCCGGGCCCGGAGGCGGAGGGCTTGAACGACATACTCGACGCCGGTCCAGACCGTGATGGCCACGGCCGCCATCATCACGGCGAACGCCACCCAGGCCAGCCAGGGCGCGAAGGCCCCCAGCGGCAGGAGGTAGAGGAAGATGGCGGCGGTCTGCACCACGGTCTTCAGCTTGCCGCCGCGCGAGGCCGGGATCACGCCGTAGCGGATCACGAAGAACCGCAGCCCGGTGATTCCCCACTCCCGGACCAGGATCACGATGGTTGCCCACCAGGGCAGCTCTCCGAGGAGGGACAGCATGACCAGCGCCGAGCCGGTGAGGAGTTTGTCGGCGATGGGATCGGCTATCTTGCCGAAATCGGTGACGAGGTTCCGGCTCCTGGCGATGTCGCCATCGAGCTTGTCTGTGTAGATCGCGACGGCGAACGCCAGCACTGCAGCCCAGCGCCAAAGCCCGGACTCGCTGCGGAGTCCCGGGGCGTCGGCAACCAGGAACCAGACGAAGAACGGCACCAGCGCGATGCGGATCATGGTCAGGACGTTGGGAAGGTTCCAGACCCCGGCACGGCCAGGGCCGGCGGCGGTTGCATCGGTGCTAGTCACCTGTCTAGGCTACAGTCCCCGGCTATCGCCCGGTGAGGGACCAGGCGTCTTCGGACCCGTCCTCGTCATCGCCGTAGCTGCCCGGCGCGCTATCTGAGCCGTCGTAATATTCAACGTTCTGCTTCCGCTGGTCCAGGTCCGCGGCCACAAGATCCTCGGCGTAGCCGCCCTGCGCGATGTTCGCGTTGGCGTTGTCACTGAGGGCGGCCGTCTGGGAGTCTGCCGCGGCGGGGGTCTCCTGGCCCTTCAGGGCAGCGAGGACTGTAGCGAGGTCGTCCGGCTTCACCAGGACGTCTCGGGCCTTGGAGCCTTCGGACGGGCCCACCACTCCCCTGGATTCCAGCAGGTCCATGAGCCGGCCCGCCTTCGCGAACCCGACGCGCAGCTTGCGCTGCAGCATGGACGTGGAGCCGAACTGCGTGGTGACCACGAGTTCGGTAGCCTGCAGCAGGACCTCGAGGTCGTCCCCGATGTCGTCGTCGATCTGCTTCTTTTCCGCTTCGGGGGCAACGTCGTCGCGGTACACGGCCTGGAGCTGTGTCTTGACGTGCTCCACCACCTTGTGGATCTCGGACTCGGTGACCCAGGCGCCCTGGACGCGCATGGCCTTGGAGGCGCCCATGGGCAGGAAGAGCGCGTCCCCCTGGCCGATGAGCTTCTCCGCGCCGGGCTGGTCCAGGACCACGCGGGAGTCCGTGACGGACGAGGTTGCGAAGGCCATGCGGGATGGCACGTTGGCCTTGATCAGGCCGGTCACCACGTCCACCGACGGGCGCTGGGTGGCCAGCACCAGGTGGATGCCGGCGGCGCGGGCCAGCTGGGTGATGCGGACGATCGAGTCTTCCACGTCCCGCGGTGCCACCATCATGAGGTCCGCGAGTTCGTCGACGATCACCAGCAGGTAGGGGTAGGGCCGGATGACGCGCTTGGAGTCAGGCGGCGGCTGGACTTTGCCCGCCCGGACGGCCTTGTTGAAGTCGTCAATGTGCTTGAACCCGTAGTTGGCGAGGTCGTCGTAGCGGGCGTCCATTTCACGTACCACCCACTGGAGCGCCTCGGCGGCCTTCTTCGGGTTGGTGATGATGGGGGTGATGAGGTGGGGTACGCCTTCGTAGGCGGTCAGCTCCACACGCTTGGGGTCCACCATCACCATGCGGACCTCGTCCGGGGTGGCCCGCATGAGGATGGACGTGATCATGGAGTTCACGAAGGACGACTTACCGGCACCGGTGGCGCCTGCCACCAGCAGGTGGGGCATTTTCGCAAGGTTGGCCACCACGTAGCCGCCTTCAACGTCCTTGCCCACGCCCATCACCATGGGGTGGTCGGTGCGCCGGGCGTTCTGGCTGCGGAGGACGTCGCCGAGGGACACGGTTTCACGGTCCGTGTTGGGAATCTCGATGCCGATGGCGGACTTGCCTGGAATGGGGCTCAGGATCCGCACGTCGCTGGAGGCGACTGCGTAGGAGATGTTCTTGGACAGGGCGGTGACCCGCTCCACCTTGGTGCCGGGCGCCAGCTCGATCTCGTAGCGGGTGACGGTGGGGCCGCGGCTGAAGCCGGTGACGGTGGCGTCCACGTTGAACTGCTGGAGGGTGTCGGTGAGGGCTGCGACGACGGCGTCATTGGCTTCCGTGCGCTCCTTGGGAATGGAGCCGGGCGTGAGGAAGTCCGACGCCGGCAGCGTGTACGTCACGTCGCCGGCCAGGGACAGCTGTTCCGTGCGCTGCGGGATCGGGGTGGGTGGCGGTGCAGGTGCCACGGGGGTGGAGGGAACCTGGGGCGGGTTCGCCGGC
>NZ_AOFD01000043.1 GCF_000332815.1 Arthrobacter nitrophenolicus
GTGGTCATCGAGTGCGAAGGGAACCGTCGAAACGGCGCGGCAGGCGAGGGTCAGGAGTAGTAGCGGGCCAGGGTTTCGGCCTTGAAGTCGAAGAACGTGCCGGCCTCGATCGCGAGCCGGGCGTCGTCCACCATCTTCACCACGAACCGTTCGTTGTGGATGGAGATCAGGGTGGCGGACAGCATTTCCTTGGCCTTGAACAGGTGGTGGATGTACGCCCGGGAGTAGTGGGTGCACGCGTAGCAGTCGCAGCCCTCCTGCAGCGGCCCGAAGTCGCGCTTGTACTTCGCTCCGGACAGGTTGAACCGCCCGTGCGGCGTGTAGAAAGCGGAG
Source organism: Arthrobacter nitrophenolicus (assembly GCF_000332815.1). Classification (GTDB taxonomy): domain Bacteria; phylum Actinomycetota; class Actinomycetes; order Actinomycetales; family Micrococcaceae; genus Arthrobacter; species Arthrobacter nitrophenolicus. Next base: position 334 of record NZ_AOFD01000043.1, read on the forward strand.
TTCCGGGCCACCCGGGTGGGGGAGACGCAGTCGAAGGTGTCGGCACCGTTCTCGATGGCGGTGAAGATGTCGTCCGGCTCAGAAATGCCCAGCAGGTGGCGCGGCTTGTCCTCCGGCAGTTCCTCGTTGCACCACCGGACGATGGTGCCCAGGTTCTCCTTCTCCAGGGCGCCGCCGATCCCGTACCCGTCAAACGGCATGGCGCCCAGGTCCCGGCAGGCCTTGCGGCGGAGGTCCTCGTACTGGGCGCCCTGGATGACGCCGAACAGGGCCTGGTACGGCTTCCCAACCCGTTCGGTGGTGAGCCGGAAGTGCTCGTCGAGGCACCGCAGCGCCCACAGCCGGGTCCGTTCCAGGGACTCCTCCTGGTAGCCGCGGGAGTTCTGCAGCGTTGTCAGCTCGTCGAACGCGAACATGATGTCCGCGCCGATCTGGTGCTGGACCTGCATGGAGATTTCGGGGGAGAACCGGTGCCGGTCCCCGTTCAGGTGTGACTTGAACCAGACGCCGTCGTCGTCAATATGGGCCAGCCGCTCCTTGCCGGGCGCCACCGCGTCGTCGGGGCCGGGCGCGCCCGCGGCGGCAACAGTCTTCATGTCGATGACCTTCTTGAACCCCGAGCCGAGGCTCATCACCTGGAACCCGCCGGAGTCCGTGAAGGTGGGTCCGGGCCAGTTCATGAAGGCGCCCAGCCCCCCGGCCTCGTCCAGGATGTCAGCGCCGGGCTGCAGGTAGAGGTGGTAGGCGTTGGCAAGCACAGCCTGCGCCCCGAGGTCCGCCACCGCTTCGGGCAGCACCGCCTTGACCGTGGCTTTGGTTCCGACGGCGATGAAGGCCGGCGTCTGGATCTCACCGTGGGGGGTGGTGATGGTGCCGGTGCGGCCCAGGAATTCGCCGCCGTTCTCCGCCATCTGCGCGGCAGTGGGCGGGCAGGAGTCAGCCAGCCGGCTGCCCACGGTGAAGGAAAACCCGGACTGGTCCGGCAGGTCAACAACGGGCTCCGCGGAGGCAGGAGACGGAACGGAAGCGGGTTTGGCTGGCACCGTACCAGTGTGCCAGCAATCGTTACAGTGCCAGCAATCGGTACGGGGCCAGAAAACCAGGCAGCCCCGGTCAGCTCACCGGCTCGGACGTGGAGTAGTTCTCGGCCCGCCAGGAGTCCCAGGACGAACGGATGGAGTCAAGCTTCGCAGCCCCAAGGTCGTAGGTGGAGGCTATGACCAGCGACCCGTCCCCCTCCTCGCGAACGTCCTTGATGGCGGGATGGTCGGCCACCACCAGGAGCCCCTCGCCGTGTTCGGCGTAGTCGTGGACCGTGAGGCCCACCTGGTGGCTGGTCCGGTACCAGACCTTGCCGCTGATTTCCTCACCGGTGCCCAGGCGCAGCTGGTAGGGCTCGCCGGGCGCCGGCAGGTCCGCCAGGCCGAGCTTTTCGATTGCCGACCCCTGGCCCTCGGTCAGGTGCAGGAAGAGGGTGTGGCGCTTGCCGTGCGGGTGGCGTTCCAGGGCGAACCGGAGCTGCTGGAGGAACGTCAGCCAGCCCTGGGTGATGTCCTCGTCCCAGGCCGCCCATTCCGAGTCGTGGTCCAGCGCCCCGCGCGTCACGCTGACCCGCGTGCCGCCCGGAACGGGGTGCAGTTCGAAGGTGTCGCCGCCGTGCACGGTCAGGCTGGTGTGGTCCGGGGCTTCCTCGACGTCGCCGGAAAAGTAGATCTCCTTGATCTCGGCATCCAGGTCCTCGGCCTGCCAGCCGTGCCATTGGGCCACCTTGGACGGTTCACGCAGCATGGTCCAGACCTGCGGTGCGTCGGCGTTAATCACTACGCTGAGATTGTTCGTCATAGCCCCGAATGTACAACTCCGGCCCGGCCCCGGGTAGGGGCAATTTGCTCAGGAGCGGACGGCCTCAAGCTCGTTGCTGATCCGTCGCTCCAGCTCGCCCATCCCGATGGTCTCGGACCCGCCATGCGCCCGCAGGAACAGCAGGGATTCGAGCCGCAGCAGCCGCCATTCCCGTTCGGCGTCGTGGTTCGAGTTGTCGATGGAGCGGAAGATTTCCTTGTCGTACAGGTTGGGCTCGTTGAGCGAGCGCTGCCGGACCTTGGCGGCCATCCGTGCCTTAAACGGGTCGGTCTCATGGCTTTCGGGCGTCCTGATCAGCTTTTCGTAGACCGCAGCCCGTTCGTGCTGGCCGTCCTGCCGGCAGATATAGCTGGCCAGGGCCAGGGAGGCCTCCACCGATGCCCAGCGCCCGGGGTTTCCGTCGTAGGGGAGGACGGTGAGGAGGTCGGCAACCGCCAGGGCGCCCTCGGCATCCTTGAGCGTGACGAACAGTTCGTGCGCCAGGTCGCTGAGGTCCTTCAGGCAGCTGCCGGACTTGAAATTGACGCCTTTGGACAGCCTGTCGGTCAGCAGCTGGACACCGGTGGCGTCGGGATGCGCCTGCGCAGCAGCTTCCACCACGGACTCCGGTGTGCCGTCCGGGGCCGGGATCAGTGCGAGTTCCTCCTCGCTGGGAACGTTGGCGGCAGGCGGAACCGGCGGCAAGGGAGGTACGACGACGGCGGGCGCCGCAGCGGCCGATGCCGCCTCGCCGCCGGGCTGCTGCTGCCCGTGCCCCTGCCCGGCTGCTTCAGCCGGCGCGGTTTCAACCGACGCGTCCTCCGCCGGCACGGAAGCCAGCGAAAGGTGCGTGACGGCGTCGGACGCTGCTGCGGAACCTGGCTCGATGGTGGTGACGGTGGCGCCCACGGCGATCCGCAGCGTGCCGCCGCCGGCCAGGCTGGCGAGCACCAGCGCGGGAGACCCGAAATCGTCCCGTTCCAGCTCAACCGCCTGGATTTCCGCCGTCCGTTCACCGTCCGGGAGGAGGATGAGGCTGCCCGTGGTCAGGGATCCAGCCTGCAGCTCACTATGGTTCCGGGCGGCTGGTGTTTCGGTCATGGGAGTCCTTAAGTTCTCTTGCGGTCCGCCGTCCAGTCTACAAAGACGGGCAGCTTATTCCGGGGACCCCCAGGTTCCGGCGGGGTGGTCAGGAGCCGACGCCGGCGAATGCCAGGGCCTGGCGGATCAGCCCGCCGCGGCCGCCGGAGAACTCCATCTGGACGCCCGGACTGAGGACTTCCGCCGGGGTCATCCAGGTCAGTTCCAGGGCGTCCTGGCGCGGTTCGCATTCGCCGGTAACGGGGATGACGTAGGCCAGGGAAACGGCGTGTTGCCGGTCATCGGTGAAGCCGGTCTGGGACGGGGCCGGGAAGTATTCGGCCACCGTGAAGGGGACCGGGCTGATGGGCAGCTGCGGGAACGCCAGCGGTCCCAGGTCCTTTTCCATGTGCCGGAGGAGGGCGGCGCGGATGGTTTCGCGGTAGATGACGCGGCCGGACACCAGGGAGCGGACCATGGTCCCGTCCTCGTCGGCCTGCAGCAGGGTGCCCACTTCATTCACGTAGCCAAGCGGATCCAGCCTGACCGGTACGGCCTCCACGTACACCATGGGCAGCCGCCCGCGCGCCTCAAAGAGGTCTTCTTCGGAAAGCCAGCCGGGATTCGGGTCAGGTGTGCGCACGTTCATGGTCTATTTCTACCCCATGGGACGGTGCTGCGAGATCCAGACCGTGGCGGGCACGGAGGGCGCGCCGGGCCCGGCCGCGTCCGGGTTGGCCACGTGGAGGGTGCTTCCGAAAGCCTCTTCGGTCAGGGTTGCCTCGAGTCCTGCGGCGGTGAGCCGGTCCCGGAGCGGTGCCAGGCCGCCGTCGTACTCGAATCCCAGGCCGGACCGCGGAGACCGGACGCCGGGCGCACCAGGAGGACGCCGCCGTTCTTGGCGGTGAAGTCCGCGGTTTCGTCGTTGTCCGGCACCGGACGCGGCCGGGCGCCAATGTGCCGCAGGGTGCGGGCGGCGGCGTCGGCGTCCTCCGTGAACCAGACCCCGACGACGGCGAGCGCCGGGTCCGCGCCGGTGTCACCATCGACGGTGGCGGCTTTGTCCGCAAGAAAGGTGAATCCGTCAGGTCCTGTAATCCGGCAGGCTTCGCCGTGGGATTCGGTGACCAGCTCCGCGGGCGTTGTGCCCTCGTCCTGGGCTGCGAGGTTGGTGCGGCGGCCGAACTCGGCCAGGTCGCCCACCTCGACTGCCAGTGCCGTTGTCCCGTCCTCCGCAGCCCCTGCCGGTACCTCGTGCAGGGCCAGCCTGCCGGCCCCGGCGTCGTAGACGCGGAAGCCGCCGTCGCCCTCGGCGAGGACCAGGCCCAAGGCGGTCAGCAGCCGCTCCCAGGACCCGATGTTGGACGTGTAATGCAGGGGACGGACGCGGAGCATCGGTTTGTCCTTCATCTCGGCAACTGGAGCTTTAGGCCATGATGCCACGGGGCGGGCCGGAGGGGGATAGCGCTTGTGCACCCGGGTTGCAGGGGCAGAATAGGCGCATGGCCGTCGAACTCGAGGAACTGCTGGTGCCCGATGCCGCCGCCTGGCGCAGGTGGCTGGAGGCCAACCACGGCACGGCCCGGGGTGTGTGGCTGGTCCTGCATAAAAAGGGCGGGCAGGTCACCGGCCTGGATTATGCGGCGGCCCTGGACGAGGCGCTCTGTTTCGGCTGGATCGACGGACAGGCCCGGCGCCGGGACGGCGGGAGCACTTTCGTCCGCATGACGCCCCGAGGGCCGCGGAGCGCCTGGTCGGCCCGGAACGTGGCCCATGTTGCCCGCCTGGAAGCTGCCGGAAAGATGACCGGCGCGGGCCGGGCCGCCGTCGACGCCGCGAAGGCCGACGGCCGCTGGGAGGCAGCCTACGGCGGGCAGGCGACGGCGGAAGTTCCCGAGGATCTGGCGGCCGCCATCGCTGCCGTTCCTGCGGCCCAGGCCATGTTTGACGTCCTGACCAAAACCAACCGGTTCGCCCTGATTTACCGGACCATTACGGCCAAGCAGCCCGCCACCAGACAGCGTCGGATCGAGGGCTTCGTGGACATGCTGGCACGCGGCGAAGCCCTGTACCCGCAGAAGAAGCGCCCGGTTGAGGGGCCGTAAGGACACCTTGGCCGCAGAAGTGTCCGGCGCAACATAATTGGGGTTCCTGATAACGAACCGGTAACATTGATGGCTCACTTGCACTGGTGCCGTTCCCCGAGCCGGGGGACGGCACTTGCGCGTTCAGCGACGGATTGAATTCAATGCCCCGACATACCCCCGGAACTGTACTTCCCGCCCTCAAACGCTTCGCCGCCGGCCGCCGCCTCCTCGTGTGGGCGGTAGCCGCCGGGGCTGTCCTCATCCTGGCAGTCTCACTGGTGCTCGCCGGTAACGCCCGGTCCGGCCCTGCCGCCACCGCCGGGGCGGTGCTGGACGATGTGGCAGCCGCGCAGGTCGCGGCCATGGACCGCACCGGCGGCTACGCCTCGCTGTGGCTCAAGGGCAACGATTCGACTGGCTGAACGCGGGGCTGACATTTCGGCAGAAGGCGCGGAGGACGTCCGCAGCATCGAGTGCGGCACGGGGTGGCTGGCCGGCGTCCGGGTGGAGGGCAAGGTCTTCCTCCGGAGCAGCACCGCCCCTGATGCGGCGGAAGAGGACGCTGATGCAGTCCGGCTTCCGGAGTGCATTAGCCCGGAAGCCCGCGATGCCCTGCTCGCGGACCTGGGCGCCGGTAAGTCCTGGCCGAAACAGGACGCTGCGGCCCTGGCGGCGCCGGCCGAGGACCCCGGTTTCCGTCCCGCCTACCACCTGACCCCGGACCAGCGCTGGATGAACGACCCCCAGCGGCCCTTCTTCCTGGACGGGCTCTGGCACTACTACTACCTCTACAACGTGGACTACCCCGAGGGGAACGGCACCGAGTGGTTCCACGCCACCAGCACCGACCTGGTGCATTGGAACAACGAGGGCGTGGCCATCGAGAAGTTCCGCAACGGCCTTGGCGACATTGAAACCGGGTCCGCCGTGGTGGACACGGAGGGCACCGCGGGCTTCGGCAAGGGGGCCGTGATCGCGGTCCTCACCCAGCAGCATGACGGCGTCCAGCGCCAGTCGCTGTTCTACTCCACGGACAACGGCTACAGCTTCCAGAACTACGAGCAGAACCCGGTCATGGAGAACCCCGGCGCCGAGCACTGGCGGGATCCGCGGATCGTGCGGGATGAGGCCAACAACCAGTGGCTGATGCTGCTCGCCGAGGGCCACAAGATCGGCTTCTACACGTCCAAGGACCTCAAGGACTGGACCTACGTTTCCGCGTTTGAGCGGGACGGCCTCGGCATCCTTGAATGCCCGGACTTCTTCCAGATGGACGTGGACGGCGACCCCGCCAAACGCACCTGGGTGCTGGCTGCCAGCGCCAACGGTGCGGACGAGGGCCGCACCACCGGCCTGGCGTACTGGACCGGCAGCTTTGACGGAAAGGGCTTCACTCCGGACGGCGGGCACCAGTGGCTCGACGGCGGATCGGACTTCTACGCGGCCGTCACCTGGGACGATCCACGCCTGACGGACGGGCAGCGCAAGTCCTCACGGCATGCCATCGGCTGGATGAACAACTGGGCCTACGCCCGTAACCTGCCCACGGACAACTGGTTCGGGGCGGCCTCCGTGGTGCGGGACCTCCGGCTGGAGTCCGACGGCGGGCGCCCGGCCCTGGTGTCCACGCCCACCCCCGCGCTGCAGTCGCTGGAGGGCGACACGGCGCAGGTGCCGGCCGGGCCGCTGGGGGAGGAATCCGTGCTGGCTGTCCCGGAGAGCGGCGCCTACAAGGCCGAGCTTGAGTTTGAGCGGCCCGACGCCAACACGGGTGAGGCACGGATGCTCCTGCAAAGCGGAGGCAGGACCTACGCCACCGTGGGCTACGACTTTGCCGGCGGCAAGGCCTTCGTGGTCCGGGACGACGCCGTGTCCGAAACCGTCAAAGACAGCGGCGCCGCACCGAAGGGCGCGGTGGATCCCGTGTACCGGGACGTCCAGGCGGTTGAGGGTCCTTCCACCGGCGACACTGTCCGCCTCACGGTCTACGTTGACCGGTCCTCCGTGGAAGTCTTCGTGGACGGCGGCCGGCAGACCCTGACCTCGCTGGTGTTCCCGCCCGGCGGCGCGAAGGAAGCGCGGCTGGCAGCCGGGAGCGGGCAGGTATCACTGAAGAACGGTACCGTGACGCCGCTGGCGGGGATCCGCTAGGATCCTGTGATGGCCGCGGCCGCCTCCAGCGTCATCCAGGCCTGCAGCTGGGTGGAAAGCTCGACGACGGCACCCTGCGGATACGTCTGGTCCGCCGGCTGTGCGGCGTGGAGGGAGAAGACGCTCCGGCCCGGGTGGCTGCCGGCAGGTGTTCCGGCGTCCAGCGTGCGCCGTCCGTCCCAGAACGCCTGCGCGGTATCCGTTACCAGCCGTGCCGCTGTTGCCCGGGCTGGCTCCGGAAGCCGGCCGTCGGTGGCGGCTAGGGCCAGGTAGCGGCAGAGGATCCCGGTGAACAGGCCGCCGTCGCCCGTCCCGTCGCAGCGGAGCACCGTGCGGGGTGCGGCGTCGCCTGCACCCGGTGCCGGCACGGTCAGGTGCCGGTCCACGGCGTCCACCAGTTCCGCCGCCCGGGCAAGGTTGGCCTCGCCACCCAGTTCCAGGAGGGCGCCCAGCACGGGCCCCTGGTTGTAGGTGTAGACAGCCCGGTCCACCGTCACGGTCCCGGCGGCATCAAGCCGGGCCCCGTCCAGGTACAGGCGCTGCTCCAGGTCGAAGAGGGTGCGGTCCAGCCAGTCCAGCAGTGACTGCGCCTTGGCCCGCTGCCCGGTGCGGGCGTAAAAAAGCGCCACCGGAGCCGTGGCGGGCGTGTTCTTGAAGTCCCGTTTCTTGCTCCAGAACACCCCGCCGCCCAGGTCATCGGTGCTGGCGGCATCGAACTGCAGCACGAGGGTTTTGCGGACCCTGGCATTGCGGCGGCGGCCCGGCTTCCGTGTCTCCTCGGCCAGGGCATCCAGGCGGAGCGTGGCCATGGCCAGCCAGGCCATATCGTCGTAGTAGTTGTTGACGAAGGTGAACGCGTTGCGCAGCCGGATTCCGGTCACCAGCCTGGACGCGAGCTGCCCGGCACTGGGGTTGCCCGGACCGTTGAACCGCGCCGCCGGTGTGGCCCCGCTGCCCAGTTCCCGCCGGCCGGTGTCCACCAGGCAGTCCACGTAATGGGCCTGCCACCAGTAATGCCACGGGTGGGCCAGGGCAGAACCGGAGGCCAGCCGCCGCAGCGCATGCAGCCAGGCCGGACCGGACTGGACCGGCTCCCCGGGATTCCACGCCACCGCAGCCAGGTGCGTGCCCGGCAGGAACAGCAGCTTTCGGCCGAAGAGCGCGGTGACGGACCGGGCGGCGTGGGAGGCACGGCCGTGCCAGACGGAACCGGCGGCGGGGCGGGAGGTCATGGCTTCCACCCTAGCGGGGCGTACATGGACCGGGCGGAAGCGGCACGTGGTGCGCACCGCCCGCTCTTCAGTTAACATTCACTAACTGATACGCTGCGGCTGCACCCGCGGTTGACGGGCCACATCAAGGAGGATGGATGGACATTGCAGGCAGCGTCGCGCTCGTCACCGGAGGTGCGTCCGGCCTTGGTGCCGCCACCGTCCGCACCCTGTTCGACGCCGGCGCCTCCGTCGTGATCCTTGACCTTCCGTCCTCCTCCGGGGCCGCCCTTGCGGATGAACTGAACGGGACTGCTGCCACGGCGGACTCGAGCCAGGCCGGACCAGTCTCCGGCGGTACGGGCGGCACCCGGAAGTCCGCCGTCTTTGCCCCCGCGGACGTGACCAACGAGGCTGAGGTGCAGGCCGCCGTCGACGCCGCCGTCGGGCTCGGGCCGCTGCGGATCGTGGTGAACTGCGCAGGAATCGCCACGCCCGGCAAGGTGTTGGGGCGCGATGGAATCCTGCCGCTGGACGCGTTCAACCGCGTTGTCCAGGTCAACCTGCTGGGCACCTTCAACGTCCTGCGCCTGGCCGCCGCCGCCATGGTGGCCACCGAGCCCGCCGTCACCGAACTGGGCGGTCCCGAGCGCGGCGTCATCATCAACACCGCCTCGGTGGCCGCATTCGAGGGCCAGATCGGCCAGCCTGCCTACGCTGCCTCCAAGGGCGCGGTGGCCGCGATGACCCTGCCCATCGCCCGGGAACTGGCGCGCTCGCTGGTGCGGGTGGTCACCATCGCACCCGGAATCTTCGAAACCCCGATGATGGCCGGCCTGCCGCAGGAGGCGCAGGACTCGCTGGGGGCGCAGGTTCCGCATCCTTCCCGGCTTGGCCGGCCGCAGGAATACGCCCGGCTGGTGGCGCACATCGTGGACAACGCCATGCTCAACGGCGAGACCATCCGCCTGGACGGCGCCATCCGGATGGGGCCAAAATGACCGCCCCCGCAGGACGCAAGGTGGAGCTCCCCGGAGCCGACTTCTTCGACGTCGAATCCCTGCTGAGCCAGCCGGAACGGAACAAGCTGGCTGAATTGCGGGCGTTCCTGGCCGCCGAAGTCGCTCCCTACGCGGTGGACTGGTGGAACAGGGCGAAATTCCCCGCCCACATCCTGCCGAAACTGGCCGCCCTTGAACTGAGCACCCCGGCCCAGCGCGGCTACAGCAACCTCTTCGCCGGGCTGGTCATCGCCGAGATCACCCGCGTGGACACGTCCATCGCCACGTTCTTCCTGGTTCACCACGACCTCTTCGTCGAGTCCCTCTATGCGTTCGGCAGCCAGCAACAGCAGCAGCGCCTGCTCGCCGACGCATCTAACCTGCGGATCACCGGGGCCTTCGCCCTCACCGAACCGGACCACGGCTCGGACGTCGCGGGCGGGATGGAGACCCGGGCCCGGCGGATCTCGTCGGCAACCGGCAAACCCGACGGCGGCGGGGACACCTGGGTGCTGAACGGCGCCAAACGCTGGATCGGCAACGGGACGTTCTGCGACTACATGCTCGTGTGGGCGCGGGACGAAGCGGACGGGGCCGTCCGCGGCTTCATCGTGGACGCCACCCTGCCCGGAATCAGCCGCACCAGGATCGAGAACAAGATTGCCCTGCGGACGGTGCAGAACGCGGACATCGTGTTCAAGGACGTCCGGGTGGCCGAGGCGGACCGGTTCGCCGCCATCAGCAGCTTCGACGACACCAAGGAGCTCCTCCGCAGCTCCCGGATCATGGTGGCGTGGCAGGCAGTGGGGCAGCAGCTGGCCGCGTTCGACGTCGCCCGGCAGTACGCCGTCGAACGGCACCAGTTCGGCCGCCCGCTGGCGCAGTTCCAGCTCATCCAGCAGCAGCTGGTCACCATGCTGGGCAACACCGTGGCCAGCATGGGGATGATGGCGGGGCTCGCCCGGCTGCAGGACCAAGGTGCCGCGGACATGCCGCAGGTTGCCCTGGCGAAGTCCTACCTCAGCGCCCGGATGCGCGAAACCGTGGCGCTGGGCCGGTCCATCCTGGGCGGCAACGGCATCGTCACGGACTACCGGATGGCGAAGATCTTCTCCGACGCTGAGGCCATCTACACGTATGAGGCTCATTCGAGATCAACACCCTGATCGCCGGCCGCGCTGTCACGGGGGTATCCGCCATCGCCTAGGATCCCGGGGGATAGGGCAGCTTCTCGCCTGCCTCCACGCGGATGTCCAGGCTGTTGTTCTTCACCGGCATGGGGCAGGTGCCGTAGGGGGTAAAAGCACTGGGGTAGTTGATGGCCCGGTTGAAGTCGAGCACCACGGAGCCGTCCGGCCGCGGCCGGGGCGTGGAGAGCTTGCGCCAGTCGTCGGTGGTGTCCCCGTTGGTCTCGTCGTGGAACGTGACCGTCAGCGCGCCGAGCTTTTCCTCCTCGGCCTGCAGCCGGAACTCGTGGGGGCTCCCGGGAAGCCGGAAGACCACCTCACCCACACTCCGGTGCACGCCGTCCACCAGCGGGTTGGCGGTGCCGATGGGCACATCCACCGGCTCGGGGTAGGGCTCGAACCGGCCCGCCACCTCCCAATCCGGGTTGTAGTCGTAGGTGGGCACGCCGTCGAATCCGGTGAGCACGGGGGAGTCCGAGTCCCTGGTCCGGATCGCGTACCGTCCGGCCCGCATGGCCAGCTCCACCACCACCTGGTCGCCGTCCGCTCCGCCGAACTGGACCCACATGAGTGATTCCTCGTCGGCGAGCGCGGCAGTGACGGTGCCGTCCACGGGCTCCCCGGTCTCCACGAGCGTCAGGCCGTCGGCCGGCACTGCGGTGAGTGACGCCGTCGTACCGTTTGTTGACCACAGGCCGGGGGCACGTTCGACGGCGGACGGCGCCTCCTCCAGCCAATGGAAGGACGTGAGCGTCAGCCAGCCGTGGCGGGCGGCCAGGGCCTTGTTGCGGTTTGCGCGGAAGCGCTGCCAGCGCTCGATGGAGGCGGTGGGGATGTCCATGGTTCCTTCCGGTTGTCCTGCCCCGGCTACAACTGCGGCAGGCGCCCGTTCATTCCGGGGCCGGGGGACCATCCTTGCTTGCCGCGGGCGGTGGGCGGAGTACCCTCGGAACCAGCACTTACCGGGCAAGTGCCGGGCCGCCTGGATCGGCCCGCAAAACAGTAGGGAGATGACATGCGGATTGCCGTTTTTGGCACCGGAACGGTGGGACGCGCACTGGCGGGCGCGCTGGCTGAACGGGGGCATGAGGTGACGGTGGGGACGCGGGATCCGGGCGAAACGGCCTCCCGCACCGGGCCGGACCGGATGGGCAGGCCCCCTTTCAGCGAATGGCAGGCCGGGCATCCGGAGGTTGGCCTGGCCGATTATGCCGGCGCTGCAGGGTCCGCCGAACTGGTGGTGAATGCCACCAGCGGGGCAGGCTCCCTCCCGGCGCTGGGTGCTGCCGGAGCCGCGCGGCTGGCCGGCAAGGTCCTGGTGGACGTGTCCAATCCGCTCGACTTCTCGCAGGGGATGCCGCCGGTCCTGAACCCGGTCAACACGGACAGCCTGGCCGAACGGATCCAGCAGGCCTTCCCCGGCGCGCGCGTGGTGAAGACACTCAACACCATGAACGCCGCCTGATGGTGGACCCGGGCAGGCTCGCCGGCGGCGACCACTCGGTCTTCCTGTCCGGCGATGATGCCGCGGCCAAGGACACTGTCCGGGACCTGCTGGAGTCCTTTGGACACCGGGACATCATCGACCTCGGCGACATCACCAGCGCCAGGGGAGCGGAAATGTGGCTCCCGCTGTGGCTGCGGCTTTATGGCGTCCTGGGCACGGCGGACTTCAACATCAAGGTGGTCCGCGGGGTTGAATAGGCTGCGTGGACATTCTTGCCGGAATCAACAGTGAGTGGCTGAAAGCGCTGACCTGGATCGCCGCGCTGGCGTGCGGTGTGGCGGTGCTGCTGTGGCGGCCGCGCCGGCCGGACCTGGCCGCGCTTGCAGCCGTCGTCGCGTTCCTGGCCGCCAGCACGGGCGCTGGCATCTACGTGCTGAACCACCTGGGCGACGGCCGCTGGGGCGGCGACCAGGAAGCCCGGCTGGAGCCGCCGGAGCTCTCCGGTACCCCGCTGGTGGGGGAGTTGCTGGGCCCGCTGGACGGGACCCTGAACGCAATGGCCGACGGCGTGAACGACTTCGTGGACTTCCGGGCCGCGCTTCCCGTGGCGCTGGAGTATTTCGCCGCGGCCGGCTGGGCGCTGGCCCTCCTGGTCCCGGTGGGCGGGGCGGTGCTCGCCGTCAACGCGGCGGTGTCCCGCCGTCGTAATGCGCAGGCCGCTGCTGCTGACTCGGAATTGGCGGATCTGCGCGCCGAACTGGAGCGCGTCAAACGCCACGTAGGTTACCCGGCGGATGACATTATCTGAGACGGATTCCCCGGTGGGCGCACCCTGCGGGTACCATCTTTAGCTAGTAACGTGGCTCACAGTATCCAGCGCAGTGTACGAGCCAAGTCCGAAACCCTCGAGAGATTGCTTCCATGGCTCACACTGCAACAAATCCCGAAACCGACCTTGCCGCCGAACTGAGGGCGGACGTCCGGCGCGTGTCCACGCTGCTGGGTGAATCCCTGGTCCGCCAGCACGGGCCCGAACTCCTGGACCTCGTGGAGCAGGTCCGGCTCCTCACCAAGGAGTCCAAGGAGGCCGCCCGCGGCGGTGCCGACGCCACCGGGCCCTGGAGCGCGCACGACGTCGTTGCCCAGGTCCGCGAGCTCCTCGGCTCCCTGCCCATCGAGCAGGCCACCGACCTGGTCCGCGCCTTCGCGTTCTACTTCCACCTCGCCAATGCCGCCGAGCAGGTCCACCGCGTCCGCGGCCTCCGGACCCGCGCGGAGAAGGACGGCTGGCTGGCCAAGACCGTTGCCGAGATCGCCGGCCAGGCCGGGCCCGCCGTGCTGCAGGAAGTGGTCAACGGCCTGGACGTCCGGCCCATCTTCACCGCCCACCCCACCGAAGCGTCCCGCCGCTCCGTGCTGGACAAGATCCGCAAGCTCTCCGACGTCCTGGCCCAGCCCACCGCCGAAGGCACCACCGCGCGCCGCCGCCAGGACCGCCAGCTGGCCGAAATCATTGACCAGATGTGGCAGACCGACGAGCTGCGCCAGGTGCGGCCCACCCCCGTTGACGAAGCCCGCAACGCGATCTACTACCTGAGCGGCATCCTTACCGACGCCATGCCTGAGATGCTCACTGAACTGTCCGAACTGCTGGGGGACCACGGCGTCACCCTCGCGTCCAAGGACGCGCCCATCCGCTTCGGTTCCTGGATCGGCGGTGACCGCGACGGCAATCCCAACGTCACCGCGGCCGTCACCCGGGAGATCCTGCAGATCCAGAACCAGCACGCCATCCGCATCAGCATCGGCATGATCGACGAGCTGATCTCCATCCTGTCCAACTCGACGGCCCTTGCCGGGGCGGACCGGGAACTGCTGGAGTCCATCGACGCGGACCTGCAGAAGCTGCCCGGCTTGGACAAACGGGTCCTGGAGCTGAACGCGCAGGAGCCGTACCGGCTGAAGCTGACCTGCATCAAGGCCAAGCTCATCAACACCGGCAAGCGGGTGGCCGCCAACTCCAACCACGAGCACGGCCGCGACTACAGCGGCACCGGCGAACTGCTGGCCGACCTTGAGCTGGTGGAACTCTCGCTCCGCAACCACTCGGCCTCCCTGGCCGCGGACGGCGCGCTGGCCCGGGTCCGCCGTGCCATCGCCTCCTTCGGCCTGCACCTGGCCACCCTGGACATCCGCGAGCACGCCGACCACCACCACGACGCCGTCGGCCAGCTGATGGACCGGATCGGCGGGCCCGGGCTCCGCTACGCCGAGCTCAGCCGCAAGGAACGCTTCGAGGTGCTGGGCTCCGAGCTCGCCTCCCGCCGGCCGCTGTCCGGCCACCCCATCAAGCTCGACGGCGCCGCGGACGGCACGTACGACGTCTTCCGTGAGATCCGGCGTGCCCTGCGCATGTACGGCCCGGACGTCATCGAGACCTACATCATCTCCATGACCCGCGGCGCGGACGATGTCCTGGCCGCCGCTGTCATCGCCCGTGAAGCCGGCCTGGTCAACCTGTTCGGCGACAAGCCCTACGCAAAGATCGGGTTCGCGCCGCTGCTCGAGACCGTGGAGGAGCTGCGCGCCTCGGCCGAGATCATCGACCAGCTGCTCTCGGACCCTTCCTACCGCGAACTGGTGCGGCTGCGCGGCGACATCCAGGAAGTGATGCTGGGCTACTCGGACTCCAACAAGGAATCCGGCGTGCTGACCAGCCAGTGGGAGATCCACAAGACCCAGCGCAAGCTCCGCGACGTTGCTGCCAAGCACGGTGTCCGGGTGCGGCTGTTCCACGGCCGCGGCGGCTCCGTGGGCCGCGGTGGCGGGCCCACCTATGATGCCATCCTGGCCCAGCCCAACGGCGTCCTGGAGGGTGAGATCAAGTTCACCGAGCAGGGCGAGGTCATCTCGGACAAGTACTCCCTGCCCGAGCTTGCCCGGGAAAACCTGGAGCTCTCCCTGGCCGCGGTGCTGCAGGGCTCGGCCCTGCACCGGGACCCGCGCACGTCCGAGGACCAGCGGGAGCGGTACGCGCATGTCATGGAGACCATCTCCGACGCCGCGTTCGACCGGTACCGGAGCCTCATTGACCACCCGGACCTGCCTGCCTACTTCATGGCCTCCACCCCGGTGGAGCAGCTCGGTTCCCTGAACATCGGCTCCCGCCCGTCCAAGCGCCCCGACTCCGGTGCCGGCCTGGGTGGCCTGCGTGCCATCCCGTGGGTCTTCGGCTGGACCCAGTCCCGCCAGATCGTTCCGGGCTGGTTCGGCGTCGGTTCAGGCCTGAAGGCCGCCCGGGAAGCCGGCAACGCGGCGCAGCTCGCGGAGATGATGGAGCACTGGCACTTCTTCCGCTCCGTGCTGTCCAACGTGGAGATGACCCTCGCCAAGACGGACCTGGACATCGCCGGCTACTACGTGGACACCCTGGTTCCCAAGGAGCTGCACCACATCTTCCGCACCATCCGGGAGGAGTACGAGCTGACGGTGGTCGAGGTCCAGCACCTGACCGGCGAGCACGTCCTGCTGGATGCCCAGCCCACGCTCAAGCGTTCCCTTGAGGTCCGCGACCAGTACCTGGACCCCATCAGCTACCTGCAGGTGGAGCTGCTGCGCCGCGTCCGGGCCGAGAGCGGAAGCATCAGCGGGGCGGAGATCGACGAACGGCTCCAGCGCGCCATGCTCATCACGGTCAACGGGGTGGCCGCCGGCCTGCGCAACACCGGCTAAACCCAGTTGCTCTATCACTTATGGTCCCTAAACAGCAGGAATAGGGACCATAAGTGATAGAGCAACAGGTTGGATAGGCTGGAGGGCATGCCTTCGTTCCAGACCCGCCTCAAGATCACCGGGCTCCGGCCCGGCAACCCGCCGGAATCGGTCATGGAAGCCGCGGTTGAGGCGCTGGGCACGCGCCACCATGTCGAGTCCCACCAGCTGCAGATCTCCGGCGGGGTGCCGCAGCTGAACCTGCGGTTCCTCGTGGAGGCCACCGAGGACAGGGGCGAGAACCAGCAGGCGCGGGAATCGGCAGCGATGATGCGCGACGCCGTCGAACGCGTCGCCCTCACCGGCGCGCTCAGCGTGCTTCGCCGCAACCGCGGGAAGTGGCTGCCGGTCTAGGCTCTGCCGGCGGGCACCAGCGTCAGGCCAGCGGTCCGGGTTCCTCCACGGGGGACCGGTTGCCGCGGCGGCGGGTCACGATTATTCCGACGACGGCGCCGATCACCAGGCCCAGCACCACGCCGATCAGCGAGCTCGCCCAGAACGGCAGCCTGGTTGCGGACCCCGTGAAGTACCCCAGGCCCACCAGCCAGCACGCCCACAGCAGGGCGCCGAGTCCCGCGCAGAGGCTGAAGCCCCGGACCGAAACGTCAGCGATCCCGGCTGCCGCCGAGGTGGCCAGGCGCCCGCCGGGAATGAACCTGGCGCCGATGATGGTGCCGTAGGTCGACGACCGCCCCGCCTTGGCCAGGGCGTCGTGGATGCCCTTATGCACGCGCCGGCCCCACCGCCAGCGGTCAAGGACATGGCTGAGCCTGCGCCGGAAAAGCTGGAACACCACCATGTCGCCGATCCAGGAGGCCAGAGCGGAGAGCCCGCCAACCAGGAACACGTTGGCCCGGCCGTCGGCGGACAGCGCGCCGCCGGTGATGACCACCATTTCGGAGGGGACCGGCGGAAAGATTGCATCGCCAAGGACTACGGGGATGATCCAGAAATAGATCGCAGCCCCCCAGCTGTCAGCGCTGCCGAAGTCCATGGCCACAACGTACCGCACTCCGGGCCGCTGCCGAAGGGGAGCTTCCGAAGAGGGTGCAGCGAACGGGAGGTGCCGACGAGGGCGCAGCTTATAGGACCCGGCCGGTGGGGCCTCAACTCAGCCCGTGGGCCGCAGGGGACGGAACCGCCGCGTCCGCTTTCCGGCCGGGACGTGGCTCAAATGCCTGCCCGCCAGGAAGTACCAGTACGGCCAGGCGGTCCAGGCAACAGCCACCACAGTCACACCGGCACCGCCAACCCCGCGGCGGAGCCAGGCCGGAAGCTGCTCCGCGAAGGCAAGGCCTGCCACGGGCAGTGCCCCCAAGAGGCCGGCCCCGATGGCGGTTCCCAGCCTGGCGAGGTCCTCGGGGTAGCCTTTCGACGAAAGCAGGGCACGGTTCGCGAGCAGGAGCCAGCCGCCCTGCACCGTCATCGCCGCCAGCGATATTGCTGTGGAGGGCTTGTACTCCAGTTTCCTGGCGATGAGGAGGAATGAGCTCGCGGAGCCGGCGGCGCAGGCTGCCGGCACCAGCCACTTGCCCGCGTCCGCGGCGCGGCCGGGCGGTATCCTGCGGTGGATCTGGAG
The DNA here is from genome assembly GCF_000332815.1 of Arthrobacter nitrophenolicus. Classification (GTDB taxonomy): domain Bacteria; phylum Actinomycetota; class Actinomycetes; order Actinomycetales; family Micrococcaceae; genus Arthrobacter; species Arthrobacter nitrophenolicus. The sequence continues at coordinate 17,690 of NZ_AOFD01000043.1, forward strand.
GATGACGGGGATCACCGCCAGGCTGAAGACTCCGCCCACGGCGTCGTTGATGGTTCCGAAGACGAAGGGGCCGCCCTTGGGCACCTCCACGGCGTACATCGCCCCAAGGCTGGCGACGCCCATCACGCCGAGGCCGGCGGCGGCATACGCGAATTTGGCGGCCGTGCGGTCGCCCGGAATCTCGGTCATTCTGTCCATGATCGCCACGCTCCTTCACGGACTGGTCTACCCCTCATGGGACGCGGACGCCAGCTCCCGGACTGCCGTTCCCGCCCGGGGCAGCAAGTGGCGTGCCAGCAGTCAGGAGCGTGCCCGGACGGCCTCGCTGAGTTCCAGCCCGCTGCGGTACTCCACGGGCTTCCCGGAGACGGGGTCCACGAATTGGATGACACGGGCCAGGAGCTGGAGGGGCCTGGCGTAGTCGTCCGGGGCCTTGTCCAGCAGGTCCGGGTAGAAGGCGTCGTTGACGATTCCCAGTCCCAGGGACGCCATGTGCACCCGCAGCTGGTGCGTCTTGCCGGTGTGCGGTTCCAGCCGGTACCTGGCGAGCCGGCCGCCGCCCGTGGTGCCCGGAGCACCCGCCGCAGGGCCGCCGTCGAACGTTTCCAACCGCTCAATCCGCGTCTCGGCGTTGGGTTCGCCCTCAATAACCTCCGCGAGGAGGTAGCTGCGGGACTTGGTCATGCGGTTGCGGACCACCACTGGAAAGTCGACGGCGGGATGCCCGGGAGCAGGCTCGGCGGCGGACACGCACTCGTATTCCTTCTGGACCTGCCGCTTCTCGAAGAGCACCTGGTACCTGCCGCGGGTCTGCGGATTGGTGGAGAACAGCAGCACCCCGGCGGTCATCCGGTCCAGCCGGTGCATGGGAATGAGGTCCGGCAGGCCAAGCTGGTTGCGCAGCCGCACCAGGGCCGACTCCTGGATGTAGGTGCCGCCGGGGGTGGTGGGCAGGAAGTGGGGCTTGTCCACCACCAGCAGGTGCTCGTCCTGGTACAGGATGCCGATGTCCACGGGAATCCGGGTCTCCGGCGGGAGCGTGCGGTAGTACCAGATGAAGGTGTGGTCCTGCAAGGGGGTGCCGCGGTGCAGCGGAACACCTCCCTCGCCGACAATCTCGCCGGCGTCGAACCGGTTCTCGATGCCTGCGGGTCGATGTGGCCCCACCGGTGCATCATGTAGTCCATTGCGGTCTCCCAGGGACCCTCCTCGGGGAGACGCAGGCGGGTGGCGTTGACGCCGTCGCGCACGGGGAGGGGGGATTGCATCACCGGTCCATTCTACTTTGCGGGGCCAGGCCCCCTGGCGCTTCCGACGACAAAAAAATTCTTGACAATAAAATTTGTCGGTTGCAGGATGGAACCATGTTGGACATCGAAGTGATTGAGGACCCCGCGGCGGCCGAGGCGTCACTCGATCCCATCCGGACCCGGATCCTCCGGGAGCTGGGTACGCCCGGATCCGCCACGCAGCTGGCCGTGAAGGTGGGGCTGCCCCGGCAGAAGGTCAACTACCACCTCAAGGCCCTCGAGCGGCACGGACTCGTGGAGCTGGTGGAGGAGCGGCGCAAGGGCAACGTGACCGAGCGCGTCCTCCAGGCCACGGCCGCGTCCTACCTCATTTCACCCTCGGCGCTCGCCTCCGTTTCCCCGGACCCCCGCCGCTTCGCGGACCGGTTCTCGGCCTTCTGGCTGCTCGCCCTCGCCGGGCGGATGGTCCAGGAAGTGGGAAAGCTCATCGCCGGGGCCGCGGCCGCCCGCCAAAAGCTGGCAACGTTCGCCATCGACGGCGAGATCACCTTCCGCAGCGCGGCTGACCGTGCCGCCTTTGCCGAGGAGCTCGGCGTGGCGGTCACGCAGCTGGTGGACAAGTACCACGACGGCGGCGCCTCCTCCCGCGGCCGGCGGCACCGGCTGGTGGTGGCCCTGCACCCGGCACTCAAGACAACCAACCAGACCCCCTCAGGCAAGGAGCAGGACAATGACTGACAACCGCAACTTCGAGATCGTCTACGACACCGAACTGCCCGGCACACCGGAGCGGGTGTGGGAGGCCGTCACCACGGGAACCCCGGCATGGATGTTTCCCACGGACCAGTGGCCGGACGTCAAGACGGTGAACGAATACCCCACCCATCTCGTGTCCCGGATGGACGGCCCCGACGGCTGGTTCAACCAGCTGGAGCATGTCCTGGAACCGCTCGACGGCGGGCGCGCCCGGCTGCACTATGTCCACAGCGGCATCTTCGCGGACAACTGGGACGAGCAGTACGACGGCGCCAGCCGCCACACGGAGTTCTACCTGCATACGCTGGGCCAGTACCTGCGGCACTTCGACGGCAAGCCGGTGGTTTTCACCGATATCCAGGGGCCGGCCGCGTCCCAGGTCCCGGACGGGTTCGAGCGGCTCCGGAAGGCGCTGGGTGTTGAGTCCGCACGGCAGGGTTCCGCCGTGGATGTGGAGCTCGACGGCGTGGGGCGGCTCACGGGCGAAGTGGACTTCGCGAACGAGCACTTCCTGGGCCTCCGCACCGCCGACGCGATGTACCGGTTCTTCGGCCGCAACGTCTGGGGCGCCCCCGTGGGGATGACCGTCCACGACTTCAGCGGAGCGGGGGACCCGGAGACCACCGCCAAGGCATGGAGCGGCTTCCTGGAGCGCGTGTACGCCTGAGTTGTCCTCGCTGGCCGACGCGCTAAACCGTGTTCGACGCGCACATTACCTGACGCGCCAATATTTGGCCTGCATCAGGTAATGTGCGCAGCGCGGGCGGATTTCCGGGTCGAAAAGTGGGCTGCTCAGGCGGCCCAGCCGCGGCCAATGGCGTCGAGGGCCAGGCGGTAGACGTCCTCCCAGGGAGCGTCCGGCGGGCCCATCTGGTCCAGTTCCAGGCTCATCAGCCCGTGGACCTGTGCCCAGATGGCCACGGCCACCAGCTCCGCGGGTGCCGGACGCAGCGTGCCCGCGGCCTGCGCTGCGGAGACTGCCCCGATCAGCGGGTCCATCGCCCCGGCCGCGGCTTCCGGACTGGGCTTGCAGTCGGCGTAGGCCGCCATGCTCCGCCGAACATCAGCCGGTACAGCGCAGGATGTTCCAGTGCCCAGGTCCGGTAGCGATGCCAAGCCCCTGGAGGCCTCCGTGGGCCGCCTGCTCCTGGGACTCGCGGAAGGACCGGAATCCGTAGTCCATGACAGCGGTCAGCAGCTGGGACTTTCCGCCGAACAGCGCGTACACCGCGGTGGTGGAAGTGCCCGCGGCGGCTGCCACGTCGCGGAGGGTTACGCGCGCCGGGCCCTCACGGTCCACGAGGCCGGCAGTCACTTCCAGCAGTTGCTGTTTGAGGGAATCGTCATGCATCACGGGCCTTGCCATGGAACCGATTGTCTCATAACGTTGTTACATAACAGTGTTATGAAACGTGGCCGGGCGTGAAATGCCCTGCGTTTCCCCACGAAGGAGCCCCCATGGCACAGGAAGTCTTCCCGGGCCGGTATACCGCCGACCCCGCCCGTGATTCCGTCACCGTGTTCCTGATCGGCATGCGGGCCAACCGCTGGTGGAAGATCCGGGCCGTGGCAAAGGTCGCCTCGGCGATGCCGCCGATGCTCCGGCACCTGGCGTCGGACCCGGGGTCCGGGATGCTTGGTTTTGAGCAGTGGCTGGGGCGGACCACGGTACTGCTCAGCTACTGGGAGAGCCCGGAGCATCTACGGAAGTTCGCGGCTGACCGGGAGGCCCCGCACCTGGAACCCTGGCGGCGTTTTATGAAGGAGATGGCTGGACGCGGCGACGTGGGCGTCTGGCACGAAACCTACCAGGTGCCCGCCGGCGGGATCGAGGCGGTCTACAGCGGCATGCCGCTGTTCGGGCTGGCCAAAGCCACCAGCCATGTTCCCATCGGGCCCGGAACCAATACCGCAAAGCAGCGGATGGGCCGGGCTGCCATGCGGAATGGCAAGGCGTCTGACCGGGCGGCAGCAGGAGCCTAACCGCTGCGTGCCTCCCCGGATGGCACCAACTGTCGCTATGGGCGCCCACAACGGCAGTTGACGCTGACTGGTTGTGTGGCGCTCAGGCAATCGCCACCGCGGGGGCAGTGGTGAGGGTGCGCCGGAGCTGGGGAGCGGCATTGAGCTTGTCCTGGGCGGCCCGCAGTGCCAGCACCGAGGTTTCCAGCTGCTCGGGCGGCAGGGTGAAGGGCACCCGAAGGAACCGTTCGAACGCTCCGCCGATCCCGAACCGCGGCCCGGCCGCCAGTCGGATACCGAACTCGGGCGCCAGTACTGTCAACGCGGTGCTGGATGGTGCCGGCAACCGGCACCATACGGACAGCCCGCCGGCGGGCACGGGGGTCTGCCAGTCAGGCAGATGCCCGCGCAGCAGTTCAAGCAGCGCCGCCCTGTTGGTCCGCAGCGTCGCCAGCCGCGCGGGGAGCGGTTCGTCAAGGGCCCGGACCAGGTGCGCGGCCGCGAGCTGCTCCATGACCGGCCCGCCCAGGTCAACGGTGGTGCGGGCAGCGGCCAGCCGCCCGATCATGCTTCGGAAGCCCGGATCCAGCCGGTCCGCAGGCCGCCCCAGTGCGATTTGCTGAGTGAACCGATGGTGACCACGTGGGGGCTGAAACCGGCCAGCGGGGTGGTGGCGACGCCGTCGAGGTTCAATTCGCGCAGCGTCTCATCCGCCACCAGGACCGTTCCGGCGGCAGCGGCTGCACGGACCAGCCGCCGGCGCTGGGCATCGGGCATGGCCATGCCGGTGGGGTTGTGGAAGTCCGGCACCATGTACGCGAGCTTGGGGCGCTGCTGGGCGAGGGCGGTTTCCAGCGCCGGCAGGTCCCAGCCGCCGTGGGCAAAGGCGACGGGAACAGGCCGGCACCGGGCGGCCCGGATCGCGTCCAGGGCGTTGGGGTAGCTGGGGTGTTCCACCAGGACCCGGTCCTGCCGGTCCGCCAGGGTGCGGAGCACAATGGTCAGTGCGTGCTGGGCGCCCGACGTGACCATCACCTGCCCCGCATGCGTGGGCACGCCGGCGGCCGTGTACCTGTCAGCGATCGCCTGGCGGAGCGGAAGCAGGCCGATGGCGTCGTAGCCGAAGCCCGGCAGCAGGGCCGGAAGTTCGGTGAGCGCGGCGGCGAAGGCACGGTGTACGAGTTCGCCGCTGGCCGGAAGGGCCGAGTACGCCAGGTCCAGGATCCCTTCGGGCGCTGCCAGGCCCGGAGCGGACATGGCCCCGGCCCCTGTCCAGCCCTGCCCTGTGCCACCGGCTTCCTTGGCCTTGGCAGGGCCGAAAATCGCTGGCCCGAACGGGTTCAGGTCGGGGATCCGGGTCCTGCCGCGGCTGCCCTGCCCGCTGCTGAGGAACCCCTGTTCCCGGAGGCTCGTGTATGCGGCCGTGACGGTGGTCCGGCTGACGCCCAGTGCCGCGGAAAGGGCGCGCTCGCTGGGCAGAGCGGTTTCCAGGGGCACCCTGCCGTCCAGGATGAGCAACCGGACCACATCTGCCAGTTCCCGGTATGCCGGGCCGGCCCCGCGGTTCCAGGGGCCCAAGAGACGGGAGAGTGCTGCAGCGTTCAGGGAAGGGGCCATGTAGCCAGTGTTTCAAACTGGCTATGTAATCAAAAGCCAGTTGAGTGGGAGGGTTGTTCCCATGATGACCCGCAGATTGATCCAGCTCTTCACCGGCCTCGCCATGTACGGCATTTCCCTCGCCATGTTCATCCGGGCCGGGCTTGGCCTGGACCCGTGGGACGTCTTCCACCAGGGCCTGGCGAACCGGACCGGGATGAGCATCGGCCTGGTGGTCATCATCGTGAGCTTCCTGGTGCTCCTGCTGTGGATCCCCCTGAGGCAGTGGCCCGGCTTCGGAACCCTGTGCAACGCCATCCTGGTGGGCGTTTTCGCCGACATTGGACTGGCCCTGATTCCTGCCGTGTCCCAGCTCTTCGGCCAGGTGGCGATGCTCGCCGGCGCAGTCCTGCTCAACGGCATCGCCTCCGCCTGCTACATCGGTGCCCGCTTTGGCCCCGGGGCCCGGGACGGGCTGATGACCGGCCTGGCCCGGCGCACCGGCTGGTCCGTCCGCCTGTCCCGCACACTGATCGAGGTGACAGTCCTGGCCATCGGTTGGGTGCTGGGCGGTTCGGTGGGCGTGGGAACTGTTGTCTACGCGCTGGCCATCGGACCCCTGGTGCAGCTGCTGCTGCCGCGGTTCATGGTTCCGGCTGCGCTGCCGCAGACTGCCGGTGCTGCTCCTGCCACCGTTTCCTGACCTCTTCCCGGGCGTGGATTACACCGGTTCCGGCTGGCACCGCGGGCAGAAGTAGATATCGCGTTCCTCGTCCCCGTTCGGCTTGCCCAGCAGTCCGCGCCGGACTGGGGTCCCGCATTTCAGGCACGCCTGGTGCTCGCGGCGGTACACCCAGTAGCCCGGCCGGCCGGCCATCCGCCCCACGGGCATGCCGCGGGCGTTGAGGATGGTGACGCGGCGGCCGGGCCCGAGGTTTACCTCCAGCAGCTGCTTGGCGTCCGTCATCATGGTCCGTACGTCTGCCACCTCTGCTACGAGGGTGGCGGGGTGGACACCGGAGAGGAAGCAGGCCTCGCAGCGGTAGATGTTGCCGATGCCGGCGAGGTTCCGCTGGTCCAGGAGAGCAACCCCCACCGGAACATCAGGCGCCGAGCGGATCCGCCGCTCTGCCTCGTCCAGGTCCCAGTCCGGACCCAGGAGGTCCGGGCCGAGGAACCCCACAATGGAGTCCTCGTTGTCGGTGGCCACCACTTCCACGATGCCCAGGGAAAAGCCGACGGCGTCCGCGGCCGCCGTGCGCAGGACACACCGGGCCGTGTAGCCGGGTTTCCGCCACTTGCCGCCCGGAGGATAGATCTGCCAGGTGCCCTCCATCTTCAGGTGCGAATGGATGGTGAGCCGCTTGCCGTCGGGCCCCGCCACCCGCATCAGGAGGTGCTTGCCCCGGGGTACCACTTCGGCCACCGTCCACCCGGCAAGGTTGAGGGTGGCGAACCGGGGGACACGGAAGTCGGAGGCCAGAAGGGTCTGCCCGGCCAGGGCCTTGTGCAGCTGGTTGGCTGCCCGCCAGACGGAATCACCCTCAGGCACGGATCCTCAGCCCCTTCGGGGTGGAGTAGGCTCCGGCGGAACTGAGGGCGGCCGCCACCGGGGTGTCCAGGATGCCGTGCCCGTTGACCTTTTCCATGATCAGCTTGTCCACCGCGCCACGGGTCACGACGCCCACCAAGGCGGCGCCGGCGGCGGACAGGACGGCGTCGTCGTCGCTGAAGGCCAGCAGGGTCTTGCCACCCCGTTCCACGTAGAGGACAAGTGCTCCGTCCACCAGGACCACCAGCGCCCCTGCCTTGCGGCCCGGGCGGTGGCCGGTTCCGGCGTCGTCCTGCAGGGCGGGCCAGGGAAGGGCCGCGCCGTAAGGGTTGGCGGGGTCCGTGGCGGCGAGTGCCAGGGCAACCGGATCCGGTGTGGCGAGCTGGGTGTCCTCGGCGTAGGAGCGCAGGCGGTCCACAGTGGCCGGCACGGCGAACTGGGCCGCCCCCAGATGCTCGATGAAGTAGCCCCGCCGGCAGCGCCCCGCTTCCTCCAGCCGTGCCAGCACCTTGTACATCAGGCCGAAACCCCCCAGGATCTGCTCGGCCATAACCGAGCCCCTGGTGACAACGCCGTAGCGGTCCAGCAGGAGCTCGGCGGTGGCGCGGGCGTGGATGGTGGGATCGAGCTCCGGCTCCGGCAGCGCGGACCAGCGCCCGGCTGCCAGGGGTGGAGTTGCTGCGGCACCTGAGCCGCCGTAGCGCCCGCCGGCAAGGCCCGGCGACCCCATCAGCCCGGTGCCGTGTGAACGCCCCAGCCTGCTGAGCCGTGGCGCCCTTGCCCGCGGTGCGCGTGCCACCTGCCGGTGCGCCGTATGGCCGCCGGCGATCAGCGCACGGACGGGGGCGAAGGTGTCCCCGGTGATGCGGCCGGCCCACGCCAGCTCCCAGAGGGCTGTCACCACCTCCTGGTCACTGAGCACCGAATCCATGCCGCCCGCGATGTCCGTCAGCTGGCGGAAGAAATAGCCGCCGCCGTTGGCCCGGAGGTGGTCCAGCAGGCGTTGCCCGGCGTCACCCGGCTGGTACTCCGGAGCGGGGCTCAGGGTGAGCTCCGCCGAGTCCGCAAGGTGCAGGCTGATCCAGCCGTCATTTCCCGGCAGGGCTCCGGCCCCGGACCACAGGACCTCCCCGGTGGCCATCAGCTCGTCCAGCATCGCCGGCTGGTAGTTGGACACCCGGCTGGCAAGGATGAGCGGCTCCCACGCGGACGCGGGGACAGGCACCCCCGAAAGCTGGTCAATGGCGGTAACGATGCCGTCCAGGCCGCGGAGCGACGGCTGGCCACGACCGCCGCCCGGAACGCGGACGTGCTGCCAGGCAGGAAGGAACCGACCGTAGGCGGCGGCGTCCACCGGTTCCACTTCGGCCCGCAGCGCCGCCAGCGAACGGCGGCGGAGCTTGCGCAGCACCTCGGCGTCGCACCATTCGCTGACGGCGGCATGCGGGAGTTCCGGTGCTGCCTGCCCAACCGGCGGCAGGTGCGCTGCCTCGGCCGGCGACAGCTCCTCTTCCTCATCTTCGCCCGCAACATCAAGGTCGTCATCGCCTGCAAGAACATCAACGGCAAGCTCGTCGTCTGCAGCCTCGTCGGTGCCGGACCCAAGCGGTCCGCCGTCGAATTCTTCGGCGCCGGCACCCTCGATGCCCGCAGGCATGACGGCACTGCCCGGCTGGGCTGCACTGCCGGGCGGGGCCGCGTTCGGCCGGAACTCGCCCTCCACTACCCGTCCGTCCGCGGCGAGCCGCTTGAGGGCGGTTCCCACCACCGCCACGCCGAGTCCCAGCCGCGCTGCCGCTTCACCGGCCGTGAACGGGCCGTGGGTCCGGGCATAACGCGAGACGAGATCCCCGAGGGGATCGGCTACCGGCTCGATGAAGGCCAGGGGAACGCCCATGGGCAGCGGTACCCCGAGGGCATCCCGCAACCGGGCGGCGTCCTCGACGGCGGCGAACCGCTCCACCCCGCCGATGTTCACCTTGATGGCCCGGTTGGCGCGCTGCAGCGCTGCCAGGTGGGCTGTCGCGGATTCAATGCTGCCATGGGCTGCCTCGGGCGCAGGCCCGCCGCCGTCCAGTCCGGCCGCGAGCTCGGCCTCCGTTGGTTCAGCGTCACTATCTGCGGCAGCCGGGCCGACGGCGGCACTGTCCCCGGGCGCGTTGTCCTCACCCTGCAGCCTGGCCGCGACCTCGTCCGGCGTCAGCGGCCCGAGCAGCCGCAGCAGGTCCGCCACGCCCTCGAGCCCCCGTGCCCTCCGGTCCGGGGCCAGCCGCTGGAGCTCCCGCTCCGTGGCTTCAATGACCCTTGCATCCAGCAGTTCCCGCAGTTCCACGCGGCCCAGCAGCTCGTTGAGGAGCGTGGAGTCCAGGGCCAAAGCCGCGGCCCGACGTTCCGCGAGGGGTGAATCGCCCTCGTACAGGAACTGGGCCACATATCCGAACAGCAGGGACTTGGCGAACGGCGACGGCTGGGAGGTGGTGGTCTGCACGATCCGCAGTTCGCGCCGTTCCACGGAGGCGGCGATGTCCTTCAAGGCCGGGAGGTCGTAGACGTCCTGCAGGCACTCACGCACCGTTTCCAGCACGATGGGGAATGTGGGGTATTTCCGGGCGACGTCCAGCAACTGCGCGGAACGCTGCCTTTGCTGCCACAGCGGCTGCCGTTTCCCGGGCGTCTGGCGGGGGAGCAGGAGCGCCCGCGCAGCGCATTCCCGGAACCGCGACGCGAACAGCGCGCTGCCGCCCACCTCGGCCGTGACGATCTGTTCCAGCTCTTCGGGGTCGAAGAGGAACAGCTCCGCGCCCGGGGGCTCGTCCTCCATCATGGGCACGCGCAGGACAATGCCGTCGTCGGCCGCCATGGCGGAGCCGTCCAGCCCGTACCGCTGGTGCAGCCGCTGCCCCACGGCGAGGGCCCAGGGTGCGTGCACGGGCATGCCGAACGGGCTGTGCAGGATGACCCGCCAGTCGCCCAGCTCGTCATGGAACCGCTCAACCACCAGCGTGGTGTCGCTCGGAACCACCTCGGTGGCCTGCTTCTGCTCTGTCAGGTACTGGATCAGGTTGTTGGCGGCGAACCCGTCCAGCCCGCTCGCCTTGCAGCGCTGGGCGGCGGGACCGGCGTCGGACGCTGACAGCTCGCGGACGAAGGCGCCCAGCGCGCGGCCCAGGTCCACCGGCCGGCCCAGCGAGTCGCCCTTCCAGAACGGCAGCTTGCCCGGCTGGCCGAAGGCCGGCGATACCAGGACGCGGTCATGGGTGATGTCCTCGATCTTCCAGCTGGTGGCACCCAGCGCGAAGACGTCTCCCACCCGGGACTCGTACACCATTTCCTCGTCCAGCTCGCCCACGCGCCGGCCGCCTTTGGGTGCCGGAGCGGGTTTGCCGTCGCCGGCGGGGGAGGCGGAGCCTTCCACTTCGGTGCCGACGATGTACACGCCGAACAGGCCGCGGTCCGGGATAGTGCCGCCGGAGGTCACGGCCAGCCGCTGGGCGCCGGGCCTGCCCTCGATGGTCCCGGCGTTGCGGTCCCAGACAATCCGGGGCCGAAGCTCGGCGAATTCATCCGACGGATAGCGGCCGGCCAGCAGGTCGAGGGTGGCCTCGAACGCCGAACGGGGGAGCGAAGCGAAGGGGGCGGAGCGCCGGACGGTGGCGAACCACTCCTCGACGTCGATGCTGCCCAGGGCGGTGGCGGCCACCGTCTGCTGGGCCAGGATGTCCAGGGGATTGGCAGGGATGCTGAGGCGCTCGATCTTTCCGCCAAGCATCCGTTCCACGGTGATGGCGGTGTGGACGAGGTCTGCCCGGTGCTTGGGGAACAGGACGCCCTGGGACACTTCGCCCACCTGGTGGCCGGCCCGCCCCACGCGCTGCAGGCCGCTGGCCACCGACGGCGGTGACTCCACCTGCACCACCAGGTCCACGGCTCCCATATCGATGCCGAGTTCCAGGGACGAGGTGGCCACCACGCAGCGCAGCCGGCCGGACTTCAGGTCGTCCTCGATCAGTGCCCGCTGGTCCTTGGAGACCGAGCCGTGGTGCGCCCGTGCGAGCACGGGGTCTGTGCCCGCCGAGCTGCCCGCCTGCGCCATCATGTGGGCGGGCGTCCCAGTGGACGCGGGAACGCCCGACGCGGGAACGCCCGACGGCGGGACCGCCGCTCCGGAGCCGGCAGCTTCCAGCCCTCCCGCCCCGGGATCGTCCCAGCCGCCGCCGGCCGCCACCAGTTGCCGTTCGGCGTAGATCTCGTTGAGGCGGGCCGTCAGCCGTTCGGACAGGCGGCGGGAATTGGCGAACACGATGGTTGACTGGTTGGCCAGCACCAGGTCAACGATCTTCTCCTCCACGTGCGGCCAGATGGAGGCCTGCGGCTGGAGCCCGGAGGCCGGGCCGGAATCGAAAGCCCCGGCGGCGCCCTGCAGATCGGACATGTCCTCTACCGGCACGGACACCGTGAGGTCCCAGTTTTTCTTCGCGGGCGGGGCAACGATTTCCACCGGCGCCGAACCCGCCAGGAACTGGGCCACCAGTTCCCGGGGCTCAACCGTGGCCGAGAGCCCGATCCGCTGGGCAGGCTTGGGCAGCAGGGCATCGAGCCGTTCGAGCGATACGGCAAGGTGCGCGCCGCGTTTGGTTCCGGCCACGGCATGGACCTCGTCAATGATGATGGTGTCCACCTCGGTGAGCGTCTCACGGGCCCTGGAGGTAAGCATCAGGAACAGTGATTCCGGGGTGGTGATGAGGATGTCCGGCGGGTTGCTCAGCAGCGCACGGCGGTCCGCCGCGGTGGTGTCCCCGGACCTGACGCCCACCGTGATCAGGGGCGCCGGAAGGTTTAGGCGCTTGGCGGTCTGGGTGATGCCGATCAGCGGGGACCGCAGGTTGCGCTCGACGTCGACACCCAGGGCTTTCAGCGGCGAGATGTAGAGGACGCGGGTCTTGCGCTTCGGGGCCCGCGGCTTCCTGCCCGTCGCGGGGCGCTTGGACGCAGCCGCATCCTCGAAGCCCGGCAGCTCCGGGGCCGCAGCGGCGGAGCCCAGCAGCCTGTCCAGGGCCCACAGGAAAGCGGCGAGCGTCTTGCCGGAACCGGTGGGAGCCACCACCAGGGCGTGCGAACCGGAGGAGATGGCGTTCCAGGCCCCGGCCTGGGCAGGGGTGGGTTCGGAAAAAGCGCCCAGGAACCAGTCGCGGGTCGGCCTGCTGAACTGGGCCATGGGCGCAGCATCCGCCGGACGCCTGCCGCCCGGGGAGGGCTTTTCCTGGGTCATGCCTCCATCATGCCCCAGGCCACCGACAGGACCGCCGGTGTCCCCGGAACCCGGGCTCAAACCTTCCGGTCCTGCGGCAGGTCCCTGGTGGCCGGACCTTCCAGCAGCGTGCCGTCACTGCTGAAGCGGGAGCCGTGCAGGGGGCAGTCCCAGGTCCTCTCATTGTCGTTCCAGTGCACGATGCCGCCCAGGTGGGTGCAGACGGCAGACAGCTTGCAGGTGGTCCCGTCAACGGTGGAGACGGCCACGGGGCGGGTCCCTTCGCGGTACACCCGGCCCTCGCCTTCGGCGGGCACAACGGGCGCGGCCGCAGGAACATCTTTGCCCCGTTTCAGTGCCCTGGTGCCTTCCGTTTTCAGGCCTTCCGCCGCCAGCTGCCCCCATCCGGACGCAAGCTTGGCTGCCACACCCGCATTAAGGGCGACGGCGGAGAAGGCTCCGGCGGGGGAGGTGACCCGGTGGTGGATGGTGTCCGCCCAGGGCACATGGCCGCCCAGGATGTCGGCGGAGATCGCCAGTGCCGCGGCGACGGCATTGGTCATGCCCCACTTGTTGTAACCGGTGCCGAAGTAGACATGCCCCCGGCCGCGGGGAAGCTTGCCGAAGAACGGCATCAGGTTGGTGGCCATATAGTCCTGCGCGGACCAGGCGTGCGTGGTCCTCGCCCCCGGATAGTGCTGGCGCGTCCAGTCGAGCAGCCCTTGCAGATGCGCCTTCTCGGACTCCGCCCGGCCCACATGGTGGCCGTGGCCGCCCACCAGCAGGAGCCTGCGGCCGTCGTGCTCGTAATCCCGAAGCGAGTGCGTGGGCTGTTCCACGGAGATGTACATCCCGGCCGGCGGCTCCTGCCCCTCCTGCAGCTCAAGGGCCGCGGCGTAGGACCGGCTGGGCTTCAGCTTGGCGAAGTACAGGCCGCGGTCCAGGACCGGGATGCCGGTGGCAAGTACCACCCGGTCCGCGCGCACGCTGCCCCGGCTGGTCCGCACCACTGACGGCTGGTCACCGGCGACGTCCCGCAGCCGCACGCCGCCCACTACCGTGCCGCCCCGGCCGCGGATGTCCGCCACCAGTGTGTCCACAACTTCCATGGGATGGATCTGCGCCTGGTCGGGGAGGCGGACGGCGCCGTGCACCGCGAACGGCAGGCCGGCGTCGCGCACGTATTCCATGGCGAGCCCCGCTGTGGTTCCGGCGCTCACCTCCTCGCGCAGCTTTTCCGTGCCCTGGGCCGTTGCCGCATAGGTGTAGGCGTCGCGGCGCTGGTACGCGACGCCGTGGTCGTCAAGGTAGCGCAGCAGCCAGGACTGGCCTTCGCGGTTGCCGTCAACGTAGGCCTGGACCTGCTTTGGGGAGTACTGGCGGGCGAGCTGGGACAGGAAGGTGCCCTGCAGCAGGGTCACCTTGGCCGTGGTGTTGCCGGTGGTGACGGCGCCCGGATGCCGCGCCTCAAGAACCAGGACCTTTTGGCCGGAGCGGGCCAGCAGCAGCGCGGTGACCAGGCCGGTCAGCCCCGCGCCGGCCACCACAGTGTCGTATGTGGTGTCGGGCTCAAACGGATCGGAAGTGAAGGCCGCGCTGCGGTCCAACCAAATCGACGTCATGCCAACTCAACCTGCCTCCGGTCTCAATGGCCTGGTGGGGCCAGTTTGTAATGGGTCCGTTATAGACCTGACCTATCAGTTCCGCAGTTGCTAAGTATACTTACTTTGTCGGGGTAGTCTATGGTCAGGCGCAGCCCGGCAGCCATGGAAACGAAAACGACAAACAGCAGGAGAAATCATGACAAGCATGAGTTCCGACGGTCGTACCGTAGGCCGGACCAACATTCAAAAAGCAGCCCTCGCCGTGGGAGCGGTCTTCCTCCTGGTGGGTGTGCTGGGCTTCATTCCTGGCATCACCACCAACTACGAGACCATGGGCTTCGCCGGACATGAATCCGGAGCCCTGCTGCTGGGCATCTTCCAGGTGTCTGTGCTGCACAACATCGTCCACCTGCTGTTCGGCGCGGCTGGCATCGCCATGGCCCGCACCGCTGCACAGTCAAAGAACTACCTGGTGGTAGGCGGTGCAATCTACCTGGTCCTGTGGATCTATGGCCTGCTGATCGGCCTGGACACCCCGGCCAACTTCGTCCCCGTCAACATGGCGGACAACTGGCTGCACTTCGTCCTGGGCGTTGGCATGCTTGGCCTTGGCCTTGCTCTCTCCCGCGGAACTGCCCGCGCCGGCCGCGCTACCACGGCCCACTAACAGGTACTGAAACACCAGCCGCGCAGCCACAGGTTCGCGGCACAGATAAGAAACTGCAGGCGGCCCGGCACTAGCCGGACCGCCTGCAGTCGTCTGTAGGAAGGGCCCCACGGACCCGGAGCCTACGCGGGCTGGAACGCCCCGATGGTGAGCAGAGTGATGCCGGCGTTGCTGCATGCCTTGGTGGGCTGCGGCAGGAACAGCGAGGCAGTGTCCTCCGGCGGGTAGATGCGGTAGCCGGCTGCGTCCACCATGGCGCAGTCCATGTAGTTTCCGGCCTGGGTATAGCGCAGGACGGCCGTGCCGGTCTGGCCGGGTGCCAGGAGGACGTCCGTGACGGGCGTGGATTCATCACGGGAGGCGGGCGCTCCGATGGGGGCACCGGCGTTGTCTGCCGCCAGCGAGACCCCGGCGAAGCCTTTGAGCAGGCAGGGCTCCGTGCCGCTGTTGGTGAGGTTGAGGTTCATGTAAACGCTGCCTGCAGCGCCACCGCCGGATGCGTCGGTGGCCGCGGTCAGCCCTGCGGCCTTGCACAGGCCGGGGGCCGCAGGAGCGGACGTGGCCGGCGTGGTGGAAGACGGTGGAGCGGACGACGGCGGCGCAGACGTCGCGCTCGGGCTGGGCGTGCCGGTACCCGGCGCCGTCGTGGTCGCCTGGGTCTGCGGCTGGCTTGGACCGCAGGCGGTGAGCAGCAGGGCAGCCGCTCCGGCCGCCGTCGACATGGCTATCCCCTGGAAGATTTTCTGAGACCTCATGCCACAACCTTCGCGGCAGCGCCTGCCGGCGTCAACGATGCCGCAGGCCTGGCGGCTGTTTTGATGCCCGGATCGTGATGATCCGGGCATCAAACCTTGGCTACCTGGTGGCTGCGCTGTCCGTGGCCTTGCGCCGCGCGCCGCTCCGCAGCAGGCTGCGCCGCCCAGGATCAGCCCGCCTGCGCCGGCAGCGAGGCCTGCCCAGCTGCGGGCTTCGGCTCCGCTGTCCGTGACCGCTGCGGCCTGCCCGGTTTCTCCGGCGCCCTCCTGCGTTGAGTGCGCTGCGCCTTCCGTCCCGTGGCTACCGCCCTCAGCCGCCGTCACGGTGATGGACGGGGCCGGTGCCTCCAGCGAATGCGGATCCTCGCCGTCCTTCGCGATCTGGGACCAGTCGGTCTGGCCAGACTCGCAGGTCTGGAGCGTGGGGAAGTGCAGCGTGCTGCCGGCCGCGTCAGGGAGCTTCACGGACAGGACCAGTGCGTCGCGGAGGTCGTGCGGCAGGGGTTCCTTGGCGGTGTAGACGATCTGGCTGGTCCGCTTGGTGATGGACGATCCGTCCGCGAGCTTTTTGGGCTCGGGGAGCTGCTCAGTCACCTTTTCAACCGTCCAGTTGGGGTTGACCGTTGGCTGGGCGTCGTTGAGTTCGGCGGGCAGGGTGATGGCCACCTTGGTGGTGCCCGATTCGTCACAGCCGTGGGGAATCCCGAACGTCAGGAGGGCGTAGGAGTTGGCGTCGGTTTTGTCGGGCGTGACGCCGACATGTGCCGCGGCGCCGCCCGCCGCTGCGAGCATCAGGGCTGCCGCGCCGCCCGTGGCGGCGGCGGTGGTCAGGGTACGGCGAAGAATGGAAATGGTCATGGGGTTGCCTTTCTGGCGCACGCCCGCCCAGGGCGTGCAGAAGTGTGAAATGCCCCGCCGGCAGTGGATGCGGCGTGGGGTTAGGAACAGAGCGCGACGGCGGAAGGCGGGCCGCGTCGGCTGTCTTGCCGCAGGTTCCGCCAGGGACGGCGGGGGACGGCGGCAGGCGGGAAGACTGCGAAAACCGGAGGAACGGCGTCGGGCGCTTCTGCACGGGGGAGCCCCGCGAGCGGACGAAGCCAAGCGGCCAGGGCCCACAACGCATCCTCGCCTTTGGCCAGCAACAGCGCGCAGCCCAGGGTGGCCAAAGCGTGCGCGGCCAGCATCAGCGGTGCCGAACCGGGATCGCCCGCGGGTGCGTGCCCGGCGACGGTGACCAGTTCGGGCAGCACCGGAGTGCCCCCGCCGTGCTGGTGGCCGGAATGCAGGTTGGCCGGACCCAGCGCGAGGGCCGGGGCGCTGAATGCTGTGAACGCTTCATGCAGAGCCAGCTGTCCGGCGCCAAGGAGCGCCCCCACAGCGGGAAAGGTGAGCCGCAGCCGGGTGGCGGCCGTACTTGCGAGCCCGGTCAATGCCAGGACGGCCAGCAGGATGCCGGGAGCCGGAAGGTGGCCGCCGCCCGCCACGTGGGCTCCCGCCGCCAGGGCAAGGATTGCAGCGGCGAGGGCCGAGGAGCGGAGGAGGTGGAAGGGCGCGCGCGGCTTGTGTGACGGCACGGCTCCTCCTCTCCCCGTAGCGGTTGCCGGCGGTATCCCGGGCATGGTTCCGCCGGTCCAGATTCTATCGGTGATTGGCGCGCCGGCAGGTGCCGCTGCCTCCCGCCCGTCCTGCTATCCGACGCCTGCCAGCAGTTCAGCGAGGACATCCGCGGCGGTGTCGTGCCGGATCAGGGGAGCGGCCTGGCCGGCCCAGAGGGACATGAGTCCGGTGTTCCCGCGGGCGGCGGCCTCCGGCCGGAAACGCCCTGTCAGCCAGTTCTGGATGGGGAACGGCGCGATGGACCGGGCATCGGCCAGGTCGGTGGTGACGCGGTTGGGGATGCCGCGGGCCAGCCTGCCGCTGAGCGCCCGGGTGAGGACCGTCCGGCCGGCCGACGGGCTGAAAAGCAGCGAACGGTAGGCGGGGACCGCCGCCGACTCGCGGGTGGCCAGGAACGCTGTCCCCACCTGCACGGCTTCCGCACCGAGGGCAAACGCAGCAGCAACCCCACGCCGGTCGGCAATTCCGCCGGCAGCTATCACCGGGATCCGCACGGCGTCGGCGACCTGCGGGACCAGGGCAAAGGTCCCAACGAGCGATTCGTCTGCCGGCCGCAGGAAGGACACGCGGTGCCCGCCGGACTCCATGCCGCTGGCCACCACGGCATCCACGCCGCCGGCCTCCAGCGCCACGGCCTCCTCCACGGTAGTGGCGGTGCCGAGCACCTTGATGCCGCGCCGGTGGGCGTCCTCCACCACCTGGGGTGCGGGGACACCGAACACAAAGCTGACGACGGCGGGAGACGCTTCCAGCGTGGCCTCCACCTGTTCGCCGTAGTCAGGCAGGTACCGCGCGGGCATCTCCGGCAGCGGGATCCCGAGTTCTTCGAAGTACGGCTTCAGCGGGCCTGTGAAACGGTCAAAATCGGCCTGGTCCACCGCCTCGGCCTCATCGCCCGTGGGGATCCACAGGTTGAGGGCGAACGGCCTGCCCGTTGCTTCGCGAAGGTCCGCCGCTGTCCGGCGGATGGCACCGCCGTCGTAGCCGTAGAGGCCGTAGGAACCCAGACCGCCGCCGTCGCTCACTGCTGCTGTGAGCTGCACGGAGGAGACGCCGCCGAAGGGTCCAAGGACCACGGGCGCGTCGATGCCGAGAAGTTCGGTGATGGGGGTGCTGCGGAAAGCGGTGAAGTCCGGCGGGGTCATGGCTGTCTCCTGGCTGGTTGCCGTTGGCGGGTCCGTCCCTAGTCTTGCAAAACCTGGGTCTTGCAAAGCTGGGCTGCCGTTCCGGCCTCTTTATTGCGGCCCTACTGCGGTGCGGGTGACTCCACCAGGTCGTAGCCGTCGCAAATGTGGAACAGCCGCCGGCCGCCGGCGGGGGCGATCACCCACACCACGTCGCCGTCTGCGGTGCGGGCATCCACCAGCCCTGCATGGATGCGGGCGCCGTTGCGCCGGAGTTCCACGGTGTCGCCAATTTCCACTTCGTCCCAGCGGGTGGGGCTCTTGACGCGGTTCGCCATTGAAGTCACGGGATTTTCCTTAGGTGGTTGGGCGGCTGTCCAGCCGTTCCTGCTATCAAACAGGCGCGGACCCGGTGGCTTCAATGGAGGACTGACCACGCCGGCCGCCGGCCGCTTGTGCAGCCCTCCAGCACACAGGTGTTGGCCCTGGCCACGGTCCCACCTTCCGGCCCGCGACCTAAGCCGGGCACTGGGGGCGCAACTGCGCGCGGCGTTAGACTGCGTTCGTAAGTGCCAGACGATCCAAGGAGATGTTCATGGACTACACCGGAAGCCAGTCGGAAAAGGTTGTTCCCGCTGGTGAGCTTGGCCGCAACCACATCGGCCAGACCATCAGCTTCCAGCCCAACGAATTCACCGTCGTCTTTGGGAAACTCGCCGGCGTCGCCCGGACGGAGGCGATGGTCTACCTTTCCCTGCAGGGGGTTGGAAACGGCACGCACCTGAAGGATGAATACGACCTGCCGCTCACGCATGACGTCTACGTGCCGGTGGACGTCATCACCAATGCCGAATCCACCATCAAGGACTTGTTCGGCAAGGTCCAGGAAAACCTCCGGGGCGCAGGCCACAAGGGCGAGGACCGCACCGACAAGCTGTAGCAGCCCCCGAGTGTTGCGGACGGCGGCGGGATCTTCCCGCCGCCGTCCAGCCTGCCCGGCACTAGTTTCCTCAGTACGCCTTGACCCGCTGCTCCACCACCAGGTGGATCAGGGCGAAGACGTTGTCCTGGTCGATGGACTCCAGCGCAGCGTCCAGCGCTGCTGGAATATCCTCGTCTTCCCTAACCGTGACGCCAAAGCCGCCAAATGCCCTGGCCATCAGCCCAAAGTCGGGGTTCTGCAGCTGGGTGCCGGAAATTCGGGCGGGGTAGTGCCGTTCCTGGTGCGTACGGATGGTGCCGTATTCCTGGTTGTCCATCACGATCACCAGCGGTGTTGCACCGTACTGCGCTGCGGTGGCTAGTTCCTGCCCGTTCATGAGGAACTCGCCGTCGCCCGCGATGGTGACAACCCGCCGGCGCGGATCAGCCAGGGAAGCCGCGATGGCTGACGGCACGGAGTAGCCCATGGAGCCGTTGCGGGCGCTGATCATGGACGCGTACCGGCGGGTGGGAAAGTATCGGTGCGCCCAGTTGGTGTGCTCGCCTGCTCCGAAGGTCACCACGGCATCCGCCGGCAGCCTGGGGACGAGGTTCGCCATCAGGGTGTCCATCCGGGCCTGGCCGGCTGCCGGAGCAGCCGGGGGCAGCGCAGCGAACCGTTCCTGCTCCGTCCGCATCCTGCCTGTCCAGGCCTTCCACTCATCCTTCACCGGCAGGCGGATGTTCCGAAGATCGCGCACAAAGGCTTCCGGCTTGGCCAAAACTTGGCGGGACACCGGGCCGGAACGGCCGCGCAGTGACGGATCTGCAGTCACCAGGAAGTTCTTCTTGTTCCAGTCCTGCCGGCAGACAAAGCCGTCCGTGATCACGTCCCCCGGCACGGTTCCAACGAACACCAGCAGGTCGGTTTCCTCGAGCAGGTCGTACGTGGGACGCGGCCGGCCGTACCCAATGGGCCCCACGTACGAGGGGGAATCGAACGGCACTGTTCCCTGCGTCCGCCATTCCGCCGCTGCCGGGATCCGGTGCTCCTCCAGCCAGGTGGTGAGCTGGTCTGCCGCCTCCTGGGTCCAGTCATTGCCGCCCGTCACGAAGAGCGGCTTGCTCGATTCCGCCAGGGCCGCCTCGAGGGCCTCCGCGTCCGTCCTGGCCATGCCGCCGGCAGCAACCGGGATGGCAGGGTGCAGCACCGGGCTGATCTCTTGCCGGATGATGTCCTCCGGCAAGCCCACCACCACCGGCCCGGGCCGTCCGCTCATGGCGGCGAACATCGCCTCCGCCACGATTTCGGATGCCCGCTCCGGATGGTCCAGGGTCATGACCCGCTTGGCGCCGGTATCGAACCAGGCCTTGATGTCGAACTCCTGGAACGCCTCCGGGTCCCGGTGGGCGAACGGGATCAGGCCCACGAAGAGCAGCATGGGGGTGGAGTCCTGCCACGCCGTGTGCAGCCCCACGTGGGCGTTGGCCGCGCCGGGGCCCCTGGTCACCATGGCAACACCCGGGCGCTGGTGCATCTTGCCGTCCGCCTCGGCCATGTACGCGGCGCCGCCCTCGTGCCGGCAGACGACGGTCTGGATCCCGGAACTGTGCAGGCCGTCCAGCACATCCAGGAAGCTCTCGCCGGGAACCACGTACGTGCGTTCCACGCCGTGGGCGACGAGGGAATCAACAATCACGTGCCCGGCGGATTTGAGGGCGGGGCCGGGCGCGTCCGGACGCGGCTGCTCCTCCGTCCGGGAGGTGTCGACGGCGGCAGGCGCTTCTGCGTCGGGCGTAGTGCGGGCGGTGGCCAGGGTGGATTGCGGCTCTGGTGTCATGTTCTTTCTTTAGTTAGGTGGTCCGGCAGTGGATTTAGGCGGCAGGGGACTGTGTGGCGTGGGGCTACCGGATCGGGGTCCGGTTGGCGATGACGGGGGATAG
>NZ_AOFD01000044.1 GCF_000332815.1 Arthrobacter nitrophenolicus
GGCCGCTGGTGGCCGGCGGCCTACGCGCCGGCCGACCTGGTGCGTCCCGCCGTCGCGATGACCGCGTCCGGGGAGGCTGCCCTGCTGAACAGCACGACGGCGGCCGCGGCCGAGGCGATGTTTGCCGCTGCCGCGCGGGACGGCGTGTCGATGGTGCTGGCGAGCGGCTACCGCTCGTACGCCACCCAGGTGGCCACGTACAACAGCTATGTGGCGGCGCGGGGCCAGGCGGACGCCGACACCGCCAGCGCGCGCCCGGGCTATTCGGAGCACCAGACGGGGTGGGCGTTCGACATTGCGGACGGCAACGGGGCCTGCGGGTTCCAGCCGTGCTTCGCGGACCAGCCCGCGGCCGTGTGGGCCAAGGCGAACGGGCACCGGTTCGGGTTCGTGGTGCGCTACCCGTGGATGTTCCACCCCATCACGGGGTACTACTACGAGCCGTGGCACCTGCGGTACATCGGCGTCGAGGCGGCTACGGATATGGCTTCCAAGGGCATCTTCACGCTGGAGGAATACTTCGGCGTGGAGGCGGCGCCGGGGTACCTGTAAGCCGGAGAAGTCATTCCGCGCAACTCTTCAGCCCCAGGACAGTGATGGAGACAAGATACCAGCGCTATTGTGCGGTCCGCTCGTCAATGATCTTGTCTACCGTCTCTTCGTTCGGGCACGGCTGGTCGTCGACCGGGCAGTTTCCGTCCCAAGGCACGCCGCTCTTGGCCGTCATGACCTCAACACACATCGTGCAGAGGACCTTGATCTGGGTTGCGATGGTCATCTCGGTTTCCTCGTACCCGCAGAGGGCTTTCCGCCAGACGACATCACGGCAGCAGACGAAGTGGACCATCTCGTCCGGGTTCTGCTCCAGCTTGTGCTTCACTTCCCACACAGGAGTGTGCCGAACTTCCAGTGTTCCGGCGTCCTCGACCGTTTGTGCTATCTCCACGTCTTGGTCCGTCATGGTCTCCCCCAAATTTGTGTGCAAGTAACCCGGGCTCGCGGTGGCTCACCCTATGGGCCGTAATGCGTGATTCACCGACCCTATGAAGGCCGTCCCACAGCCAGCAACGATCTTGATTAAAGCCTGAGCAATAACTTGGGGACCGGCGGGTGTTCCGTAGGCTTTCGGGCTCCCGGGCGACTTCCGGCGTGAAATAGCCCCCCTCTTATGTTTGGGGACCCCTTCCAGCCTCCACTACGTTGGTTCTTATGCTGACTGGATTCAAAAATTTCATCATGAAGGGCAACGTGGTTGACCTTGCCGTCGCCGTTGTCATCGGCACCGCGTTCGGGTCGGTGGTGACGGCGCTGGTGAACAAGGTGCTGATGCCCTTTGTCGCCGCGGTGGTCGGTTCGCCGAACTTTGACAGCTTCGCCAGGGTTGACCTCAACGGCAACGCCATCGAGTTCGGCGTCCTGCTGACGGCCATCGTCAATTTCCTGCTGATCTCGGCCGCCATCTACTTCGTGGTGGTCATGCCGATGAACCTGATGATCGAGCGCCGCAACCGGCGGCTGGGGATCGGCCAGGACGTGAAGAAGGAGTCGGCGGAGGACCCGCAGATTGCGCTGCTGACCGAAATCCGCGATGCACTGAGAAGCCGGGCTTCCTAGCTGTCACACTAAGATCCTCCGGGACGTAAGGAGGGCAGTCTGCCTAGTGGAGGGTGTGCGCGTGAGTCTTGAAATACATGTCACGGCTGTCCAGCAAAGCACGATCCCGCCCTACGCGTACACGCAAGGTGCCGCGGCCCAGTCAGGCCATGAATTAGTGTGCGCAGGAGCCCTGCGCTACGACGTTCGCCAAGTTGATCGGGTTCTCCGTGCTTGCGCCGCAGATCTCGCTCATCTACCGTCCCATGACCCGCCCCCGGTCTGTGTTGAGGGACTCGGCACCTTTGCCCTCGGAGCAGTAGAACAAGACTGGGTAGAGGCATTACAGCTCGGCGCACGGAGGCAGCAAGCAAGCGGTAATTGGGTTCAGGTGATCCCGATTGATCCTCCCTCCACGGTGGATATTCCGGACATGGCCAAGAGCCTGGGCGAAGGGCCGGATCCGGTTTGGCAGTGGCTGGTGCGCCCTTGGAACCTAGCCGTGCCACTGGAGAGCCATCTGGTCACGACACTCGGAGTCCTTACCAAGTCCTCACCGCCAGTGTCGATCTTCCGATGGGAAGTCGATCAGTGGGAGGCGTTGGATAGCCCGGCAGATCAAG
Organism: Arthrobacter nitrophenolicus; assembly: GCF_000332815.1. GTDB lineage: Bacteria > Actinomycetota > Actinomycetes > Actinomycetales > Micrococcaceae > Arthrobacter > Arthrobacter nitrophenolicus. The sequence continues at coordinate 2,217 of NZ_AOFD01000044.1, forward strand.
TGGATCGAGCCGCTGTGCGTGTGACGCCAATCGGCCTGCTCTCGGCAGTGGTTGCCGATTGGTCCCTCGCTCTCTCCCTCGGAGTTGGCGAAGGCCTTCAACGTGTCGGATCAGAGTGGATGCGAACTCGATGAGCTTTTCCACGGCCAAATAAAAAGTCTCGGGAAGGAGACGGCAGTGAAGTACATCCTTGTTCTGCAATGGTCGGTTAACTCAGAGGATGACTACGATGAGCTCATCGCGATGGAGGATCTGCTCGAGGAAAACTTCCCGGGTGCGCACGGCTTCGTGGACGGCCACGACTTCGGCACCACCGAAATGAACATCTTCATCTGTAGCGACCTGCCTCTCATAGCGTTTCAGGACGCGATGACATCGCTTCGTTCCAGCACACGGTGGACTGACGTAAAGTCGGCATACAGGCGAGCCGATGAAGATCGGTACGTAGTCGTTTGGCCGAAGACGCTTAAAGCGTTTTCAGTGTCATGACCTCAGCTCGGGCCTGCGCCATGCAAACTGCCAGGAACGGCGGTTGGACCGGCCACGGTGCTTGGGTGACGGCCAGCCATTGCTGGTTCACACAATTTCGTCCTGGCGGTGGGCTAATACATCAAAGCGTTTTGCACTACAGAGTCAGACCTGCGGCCTCGGTTAGGTGGCCCCGGCCCTTACGCTTCGCGGGCACCCGTCGGATGGCCACGCCAAGATGGGCGACGACGCGCGTCAAGCCAACCGGGACCCTCCGGTCGTCCATGATCAGCCTTCGATGAACAAGTAGCCGGCTAGAGTGTGAGCCTCCTTAGCAGCCTCAAGCACCCTTCGGGCACTCGCCCTCTCCTTGGGCGAGATTACATCAAAGTCCAGAACTCGTGGAAAGTCCTCCAACCACGCCGCCAATTGGAAAAAGTTCAACATCGCGTCCGAGTACGGCCAAATGAAGTCGACGTATCGCACTCCGATAGCAGTCGCTGCGCGACAGAACTTTAGGAAGGGTTCGCCCGGCGGTTCCACAAAGGTTCTCATCGTTTCGTGCAACTGATTCTGCACATGAATTGTTAGTTCAATGGCCATTCCATCACCTCATTGTGTCGTCGGCATCCGTTAGTACCGTCTTCTGTGGAACGCTCCGTGGGACACTCACTCTTGCAGCAGATCCCGTCCCTGTCGTCGTAGTTCAGTCATGGCTTCTTTCTTCGGTGACTACCCTGAGTACGCCGAAGGGCTCTCCATCGATGTCGTGGCTGTCCATTGATTCGATCCCGGCCATTTTGTTCCCATCCATCCATCGCGGCCACTACTAGCAACGTACAGTTCAGGGTATTTACCAAGAATCTCTTCGGAAGAACGGGCATAGATAAAGGCCCAGAGCCCTCCCACCCCATAGTCGTAGCAAATCAGAAAACGTTGCTTGTCCATGGGTTATCTAGACATCTACGGCTCGCTCGATGACCCGGCCGGCATTTCCTCGCATGGGCGCTGTCAGTGGTCGCCGTGCGTTTCAGCGCTTCTTCGTAGCCGCAGTGCCCGGCCGCGTTTGTCCTGGAGATACCCTGGGGTTCCAGTCCGTCGACTTCCCCCTTCCAGCCTTCGTTCTCCGCCCTGTCTCGCCTGCCATGAGGTCGGCTTCGATTTCGTCCAGCCGGAGGATCATTCGCGGTTCCACGTGCAGCATGGGGCAGCGGATGCAGGCGTGCTCGTGCGCGCAGGGCGTGCCGTAGGGCCGGCCGCAGAAGCCGAGCTCAACTTTGCGTTTGTCGAAGTGTTCCTCGAATTCCTCCCATTCGATATTAGTTACCAGCGCATACTCGTGGTCAGGCCGCAACGCTCGTCGGTTGGCCATGTGCATCTGGTGGTGGCCGACCACGTCCTCGTCGAACACCGCAAAGTAGCCCCGGCTGATCTGGAGGCCCGCATGTCGTAGGAGAGCAGCGCCAACGTGGATGGGCAGCCCGTTGGTCGCAGCTGGAGATCACCCTGCCTCCATGCCTACAACAGAGGCGTCAGAAAGACAGATGCCGCGCGGGCACTTAGTCCAGATAACTCACGAGTCCACTTTCCGGGGACCACTTCATTCCCCGGAGGCTGGCCTCTTGCTGCCGCTCTACTCGCTAACGAGTTCCAGAGCCAGTTCGGTGCGGACCACCTGGGCCAGGTGCTCGGCGATGGACTGGGCGGTTTCCTCGTCGCCGGCTTCCACCATGACGCGGACCACGGGCTCGGTGCCGGAGGGGCGGAGCAGGACGCGGCCGGTGTCGCCGAGGGTGGCCTCCGCGGTGGCCACCGCCTGCGCGAGGACCTCACTGCTGCCGACGCGGGTGCGGTCCACGCCTTTGACGTTGATGAGGACCTGCGGGAGCTTGGTCATCACGGTGGCCAGCTCCTTGAGTGGCTTCTTGGTCAGGGCAACCTGGGCGGCCAGCTGCAGGCCGGTGAGGAGTCCGTCGCCGGTTGTGGCGTAGTCGGAGAAGATGACGTGGCCGGACTGTTCCCCGCCGAGGTTGAAGCCGCCCTCGCGCATGCCTTCGAGGACGTAACGGTCTCCCACAGCGGTTTCGCGGATGCTGATACCTGCCTCCCGCAGCGCGATCTTGAGGCCGAGGTTGCTCATCACGGTGGCCACCAGGACGTCATCCTTCAGCTTGCCTGAGTTTTTGAGGGCCACGGCGAGGATGGCCATGATCTGGTCGCCGTCCACCTCGTTGCCCTCATGGTCCACGGCGAGGCAGCGGTCGGCGTCGCCGTCGTGGGCGATGCCGAGGTCGGCGCCATTCTTCACCACGGCTTCCTTAAGCGGGCCGAGGTGGGTGGAGCCGACGCCGTCGTTGATGTTCAGCCCGTCCGGCTCCGCGCCGATGACGATGACGTTGGCGCCGGCGTCCTTGAAGACCTGCGGGGAGCAGCCGCTGGCGGCGCCGTGGGCGCAGTCCAGGACCACGGTGAGTCCGTTGAGGTTGTGCGGCAGCGTGCCCAGGAGGTGGACAATGTAGCGGTCCTCGCGTCGGAGAAGCGCTGGATGCGTCCCACGTCGGCGCCGGTGGGGCGAACGGCCTCGTTGGCCATCTGCGCCTCGATGGCGTCCTCCACATCGTCGGGAAGTTTCTGGCCGCCGCGGGCGAAGAACTTGATGCCGTTGTCCGGTGCGGGGTTGTGCGAAGCAGAGATCATGACGCCGAAGTCGGCATTCAGGTCCGCCACCAGGTAGGCCGCAGCAGGGGTGGGAAGGACCCCGGCGTCATAGACGTCGACGCCGGAGCTGGAGAGCCCGGCCTCCACCGCTGCGGCGATGAATTCGCCACTGGCGCGGGGGTCGCGGGCCACCACGGCGCGGGGCCGGGAGCCGTTGGAGTTGCGGTCGTGGCCGAGCACGACGGCGGCCGCCTGGGCCAGCTGCATGGCCAGCTCTGCTGTCAGCAGGCCGTTGGCCAGCCCCCGGACACCATCAGTTCCAAATAATCTAGACACCGGTCAAGTGTAGAGGATGGGGTCCTCAGTGCTTTAAACGGCAGGCCAGGCGACCTTGGAGATGGTTTGGGCGGTCAATGAGGGAGCTGAAACTTCTTCCAGGCTCCGCTCACACGCTGAGACGTCAAATGCCAGCCCCTGCATCTGTCGCAGGGATATAGGCTCTTCTCATGTCGCGTTCTATCCCCGCGACAACGGATACGACGCAGAGCTTGGGCAGCAGCCTGGCGGGTGGTGTAACGAATTTTTTTGCAGTCAAGCACGGCGAAGTCCAGTAAAAGGAAGTCGCGCGGCTCATTTCCACACTTGATCGCCTGTCTAGTACAGGTCGACCCAAACCCACTCGAAGTGGCTGGTCACCCGCCACGGTAGCCGAGCCCGGCAACTCAAGCAAGAGCGCCAGCAAGGCAACACCAAACAGACGTTAAAAAGCAGAAGCCCACCCCACCATTGGCGGGACGGGCTTCTGTGCAAGCGGGATTAGCGCTTGGAGTACTGCTGAGCCTTGCGGGCCTTCTTGAGACCGGCCTTCTTACGCTCGATGACGCGGGCGTCGCGGGACAGGTAACCGGCCTTCTTCAGCGTGGCGCGGTTGTTCTCGACGTCGATCTCGTTAAGCGAACGGGCGATGCCGAGGCGCAGGGCGCCGGCCTGGCCGGAGATGCCGCCGCCGTGGATGCGGGCGATGACGTCGTAGGCGCCTTCGAGATCAAGGATCTTGAAGGGCTCGTTGACGTCCTGCTGGTGCAGTTTGTTCGGGAAGTAGTTCGCCAGCTCGCGGCCGTTGATGGTCCACTTGCCGGTGCCGGGCACAACGCGGACGCGTGCAACGGCTTCCTTGCGGCGGCCAACAGCTGCGCCGGCAACGGTCAGGGCCGGGCGCTCCTTCTTGGGAGCGGCTTCGGCAGCCGAGCTCTCAGAGGTGTAGCTGGTCAGGTTTTCCTCGGCCTCAACGGCTCGGTGGTCAGTTCTTCGTTCTGAGCCACGATTCTCCTTGTATTAAGTAAGTTGTTTGGTGGCCAGGACTACTGGGCGACCTGGGTGATTTCGAAAGTCTTGGGCTGCTGGGCGGCGTGCGGGTGCTCAGCACCGCGGTACACCTTCAGCTTGCCGAGCTGCTGGGCAGCCAGGGAGTTCTTGGGGAGCATGCCCTTGATGGCCTTCTCCACGGCGCGGACCGGGTTGGATTCCAGCAGTTCCGCGTAGTTGACGGAGGTCAGGCCGCCCGGGTAGCCGGAGTGGCGGTAAGCACGCTTCTGCTCCAGCTTGGCGCCGGTCAGGGCTACCTTTTCAGCGTTGATGATGATGACGAAGTCGCCCATGTCCATGTGGGATGCATAGGTGGCCTTGTGCTTGCCGCGCAGCAGGATTGCGGTCTGGCTTGCAAGACGACCAAGGACAACGTCTGTGGCGTCAATGACGTGCCACTGGCGGTTGATATCGCCGGGCTTCGGGGTGTACGTACGCACGGTGTTTGCCTCGTTCTTGTTCTGGCGTTCTTGTTTAGGTGTCACTAGCTCGTGCACCTACTGTCTGCGCGCTACCGGAACAGAGGTGAGGGCTCTATGTAACCAGTCATCCTGTGGTTCCGAATGTGTCCGTTGAGTAGTCATCCTGCAACCGGATTCTCAAGCGGGCACGCACCATCGGAATAGGACACGCACAACGACTACCAAGATTAGCGCGTCAGGGGGTTCAGGGTCAAAATGGGGTAGCCGGACGGGATGCCAGGTCTGCCGGCCTGACGAACGCAGGGGGTCGCGGTGCTGGATACAGGTTATGACGGTTTGGCCGACTGGCTGCTCGTCGTCGGTATCGGAATCCTAGGCGTTGCCCTCTCCCCCGTTGCCGAGGTGCTGATAGCAAAGCAACTTCCGCGGTTGGGCGGCCTGCCCACCCCTCTCGCGCGAATCACGACGTCGGTTATCACCGGGTTCGCGTGCGCCGCCTTTACTTTTCGGTTTGGAATTGGAGTCGAACTGCCGGCGTTTATATTCCTTGCTGTTTTAGGGGTACAGCTGGCACGGATCGACATAGAACATCATTTGCTGCCCAACCCGCTGGTACTAGCACTGCTCACTGGCGGCCTTCTACTGCTTTTAGCACCAGGAATATTCCATCAGCAGTCTGACGATCTGCTGCGCGCGGCGCTTGGGGCGCTGATTCTGTTTGCTGGCTACCTTGTTTTGGGACTGATTTCGCCCAGAGGTATTGGAATGGGCGACGTAAAGCTCGCAGCTCCCGTCGGCCTGTACCTCGGGTACCTAGGCTGGAGCCAGATACTGTACGGCGGCCTCCTTGGGTTCATCCTCAATGGCGTTGTCACAGCAGTCGCCCTCAGTAGAAGAGGGCGGACAGGCCCGACAGAAGTGGCACACGGACCTTCCATGCTTGGCGCCATGGCCGGCATCACTCTCTTCATGCCGTAGCCGCCCCAACTTGGGCCGCCTCAGTTTTCCTGGCATACACAGAGCACGATCCAAGTAGTCGGTCACGTAGTCGCCCCCCCTTCCTGAGTACTACCTCTTTGTTTCAAGTACGCAGTTTTCAGCGACTTTAAAAAAGTCGAGTACCACTACTCATTGTTGCCCACTTCCCCAAATGACAATCTCTTCTTAGCGAAGTCCAGCCGCTAAAGAATTATCGGGGGCAGCTGGAGATTCGTTGAAATAAATTCAATCCATTTCACCGAATTAAGGAAATTACAATGACTTCTCTTATGGTCTCAATGACGGCCTTTATTGCCGGCGTCAAGGATCGCCTCACCCGTGAAGAAAAGGGCGCAACGATGGTGGAGTACGGCATCATGGTCGCCTTCATCGCTGTGATTGTTATGGCTGCGGTGATTATCCTCGGCCCGGAGATCGCCGGTCTCTTCACCGACGTATCCACCGCAATCCCGTAAGCCGCGGTTGGGCGGGGCGGGACTGCACCTGGCGGTCTCGCCCCGCTTTCATTTCAGCACCACAACCTGCTGCCGCCGGCCGCAGGACCAATGTTTAGGACTCACTCAGGGGACAGTCTTGAAACGGAAACCAAAAGAGCGGGGCGCGGCCGCAGTCGAAATGGCAATAGTCCTACCGCTACTGCTCGTCATACTCATTGGGACCATGGAGTTTGGTCGAGTGTTTAACGTCCAAAATTCCTTGACCCAAGCGGCACGGGCAGGAGCGCGGCATGCTGCGATCCATCACAGCGACGCAACTTTGGACGTCGAGGGAACAGTCTTGGCTGCAGCACCATCGTTGAGTGGCCTGGCTGTCGCAGTATCGGACAACGCGGCCAGTTGCGCTTCCGGGGCGGACGTGGAGGTTACGACCAGCGTTGATTTGGCATCGATGACCGGCTTTCTCGATATCGGCTGGTTCGGTTCACCGGGGCTCTTTCCCATAACTCTGACGGGCGTAGGGGTGATGAGATGCGGTGGCTGATGTTTGAGAAGCACAACCGCGAGGACAGCAGCGAACGAGGGGCGGCAGCGTCATCGTCACCTTCTCGCTTGTAGCACTCCTGGGGTTCACGGCTCTGGCTGTTGACGTGGGAGCCATGTACGCCGAGAAGGCGCAACTGCAGAACGGAGCCGACGCTACTGCCCTGGCAATCGCCGGCGACTGCGCAAATGGCATCAGCTGCCCAACAGCCATGGCGGATCCAGACAATCGTCTTGCCGATGCGAATGCCAACGATGCTTCAAGTGGCGTTTTCTCGGTTACCCAACCCACTACTTCCAGCGTCCGCGTGGAGACCAATGCCCAGGCGTCGGGATCAACAGACGACAGCTTCGCTCTGTATTTCGCTCGGATCCTGGGTCAGGAATCGAGTGTCATCCATGCGACCGCCGTTGCATCGTGGGGGTCCCCATCCGCGGCAACAACTTTGCCCTGGACCATAAGCCAATGCGTTTTCGAGAAGTACCTGTCGCCTGCCCAACTGGCCGAGTTGAACTCAACCGGGTCCTTCACGGGCGACCCCATTCCCACGCACATTCTGTTGCGCTATGACGAAAACACACCGGACTATCCCGGATGCGTTCCACAAAACGGATATGCGGAAGGTGGCTTCGGGTGGTTGGACCGGGACACCGGGTGCTCAGCAGACATCGATATCGCAGAAGCTGAGGTCGGCAACGATCCAGCAACGACTTTCCGAGCGAATGCACGGGCATCATTGCCACGCTTCTGGATGAACCGATCCTCATTCCGATCTTCAGTACCGCAACTGGTACTGGACAGCACGCAACCTACGCACTGGCAGGCTTCATCGCATTTCAAGTCACCGGATACAAATTCGGCGGCGGTCCTTCGCTGACCAACCTTGACCCTGCCGCCCCCTCTTGCACTGGCAATTGCCGTGGCATCCAGGGCTACTTCACCCGTTACGTTTCCCTCGCTGAAGGGTTGGCTACGACCGGTGGAGCACCGAACTACGGAGCAACCGCAGTTTGGCTTTCGGAGTAGCCAATAGGCCCTCCACCCGTGAAACAGCATTAGAACTGAAGGGGTAACAAGTGAAATCACGCCTACTGGGAGGCTTAGCTGCATTACTACTAGCAGTAGTTGGAGCTGTTCTCCTTTTCGCTTATGTTCAGGGCGCATCGGCCCGCGCCCAGGCGGGCCTCGAGCCCGTCAGCGTCCTCGTTGTCACCGAGCAGGTACCGGCCGGCACTAAATCCTCGGAGCTTGGCGGCAAGGTACGGACCGAATCACTGCCGAAGTCAGCGGTGCCAGAAGGCGCCTTGGCCACCTTGGATGAGCAGGCCGGGAAAGTCACCGCGGTTGCACTGGAACCGGGCGAACAGTTGCTGGCTGCCCGCCTTGTTGATCCCCGCGATCTCGTGCCAGGTACCGTGCCGGTTCCGGAAGGACTTGAAGAAGTTACGGTTCTCCTCACGCCGGAACGCCTTCTGGGCGGACGCATCGAGGCCGGCGACACGGTTACTGTCTACACTTCGTTCGAGGCGGAGGAAAGCATTCCAGCGGATGCGCCGGTGCCCGCAGAGCTGAGGGGCTGGAAGCAGTCCACAGGTATTCTCTTTCATGACGTCCTGGTGACGGCAGTCCAGAAGGCGGCCCCTGAAACCAAAAAATCCAGCGGCAATGGCGACCAGGACACCGCACAGAGCGAAGTCGAAATGCCTAACGGGTCCGCTTTCGTAACCGTAGCGAGGAGCGATGCGGACGCCGCAAAGCTCGTCTTTGGCGCAGAGTTCGGCACCATCTGGCTGGCAAAGCAGACCGACACCAGCACAAAGAGCGACCCCCCTGTCACCACATTCGGCGGGCTGTACTGATGAGCCGTTTCGTAGCAGTCACAGCTGTACGCGATTTTGAAGGACGCATTCGCCAAGCGATCACGGGAGCGCTCCACGGCGAACTGCAGACTCTCACACCCGACGTCATGACAGGCGGACCGGACGACGTCCTCAAGCAGCTCAGCGGTGCACCGCTCGAGGTTCTCATCCTCGGCCCCGGAGTTTTGCCGGATGATGCTTTGAAACTGGCAACCGTATTTGACCTGCAGTACCCCGAAATCAGCCTCGTCCTGATCGCAGAGCCGAATCCCGAGCTAGTGCTCCGTGCAATGCATGCCGGTATTCGCGACGTGGTGACGTCGGAAATTGGCCTCAGTGAGCTGAGGGTCCTTCTAGAACGCGCATGCCTGGCGTCCGCAAGCCGGCGCCGGGGGATGGCTCCGGCAGCAGAAAGCTCACAGGACCGCGGAAGGGTCATTGCAGTCATGTCTCCGAAGGGCGGTGTGGGTAAGACTACTGTCGCTACCAATCTGGCCATCGGGCTGGGCAAAGTAGCCCCCATGGGCGTCGTGCTCGTGGATTTGGACCTCCAGTTCGGTGATGTTGCCTCCGGCCTTCTGTTGGAACCCGAGCACTCGATCACAGATGCCGTGCACGGTGCCGCTTCCCAGGACTCCATGGTTTTGAAGGCGTTCCTGACGGTGCACCCCGCTGGCATCTATGCTCTTTGCGGACCGAAGACTCCAGCAGAGTCGGACTCTGTTACAGCCGAGCACGTCAGCCGGCTTATCAACCAGCTCGCCAGCGAGTTCAAGTATGTTGTAGTTGATACGGCTCCCGGACTGGGCGAGCACGTCTTGGCAACCCTGGAATTGGCCACAGACGGCGTATGGGTTTGCGGCATGGACGTACCAAGCATCCGGGGGCTGCACAAGAGTTTTGCCGTTCTGCGGGAACTCCAGCTCCTTCCTCAGGGTCGCCACACTGTTCTGAACTTCGCTGACCGCAAAAGTGGAATCTCCGTACAGGACGTCGAAGCGACCATTGGGGTACCGGTGGACACAGTCATTCCGCGCTCAAAAACCCTTCCCTTCTCCACGAACAGGGGGATCCCGATCCTGCAGAGTAACGTGCGGGACTCTGCGTCCAAGGGCCTGAAAAAGCTGGTCGACCGTTTCGACCCGCAATGGATTGCTTCACCTCAAACCAAACTTCACCGACGGGTGGTGGTGTCATGAAACTCTCGGATCGTTTGTCACGAAATAGCGGCAGCCCAGCAGCTTCCGGGCAGACCGCAGGACCGGTTAGCGCACAAGAACCGCCAGCACCGCTGGTAGTTGCGCCGCCCCTGTCGCCTCCCCCGACCCTGTCGGGTTCAGCAGGGCAAATGGCCGTGGCCGCAGCCCCGGCTGTCGATGCGCTGGCAGGGCTTAAGCAAAGGGCAGCCCAGGCGCTCTTCGAACGTATGGGTACGCGTTTCGGCGACACCGCCTCCTCGGAGGACGCCCTGCGTGCTTCCGCCGTTGAGGAGCTCTCCGCGGTTATTGACGAGGAACAAGTCCCTCTGTCCCCGGAAGAACGCCGGCGGCTGATCCGCGAAATCGCCGATGAGGTCATGGGTTTCGGACCCCTGCAACGGCTCCTGGAAGATCCGTCCGTGACAGAAATTATGGTCAACCGTTTCGACCAGATCTATATTGAACGGCACGGCAAACTGACTCTTACCGGTACCAGGTTCAGTTCAGATGACCACCTTCGCACCGTTATCGAGCGCATCGTTTCAAAGGTGGGCCGCCGGATCGACGAATCATCCCCACTTGTCGATGCCCGGCTGGAGGACGGTTCCCGCGTCAATGCCATCATTCCCCCACTGGCCGTGAACGGTCCGTCCCTCACCATCCGCAAATTCAGCAAGGTACCGCTGACCGTGCAAAACCTGATCGATTGGGGTTCCCTGACGCCGGAAATGGCTGAACTGCTGAGCGCCTGCGTTCGTGCACGCCTGAACATCATCGTGTCCGGAGGTACCGGCACCGGCAAAACGACACTGCTCAACGTCCTTTCGTCATTCATCCCACCGGACGATCGCATCGTCACCATTGAAGACGCAGTGGAACTGCAACTGCAGCAGGAACATGTCGTCCGGTTGGAGAGTCGGCCACCAAACATAGAAGGCAAAGGTGCCGTCAACATCCGTGAACTGGTCCGAAACTCCCTGCGAATGAGGCCGGACCGCATTATCGTCGGAGAAGTCCGAAGCGGAGAGTCCTTGGACATGCTGCAGGCCATGAACACCGGGCATGACGGGTCGCTGTCGACGGTCCACGCAAACTCACCCAGAGACGCCATTGCCCGGCTGGAAACCCTCGTACTCATGGCAGGGATGGACCTCCCACTCCGCGCCATCCGCGAGCAGGTGTCCTCGGCTGTAGATCTCATCATCCAAGTAACCAGGCTCCGTGACGGTACCCGCCGCGTCACACACGTGACCGAGGTGCAGGGCATGGAAGGTGACATCGTAACCCTCCAGGACGCCTTCTTGTTCGACTACTCGGCCGGTGTTGATGCCCAGGGACGCTTCCTGGGCAAGCCCATTGCCACTGGGATCCGTCCCCGCTTCCTCGATCGCTTCGCCGAGCTGGGAATCGGCGTTTCGCCCGCTGTCTTCGGGGCCGGCACTGCTGCTGTGGGAAGGAGATAGCGGTGGACTCCCCCATAACGTTTGTCATCGCCGTTGCGCTTTGCCTCTCGGCAATAGTGTTGGTCACGTTTGTTGTTTTCAAGCCCCAACTTGGATCTATCCCAATCGAACGTAGGCGCCTGGGGACGCAGCAGGATACGTCAGCTGTATCCCGGGTCTCACATACCGCTATTGCTGCCGTCGAAAATGTCATCGGTGAGTCTGGTGGCCCTTACAACCGGGAGGTGCTTTACAACGCGGGAGTAAAGATGGCCCCGGCGGACTTCACTGCAGGGGTAGGCATAGCTTCAATACTTGTTGGTGCCTTTGCCGCGCTTCTTACCCATCCGTTCCTTGGTATCCTCTGCGGAATAGCGACGCCTTTCCTGGCCAAAGTCCTGCTGGTCGTCATGAGAGACAGACGTCGCGCCAAGTTCCAGGAACAGCTGACCGACACCATTCAAATGCTTATCGGCGGCCTTCGTGTAGGTCACAGCGTTCTTCGATCCGTCGAAGCAGCAGCCCAGGAGGCTGATGCTCCAACATCCGAGGAACTGCTTCGCATCGTGAACGAGGCCCGGATCGGCAAGGACCCGCGTTTCGCATTCGAAGATGTGGCCGACCGGATGGACAGCGAAGATTTCCGCTGGATTGCCCAAGCAATTCAAATCAATCGCGAAGTCGGTGGCGACTTGGCAGCCGTCCTGGAGGAAGTCGCAGGCACTATTCGCGAACGCAGCGAAATCAAGGGGCAAGTTCGAGCGCTCAGTGCTGAGGGAAAAATGTCAGCCTTGGTACTGATGGCCATGCCGTTAGGCGTGGCAGTGATCCTGGCGTTCATCAATCCTGGCTACCTCAACGTCTTTGTCGAGCATCCGATCGGTCTCTTGATGCTCGTGGGCGGTTTCATACTGTTCGCTGTTGGCGGCTTCTGGATGAGCCGCGTCGTGAAGATCAAGTTCTAGGGGGGGACACCATGACGCCGTTGGGATTTCTGTCCATTGCTTTGGTAGTGCTACCTCTCGCCTACCTTGTCTGGGCTTTCTTTACCACCGATCGCAAAGCGGCCCTTGCCGTCCAAACGAATTTGACTCACGGGTTCACCCAGGAGGGAGGTGCCGCAATACAGCGGCCGCCGGCTCTCCTGGACCTGTCCAAACGTTTGACGCCCACTGGTTACGAAGCGAAGTTGGACCGGTGGCTTTCACTGGCGGGCCGGCCCGCATCGCTTCCTCTGGAGAGGCTTATCATCGGCAAGCCCCTGCTTGCCCTGGCGGGTGCAGTTCTGGGGCTGCTGATGTTCGCAAAGTCACCATCACCTCAAGTTGTCGCTTTAGGACTTGGCCTGTCCGCTCTCCTGTATTTCCTTCCTGACCTGTTGGTCTACAACAAAGGCGTCAAGCGCCAGCAGGAGATCGAACAAGAACTGCCGAACACCTTGGACCAGCTGCTCATTTCGGTCGAGGCCGGACTCGGCTTCGAGGCGGCCATGGCAAGGGCAGGCGGGTACGGGGGCGGGGCGCTGGCGCAGGAGCTGATGCGCACTCTCCAGGACCTCCAAGTTGGTCGTCCGCGGCAGGAAGCCTACGAAGCCCTGGCCCAGCGCTCGTCGGTTCAGGATCTGAAGAGTTTTGTGCGGGCCGTAGTGCAAGCCGACAAATACGGCATAGGTATTGCCAAGGTCCTCCGGACCCAGGCCAAGCAGGCAAGGGTCAAGCGGCGGCAACGGGCAGAGGAAAAAGCGATGAAGCTACCCGTGAAGGTATTGTTTCCGCTTCTCCTGTGCATCTTCCCGGTGCTCTTCATAGTTCTCCTCGGACCGGCTGCCATCAAGATCATCGAGGCCTTTAGCTGATCAGTAGGCAGCACTGCGCCACCCCGGCGCCCCATAGACCGGACCCCCTCGGCACCCAGAACCGAGGGGGTCCGTTTGTGTGCCCGCACCACAGGGATTCCCAGCATCAGCGCAGCGAAAAGCAAGCAAAGGCGCAGGAAAAGTGCGGGAGTGAAAGCGTTTGCGCAGGATGCTCCAAGATCCGGCTTTTGAGCCAATTCCGGTTGCTAACTTCGTTTCAGTGCTGGTGCAGGACCAGCCATCCGTCTCGCACAGGAGTCTCAAAATGCTTTCTCTCTACACCAACCTCATGGCCCGCCTCCGTACCGAGGAAAAGGCGCTACCGCCGTTGAGTACGGCATCATGGTCGCGCTCATTGCCGTGGTCATTATCGTCGCCGTCAGCACCCTGGGTGGCACTCTCAACGACATGTTCACCAACGTTGAAACCAAGATCCCGGCTCCCACGACTGCTGCCACCACGACCCCGTAGTAGCACATTCCCCGAGCGCGGTTCCGGCCCCCCCATATCGGAACCGCACCCCCAACAAGGCCCAAGTAAGAACCAGCAAATCCAGGAGGAGGTGCAGCAGGTGACACACGATTCGGAGCGCGGAGCAGCCGCCGTCGAATTCGCGATCCTGTTGCCCCTCCTCCTGATGTTGGTCCTGGGCACCATCGAGTTCGGCCGCGCCTACAACGCGCAGATCACGCTCACCAACGCAGCGCGCGACGGCGTCCGGGTCATGGCCATCGCCAACGATCCGGCCGGCGCGAAAACTGCAGCGATAAACGCTGCGGCCTCGGTCAGCAGCATCCCCGCTTCAGACATCAGCCTCAGCACCACGGCCTGCAGCACCGGGAACCAGGTGACGCTCACCATCAAGTACAACCTGTCCACCATCACCGGCATCGCCGGGCCGTTCCCCCTGACGGGCAGAGGAGTCATGCTGTGCGGCGGGTAAGCGGCCAGGACCATGCGGAGAAAGGCGCCGTCAGCGTCATCGTCGCCATCCTCCTGGTCACGCTCCTCGGCTTCACAGCCATCGCCGTCGACGTCGGCGTCATCTACTCCGAACGCGCGCAGCTGCAAAGCGGCGCGGACGCCTCCGCAATCGCCCTGGCACAGAAATGCGCCAGGGACGCCACGGATGCACAATGTTCGACGACGTCCACCCTCGCCGGGAGCCTGGCCAACCAGAACGCTCTGGACGGCATGAGCAAGGTCCACAGCATCCAGCTGGACAAGACCGCCCGGACGGTCAGCGTCACCACCAGCGCCAAGGAAACCGGCGGGAAAGACAACTCTGTCTCGCTCTTCTTCGCCAACGCGATCGGCATCCCCTCCAAGGAGGTGGGCGCCCGGTCCTCGGCAGCGTGGGGCAGCCCCAAGGCGGGCCGCACCGCGTTCCCCCTGGCGTTCTCCATCTGCCAGGTCAAGGACAACATCGGCGGCGCGCTCCAGCTCCTCCAGGAACACGGCAAGAACGCCAACGCCGACTGCAACTACGGCCCGTCCGGCGCCGCGGTCCAGGGCGGCTTCGGCTGGCTGGTCCAGGACGCCGGCAAGTGCGGCGGCACCATCGACCTCGCTGTCAGCGAGGGCGGCAGCGACCCCGGCAACAACGCCCCCGGCAACTGCTCCACGGAGCTCAACCGCTGGGCCAGCGAAATGGCGGCCGGCAGGGACGTCATCGTCCTGCTTCCCGTGTTCGACAAGGTCACCGGAACCGGTGCAGGCGCCATCTACGGAATGGTGTCCTTCGCCGCCTTCAAGGTCACGGGATGGAAATTCAGCGGCGACAGCACCCTCCCGTACACCCACCAGAACCGCGCCTCAACCACCACCGGCGTCACCTCCGCCACCGAATGCCGCGGTGAGTGCCGCGGCATCATCGGAAAATTCGTCAAATACGTCTCCCTCGCCGACGGCTACACCCTCGGCCCGGTGGACCAGTACGGCGCCACCATCGCGCGGCTCACCCTCTGAACACGCCCCACGAACCCACGGAGTAACACAGTGAAGTCTCGCCTGCTCGCCGGAACGGCCGCCGTCGCCCTGGCGCTCGTGGGGGCAATCCTCATCATCTTCTACGCCAACGGCGCCGACCAGCGGGCCCTGGCCTCCACCGAACCGCGCGACGTCCTGGTGGTGAAGGAGGCCGTTCCCGCCGGCACTCCGGTCAACGACATGGCCGCCAGCCTGGTCATCGAAAAGGTTCCCGCCGCGGGCGTGTCAGACACCGCCCTCAGCACCCTGGACGGCAAGGCCGGCACGGTGGCCGCAGTGGACCTGGTCCCCGGCGAGCAGCTCCTGGCCGAGCGGCTGGTCGCCCCGGAGGAAGCCAAGGAAAGCGGCGCCGTGGAAGTTCCCGCCGGGCTGCAGGAAGTCTCCTTCCAGCTGGAGCCGCAGCGCGTCGCGGGCGGGCGGATCAATGTCGGCGACCACGTAGGCATCGCCCTCAACTTCGAAAACGGCGCCTACAAGGCGAAGGCGGAAGACGCCACTACCCAGCTCACCCTCCGCAAGGTCCTGGTCACCGCCGTCCAGCGCGCCCCGCAGGCCGCGAGCGCGGAAACCTCTGAAGACGGCACCAACCCGCAGGACACCACCCTCCCCGAAGGCTCCCTCATGCTCACCGTCGCCGTCACGGACGTGGACGCCGCCAAGATCATCTTCACATCCATCAACGGCAGCCTCTGGCTCACCAAGGAACCCCTGGACGCCGAAGACAACGGCCCCCGGTCGAACGCAAGGAAGTGGTGTACAAGTGAGCCGCTTCGTCCTCCTCTCCCCCAACGGCGAGTTCGACCAGAAGCTGCGCGCCGCCGTCGCCAACGGCCTGCGCGGCACCGTGCAGACCATCGCCTCGGACATCCTCCCGGCAGGCCCCGCCGAGCTGTTTTCCCTGCTCAACCAGGAGCAGCCGGAGGTCCTGATCATCGGCCCGGACGTGCCCTACGAAGAAGCACTCCGGTTCGCCAAGGTGTTCGACGTCCAGCTCCCCGGCCTCAGCCTGGTCCTGGTCAGCGACATCGAGCCGGACTTCCTCCTGCACGCCATGCGCGCCGGCATCAGGGACATCCTGAGCCGCAGGCGGACGCGGCGGAAATCCGCGTCCTCCTGGAACGCGCCTGCCAGTCCTTCGCCACCCGGCACCGCAACCACGAGGCACCGCCCACGGAAAACGGCGGCAAGGGCCTGGTCATCGGCGTCTTCTCCCCCAAGGGCGGGGTCGGCAAGACCACCCTCGCCACCAACATCGCCATCGGCCTGGGCCAGATCGCGCCCATGAGCGTGGTGATCGTGGACCTGGACCTGCAGTTCGGCGACGTCGCCTCCGGCCTGTACCTGACCCCGGAGCACACCGTCACTGACGCCGTCACCCCGGCGGCCGCGCAGGACCCCCTGGTCCTCAAGGCCTTCCTCACCGTGCACCCGGCAGGCATCTATGCGCTCTGCGCCCCGCCGAACCCGGTGGACGCGGACCACATCACGCCCGAGCAGGTCAGCCGCCTTATCGAGCAGCTGGCCCAGGAATTCCAGTACGTGGTCATCGATACCGCGCCCGGCATGCCGGAAATTGGCCTGGCCGCCATGGAACAGTGCACCGACGTGGTGTGGGTCAGCGCCATGGACGTCCCCAGCCTCCGCGGCCTGCGCTCCGGCCTGGAAGTCCTCCGCCAGCTGGACATCATGCCCGAGTCCCGGCACGTGGTCCTGAACATGGCGGACGCCAAGGCCGGCCTCAACGTCCAGGACGTCGAGTCCACTATCGGCGCGCCCGTGGATGTCAGCGTCCCCCGGTCCCGCGCCGTGGCCCTGTCCACCAACCGGGGCATCCCCGTCCTCCAGGAATCCAGGAAAGACCCTGCCGTGAAGAGCCTCCGCCAACTGGTGGAGCGGTTCAACCCGGCGTGGCGTACCCAGACACAGCGGAAGCTTCACCGAAGGGTGGTCATCTGATGAAACTCTCCGAACGGATCAGCGCGGCCCAGGACCGCGGCCAGGCATCCGGCGCGGCCACCGCCGTGCTGGAGCGTCCCGTCTCCGCCGCCCCGGACACTTTTCCGGGCACGACGGCGGAAGGGCACCTTCCCGCGCGCCCCGCCGTCGTGGTGCCAGCGCCCGACGCCGGCACCCAGCAGGTGCCCACGGCACCCAAGGTGGATGTCTTCGCCGCCATGAAGCTGCGTGCGGCCAACGCCCTTTTCGAACGGATGGGCGCCCGGTTCAACGACGCAGCGGTCACCGAGCAGGAACTCCGGAGCACCGCCAAGGAGGAACTCTCCCGCATCATCGACGCCGAGCAGGTTCCGCTCACATCCGAGGAACGCACCCGCCTGGTCCGCGACGTTGCCGACGACGTCCTGGGCTACGGCCCCCTCCAGCGCCTTCTCGACGATCCGGACGTCAGTGAAATCATGGTCAACCGGATGGACCAGATCTATGTGGAACGCAAAGGCAAACTGACGCTGTCCGAGTCCCGGTTCAGCTCCGAGGAGCACCTGCGCAAGGTCATCGAGCGGATCGTGTCCAAGGTAGGCCGCCGCATCGACGAGTCGTCCCCCCTGGTGGACGCCCGGCTCGAGGACGGCTCCCGCGTGAACGCCGTCATCCCGCCGCTGGCGGTGGGCGGATCCTCGCTCACCATCCGTAAGTTCAGCAAGACGCCCCTGACCGTCCGCAACCTGATCGACTTCGGCACCCTGACCCCGGAGATGGCCGAACTGCTCAATGCCTGCGTCAAGGCAAAGCTGAACATCATCGTCTCCGGCGGCACGGGCACCGGTAAGACCACCCTCCTCAACGTCCTCTCGTCCTTCCTTCCGGCGGACGAACGGATCGTCACCATCGAGGACGCCGTGGAACTCCAGATCCAGCAGGAACACGTGGTCCGGCTCGAAAGCCGCCCGCCCAACACCGAAGGCAAGGGTGAGGTGACCATCCGCGAACTGCTGCGGAACTCGCTGCGTATGCGCCCGGACCGGATCGTGGTGGGTGAGGTCCGCGGCGGCGAATCGCTGGACATGCTGCAGGCAATGAACACCGGCCACGACGGCTCGCTGTCCACCGTGCACTCCAACTCCCCGCGCGACGCCGTGGCCAGGCTCGAGACCTTGGTGCTCATGGCCGGGATGGACCTGCCGCTGCGGGCCATCCGGGAACAGATCGCTTCCGCCGTGAACCTCATTGTGCAGATTTCCCGCCTCCGGGACGGGTCCCGGCGCATTACGCACGTCACCGAGGTGCAGGGTATGGAAGGGGACATCGTCACGCTCCAGGACGCCTTCGTCTTCGACTACTCCGCCGGCGTGGACGCGCAGGGACGGTTCCTGGGCAAGCCCGTGGCCACGGGAATCCGGCCCCGCTTCATCGACCGCTTCGAGGACCTGGGCATCCACGTGTCCCCGTCGGTCTTTGCATCACCCCTGAACCCCGCCGGCACCACCACTCCCGGAAGATAGGCGCCACCGTGATCCTCGCAACCGGAGCCGTCATCCTGCTCACCGCCGTCTGCCTGCTGGGCGTGGCCGTGATCCTGCCCGGCGCCCCCTCGGTGCCGCTGGACCGCCGTCGTCCGTTCGACGCCGACCCGCCGTCCTCCCTGGCGCGCTTCTCGCTAACCGCCGTCCGCTCCTTCGAACGGCTCCTGGCCGGGCGGAACCTCACCCTGTTCTCCCGCCCCCAGCTTGAGAACGCCGGGCTCCGCCTCAGCCAGGCGGAATTCTTCCTCCTGGTGGGGATCGGCGCCTGCATCGGCATGCTGGTGGGAACTGTAACCGTGGGCCCGCTGGTGGGGCTCCTCCTTGCCCTGCTGGCACCCATGATCGGCAAACTCGTCCTCGGGTTCCTGGCCGGAAAACGCCGGGCGGCCTTCGACGGCCAGCTCGGTGACACCCTCCAGCTCCTCTCCGGAGGACTCCGTGCCGGGCACAGCATCCTGCGCGCCATCGACGCGGCGGCGGCCGAGTCGCAGAAGCCGACCTCGGAGGAGATGCGGCGGGTGATCACCGAGACCAGCCTGGGCCGCGACCTGCTGGCCGCGCTCAATGACACGGCCGACCGGATGAAGAACGAGGATTTCGTCTGGATTTCGCAGGCCATCCAGATCAACCGGGAAGTGGGCGGCAACCTCGCCGACGTCCTGGACCAGGTCAACGAAACCATCCGCGAGCGCGCGGAGATCAAGGGCCACATCAAGGCACTGGCGGCGGAAGGCAAGTTCTCCGCCTACATCCTGATCGCCATGCCGTTCGGCATCGTGGCCATGCTGCTCACCGTGAGTCCCACCTACATGGACTCAATGTTCACCCACCCACTGGGCTGGGCCATGATCGGCGCGTCCTTTGTCCTCATGACCATCGGCGCGCTGTGGATGCGCAAGATCATCAACCTGAAGTTCTGAGGACCCCGTGAACGTCATCATCCTCCTCTCCGTCCTGCTGGTTTGTGTCCCGCTGGCGGTCCTCGCCTGGTCCGCCCTGACAGTCGACAAGCAGGGCCGGCTGGCCGTCGGCGAACTCCTCGGCCGCGGCGCCCCGCCCGTCGCCGCGGCGCCGGAAACGAGGCCCGGGCTGCTCGAAGGCATCGGCCGCCGCCTCACTCCCCCCGCCTACGTGGCGTTTCTTGACCGGCTACTGTCCCTGGCCGGCCGCCCGGTCTCCATGCCGCTGGGCAAGGTGCTGGGGTCCAAACTCGCCATCGGCCTGGCAGGCATCGCCGTCGGCATCTACCTGACCGCCATCGGCAGTACTCCGCTCATGAAGCTGTCAGGCCTTTTCGTCCTGTTCCTGGGCTACTTCATTCCTGACCTGCTGCTGTACAGCAAGGGGCAGGAGCGGCAGAAGGTCATCCAGCTGGAGCTCGCCAACACCCTGGACCAGATGCTGATCTCCGTGGAGGCCGGCCTCGGGTTCGAGGGCGCCATGGCCCGGGCCGGGGAGAACGGGAAGGGGCCGCTGGCGGAGGAGCTGGTCCGCACGCTGCAGGACATGCAGGTGGGCCGCAGCCGCCGCGAGTCCTACATCGCCCTGGCGGAACGGACCAACATCCCGGAGCTGCGGAGCTTTGTCCAGGCCGTGGTCCAGGCGGACACCTACGGGATCGCCATCAGCCGGGTCCTGCGGGTCCAGGCCAAGGTGATGCGCGTGAAGCGCCGGCAACGGGCAGAGGAAAAAGCCATGAAACTTCCGGTGATGATCCTCTTTCCGCTGCTGTTCTTCATTTTCCCCGTCCTCTTCATTGCCATCCTGGGCCCTGCCGTGGTTAATACCGTGATGACGTTCAGCGGCCAATGACAGCCGCAAGGGCCGCTGAAGAGTCGGTCAAGGTTTACACAGATTCGCCCAAAATAGGCCAACGAAAGAATTCCAGGAAGTAGCCTTGAACAATGCACAGTCCAGATTCCGGCTCCAGCAGCGAGGGCCTTTCTGCCGGCCCCTTGCCGGCCGGGATCACAGCGCCCAGCCTTTCCGCGCCCTCACAGGAAGCGGCCGGGCTCTTGCCGCTCATTGACGCCGCCGTCCTGGACGAACTGGAAGACGAACTGGCCGGAACCGGGCTGGCCAAACGCTTCGCACGCGACTATGCGGCCATGTGGGACCAGCGCTATTCGCGCCTCGCCGCAGCGGTCCACAGCCAGGACAGCGAGTCGGCACTGGATGCAGCCATCAGCCTGAAGATCAGCTCCGCCATGGTGGGCGGCGTTCGCCTTGCCAAACTGGCGGAGCTGCTGGAAACACTGATCCGCCTGGGTGACTTTGGCCAGGGCAAGGTCCTGATGGAGCGCGTAGCCATGGACGGCGGCCTGACCATCACCGAGCTCCAGTCCACCTACATCCTGGGAACGGACTAGGTCTTTCCCACGGGCCTTGCCGGTGCCAGCCGGTAGCCCACGCCACGCACGGTCTGCAGCCAGCGCGGCTGCAGCTGGTCCTCCTTGAGCTTGCGCCGCAGGTTGCCGATGTGGACTTCGACGGCCCGCTCGTCCGCCTCGCTGATGTACGTGTCCTCGTCGTAGAAGTCGCCACGGACCGCCTTCACCAGGTCCGCCCTGGTACACACCGCACCGCCGCCCTTCAGCAGCACGTGGAGAAGGTCGAACTCGCTGCGGGTCAGCGCCAGGGGCTCACCGTTTACCTCCACGGTCCTGGTCCGGTGGTTCAGGACCAGGCCGTTGTGCTGCAGTACGGCCACGTCATGGATCCGGGTTGCAGCGGCAGCGGGCGCGGACGTCCACGCGGCGGGCGCGGGCTTTTGGGCGTTGATTTCGTGCCGCGGCCGCCGCATCATGGCGGCAACACGCGCCCGCAATTCCCTGGGGCGGAAGGGTTTGGCGATGTAGTCGTCCGCCCCCGCGTTCAGCGCGGAGAGCAGGTCCGGCTCCTCGGTCCTGCCCGTCAGCATTACCACATAGGCGTTGCTGAAATGGCGGATCCTCCGGAGGACCTCAAACCCGTCAATATCCGGCAGGCCGATGTCCAGCGTCACCACGTTGGCCTGCTTGCTGCGGACCACCTCAACCCCGGCCCGCCCGTCACATGCTGTATGGACTTCGAAGCCGGCCTGGCTCAGGACCCCTTCCAGGAGGTTCCGAACGTCGGCATCGTCTTCGATGACCACAGCTACACCAAGATCGTCGTCCATTGCTATCCCCATGCCAGGCGGATACGACCCCCCATCGGCCCAGCGCCAATGCCATACCCGCTCCAACCATTTATACGCTACAAGTAAGCCAGGCTGATTACATCTGTTTCGACTTTCATTGTGAAAAGTCAATTATCATGACAGAACATGTGCATTATCGGCTGGGAAAGGATGTGCATGACGGTGACCTGCAGGAATTCGGCACCACAAGGGAACTTTGCCTGGATTATCGGGGCGGGAGGGCTCAAAGGCTTTCATGGCTGAACCCCTGTTCCGGCGCGGTCCGCTGCGCCTTTTCCGGGAATTGGGGACCCGCTCACAAGTCGCACTGTGCCAGTTGCCGCTGACACTGGTGGTGGCTGCGCTTGCCGTGGCCACGCCGCTCGCCTGGCCCACTTTGCTGCAAAATCCGTTCTACATGTCCGGCATCGTCCTGCATGCCTTCCTGTTCGCAGCCTGCCTCCTGGTTCCCTGGGAGCGCCTGCCGCACCGGCCCTACCTGCTGATCCCCGTCCTGGACTTCCTGGCCATCGGACTGCTGCGCAACGGCGCCGCGCCGCTCCTTCCGGGCCTCGCCGTGCTGGTGGTCTTCCCGGTGATCTGGCTCTCCGCCTCAGGGATGCTGGTGCGGAGCAGCTGGTTGCTCAGCTTCGCCGGTACCCTGCTGATCATGCTGCCCGGTGCAGTGGGACGATTCCCCAACCTCACTGCCTCGGACGTGACCACCGTGTTCCTCTTTCCGCTGATGATGCTGGCCGTCTCGCTGGCTATCCGGTTCGCGAGCATGAACCTCCGGCTGCAGCAGCGCGAACTGGCAGAGAAGGACCGCGAACTCCGGCAACTGCTGCACGAAAGCCGGGAACGGGAGAAGCTGCTGGAGACTGTGCTCGAGGCCACCGACGTCGGCATTGCCGCCGTCGACCGTTCCGGGCGCTTCCTCGTTTCGAACGACCGGCAGCGGAACTTCCGCCGGGCAACGGGGGCCGACGACGCCGCCCCCGGGCAGGGGCACCAGCTGATCTTCGGGCCAGACAGGCGGACCCTGCTCCCGCCCGAAAGGCGGCCGGTCAGCCGCGCAATGGCCGGTGAATCCTTCGCGGATTACCTGGTGTGGGCCGGAGATGGACCGGAACAGCGGGCGATGTCCACTGCTGCCCGCCCGCTGGTGGCCGAGGACGGCACCCTCACCGGCGCCGTGGTGGTCTACAGCGACGTCACCGGCTGGGTGGAAGCCCTGGCAGCCCACCAAGAGCTGATCTCCAACGTCTCGCACGAGTTCAAGACGCCCCTGAACTCCATCATCGGCAACGTGGACTTGGTGCTGGACGACGTGACCGGCCTGCCGCCGCAGGTGGAACGGCGGCTCACCGTGGTGCAGCGCAATGCGGAGCGGATGCTGGCCCTCGTCTCAGACCTCACCGCCTCCGCGTCCACGGCCCTGAACGTGCACCCGAAGCGCACCGATCTGGCAAGCCTCGTGGAAACCAGCGTGGGCTCCGCGCAGGCCCAGGCAGAGCAGGCACACATCAAGCTCACGGCGGACGTTCCGTCGCCGCTCTGGGCCTATGCTGACCCCATCCGGATCGGCCAGGCGCTGGACAACCTCGTTTCCAACGCCATCAAGTACTCCCCCGACGGCGGCCGCGTCCTGATCAGCGCCAGCGCCGGCAGCGACTGGGTTCAGCTGAGCGTCAGCGATACGGGGATGGGCATGAGCAACGACGACGCCGGCCAGGTCTTCCGGCGCTTCTTCCGCACCGACGCGGCACGCGAGGCTGCCATCCCCGGCGCCGGGCTGGGGCTGTCCATCACCAAGATGATCGTGGAACGCCACGGCGGCAGCATCACCTGCGTCAGCGGCCAGGGCCAAGGGAGCACCTTCACGCTCACCCTGCCCGCGGACGGACCCCCGCCGTCGTTCTAGGGTTTCGACAGGCTCAACCACCGGTGGTTGAGCCTGTCGAAACCAAGTGCCTTACTCCCGCAGCGCCCGGGTGAGCTCGGCGCGTGCCAGCAGTTCGCCGTCGGACGGGTAGGCCACTTCCTCCAGGACCAGGGGGTGCGGCGCGGCCAGCACGGATTTGGCGTCCCGTTTCTTGGCGAGCAGCCGCTCATAAAGCCAGCCGGGTTCCACCACGCCTTCGCCCACATACAGCGCCGACCCCACCAGGGCACGGACCATGTTGTGGCAGAACGCGTCGGCCTGGACGGTGGCAACGATGACGCCGTTCTCACCGCGTGCGAACTCGAACCGCTGCAGGTCGCGGATGGTGGTGGCGCCTTCCCGCGGCTTGCAGAAGGCCAGGAAGTTCTGCAGCCCCAGCAGCTGGGCGGCGCCCTCGTTCAGCAGGCCGACGTCCAGCGGGTTCTTGTGCCAGAGCGTGGAGTACCGGCCCAGCGGGTCCCAGAGCGCGGGGCCGTCCGCAATACGGTAGCTGTAGCGCCGCCAAAGGGCGGAGAAGCGGGCGTCGAACCCTTCCGGCGCGGGAGCCGCGCGGTGCACCTCCACGGCGCCGTGCAGGTCGCCCAGCACGCGGTTCAGCGCCCCGCGGATCCGCCGCATCATGGCGACGGCGGGATCCAGTTCGTGGCCGCGGGCAAGTCCCAGCCACTCGGCTTCGGAAAGGTCCAGGTGGACCACCTGCCCGCGGGCGTGCACCCCTGCGTCGGTCCGGCCGGCCACGGTCACCCGGACGGGACGCCGGATCAGCAGCTCCAGGGCCTCCTCGAGGACGCCCTGGACCGTGCGCAGGCCCGGCTGCACGGCCCACCCGTTGAACGGGCCGCCGTCGTATGAAAGATCAAGCCGGATACGCAAAAACCCGCCGCCCCCTAAAGCGGGGGCCGCGGGTTTTTGGTCGTTCATAGACCCAAGTCTATGCGAAGCCGGTCAGCGAATTACTTCGCGTCCTTCTCCTCGGCAGCGGGGGCCTCAGCCTCTTCTGCAGGAGCTTCCTCAGCGGCCGGAGCCTCTTCGGTTGCAGCTTCTTCAGCGGCGGGAGCCTCGGTGGTCTCCTCAGCTTCGGGAGCTTCCTCGGCAGCCGGAGCAGCAGCGGCGGCTTCCTTCTTGTCAGCGTCGCGCTTGGCAGCGTTCGTTGCCTCGGCAACGACGGCCTGCTTGGCGGAAACCGGCTCAAGAACCAGCTCGATGACAGCCATGGGAGCGTTGTCGCCCTTGCGGTTGCCGATCTTGGTGATGCGGGTGTAGCCGCCGTCGCGGTTCTCCACTGCCTGGGCAATGTCGGTGAACAGCTCGTGGACAACGCCCTTGTTGCTGATCAGGCCCAGGACGCGGCGGCGGGAAGCCAGGTCGCCACGCTTGGCGAAGGTCACCAGGCGCTCTGCGTACGGCTTCAGGCGCTTGGCCTTGGTCACCGTGGTGGTGATCCGCTTGTGCTCGAACAGGGAAGATGCCAGGTTCGCGAGCATGAGGCGCTCGTGAGCCGGGCCGCCTCCGAGGCGCGGACCCTTAGTGGGGGTAGGCATAATTGTTTCTCCTCATGTGGAAGCCGTGGGCGGCACCCCGTGGTGCTGCCCGACGGCCAAGGTCTGGTTTAGAGTTCGTCGTCGCCGAAGGCGGCGTCGTCCTCTTCGATTGCTGCGGCGCGTGCTGCGAGGTCAAAACCGGGAGGCGAGTCCTTGAGGGACAGGCCCAGTTCAACCAGCTTTGCCTTGACCTCGTCGATGGACTTGGCACCGAAGTTGCGGATGTCCATCAGGTCGGCCTCGGAGCGGGCAACGAGTTCACCCACGGTGTGGATGCCCTCACGCTTGAGGCAGTTGTAGGAACGGACGGTGAGGTCCAGATCCTCGATCGGCAGTGCCATGTCGGCTGCCAGGGCAGCGTCGGTGGGCGACGGGCCGATCTCGATACCTTCAGCTGCGGTGTTCAGCTCACGGGCCAGACCGAACAGTTCCACCAGGGTGGTGCCTGCGGAAGCAACGGCATCGCGCGGGGCGATGGCCTGCTTGGTCTCGACGTCGACAATCAGCTTGTCGAAGTCGGTGCGCTGCTCAACACGGGTTGCTTCCACGCGGAAAGTAACCTTCAGCACCGGCGAGTAGATGGAGTCGACCGGGATACGGCCGATCTCTGCGTCGCCGGACTTGTTCTGAGCTGCCGAAACGTAGCCGCGGCCGCGCTCGATGGTCAGTTCGAGCTCGAACTTGCCCTTCGAGTTCAGCGTGGCGATGTGCAGATCCGGGTTGTGGAATTCGACGCCGGCCGGCGGAGCGATGTCCGCGGCGGTGACGACTCCGGGACCCTGCTTGCGCAGGTAAGCCACAACAGGCTCGTCGTGCTCGGAGGAAACCGACAGGTTCTTGATGTTCAGGATGATCTCGGTGACATCTTCCTTGACACCCGGAACCGTGGTGAACTCATGCAGCACGCCATCGATCCGGATGCTGGTTACGGCAGCACCGGGGATGGAGGAGAGCAGGGTACGGCGGAGGGAGTTTCCGAGGGTGTAGCCGAAGCCCGGTTCCAGCGGTTCGATGACGAACCGGGAACGGTTTTCGGAGACTACCTCTTCGGAGAGGGTGGGGCGCTGTGCAATGAGCACTTAGGTTTCCTTTCGGCGAGCATCCGCTATATGACGCAACACAGGTGGTGGAAATTCGGTCTGAGACTTAACGCGCTGGGCTTGCCCGGACCATTGCTGGTCCGGGCAAGCTCCTGCTGCGGAAAAGAATTAGACGCGGCGGCGCTTCGGGGGGCGGCAGCCGTTGTGGGCTGCGGGGGTGACGTCCTGGATGGAGCCAACCTCGAGGCCTGCGGCCTGCAGCGAACGGATTGCGGTTTCGCGTCCGGAACCCGGTCCCTTGACGAAAACGTCTACCTTGCGCATGCCGTGCTCCTGCGCACGCTTTGCAGCGGCTTCGGCAGCCATCTGGGCAGCGAACGGGGTGGACTTACGCGAGCCCTTGAAGCCGACCTCACCAGAGGAAGCCCAGGAAATAACAGCGCCGGTCGGATCCGTGATGGAAACGATGGTGTTGTTAAAGGTGCTCTTGATGTGCGCCTGGCCCAGCGCGATATTCTTCTTGTCCTTCTTACGCGGCTTGCGTACCGCGCCACGAGTCTTCGGGGGCATTTTTTCTCCTACAGAAAGTTATTGGGGAAAGCTCCGTTAATCCCGGCCGGGATTTTAACGGGCCTTCTTCTTGCCGGCGACGGTACGCTTCGGGCCCTTGCGGTACGTGCGTTGGTCTTCGTACGCTGACCGCGTACGGGCAGGCCCTTGCGGTGGCGCAGGCCTTCGTAGCTGCCGATTTCAACCTTGCGGCGGATGTCGGCTGCTACTTCGCGGCGAAGGTCACCCTCAACCTTGTAGTTGCCTTCAATGTAGTCACGCAGTTCAATCAGCTGGGCGTCGGTGAGGTCCTTAACGCGGACGTCAGCGCTGATGCCAGTGGCAGCCAGGGTTTCGTGTGCACGGGTCTTGCCCACGCCGTAGATGTAAGTAAGCGCAATTTCCAGCCGCTTTTCGCGGGGAATGTCTACGCCAGCGAGACGAGCCATAGTGGCAGTACTCCTTGAATAAACCGGAGGTCGTAGGCAGTACACCCGCACTTCTGTACGGCCCCAGCCTCCGACCGGGGGTTAGCTGTCCGGACTCTGTCGAGCTCAATGTTCCAGATCAGCTTGTGCTGCCTTTATTTACTTGCGTGGGTTAGCAACCCAGGGTTTCCCAGGAAAGGGAATTAGCCCTGGCGCTGCTTGTGGCGCGGGTTCTCGCAGATCACCATGACCCGGCCATTACGGCGGATCACTTTGCACTTTTCGCAGATCTGCTTGACGCTCGGCTTGACCTTCATGGCATTCCTTTGCGTGTAACAGTGGTCAACTGGAGCAGCAGCAGTTCATACTGACGCCGCCCAGCAATTTACTTGTAGCGGTAGACGATACGACCACGGGTGAGGTCGTACGGGCTCAGCTCCACCACTACGCGATCCTCGGGGAGGATCCGGATGTAGTGCTGACGCATCTTTCCAGAGATGTGTGCCAGGACGATGTGCTTGTTGGTGAGCTCAACGCGAAACATCGCGTTAGGCAGCGCCTCGGTCACAACGCCTTCGATCTCAATGACCCCGTCCTTCTTGGCCATACCCTCCGCTAACTGTTGTTGCCGCAGCCCTGCCGGATTGCACCAGGCATTGCCACGAACGTTTTTGTTGGATCAGTTGCCTGCCCCAGGCCCAAAAGGGCGCGGCAGTCCAGACAACCAACAAACAACACTACGCCATCGGGCCAAGAAAGTTAAATCCAGCCATGCTAGCGCATCTACCCGCCGTACGCACCATAGTCACCGGCCGGAGTGCTGACCGGCTCCGCGCTGGCAACACCGTCCAGGATCGCCAGGCGTACGACGTCGGCTGCCGCACTCTGCAGGGTTACCAGGCTGATTTGCCGGGCGGTTTCATCGCTCCGGTCCAGCGCCACACCGCCAGTGGCGAGGCAGAAGACGGTATCCCCGTCCGCGAGGGTGTGGCTGGGGTTCAGCGCCCGGGCGATCCCGGCATGCGATGCGGCGGCGGTCCGCTTGCATTCGGCCACATCGAGCACGGCATTGGTGGCCACCACAACGAGGGTGGTGTTCAACCCCTGGTGATTGAGCTTGCCGAAATCCCGGCCGCGGGTTTCGACAGGCTCAACCACCGCCTCCTCAACCACCGAATGCTCCACCAGCGGCAGGCCCAGGGCGTTGACCACAGCGAGGGCGCCAACCACCACCCCGCCTTCCAACGTTGCGGAGGCGGTGCCCACCCCGCCCTTGAACGTCCTGCCGATGAGTGCTCCCGTGCCGGCACCCACGTTGCCGCGTTCGACGTCGTGCCCTTCCATTTCAGCGGCCGCGGCAACCGCTGCCGCGTAGCCCATCTCGGGCGTCGGGCGGGCGGAAAAGTCGCCGCCCCTGCCAAGGTCGAAAATCGCGGCGGCCGGAACGATGGGCACCACTCCCCCCGGCACGGCGAACCCGCGGCCGTTTTCCTCGCACCAGCGCTGCACGCCGGCAGCGGAGGCGAGGCCGTAGGCGCTTCCGCCGGTGAGGACCACAGCGTCCACCTGGCTGACGAGGCTGGTGGGGTCCAGCGCATCCGTCTCATGGGTTGCAGGTCCGCCACCCTGGACGTCCACTGAACCCACCGTGCCGGGCGGCGGCAGGACCACGGTCACGCCAGTCAACCAGCCGGCCCCGATTTTGTGGACCTGCCCCACCCGGACACCCGGCACATCAGTCAGAGAACCCATGCGCCCATTCTGCCCCCGCATGGGTCATCGGCGGCGTAACTGAGATGCGTTTACTTAACCTATTGAATATCGATAGAATCATGTTGTTGTTCGATAAAGGAGAGTTCATGGGAAAGCTGGCAGTCCTCGCGCTGCGCATCGTCATCGCGCTGGTTTTGGCTGGTTCACTGTTCGTCCAGGTATGGATGGTGCCCCTGGTGTCCATCGACCTCCAGGAAGCCGCGGCCCCGGACGGGCTGCGGATCGCGTTCCTGGCCATCGTGGTCCTGGGCATCGTCTGCGTTCAGGTCACGGCGGTGTGCGTCTGGCAGCTGCTGACCATGGTGCGGCGGGGAACCGTGTTCTCCCACGGGGCCTTCCGCTACGTGGACATCATCTTCTGGGCCATCGCCGCGGCGGCAGTCCTCGTTTTTGGAATCGCCGTGCTGCTGGCCCCTGGGGACGTCGCGCCGGGCATCGTGCTGCTGATCTGCGGCGCCGCCCTGATGATCGGCGGCGTGGCCCTGATCGTGCTGGTGCTCCGGACCCTCCTGGCCCAGGCAGTGGCGCGTGATGCGGAGGCCAAGCACCTGCGCGATGAACTCGACGAGGTGATCTGATGGCCATCATCGTGGACATCGACGTTCTGCTGGCGAAGCGCAAAATGCCAGTGGGGGTGCTGGCAGAAAAAGTGGGCATCACGCCGGCCAACCTGGCGGTGCTCAAGAACGGACGCGCCAAGGCCGTTCGCTTCACAACGCTTGAGGCGCTGTGCGAGGTGCTCGAGTGCCAGCCCGGCGACCTGCTCCGGTGGGAACCGGACGGCGCTGGGACTGGTGGTTGAGCCTGTCGAAACCCCGCTTCGATTTCGACAGGCTCAATCAACGTCGGTGGTTGAGCCTGTCGAAACCCCGCTTCGATTTCGACAGGCTCAATCAACGGGTCCTAGGGGATCGGCACAGGGGTGACGCCGAGGGGGACAAGGTCCTCCGCGCCGCCGTCGGGCGCTGACAGGACCCAGATGCCCTTCTCGTGCACCGCAACGGAATGCTCCCACTGGCAGGAACGCTTGCCGTCGGTGGTGACCACCGTCCAGTCGTCCTCCAGCACGGCGGTTTCAATGCCGCCGCGGACCAGCATCGGCTCGATGGCAAGGCACAGGCCCGGCTTGATCCTAGGGCCGCGGTGGGTGGTGCGGTAGTTCAGGACGTCCGGCGCCATGTGCATCTCGGAGCCGATGCCGTGCCCCACGTAGTCCTCCAGGATGCCCAGCGGCTTGCCGGGAACCGACGAGACGTAGTCGTCGATGGCGGCGCCGATATCACCCACGTGCGTCCCGGTGGCCAGGGCCGCGATCCCCCGCCACATGGCGGCGCGGGTGACGTCGGAGAGCCGCTGGTCCTCCGGGTCGGCGGTCCCCACGATGACGGTCCGGGCCGAATCGGAGTGCCAGCCGTCCACGATGGCACCGCCGTCGATGGAGATGATGTCGCCGTCCTGCAGCACGCGGCTGCCCGGGATGCCGTGGACCACTTCCTCGTTCACGGAAGTGCAGACGGTGGCGGGGAAGCCGTGGTAGCCGAGGAAGTTGGACTTGGCGCCGGCCTCGTTGAGCACGGCAGCGAAGACATCGTCGAGGTGCTTGGTGGTGACGCCCGGGACGGCGGCGGCAACGGCTGCGTCCAGGGCGCGGCTCAGGACCAGTCCTGCCTCGTGCATGGTGCGCATCTGGGCGTTGTTCTTGAGTTCGATGCGGGGCTGGCGGAAGCCCATGGTGTGTCCTTTCAAATGGCTGAGGCTCCTCCCCTGTTCCGGGAGGAGCCTCAGAAAAACGGTGCCTGGATCAGGCTGCCTGTGCCGCCTTGATGGCCTGCATCACGCGGTCGGTCACGTCATCGATGGGGCCGATGCCGTCAACCTGGGTGAGGATGCCGCGCTCGGCGTACTTGGCCACGACCGCTTCGGTCTGCTCGTGGTAGAGGTCAAGGCGGTGGCGGATGACGGCTTCGTTGTCGTCGCTCCGGCCAGTTTCCTTGGCCCGGCCCAGCAGGCGGTGCACCAGTTCCTCATCGTCGGCAGTGAGCTGCAGGACGACGTCGAGCTTCTCGTCGCCCTTGGCGAGGATCTCGTCGAGGTAGTCCACCTGCGCAGTGGTGCGCGGGTAGCCATCCAGCAGGAAGCCGCTTTCGACGTCGGCCTCGCTGAGGCGGTCACGGACCATCTTGTTGGTCACGCTGTCCGGAACGAAGTCCCCGTTGTCCATGTACTTCTTGGCCTCGATGCAAGGGGCGTTTCGCCCTTTACATTGGCGCGGAAGATGTCGCCGGTGGAGATCGCCACAACGCCGAGGCGCTCTGAAATCCGCTCCGCCTGCGTTCCTTTTCCGGAACCGGGAGGTCCAATAATCAGCATTCTCGTCATCGCAAAAGCCCTTCGTAGTGACGTTGTTGTAGCTGCGCATCAATTTGCTTTACGGTCTCCAGGCCAACGCCCACCATGATCAGGATCGAGGTGCCACCGAACGGGAAGTTCTGGTTCGCGTTGATCAGTACCAGTGCCACCAGCGGAATCAGTGCCACGAAGCCCAAGTACAGGGCGCCGGGGAGCGTGATCCGGGAAAGCACGTACTGCAGGTAATCAGCGGTCGGCTTGCCGGCGCGGATACCTGGAATGAAGCCGCCGTACTTCTTCATGTTGTCGGACACTTCTTCAGGGTTGAAGGTGATCGCGACATAGAAGTAGGTAAAGAAGACGATCATGGCGAAGTACAGAACCATATAGATCGGCTGGTCGCCGCGGACCAGGTTGTTGTTGATCCATTCGACCCACGGCTGGAGCTGCTCGCCCTGCTGCGGCTGGTTGAACTGTGCAATCAGGCCGGGCAGGTAGAGCATGGAGGAAGCGAAGATGACCGGGATAACACCGGCCATGTTCACCTTGATGGGAATGTAGGTGCTGGTGCCGCCCACGGTGCGGCGTCCGATCATCCGCTTGGCGTACTGCACCGGGACCCGGCGCTGTGACTGCTCCACGAAGACCACCAGCGCCACGGTCAGCAGGCCCACGGCCAGGACGGTGAAGAACGTGGCCGGTCCCTGCGAGGTCCAGATGGCACCCAGGGAGGTGGGGAACGTCGCTGCGATCGAGGTGAAGATGAGCAGGGACATGCCGTTGCCCACACCCTTCTCGGTGACGAGCTCGCCCATCCACATGATCAGGCCCGTACCGGCGGTCAGGGTGATGATGATCAGGATGGTGGTGATGATGCTGTCATCGGGGATGATGGGCAGCGCACAACCGGGAAGCAGCTGGCCCGACCGGGCCAGGGACACCAGGGTGGTGGCGTTGAGCAGGCCCAGGGCGATGGTGAGGTACCGCGTGTACTGGGTCAGCTTGGACTGGCCCGACGCGCCCTCTTCGTACAGCTGCTGGAAGCGGGGAATGACCACCCGGAGCAGCTGGACGATGATGCTGGCCGTGATGTACGGCATGATGCCCAGGGCGAAGATGGACACCTGGAGCAACGCGCCGCCGCTGAACAGGTTGACGAGCTGGTACAGCCCGCCGGCCGTCTGACCGTTCTGCAAACATTGCTGGACATTCTGGTAGTCCACACCAGGCGAGGGAATGAAAGCACCCAAGCGGAAGATGGTGATGATTCCCAGCGTGAACAACAACTTGCGTCGCAGATCAGGCGTGCGAAAGGCCCGGCCAAATGCGCTAAGCAAGCGTCCTCCTGTGGTGTTTATAAGAGTGGTGTGATGGGGCCCAATAAATCCCAACAACCGAGTCTAACGGTTGGATGCGCCATGCGAACAATCCGCGGAAGCGCTGCTGCGCCGGATGGCGGGAAAAATACGGCGTGCGGATGTGAAAAACTCCCGATGACCGGGGCGTTGGCCCCGGTCATCGGGAGTTGAACAACGGGCTGTCGCCCACCGGCTCTAGAGAGCGGTGGTGCTTCCGCCTGCTGCTGCGATCTTTTCAGCGGCGCTGGCCGAGAATGCGTGGGCGGTGACGTCAACCTTGACGGTGATGTCGCCGGTGCCCAGCACCTTGACGGGCTGGTTCTTGCGAACGGCACCCTTTTCGACCAGGTTCTCCACGGTGACGGTGCCACCTTCGGGGAACAGCTCGTTGAGCTTGTCCAGGTTCACAACCTGGAACTCAACCCGGAACGGGTTCTTGAAGCCGCGCAGCTTGGGCAGGCGCATGTGCAGCGGCAGCTGGCCGCCGGCAAAGCCAGCCTTCACCTGGTAGCGGGCTGCCGTACCCTTGGTACCGCGACCGGCGGTCTTACCCTTGGATGCCTCACCACGACCAACACGGGTCTTGGCGGTCTTTGCACCCGGGGCGGGACGCAGGTGGTGAACCTTCAGGGCGTTCTGCTTTTCAGCCTGAGCCTTTTCGTTCTCTGCCATTTACTTCGCCTCCTCTACCTTTACCAGGTGCGGAACCGTGTTGAGCATCCCGACGGTCACGGCATCGGCGGTGCGGACAACGGTGTGTCCGATCCGCTTCAGGCCGAGGGACCGCAGGGTGTCGCGCTGGTTCTGCTTGCCGCCAATGGCGGACTTGATCTGAGTGATTTCCAACTGTGCGTCGGAGGGGACCAGGTTCTTAGCCATGACTAAACACCTGCCTTCGGAGCCAGGAGGGCCTTCACCAGTGCCTGCGGAGCGATCTCGTCCAGCGGCAGGCCGCGGCGTGCTGCCACGGATGCCGGCTCTTCGAGGCGCTTCAGGGCATCAACGGTCGCGTGGACGATGTTGATGGCGTTGGAGGAACCGAGCGACTTGGAGAGGATGTCGTGGATGCCCACGCACTCCAGTACTGCACGGACCGGACCACCGGCGATAACACCGGTACCGGCGGAAGCCGGACGCAGCATTACGACGCCGGCAGCGGCTTCACCCTGAACGCGGTGCGGGATGGTGTTGCCAACGCGGGGAACGCGGAAGAAGGACTTCTTGGCCTCTTCAACGCCCTTGGCGATAGCAGCGGGAACTTCCTTGGCCTTGCCGTAGCCCACGCCGACCATGCCGTTACCGTCACCAACGACGACCAGTGCGGTGAAGCTGAAGCGACGACCACCCTTGACCACCTTGGAAACGCGGTTGATGGTGACAACGCGCTCTACGAACTGGTTCTTTTCGGCTTCACGGCCACCGTCGCGGCCGCCACGGCCACCGCGGTCGCCGCGGCCCTGGCCGCGGTCGCCACGCTCGCCACG
>NZ_AOFD01000045.1 GCF_000332815.1 Arthrobacter nitrophenolicus
AATCGGGGCCGCTGCCGGCGTCGGCGTACTCCACGTAGGCCTCGTCGATCACCACCAGGACCTTGGACGGCACAGCCTGCAGGAAGGCCTCGACGCGGTCGTGGCTGATTGGCACGCCGGTGGGATTGTTGGGCGTGCAGAGCAGGATCACCTTGGTCCGGTCCGTGACGGCCGCGGCCATCGCGTCCAGGTCGTGGCCCTCGGCCTCGTCCAGCGGGATGCGGACCGGCCGGGCGCCCGCCAGCTCCACCAGGATGGGGTACGCCTCGAAGGAGCGCCACGCGAAGACCACCTCATCCCCGGCGTCGCACAGTCCGGTGATGATCTGCTGCAGGACGCCCACGCTGCCGGGCCCCACCGCGACCTCCCCCGCGGTGACGCCCAGGTGCGTGGCGAGCCGTTCGCGGAGTTCGACGGCGGCCATGTCCGGGTAGCGGTTCATCCTGCCGGCCGCGTCGGCCACCGCAGCCGCGGCAGCGGGCAGCGGTTCGTAATGGCTTTCGTTGCTGGCGAGGGCCGCGATGCCCGCGCCGGCACCCCGGCGGCCCGGGACGTAGGACGGAAGCCCGGCCACGGGGCCGCGGAGGGTGGGCAGCGCGGTGTCCGGCCGGGTCAGGAGTTGTTCAGGGGTCATGGGCACCGATCATGGTTGTGACCCGGCCCACATAGCAAGATACGCTTTTGTGCTTGGGACTTCTGCTCAACTTCTAGTAGCTCTGGTGAAAATATGACCATCACGAACCCGCGCACCCTCGATTCGCTCGACGGCCGGATTATCCTCGCCCTCGACAAGGACCCCGAAGCCAGCGCCCTGGCACTCTCCCGGACACTCGGCGTCGCACGCAACACCGTCCATGCCCGGCTGGCACGGCTGGAGCGCAGCGGCGCGCTCCGCTCCTTCAGCCGGCGGCTGGACCCCGCCGCGCTCGGCTACGAGCTCATGGCCTTCCTCTCCCTGGAAATCAGCCAGACGCGGTTCGGCTCCGTGGAAAGCGGCCTCGCCGCGATCCCGGAGGTCATCGAGGTACACGCCACCACCGGCGACGCGGACCTCATGGCCAAGGTGGTGGCCCGCGGCACCGCCGACCTCTACCGCATCACCAACCAGATCCTGGAAATCGACGGGATCCAGCGGACCAGCACCGCCATCTCCGTCATGGAACTCATGCCGCCCCGCTACGACGGGCTCATCAGCAGGCTGTCGGAGCAGGAAGGCCGCCCCTCCGAGTAATAGCAGTGACGCAGCCCACAAATGGGCAAATTGTCACTTCTCCCCGCTTCTGCTGCCAAAAGTCCCAGCCAAATATGCGGGTGTTGCCGATCCGTACGGCGGGGCGCACGATTCCTGCATGACTTTACTTACCGTCTCCGGCCGTGTGGCCCAGGTTCTCAGCGGCTATGTCAGCGACGTCTTCGGCGTCATGGGCAACGGCAACGCCTACTTCCTGGATGCTGCGGAGCAGCTGGGCCTGCGCTTCACCCCCGTCCGGCACGAGGGCGCCGCCATCGCCGCCGCCGACGCCTACTACCGGGCCTCGGGACGCCTCGCCGCGGGCACCACCACCTACGGCCCCGGCTACACCAACGCGCTCACCGCCCTGGCCGAAGCCGTCCAGGCGCAGATCCCGGTGGTGCTGGTCACCGGCGACGCGCCCACCAGCGGCGCCCGGCCCTGGGACGTGGACCAGGCGGCCATCGCCGCGGGGCTCGGCGCGGCGACCTTCACAGTCACCCGCGACGCCGCCGGCGCCATCACCCGGCAGGCGGTGGAGTACGCACTCACCCGGCGCACCGCCGTCGTGCTTGCCATCCCGTACGACCTTGCGGTACTCGAGGCCGCGGACGAAGAGCTTCCCGAGCCGTCCGCGGCGCAGGTGACGCACGACGGCGGCACGGACCTTGGGCAGGTGGCCCGCCTGCTCGCCGGGGCCCGGCGGCCGCTGATCCTCGCCGGCCGCGGCGCGCACCTCGCCGATGCCGGCGTCGAACTCCGCGAGCTCGCCGACCGGCTCGGCGCACTGACCGCCGGAACCGCCCTGGCGCTCAACCTCCTCAATGGCGAGGGGTACCTGGGCGTCGCCGGCGGTTTCGGCACCGACACCGCGGCCGGGCTCATGGGCGAGGCCGACGTGGTCCTGGTGGCAGGGGCCAGCCTGAGCCCCTTCACCCTGAGATTCGGGCACCTGCTCGGTCCGGATGCCACCGTCATCCAGATCGACACCGCCCTGCAGCCGACCAACCCGAGGGTGGACCTGTTCGTCAGCGCGGACGTGAAGGCCGCCGCGGGAGGCCTGCTGTCGTTGCTCGATGGGGTGTCTCCGGAAGCCGGCTGGCGGGCGGAAGCCCGCCGTCGCCTGGCCGAGGAACCGGCCCACCACCCCGGCTCCGAGGTGACAGCGGACGGCCGGCTGGACCCGCGCGCCCTCGCCACCGCGCTGGATGCCGTGCTTCCGGAGCGCCGCACGGTGGTCCAGGACGGCGGGCACTTCATCGGCTGGGCGCCATGTACTGGAACATCCCGCGGCCGCAGGACCTGGTGATGGTGGGGACCGCGTTCCAGTCCATCGGGCTGGGACTGGCCAGCGCCGTGGGAGCGGCACGGGCGCTGGAGGACGGCCGCACCCTGGTGCTGGCCTCGGGCGACGGCGGGTTCCTGATGGGCCTGGCCGACCTCGAGTCGCTGATCGGCGCGGCCAGCAGCGCGATTGTGGTGATCTACAACGACGCCGCCTACGGGGCAGAGATCCACCAGTACGGCTCGCAGGGCCTGACCGAGAAGCCGATGCTGATCCCGGAGGTGGACTTCAGCGGCGTTGCCCGGGCGTTGGGTGCCGAGTCAGTTGTGGTGCGCTCGCTTGATGACTTGTCCGCGTTGCAGGCCTGGATCGACGCCGGCGCCAAGGGAACCTTCGTGGCCGATTGCCGGATCACCTCCACCGTCCGAGCGCCGTGGCTCAGCGAGTGGATGGCGGCCTCCCAGGCGGCGAAGGCTGCGGTGGCGGGGTAGTCGTTCCCGGAGAGCCAGACCCCGGCCTGACTCAAAGCCATGCGGCGGCGCCTTCACTGCGGCTACGGGGCCCGGACCCCGTCCGGATCTATAACCCACCAGAGCCCCCCGTGAGTTGAGACGTTGTGGCACTTCACCTCGCCAGGCCCCTCGTGCGCGTAGAAGTAGAGCGGATGCCCGTTGTAGGTGACCTGGGTGGTGCCGTCCCGCCGCTCCGTCGTCCCCAGCAGCGCTGAGTCGACCTCACCGCTGGCGGCCGGCGCTCCGTCGGTCAGCACGGGTGGCCATGCTTCAGCGCAGTCGTCGTAACACTCCGGCGTGCTGCTCTCCTCAATCTCCCAGATATAGATGGCCTGGTTTTTGGCATCGAAGAGCATCTGGCCGAAGTCGCTCGGGGCTGTGGTGATCATGGTGCCCGGCTCCGGCGCGCTGGATGGCAGACTCGGCGGGAGTTGCGGGCTCTCCGGGGGTTGCGGGCTCTCCGGTGCCGTAGTGCTCGCACTCGGAGCCGGGGTAACTTCCGGGGCCTCGCTCGAAGTGCTGCCTGCGCAAGACGATACAACGAGTGCGAGGACCACCGCAGCCGCCGCTCGCAGTCCGGGTCTGGACACGATGTGCTCCTATCGGCAGGAGCGGGCGCCCCGGCCACGTCTTCGGGGTTGGTGATGATCGGATGGTGAGGCAGTGCGGTTCAATCATCTCAGCCTTCTGTCGAAATCGGCAGGCGGACGAATTGAATCACTTGCTGCCATGTGGCCCGGACCCCGGCTGTTGCGCCGTTCCGGAGACGCAGGCTTCGGTGGCGTCGAGGTGGCTCGTGATCGCGGTCATCACCTCGTGCATGTCGGGGTATGGGAACGTGTGTCCCACGCCTTTGAGCCACAGGCCGCAGGCGGACGGGATGGCGGCGGCGAGCCAGCGGCCGACCTGTTAATACTCACAGGAATCTGCAAAGAGGATCAAGTGACCATCAGGATTTCCCCAGCTTTCCGTCAAGTAGCTTGTTACTGGTTTTTTTCGAAACATAATTGAGGGCACTTACAACGCTATTGGGGGAAGCGAAGATGCTTTTTTATGGGCTGAAATTGCGGTCCGCACTGCATGCTGCATTTCCTACCATGCGCGTCCATCACCGCACCCACCCTGCACATTCGTAACGCAGGTCGGTCAGGTGTCCAATGAAAGGACTCTCATGAGCCAGCACCCCTACAGTGCTCCCTATCCGCCAACATACGCTACGCTCCGCCGCAGACGAGCAGCAAGTCATTTCTAACAACATGGCTGCTGTCGCTGATCCTTGGCGTCTTCGGGGTGGACCGGTTCTATCTGGGCAAGGTGGGGACCGGCATCCTGAAACTGGTCACCTTCGGCGGCTTGGGGATCTGGGCTCTGGTTGACCTGATCCTGGTGCTCAGCAATAGGATGCGGGACAAAAATGGCCTCCCGCTGACAGGCTATGACAAGCACAAGAAGGTGGCTCTGATCGTCACAGGCGCTTTCGTCCTGCTGAGCATCATCATCAATTCGACTCGGGCCGGCGCCACAACAGAAACTGCGCCGACGAGTTCCGGGCCGAAGGTAGCGGCTGTTGGTCCGACTTCAACGGCTACACCAACGCCCACTAAAGATCCCGCTCTTGCCGCCGCCGAGGCAGAAGCTTCAGCCAAAGCCAAAGCAGAGGCCGATGCTGCCGCCAAGGCGAAGGCTGACGCCGACGCAGCTGCCAAAGCTGAAGCGGACGCGGCGGCAAAAGCCAAAGCGGAAGCAGACGCAGCCGCTAAGGCTGCAGCGGAAGCTGAAGCCGCAGCCAAGAGGGGGACTCTCAGCCAGCAGAACGCCCTGCGGGCAGCCGCTGACTACCTCGACTACACTGCGTTCTCCCGCACGGGCCTGATCGAACAACTGGAGTACGAGAAGTACTCGCTCGATGATGCAACGTGGGCCGTTGACCGTGTGACCGTCGACTGGAATGTGCAAGCAGCTAAAGCAGCAAAGCAGTACCTCGAATACACCTCGTTCTCGCGCTCCGGTCTCGTCGATCAGCTGCTTTACGAGGGATACACGCCGGAGCAGGCCGAGTACGGCGTGAGCACAACCGGGCTCTAAGAATCCCGCTCAATTCCAGGAGTGTCGCCATCGACGCGCATACGCTCCTGGGCTGGCTCGCCGCATGCTCGCAAGCTGAGCTGAGGGCTACCATCGCAGCCGGCGCACAAATCCACCATACGGACTTCAGTCGCGAATGGTGACCGGAAAACAAGGCAAGAACTTCCCAGGGGGGACAAATTGAAGACTAACAAAGCGGC
The DNA here is from genome assembly GCF_000332815.1 of Arthrobacter nitrophenolicus. Classification (GTDB taxonomy): domain Bacteria; phylum Actinomycetota; class Actinomycetes; order Actinomycetales; family Micrococcaceae; genus Arthrobacter; species Arthrobacter nitrophenolicus. The sequence goes on from NZ_AOFD01000045.1 coordinate 5,314, forward strand.
AATTGCAGGAGCCTTTTTGTGTTTGACAATGTCGGGCTGTGCCGGAGGAACCACTGAAGCAACCCCCGCCGTGACGCACACTGTTACGCAGACAGTGACGGCAACAGCCACAGTTACGGCGACTGCAACTGTTACAGCCGAACCTGTTGCGCCAGTGGCCGCTGCTGCGCCCACCGCGGCTGCGATCATCCCTGCAACCGCGGTTATCCCTGCCAATGTCGTGGGGATGAATGCTGAAGCACTTGACGATGAACTCTCGCTGCTCGGCTTCAAGAAAGTCATTTACAACTCCGACACCGGAAAGACGGTTTTGCTTCTTAGTAACTGGACAGTCACGGGGATTGATAACGCGGGAGCGGAACAAGCCGTTGATAAGGCGGTTGTGGTTCACGTGACCAAGTAGTGGTGGCCAGATAGTCACCAAGGGAAACTCATGAGCAACGGTTACAACCTCGCCGACGGCACACCACGTTACGGCCGTCGCACAGGTCCTGGCCAAAATCAGCAGCCGACAGCGGTCGCTCCCCGTGTTGAAGAGGCGGCGATCGGTGCAGCACAGCTTGGCTTAGACACTTTGGCAGCTGCCATCGATCGCCGCCTGAGCAGCTCTTGGGCGGACGCGCAGGACCCAGCCTTGATGGCACTGCGGAACGAAAATCCGGAGGAACTTGCCGCCGCCCGTGCGCTCGTCAAGCTCCATCTGGGGTCCCAGCGTGAATGGAGATTCAAAGCGCAAGCCATCCGGGACAAACGGTTGGCCGGAATGATGGCAAGGCGTAAAGCCTCAGGTCGTGCCTTGGAAGTCCTGGCTCTCCGTCTAGGGCTCATGGCAGCGCTATTCGCACCACCCGCATTTGTTCTGGCTACAGACCAGGACAACCTGCTGAAGCTCCTGGTCGTCGGTGTTATTTGCGTTGTGGCCGCCCTGATGGGTGGCCACTTCCTGACCGTCCGTGCTCGGGTGCCCGTCATGCCGGTCATTCGAGGTCCCTGGCTCAACGAACTCAGAGAAGACATCATCAACGCAACCTTGGTTGCCGTTCTGCAAAACAAGGGGATGCACATGGATCCGGAGACGGCTGCAGCGGGCCGACGTGGGTGGGAAAGCATCCAGGCAGCGGAAGAGGCTACAAGTCGGTTGTATTGTTGAGCGCTTGGCAGTCCAGTGCGAACCAGGACGGCAGCGGCTTGGGTATTCACACCGCTACCAGGTCAGGGACATTCGTCATCGATCGATCAAGCAACAGCATCCCCTGGTGCGTTCAAACACCACATCACTGAACGTCCGAAGCAAGGAAGAGCCCCGGCACATATCTCGTGCCAGGCTCTTCCTTGCCCGACTTGCAGCGGAACCTTCTGTGCTCCCCGTGGCCAGCCCCAAACTGCCAGGGGGTTCCCAACATTCGGAGCGGACCAGACGGCTCGTCGCGTCTCTGCAGCACGGGGACATGCCAATCAACCAGATGACCCGGAAGCTTTTCTAGGGAGTTAGCGCTTCAATTTTTTCGACTCGAAACGCCGGAACAGTGGTGTTCCCGCCAATTTGCGTGTCATAGCTGATGGACCCCAGAGAAGTCGCCGTAATCCTAACTTGGTCCTCATCAACAAATTCCTTCAGGGCAGCGCAACCGGCCCGCCCGCCTTCTCCGGTAAAGATCGCATTCTCGTCATATTCCCAGGAATTCTCCATCCTCTGATGTGAGACATTGGCGCGGAAGATACAGTCACCCGTAGCTGCATCAAACTGGGTGATATTCGCATAGATGACCACCGTTTTTCCTGCCTGATCGTCAGGGCTTTTTACGATCATAGCTAGGTCACGCTCCGTGAGTTCAGCAGCAGAATCAACCTGCTCCTGGGACACAGGGTCAATGTTCTTTGAAGAAAGCTGACTCCCCCCAGACTGAGAACCGGCCATAGACAGGACTATTGTGCAGCCTACGAAGAGAACGAGCACAAGCAGTAGTGGAATCACAACCCACCGTGCCCGCCCTCTTTTCCTCGGCTGAACAGCACCCTGAATGACACCGTAAGCAGGAGCATCTGGTGGCCTTACAGTGGTTCCTCCGGTGCCTGGTTGGTCATCGACCCAAAGTTGCCAACCCTCGGGCACCGGTCCCCAGCTAGGGTCAGGCGCCCAACCGGTAGGAGGTTCCCAATTAGCTGGTGGCTTGGGCCAATTTGGCGGTGGGTTGAAGCGTTTTCTCATGGGACATCCTCGGGAACTATAGCAATTTATCCGAATGTACCTTGAAGAGGCTTCTATTGTGTATAACGAATTCGCCTCTTAGATAATCTTGGCGTAGTCCGCTAATCAAGTCACAGGTGAGGGCCTGCGAATTGCTTCCGGCTACTGGACCGTCGGAATAAGCAGCGGTTCGTTCTTCCTTGACCTCCGCCCCGTTCCCGCCGTCGTTCGTCGCGAACACAGGAATGCCCTGGCACATAAAGTCGGGTCAGGGCATTTCTGTCCGCTAGTAGCGGTCCTACGCGTACTCGCTAGCCGACGCCCCGGAAGAGCAGGGCCTCGGTAAACGTCCGACTGTACACGTCGGTGGCGGTGTGCTTGCCGATGGCGAGGTTGGCGGGCAGCTGCAGCCGTCTCAGGTGAATCATGCTGTCAGCCAGGCTGCTGCCATTGACGGATGGCCTCAACCGGCTGGCCGCCGTTGATCTGTACCAACGGGAAGCCTGTTCTGCGCCGGGCCTTATAAAGGTGCGTTGTTAGTGGCAATCCCTGCCGCACCCGGTGGGCCTGTCGCTCAAGGTTCCAAACTCCCCTACTGCCCCGGCGCCCGGTAGGACGGCGTCTTCTTCGCGGCTTCATCAATGTCCTCCACGCTCAGGAGCGGCTTCAGTCGGACGTTGACGTTCCCCGTCGAATTGATCAGCAGCGACAGTGCTGCAGCACTTGCATCATCCGGCGCCTCAAAAACGCCGAGGACGTCGTAGTAGCCGAATGCGTAGTAGAAGCACTCCAGCGTTCCTCCCACAGACTTCAGCGCCTCCACCAGCGCATCGCGCCGCTTGGTGCCGCCTTCCTGCATGAGCCCCTTGATGCCCTGGCCCACGTATGTCGCCTCAAACAGATACTTCGGCATGGTCTTTCCTTCCCTGGATCCCTAACCCGGTTTCTGTAGCCGTCCGGAAAGTACCCGCGGAGCCCGGGCACGTGTGAAGCAGGATGGCGTCCGCGCAGAATCCTCCTCACCTGGCTCCGTTGCCATGCAGGAGCGGCCCAGATCCGGCCCCTAATCGCGTAGAAACAGGGCAACTGGCCCTGTTACCGGAGAAGGTATTCCTCCGGCTGCGGGCAGTCAATATGCCGGTACACCAAATCGCCGCCTTCGCGCCGCGGCTGATGGCGGGTCAGGGCAGGATGGGCCATGATCTGAACATGCGCCGTTCCGGTCTGTCCCGATCCTGGTGGATCCCGCCGTCCCTTCGCGGTTACAAAACCGAGTGGCTGCGCCACGACCTGGTGGCAGGAGCCGCGCTCTTCGCGGTCCTGGTCCCCGCGGGCATGGCCTACGCCCAGGCCGCCGGCCTCCCGCCGGTCACCGGCCTCTACGCCACCATCGTGCCGCTGATTGTCTACGCTGCCGTGGGGCCCTCACGGGTGCTGGTGCTAGGCCCGGATTCGGCGCTGGCCCCGATGATCGTTGCCGCCCTGATCCCCTTGGCCGCGGCCGACGAACAGAGGTCCGTGGCGCTGGCCGGCCTGCTGGCCATCCTGATCGGCGCCATCATGCTGGTCGGGTCGGTGCTGCGGCTGGGCATCGTCACGGGCCTGCTGTCCAAGCCCATCCGGCTGGGCTACCTCAACGGCATCGCCCTGCTGGTGGTGGCCTCCCAGGTCCCCACGCTCCTGGGGATCTCCGTGGAAGGAGAATCGCCCTGGGACAAGCTCTTCGCCGCGGTGCCGAAGGTGCTCGCCGGCGAAACCAACATGACGGCGCTGCTGCTGGGGCTGGCGTCGCTGGCACTCATCCTGGTGCCGCGGTGGCTGAAGTGGAAGGTCCCGGGGGTGCTGATCGCCGTCGTCGTGTCCTGCCTGGCCGTAGCCCTGCTGGGACTGCGCGACGACGTCAAGGTCACCGGGGCCCTGCCGCAGGGCCTCCCGGCGCCGGCCCTCGGCGGGATCGGCTGGGCCGACGTCCTGGCGCTGCTGCCGGCCGCCGCGGGCATCGCCCTGATCGTGTTTGTCGACACCGGAACCCTCTCCCAGTCCCTGGCCGCGGCACGAAACGGCAAGGTCTCCGGCAACCATGAAATGGCGGCCCTGGGTGCAGCGAACGCGGCCAGCGGCCTGTTCGGGGGCTTCCCCATCTCGGCCAGCACCTCCCGCACCCCGGTGGCGGTGGAGTCCGGGTCGAAATCCCAGCTGACGGGCGTGGTGGGCGCGGTCCTGGTGCTCGGCTTCATGCTCGCGGCTCCCGGAGTCACCGAGTTCCTGCCGTCCACCACCCTGGCCGCCATCGTCATCGCGGCGGCCGCGGGCATCGCCGACCCCGCAGGCGTGCGGCGGCTGATCGGCATGAGCCGCAGCGAATCACTCGTAATGCTCGCGGCGTTCCTGGGCGTCACCATCCTGGGCGTCCTCCCGGGCATCGTGGTGGCCGTCGGCTTGGCAATCCTGGACTTCCTGCGGCGGGCCTGGGACCCCTACCGCGCCGAACTGGTGGACGTGCCGGGCACACCCGGATACCACGACGTGAGCCGCCACCCCGACGGCGAACGCGTCCCCGGCCTGCTGATCCTGCGCTTCGATGCGCCGCTGTTCTTCGGCAACGGCGCCTGCTGGGGTCCTTTGTGCGCAATGCCCTGGAGGAGGCCCCGCCCGGCACCGAACGCGTGGTCCTGGCCGCCGAGCCCGTCACCGGAATCGACACCACAGCCCTGGACGAGCTGATCCAGCTGGACGAATGGCTGGAGCGGCACGGCGTGGACTTGGTGTTCGCGGAGATGAAGGGTCCGGTCAAGGACAGGCTGCTGCGGTACGGCATGGGCGCCCGATTCTCCCCCGAACACTTCTACCCGACCACCAGCGAGGCGGTGCGGGCGTTCCAGCGGGAGGAGCGGGAGGCGTAGCCGCCGCACCCAAGCCGCCGGCCGCCGTCGTACTTCACGACGGCGGCAGCCGGCTCACCCAACAGGCGACCCCACCCGGAGAACCCCGGCCACATGCCGCGGGAACTGGTCGAGGGCCTCGCCCGCCTCCCGGTACCACTGCGTCAAGGCCACCGGAGGCTGACCCAGGACCATTGCGTTGCTGAACGATTCGAGCCATGACCCGGAGCGTGCCAGGTGTTCGCTGATCACGGCCATGTGGTTGGCCATGGACTCCGCGCCGGCGTGGACCTGCAGGCAGGTGATCTGCCGCCCCGGTTCATCGGCGAAGAACTGGAACACGAGCATCCTCGGCTCACGGCTCTCCACGAGGCGGGCCACTTCACGGCAAGCCTCAAAAGCTTCATCGAAGTGCCCGTCGCGCACGGTGTAGGTGCTCAAGTAGACAAACGGCTCGTACATGATGGCCTCCTGAACCATGTGACCCGCACCGTGCGGGTCACCTTCAGGATCCCGCCGGCGGGTGCGGCAAACATCGGCAGGTCGCGCCACCTTCCGCAACCTCCACTGGGTAGTTATGCCCAGTCCAACGATGCATAGTGGTGATCAGGAGGTTGACGTGGCCGACGACGTAAATCACCTCGCGAGGGCCCGGGCGTTCCACAAAGCGTCCGCGTGGCGTCAGGCGTGCGACGAGTTCCGCGCCGCCGGCGGGCCCACGGGCCTTGATATTGAAGATGTTGAATGCTTCGCCGAGTGCGCCCAGATCGCAGGGCTGCGGGACGATGCGATCGCCGCGCTGATGCATTCCTTCGAGGCGCGGGCGGCGAGGGGCCAGGTCCGTCCGGCGGTGGCCTCTGCCTTCTGGCTGTGGGAGGCGTACAACCTCAACGGCGAGTTCGCCCAGGCCAACGGCTGGATGGCACGGGCCCGTGAGCTCGGCCCGGACGACGCGGGCAAGGAACCCGGCTGGCTGCTCATCACCACGGCCTACGCCCGGATCGCAACAGGCGCTACTGACGAGGCTCTGGGGCTCCTCGGCCGCGCCCGCGAGGGGGCCGCAGCAGTGCACGACGGCGACCAGCTCGCCTTCGCGACGCTCCTCACCGGCCGCGCCCTGGTCCGCTCCGGCCGCCTTCCGGAGGGGCTGGACTGCCTCGACGACGCGATGCTCCGCGTCCTGGCAGGAGAGACGACCCCGCGGACCACCAGCCTGCTCTTCTGCGCAGCGATCGGCACCTGCCAGGTGGAGGCCCGCGACCTCTCACGGGTCCGGGAATGGAGCGCTGCCCTCGGATCCTGGCTCGATACTGTCCCTCCATTCGGCGGGCCCTTCTACGGTAACTGCCTGACCTACCGGGCCGCGCACCTCCGCCTGGCAGGCCAGTGGACGGATGCCATCACGCAGCTGGAGGAGGCCTGCCGGGGCCTGGCTGAGGGGGCAGGTGCCCGCCTCATCGGCCATCCGCGTTACGAGCTCGGTGAGTCGCACCGCCTGCTCGGCAACTTCGCCGAAGCAGAGGCCGCCTACCGGGCTGCGGCATTCGCCGGCGGCCCGACACAGCCGGGGCTGGCCCTGCTCAGGCTCTGCCTGGGAGACGTGCCCGCCGCGGCAGCGGGCATCCGGCGCGCGCTCGGCGAATCCGTGGGGCCGAGCGCTCGGGTGGAGCTGCTGCCTGCGGCAGTGACCGTCCTCCTCGCGGCGGGGGCAGGCGCGGAAGCCGTGGCCGCGGCAGCCGAGCTCGGAAGCCTGGCCGGGCATTTCAATTCCGACAGCGTGCGTGCCGCCCACGCCCGGGCCCGTGGCGAGCTGGCTCTGGCCAACGATGAGTGGCCGACGGCGCTTCCCGAGCTCCGGCGGGCCGCCGGACTATGGCGGGACCTTGACGTCCCCTACGAGACGGCGCGCTGCTCGGTGCTCCTGGCCACGGCGTACCGGGGTGTGGGGGACGACGAGGCGGCGGACCTTGAGCTCGAATCGGCGCGCGCGGTTTTCACGCGCCTCGGCGCCCGTCCCGACCAGCAGGTGGTCGACGGAATGCTCCTGCGCCCCGGCAGTCCGTCACAGCACGGCCTCTCGCCTCGCGAGGTCCAGGTGCTCGGGCTGATCGTCCATGGCCTGACCAATCGGGCAATCGGGGCGGAGCTGTTCCTCAGCGAACGGACCGTCCAGCGCCACGTCAGCAACATCTTCGACAAGCTCGGTGTGAACTCCCGGACGCAGGCGGCAACGCATGCCATCGAAACCGGGATTATCAGCAGCGCCCCGTGACCGCGAAGGCTGTCCCGGTTCCGGTTGCCCTGGCCATTGAAGGACGCCGCAGCTCAAGTCACGGCGTACGCTGATGCCATGGAGTCCCAGGTCCGGAACCTGTCCCTGCGCACGGGCATCACGGTGCCGTGCCTGATCCAGGGTGGCGCGGAGGCCAAGCCGCTGCTCCTGCTGCACGCCTGGGGCGAATCCCGCCGCTGCTTCGACCGCCTGCTGCCCGGGCTGGCGGGCTTCCGGACCTACGCGCCGGACCTCCGCGGGCAGGGCGAGGCGGACAAACCCGAGGACGGCTACTCGCTGGCGGAGCAGGCCGAGGACGCCGCCGCCATCCTGGACGCCGTGGGCGTGGATGCCGCGTTCGTCCTCGGGTCCTCCAGCGGCGGCTATGTTGGCCAGCAGCTGGCCGCGGCGCATCCCGGGCGGGTGGCCGGGCTGGTCCTGGTGGGATCACCGCTGAGTCTGCAGGGCCGGCCGGCCTTCGCCGACGAGGTGGACCAGCTGACAGACCCCATCGACGAGGACTGGGTCCGGGGGTCGCTTTCCTGGTTCACGATGCACCAGCCGTTCCCGCCTGGTACCTGGAGGATCGGGTACGGGACGGCGTCCGGATGCCTGCCCACGCGTGGAAGAAGATCCTGGCCGGTCTGACGTCAGCGGCCCCGCCCACGGAAGCCGGTGCCGTCCGGGCGCCCACGCTGATCATCTACGGCGGCCGGGACGACCTGCTGCCGCTGCAGGACCAGGAGGTCCTGGCGGCCCGGATTCCGGGCGCCGTACTGAAGGTCTATCCCGACGCCGGGCACCTGGTCCTGTGGGAGCACCCCGACCGGGTGGCCGCGGACGCCACGGCGTTCCTGCGCGCGCTTGGGTGACCGCGGCACGGGCAAGAGCCCCCTTACTCCCCCTTGCGCCGCACCATCTCCCCGATCCACGCGGGCGCGAACGGCGACGTGCAGCCTGGCGGCGTCGGATAGTCCTTGAGCACCTCCAGCCGCTCCCCGATGGCGAGCGCACGCTCCCGGTACTCCGCGTGCTCGATCCCGATCTGCGCCAGGCACGTGTTCATGGCCCACTGCAGCCGGTCCGGGGCGTCCTTCATCTCCGCCTCGATGGTGTCCAGCAGGCCCGGCAGGTCCAGGCCCTCGGGCTTCTTCACCACCCGGTCCGACGTCAGTGCCCAGCCCCCGCTGGCCACCACCGGGTCCGGGTCGGCCAGCCACGCGACGCGCAGTTCCTCGGCGTGCGGGCTCTTCTTCACCACGTAGTTCACCAGCCAGTCCTGCACCTTCGGGGCACGCGCCTCCCGCAGCATGGCGTCCAGCTCGTCCCGCCCGAACGCCTTCGGCCTGCAGATGAGCAGTGCCAGCAGCTGCGCCGCCGTATCGCCGGTCCCCCACAGCCGGATCGCGAGGTCCTGCTGCGTCTTCAGCCGCTTGGCCACCGCGCGCAGCTGGCTGAGGTTCACGCCGTGGTCGTCCCCGTGCCTCTCGTTCACCGCGCGCATCTTCGCGTCCTCGAGTCCGGCCAGTTCAGCCAGCACCTCGTCCAGCTGAGTGTCCGCCGTCGTTTCCGCCACGTCTGCCTCCCCATCCATTACGGTCCGGATTTCAGCGTACGACGGCGGCCGCGCACTTCCGGCATCCAGCGGGGGTCAAAATCGGGGCCATCCCTGTTGGTCCCGGCAACCGGCCGAAAGACTTTCTCTTGACAGCCCCACGGTCAGGGAGTCTTATGCCAGTACCTGCGCACATCAGAAAGAAGGCGGTGGCCATGGCCGCCATCCAAAATCCTCCCGCGAACCAGTCCCGCCTCCGGACGGGAGCCGCCCTCATGACGCTGGGCGGGCTTGCCTTCGTGGGGTACGCCGCGGTCTTCCTGGTACTCAATTTCAGCGGCGCCTTCCTTGAACTGGGCATCGGCCCGGAGCAGGTGGACAAGGGAAAAGCGGAGATCGAGGCGTTCAGCCCGCAGCTGTCCCACTACATCAGCCATGTCCATATCGCCCTTGCCGGCTTTATCGCGGCGACGGGCCTGGCCATCGCAGGCCTCTCCTGGTACGGCGTGCGCCGGGGCGAACGGTGGGCGTTCGCCACCGCTGTTGTCGTCCCGGTCGTCGGGCTCGCCGTGGCCCTTCCCGCGCACTACCCGTGGGGCCTGGCCACGCTCGGGCACCTGGGTCCGGTCTACCTCGCCGTCGTGATCTTCCTGGCGGGGGTGGCGGTGGCCTACAGCGGCATGCGCAGCCCGCGGTGACACGCTGATTTGTGGCTGGCATGGGGGAGATCGCAGCGACCCCCCTTCTCCGCAGACGTCGCCTCAATGGCCATCGGACCGGTCAGTGCCGGGGTCCTGTTCCGCGGGCGGCGTTAGTCCCGGGCGCAGCGCGCCGACATACACACCCGCAAGGACCAGCAAACCGCCGAGCACCAGGTTGATGGTGACCGGTTCATCATCGAGCCATGCGGAGAGCAGGACGGTTATAAACGGGATGATGACGAACCCGTACGCGGCCCTCGTGGCCAGCCAGGACTGGAGGACCACGAGGTAGAGCAGGAACACCACAACCGATCCGATGACCACCAGGTAGCCGATCGCCAGCCACGTCTCAATACGTTGCGGGATCACCAGCGGGTCGCCTGCAGCCATGGCGGCGGTGAGCAGGACCGCTGCTCCCGAGGTCATGCCCACTGCGTTCATGGTCACCGGGTGCACCCCCGGGAACCGGCGCACGAGCACCAGGGCCTGCGCGAAGCAGAACGCTCCACACACGACTGCGAGGACAGAGGTCAAGGGCACGTCACGCTGCAGGGAATCACGTGACATCAGGGCTACCCCAGCGAGCGCGAGCAGAGTGCCGATGACTGCCGCGGCGCGGACGCGCTCCTGCCGCCAGAGGACCGCAAGCAGCAGCGTGGCGAGCGGCACAAGCGCGAGCAGGGTCTGGGCGAGGCCGGCCTGCACGCGGACCAGGCCGTAGTAGATCAGGGCGAACGACAGGCCGAAGTTGAACAGGCCGTACAACACGGAACCGAACAGTGCCCGTCCGCGCGGCAGCGCCAGCCTGAGCGCCGCCATGACAGTCAGGAGTATTGTCGCGGCAAGCGCGAACCGCAGGCCGGCCCCCCACAATGGCTCGAGCTCGCGGTTGCTGAAGCGGATGCCAATGGCGTTTCCGCCGGCGAGCACAGCCTGGACCAGAAACGCGATAAGCGCCGCCCGTTCCCCGTCCTTCATGCGCTGAAGACTACGCCGCAACCAGCACCAGGCGTAGGCCCCTCCCGAAAGGCTTTGCTCCCGCATCACCCTTGAAATGCAGCGTACGACGGCGGCACCCGGCCTCCGGACCTTGGCTGACGTTTGGTGCGGGGTTGGCTAGGGTGGAAGCCCGCGCTCAAGGAGGCAGCATGGAATCGCACCCGGCCAACCCCGACGATGCAGGGCCCTTCTTCCACGGCACCAGGGCGGACCTGCAGCCCGGGGACCTGCTGGTTCCCGGCTACGCCTCCAACTACGGCGAACGGAAGACCGCGAACCACATCTATTTCACGGCCACCCTGGACGCGGCGACCTGGGGCGCCGAACTCAGCGCGGGTGAGGGAACGAGCAGGATCTATCAGGTGGAGCCAACCGGCCCGTTCGAGAACGACCCCAACCTGACGGACAAGAAGTTCCCCGGCAACCCCACCCGGTCCTACCGCACCCGCGAACCCCTCCGCGTGCTCGACGAGGTCAAGGACTGGCAGCCGCACTCCTCCGAGGCACTGCAGCACATGCTGAACCACCTGGAGGAACTGAAGCGCCAGGGCATCGAGGCCATCGACTAGGTCCGGTTACTCTCCGGAGCCGCGCCAACCATAATGCCCGTTGCTGTCAGAGCGCAGCCCGGCGGCGCAGCAGCAAGACAACGGCGGCTGCGGCGCACAGCACCAGGCCGCCGGCCACACCGGCCATCACCGGAAGGCTCAGCACCGCACCCGGGTTGGCCGGGTCCGCCGCGGATGCTGCGCCACCGGCACCGGCGCCCCCTGCCGCGCCTTCCTCCAGCGAAGCGGCCGTGGCGGGTGCCGCCGTCGGAGGCTCTATCACCGTCAATGACTTGTCGCCCCTGTTCACCACCACAACAGACCCGTCACGTCGGACAGCCATTCGGCCGGGATCATCCCCGCTGGGTACGGTCCCGGAGGCAGCATCCGCACCGGCGGGAATGACGGAGACCGTGTCGTCCAGGCTGTTGGTCACATACACGGTCCCGTCGGCACCGGCCACCACCTCCTGCGGCGCACTGCCCACGGGAATCCGCCGTGCCACGGAGGTGCCACCAGGTTCTATGACTGCCACGTCGTTCGTGAGGATTCCGGCCACATACACGGTCCCGTCCGGCGCTGCCGCAATCCCGTGCGGCTGGGCCTTGGCGCCCACGTCGATGGTGTGTGTCGGTGCCGGAGCGAGGGCCGGCACCACGCTGACAGTGCCGGCCAGCTGATTGGTGGCGTAGGCGGTCCCGTCCGCGGCCAGAGCTACCTCCACCGGGGACGGCCCGGCCTGGATGTGGCGTTCCACCCAGGCATCACCGGGCTTCACAACGGATACCGAATTTCCGGACGACTCCACGATGTACAGGGAGCCTTCCGGACCGACCGCCAGCCAGTGCGACCCGCCGGACACTTTGATCGCCAGGGTCGTTTTGTCCGATCCCGGGGCCACCACCCCGATTTCTCCCTGTCCGGATTCACCGGACTGGGACACATAGAGCGTCCCGTCCGGCGTCACGGCCAGCGACGTCGGGAAGCGCCCGGCCTCAATGGTGCGGGACGGCCTGGTCTCCCCGGCGGGTAGACGCTGATGCTGCCATAGAAGTCGTAGTCGCTGACATAAAGGGTGCCGTCCGGCCCTTCGGCTATGCCCAGCGGCTGAACGCCAGGGCCTACCTCGAGTCCGGCGTCGGCATGGGCAGGAAGCACGACGACGGCGGGAGCCAGCAGGAGCGCGGCGGCGGCTGACAACGTGGTGGCCGCCGCCCGCAGCGGCGAGCGCATTCGGCGTCGGCTTGGTTTCCGGTGCGGCTTCGCGGCGCGCCGCAGAGACATGGTTTTCACGTGTTTCCCCCAAAACTGTGGCCGCAGTCCGGCAACCGTCTGATCCTACCCGCCCTGCCGGTAGCTGCGCCGCCAGGACGGCGGATTCGGGAAGCGGGCCCGTCCCGTGATAATCCGGTAGGTATGTCTCCTTTATCCGGACCCGCCACAACGTCATCAGCCGAAGAACGCAGCGCCCGCATCGCCGTCACGCTTTTCCCGCTTCTCATCCTTGCCGGCGGTGCCGTCGCACTTGCCGCACCCTCCGCGTTCACCGGACTGGGCCCCTGGATCAACCCCCTCCTGGGGCTCATCATGTTCGGCATGGGGCTGACGCTCACTCCCCCGGATTTCGCCGTCATCGCCAGGCGGCCCGTGCCGGTGGTCATCGGCGTGGTGGCCCAGTACGCCATCATGCCGTTCCTCGGCTGGCTTGTGGCCGCGGCACTCGGACTGCCTCCGGCGCTGGCCGCGGGCGTCATCCTGGTCGGCTGCTGCCCCGGCGGCACCGCGTCCAACGTGGTGTCCTACCTGGCCAAGGGCGACGTTGCCCTGTCCGTGGCAATGACCACCGTGTCAACGCTGATCGCTCCGCTGCTGACGCCTGTGCTCGCCCTGTGGCTGGCCGGCCAGTACATGCCGGTGGACGCCGGTTCCATGGCCTGGTCCATCGTCCAGATTGTCCTGTTCCCCGTCCTGCTGGGACTCCTAATGCGCGTCTTCCTGCCGCGCCTGGTCAACAAGGCCCTGCCCGCCCTGCCCTGGATTTCGGTCCTCGCCATCACCGTCGTGGTGGTTGCCGTGGTGTCCGCCAGCGCCAAAGCCATCTTCGCCGCCGGGCTGCTGGTCCTCGCCGCCGTCATCCTGCACAACGGCCTGGGCTACGCCCTCGGGTACACCGCCGCCCGCCTCTTCAAGCTGCCGGTCCCGTCCCGGCGTACGACGGCGATCGAGGTCGGCATGCAGAATTCCGGCCTGGCAGCGGGGCTGGCACGGCAGTACCTGACCCCCGAGTCGGCGCTGCCCGGCGCCATCTTCTCCGTATGGCACAACGTGTCCGGCGCGCTCCTGGCCGCCTACTGGCGCCGCCGCGGAACCGCTGCCGCCCAGGACAGCGGCAAGGTCCCGGCCGCGGTGACGGAATAAGCAAACGCCCGGCGCCGCCGTCGCACTGAAGTCACCGGTCGGTCTTGACCACCGTGAACAGGACCGCAGAGTCCTCCTCGGCCTCCAGGCTGTGCAGCCCGTCCGGGACGATCAGCAGGTCCCCGGCCTTGCCCTGCCAGGCCTCGCCGCCGGACTTCAGCCACACGGATCCCTTGATCACGTAGACCGTGGCCTCGCCCGGGTTCTGGTGCTCGCTCAGTTGGGTGCCGGCGCGGAAGGCCATCACGGTCTGCCGCAGCCTCTTTTCGTGGCCGCCGAACACGGTGTCGGAGGCCCGCCCGCTGGAGACCGCCGTGGCGGCCTCGAGTTGCTGGCGGGCCAGGGCGTCAATCGATATCTTCTGCATGCGGACACCGTACCCATGTGGCGGGGCCGGGGCCAGAGGCTGCCTCATCCGGCGCCCGTAATCTGCGCCGGGGCGCCGGACTAGCGGAATGCCGGGATCAGAACCGGGGTGTTCTTCTTGTAGGCCTCGTAGTCGGGCTGGCCGCCCCACTTCTTGTCGGCCTTCTTCTCCAGGGGCGGGATGCCGCTGCCCTTGATGAGCAGGAACGCGACGAACACCGGGGACAGCAGGGCCACCCACTGCCAGCCTTCCAGCACCGGAACGGCGATGATGAGCACGCCGATCCAGAGCACAATTTCGCCGAAGTAGTTCGGATGGCGGGACCTGGACCAGAGCCCGGTGGAAATGAATTTCCCCTCGTTGGCCGGGTCCGCCTTGAAGCGCCGCTTCTGGCTGTCTGCCGCGATCTCGATGCCGAAGCCGGCGGCCCACACCACAAAGCCGGCGAGCGCCCAGCCGTCCAGGGCCACGCGGGTGGCGGAGGTGATGGCGATCCAGGCTGCGGCGGCGGTGAGGACCACCCAGAGCCCCTGCAGTGTCCAGGTGTTCAGGAAGCGGAAGAATGAGGGCTTGAGCTCGTCGAACCGGTCGTCCTTGCCGTGCCTGCGGACGCGGCGGAACAGGAAGCTTCCCAGCCGTGCCGCCCATGCCACCACCATGGCCGCGAGCAGCAGCGCCCGCGCATCCACGCCGGGGGTCAGCAGGACCAGCAGGACGGTGATGGAGATATAGGTCAGGGCGCCGGTGAGGTCGTAGTACGTCTCGGTCTGCGCCTTGAAGGCCGGGATGAACGCCAGCCACTGGATCAGGAACGCGGCCGCCACCCCCAGCGCGAACAGGGGGAAGCCGCCCACCGCGGCGCCGCCCTGGGCACCCGCGACGGCGACGAGCACCCCCACCACCACCGCAACCAGCAGGATAATAAGCGCCTTGCGGTCTGCGTCCTTCATTCGATCCGTCCTCTTCCCTAAAGCTACGCGGCACACTGCCCACTAGGTCTTCGGAGCAGGAAGGCTGTTGTATGGGCCGTTGCGGGAAGGCACGACGGCGGCGCCCGCCGGGTGCCTTACCCGGCGCCCCGTTCAAGATCAGCCAGTTCCGATTCAAGCTGCCGGGTCAGGTTCCGCAGGCGCCGGAGGTGTTCTTCGGATAAGCGTCCAGGCTGCGATGTGACCTGCGCGTCCACGTCGAAGACGGTATTGGGGCTGTGCCAGACGTTGAACCATTCGAGGCCGTGGCCGAGCGCGTCGCGTGTTACCCCTTGCAGCAGGAGCAGGGGTTCGCGGACGTTCGAGCTGAGTTTGTGAGCCAGGTCGGCATCTGCGGCCACCGCCTGGACCTGCCTGGGCCCTCCGGCCGATGGTAGCCGTGCTCGCGCATGAGGCCAAGCAGTGAGGCGTTCTCCAGCAGTTCCTTGGTGAAGTGCGGAAAGAGGTCGCGGGGAACCCAGGTCCTCATGAATGCTACCGGGACGTCTTCCAGGTAGCGGATGCGTTCGATCTTCCACGTGTTCGTGGTGTTCAGGGCGTTCACCGCCGGCTCGGGCGGGGCCGCGTGCTCGACGGAAAGGACGTGGGTCCGGAGCCGCTGGCCGTGGGCGGCGGCCTGTTCGTCCAGCCCGCCGGCCCGCTGCAGATGCCGGCGCAGGACCGGGGCGGCGGCCACGACGCTGCCGCGGCCGCGCTGGCGGCGGATCAGTCCAAGGTCGGAGAGTCCGGACAACGCCTGGCGCACGACACTGCGGGAGACACCGAACTGTTTCTGGAGTTCCTCTTCGGTGGGAAGGGGCGACCCGGGCAGCAGGGGCCGTTCCACGATCTGCCGGTGCAGGATGTCCCGGATCTGCGCATGAAGGGGCGGGCCTTCCTCCCGGTTCAGGCCGTTGGCCCGCTCCCGGGGCTCTGCCCCGGCTGGTTGCACACTCACACTGACTCCTTTGCCGTTCGAGCACATCTTAGCCCGCAGTCCTGAATTCTCCTGCTTGACGGGTGATCCAAACCACAGGTAATGTACGTACTAATTGTACGGACTTGCTCCGTCGACTGGAACATACAATGACGTAGAAAGGTCGAGTAAATGACACAGATGCACTTGAGGACCGGGCGCTCACGCTTCCCAATGTTTGCCGTCCTCCAAAAGGTCCCCGCAGGCATGATGCTGATCCCGCTCGTGCTGGGCGTGCTGATGAACACCTTCGCGCCCGAAGCCCTGAAAATAGGCGGCTTCACCACCGCGCTGTTCAAGGAGGGCGCCCTGACGCTGATCGCCGTGCTGATCCTCGCCACCGGCGCACAGATCACCGGAAGCCACAGCGGCAAGGCCGCCGCCTCCACCACCACCGTGGTGCTGGTCTGCAAGACCCTGATCCCGGCCACGATTGCCGTGATCCTGGGCCTGATGGTCGGCATCGACGGCATCGCAGGCGTATCGATCCTGGCGATGCTGGCAATCTTCGGCAACAGCAACGGCGCCCTGTGGCTGGCGTTCGCCGGCCAGTACGGCGACGAACGGGACGAGGGCGCCTACGTCGCCAGCGCCTTTGATGACGGGCCGTTCCTGGCCCTGATCTTCCTGGGCGCATCCGGGCTGGGCGACATCCCGGTACTCGCCTTTGCCGCGGCACTGATCCCGTTCATCATCGGCCTGATCATCGGCGCCGTGGACCGCGAGTGGACGAAGGCCCTGGACCACGTGCCGAACATCGTGATCCCCTTCATGTCCTTCGCAGTTGGCACCGGCATCAACCTCAAAACCGTGCTCACCGGCGGTTTCGCCGGGATCTTCCTCGGGTTGATCGTAGTCGTGTTCACCGGAGGCCTGACCTATCTCGGGTACCGGTTCATCCTTCGCCGGGGCTCCAAGAGCGGCATCGGTTTCGCCGCCGGCACCACGGCCGGCAACGCCGTCGCCGTCCCTGCGGTGGTCGCCGTCGCGGACCCGAGGTTCGAACCCTTCGTCGCCTCCGCCTCAGCCCAGGCCGCCACCGCCGTCCTCGTGACAGCGCTTCTCGCCCCGATCGTCGCGTCCTGGGCCCTGAAGCGGGCCGGGGGCCTGCAGCCGGCCGACCCGGTCATCGCCGCAGTCTGAACCTTTCCTTGCACATCCCCTTCCTGGACGGAGAACCCATGCGCGACCCGCGCTCGGTGCGCTGCACCTACTTACCTAGAGTCCGAAATCGACCCCGAAAAGGCCGCAGCGATCATGGCCGGCGAGCAGTCCAGCGGCACGTTCCTGCCGGTCCCCGGTGAGTCAGCCCGGATCCGTGAACGGCACGCCGCACGCATCTCGAACGTGCAGGAGCTCGGTTTTTGCCGGCCCTCCCTGCCTTCACGGTCAACCCCGGAAAAAGTCCGGGCTGCCCTTGTCACCGTCGATTTCCCCATGGAGAACGTCGGCACGGACCTGGCCACCCTGCAGACCGCCATCGCCGGCAACCTCTTCGAACTGGGCGATCTCTACGCCTGCCGCCTGCAGGACGTAGCCCTGCCCGAAGACTTCGTCGCCGCCCACCCCGGCCCGGCATTCGGCATCGAAGGGACCCGCAAACTCATCAGCGACGTCCAGGGCGTCATGGTGGGCACCATCGTCAAGCCCAACGTCGGACTCTCCGAAGAGGAGTTCCGGCTCGTGGTCCGCGACCTGGCGATGGCCTCCATTGACCTGATCAAAGACGACGAACTGATGACCGACCCCGCGTACCTGCCCCTGGAACGCCGGGTCGCCGTCGCCACCGAAGAAATCCGCGCCGCCGAGCAGGTCACCGGCCACGCCACCATGTACGCCTTCAACATCACCGGCGACCTCGCCGGCCTGCGCAAACGCCACGACCTCGTCGTCGAAGCCGGCGGCCGCTGCGTGATGCTGAACATCCCGGTCATGGGCCTGCCCGCCCTGGCCATGCTGCGCAGCTTCGCCGAAGTCCCCATCCACGGCCACCGCGCCGGGCTCGCCGCATCGATGCGGTCCAAGGCCCTGGGTATGGATTACCGGGTCTGGCAGCAGATGGCCCGCCTCGCCGGCGCCGACCACCTGCACGCCAGCGGACTGGGCAGCAAGTTCTACGAACTGGACGAAGAGGTGGCCGCAAACATCCGCAGCCTGCTCGAACCCCTGGGAGAGACCATCGCACCGCTGCCCGTCCTGTCCTCCGGCCAAAACGTCACCACCCCAGGGCCCACCTTCGAAGCCGTCGGCTCAACGGACCTGATGATGCTCGCCGGCGGCGGCGTCGCCGCCCACCCCGACGGCCCCGGCGCCGGGGTGCGCAGCCTGCGCCAGGCCTGGGAAGCAGCCGTGGACGGAATCCCCCTCAAGGCGGCAGCCGACAAACTCGCCTCAACGGGGGACAATGCACTCCTGCACGCAGTTCAAGCCTTCGCGAAAGGTGCCTGACATGCCCGCGTTCGGTTTCGTCGCCGACGACCTCACCGGAGCCGCCGACGTCCTGGCCCAGTCCCACCGCTACGGCCTCGAAGCTGTCCTTGTCATCGGGGACGGGCCGCTGCCCGGCGATGCTGACGTCGTCGGCATCGCCGGGCCCTCCAGGTCCCTGGCTGGGGAAGCCTTCGACGCCCTGGTCCGCAGGGACCTGGCAGGCATCGCACCGCTGAACCTGGAGGTGCTGCTCTACAAGGTCTGCTCCACCTTCGACAGCTCCACCACCGTCGGCAGCATCGGCCGCGGGATCCAGCTTCTCCATGAGCAGTTTCCCCTTCACGGCCCGATCCCTGTGGTCCCGGCCCAGCCGGGGTTCGGCCGGTACACCGCTTTCAGCAACCACTACGCGACCTACGCCGGAAAGACCTACCGGCTGGACCGCCACCCCGTTATGTCCCGGCACCCCTCCACCCCCATGGCCGAAGGCGACCTGCGCCGGGTCCTCGCCGAACAGCTCGGCAGCGCCCGGGAACCGGACGCGATCCACCTGCCCGCCTACGACGACGGCACCTTCAAGGACGCCTGGGCGGACCGCCGGCGGGACCTTGGCGCGCAGGCCTTCGTCGTCGATGCCGTGGACGAGCACCACATGGACGCCGTCGCCGAAGCCCTCACCCGGGAAGAGCACGGCCACGGGCCCTCCATCGTCGTAGGATCAGGCGGCATCATGGCAGCCCTGGCACGCACTGTCTCCGACCACGCCCCACGCACCCCCGGACCACAGCGGCCCTCGGGACCCGTCCTTGCCGTCAGCGCCTCAGCCTCCAGCACCACAGCCGAGCAGATCAACGACGCCCTCACCCACGGCTGGGAAGACGTCCCCGTCCCTGCCGACCTGCTGCAGCGCCACGACCCGGCGGCCGTGGCAGCCCTGGACCGGCGCGTTTCCGCAGCCCTGCAAAAGGGCCGGAACGTCGTCGTCCACACCACCCGCGGCGCTGCGGACCCACGCTACGGAACTGCCGCACCCTTGGACGCCGGCTACGTGGGCGCGCTGATCGGCGGCGTCGCCGCACGGATGGCCGGCGCCGGGCTCACCCGCGACATCGCAGTCTGTGGCGGCGATACCTCCAGCCACGCACTCATCGCCATGGGTGTCCGCGAACTCCGGGTCTCCGACCAGTTCGTCACCGCAGGGCCGATCCTGCAGCCCGACGGCGCCTCCGCCGTCGCCGGCTGCCGGCTCGTCCTCAAGGGCGGCCAGGTGGGCCCCACGGACATCCTGCGCCGCTTCGCCGGCCAAACCGCCAGCTAGAACCCACAAATAATTGCTCCACGCATCACCAGAACTAACGAAAGGCGGCCCCCAATGCGGGCAGTAGTAAAGAACGCGGCCGAGCGAGGCGTAAAGTACGTCACCGACGCCGGAGACCCCAAGGCCACGGAAGGGTCAGTCGTCATCCAGGTAGGGGCCGCGTCCCTCTGCGGCACCGACCGGGAACTGTACGAATGGACCCCCTCAGCCCAGGCCTTCAACCTCAACCTCCCCGTCATCCTCGGCCACGAAGGCGCAGGCACCGTCGTCGAAGTCGGCGCCGGCGTTACCGGATTGAAGGTCGGCGACCAGGTCGCCCTCGAAAGCCACCTCACCTGCGGACAATGCTTCCCCTGCCGCACCGGCGACGCCCACACCTGCGAACGGACCGGCATCCTCGGCATGCACATCGACGGTGTCTTCGCCGAATACGCAGCGGTCCCCCAGGACATCTGCGTCAAACTCCCCACCGGCCTGTCCCTGGAATCCGGCGCCCTGCTCGAAGCCGCCGGCGTCGCCGTCCACGCCATTCAGCGCGCGAACTACTCCGTCGCAGGACGCGCCGTGCTCGTCAGCGGCGCAGGACCGGTGGGCCTCGTGGTCGTGAACCTGGCGCTGCTCATGGGAGCCTCCCACGTCATCGCCGTCGACCCCAACCCCTACCGCCGCGCCCAGGCCGAAAAGCTCGGCGCCATCGCACTGCACCCCAACGACGGCATCGTCGAACGCTGCCGCGAACTCACCGGCCGCCGCGGCGGCTTCGACGTCGCCTTCGAATGCTCCGGCGCCCCCGGCACCCTGGCAACCCTCTTCGAAGCCGTCCGCCGCGAAGCCACCGTCATCACCGTCGGACACCCCAGCCGTCCGGCGGAAGTCGATATCGCAGCCCACATCAACAAAAAGGGCATCACCCTCCGCGGAATCTTCGGACGCCGGCTCTGGGAAACCTGGGAACAGAGCCTGCTGCTGCTGGACTCCGGAAAACTGGACCTCGACTGGCTCATTACGCACCGGATGAAACTCAGCCAGATCGATGAAGCGGTGGAACTCCTCACGGGGGACGCCTGCAAAGTCCTGCTCATCCCCGACCTCGGCTGAGCGGGCCCAGGTAACCAGGCGGGGGTGTGCACGCGGAATGCGCACCCCCGCTCATCCGCGAGTACCCTGATCCCCATGAGCACCCGTGACACGCCCGCGCAGATTGGCGACCTGCCGCCCCTCGGCCGGCCGGCCAACAGCGCCCTGCTCCTGGCCGGCATCACCACCCTGGCCCAGGTAGCGGAGCGCCCGTCCAGCCAGCTCCTGGCCATGCACGGGGTCGGGCCCAGGGCCATCCGACTCCTCGAGGCGGCCCTGGCCGAGCGCGGGCTCGGCTTCGCTCCGGAACCTTCCTGACCATGACGGGCAACGCCATCACTTCCCTGGCCCGCCGGGCCAAGGCGACGTACGACAACCTTCCGCTGCCGTTGCCGGTCGTGGCCGCGATGGCCGCGGACCTCCTCCTCGCAAAGGTCCGTCCCCTGCCGCTCCCCGGGCCGCGGGCCCTGCACCGGGCGGCAGGGGCCGCACTGGTGATGGCCGGCGTCGGGCTTAACGCCTGGGCGCTGGCCGAACGGCGGCGCCGCTCGCCGGGCCCCTTCGCGCTCGAGCGGCCGGAGGAACTGGTGACCACGGGCCCGTACGCGTTCACCCGGCATCCCATGTACGTGGGCTGGTGGCTCATCGAACTGGGCGCGGGAACGCTGGCCGGCTCGTCCTGGGTCCTGGTGACCATGCCGGCCGAGCTGCTGGTGGAACACCCCGTCGTCCTGGACGAAGAGGCCACGCTGGTCCGGCTCTTCGGGGACACCTACCGGGAGTACGCCGGGAACGTGCCGCGGTACCTCGGGCTGCCGCGGGCATAGGCGACGGCGGGCAGGGCCATCTGCCCACCCCTCCGGCTCCGAACGCAGAGTAGGACGCACCACGTCTGCGCCTGCCCCGCCGAGCCAAGGAGCAGCATGAACACCCGCCTTCGAAACTGGCTGACCGCCTACGTGGTGGGCGCCGTGATCTTCGCCGTCCTGGACGTCGCGTGGATCCTCACGGTGGCAAGCCCGCTGTACAAGAACCAGATCGGCCACCTGCTGGCGCCCAGCACCAACCTGGCCGGCGCCGTCCTCTTCTACCTCATCTTCGTGGCGGGCGTGGTGCACTACGGCGTGCGGCCCAACGATCCGGACGCCACGCTGCGGCAGCGCGTCACGGGAGCGGCACTGTTCGGCGTCTTCACCTACGCCACCTGGGCCCTGACCGGGTTCGCCGTGCTCAAGGACTTCACCGCCGTCGTCGTCATCACCGACATCCTGTGGGGCGCGGCCGCGTGCAGCATCGTCACCTGGCTGACGGCCACCGTCCTGAAGTCGAGGCTCAGGAAGCGCAGCACGGCGTAGCGTCCTGCCGGCTTTTCGGTAGTGTCTGACCATGGACGCCGACACCCTGGTCAACTTCCTGCTGGTCCTCTTCTTCGTGCTGCTGGGCGGGGTGTTCGCCGGCACGGAGATGGCGCTGGTGTCGCTGCGCGAAAGCCAGGTGCGCCGGATGGAAAAGGCGGGCAAGCACGGCGCCCGGATCGCGTCCCTGGCCGGCAACCCGAACCGGTTCCTGTCCACGGTGCAGATCGGCGTCACGCTCTCCGGCTTCTTCTCCGCCGCGTACGGCGCGTCAACGCTGGCGCCCGACGTCGAGCCCCTCCTCGAAGCCGCAGGCTTCGGTGCCGCCGCGGAACCGGTGGCGTTCATCGGCATGACGCTGCTGGTGGCCTACCTGTCCCTGGTGCTCGGCGAGCTGGTGCCCAAGCGGCTGGCGATGCAGAGCGCCGTCGGCTTCAGCCGGGTCCTGGCCCCTCCCCTGCACGTCCTGTCCAACCTGATGCGGCCGGCCGTCTGGGTGCTCTCCGTGTCCACCGACGCCGTGGTCCGGCTCTTCGGCGGTGACCCCCGCGCCACGCAGGAGAGCGTGGGCCTGGAGGAACTGCGGGACATGGTGGCCCAGAGCGACACCCTTGAGGACGAGAGCCGCGACATCCTCACCGACGTGTTCGGGGCCCGGAACCGCTCCCTCCAGGAAGTCATGCGGCCGCGCACCGAGGTGGCGTTCATCGACGGCGGCCTGACCGTCGCGGAGGCCCGCGAGCTGGCACGGAACGGCCCGTTCTCCCGCTACCCGGTGATCGGCCGCAGCCCCGACGAGGTCCTGGGCTTCGTCCACATCCGCGACCTCATGCCGGGCGATGGCACCGACGACGCCGCCCCGGTCCGGACCATCGTCCGCGAGATCCTCCCGCTGCCGGGCACCAACAAGGTGATGCCCACACTGTCCCGGATGCGGCGGCTGGGCCACCACATCGCCCTGGTGGTGGACGAGTACGGCGGCACGGACGGGATCGTCACGCTTGAGGACCTGGTGGAGGAACTGGTGGGCGAGATCTACGACGAGTACGACGCCGGCACGGACCATGAGGACAGCGTCACCGTGGGGGACGGTTCAGTGGATGTCGACGGCGGGCTGATCCTCCAGGAGTTCGAGTCGGCGTGCGGCATTGCCTTGCCGGAGGGGCAGTACGAAACGGTGGCGGGGTTCATGATCGACCGGCTGGGGCGGCTGCCCCACGTGGGCGACCGGGTGGAAGCGCACGGGCATGTCCTGACGGTCACCGCCATGGACCGGCTGCGGATCGCCCGGATCAGGGTGACGCCAACCCCTACCTAATGCCCCCTCCGGCCTCCCCTCTCTGGTCCCGGGGCGGCTCTCGCGCAGCCGTGCGGACGTAAAATGTTCCCGCCGGGAGGTGATGAAATGGCCTCCATGCCGCCTGTCATTGACGGCATTGCACACTGCCATACGCTGGGGATCGGCGGGGTCATCTTTGCAGGGTGTGCATCGAAAGAAGTCCCGATGTCGGTAAGAAAATATAGCCGGAAACGGCACTAATTTTTCGCGGATGGCGGGAATGCCGGCCAACGGCGTTGCTGGCAGCCCGTCCTTTTGGGGACTGGCTGGGGGCCCTTCATCCCGCTGATCAGCGGAGGCCAAGTCTTACCACTTTTGCTACAGGAGACACAGATGTTTAAGCGACTCCTTACAATCATCGCCGCCCTGGCGATGCTCTTGTTCGGCTTCACTACACCGGCACTGGCCGCCACCACCATCGATCCCGCCGCCGCCCCAACGGGCACGCATCTTCAGACGGGAAGCATCGGCTGTACCGTCGACGACGTAGACCTGTCCGTTACTTGCTCCGAGTACGAACTGGCGGGCGTCGGAAACGCCAACGCCGAGGCAACCTTGATCGCAAGCTACACGGCCACGGTCCAATGCCGCAACCATGGTGGCAAGATCGTCGAGGTCAAGTCTCAGCTCGAGACTGTGCCGTCGACCACCGGAAAACTCGAGCCCAAGAACGGCAGGCTCACCGTCCCGTCGCTGACTTCGGCGCCCGTCCCGTCGGATGAAGACTTCGAGGCCCTGGCGACCTGCCCCAACGGCAACTGGACCAAGGAAATGCTCGAAGGAAGCGTTGAACTCAGCAGCTTCACTTACACGCTGCACTTCGTTGGCTACACCGGCAACTACATCACGATCACTGGCTAGATTCCGCTATTGAGTAGGCCTTAGAGCCTTACTCTACGGCCCCGGGGCACCCATTCTGCGGGTTCCCGGGGCCCACCCATGCCGGGTCCGTTGTCGGTGCAGGACGCCGGGCGTAGACTGAGCCGCACCGCCGACCGGGAGTCAGGAATCCATGAAGAGCATCCGCGCCCAGGTCCTTGAAGCCGAACAGAACGCCACGCTTGGAACCGGCGACGGCGAGCGCTTCTCCGGCTACGGCGTCATGGGGCTGCCCTTCAGTTCAGGGCATGTCCTGGCCATGCGCCGGTTCCCCGTCACCAGCATTGGGCCCGGTTACACATCCGTGTGGCTGCGCCAGCCAACCGGTGCCTGGACCGTCTACGCCGACGCGCCGCCCGAGCTCTCCTGCGCCCGCTACTTTGGCGCGGCACTGGAAGCATCCGTCCAAAGCCCCGTTACTGTCACCTGGACCGGCGACGCTGCCCTGACTGTCGCCGTCGCCGATGCCGCCCTCACCTGGGACCTTGAACTGGAGCCGACCTCCATCAGCAGCGCCATGACGGGGATGCTGACTGCCATGCCCGAGTCCCTGCTGGAGCGCAAGGCATTCCTCGGCGCCATGGGCGCCGCGGCGGGCCCGGTCCTCCGCGCCGGCAAACTCGGGCTCACCGGAAGCGTGCCCAACGGGCAGGGCTTCCGGGCCAAACCGCGCCGGTTGTGGTTCGTCGCGCGCAGCTCGGCATCACTGGCGGGACAAGATTTCGGCACTCCCGCACCTCTCCGCATCCAGTCCCGGCTGGGGGACTTCTGGATCCCGCAGCGCGGTATTTTCCTCATCGGCGCGTCCTCGTACGACACGTTCGACCCGGCCCGGCATCTCCCGGCCACAGTCCGCGGGACTGCCTGACGCCGGAGCCAAACCCCACCGCCCGTTCTAACCGGAGCGGGCAAGCCGTCACCCCGCTCATAAGATGAGGCATGGACTTCGAGGACACACTCTGGACGCTTCTGGGCCTCGCGCTGATTCTGCTGATGCTCGCAGATGTCTTCCACACCCTGCTGTACCCCCACGGGTCTGGCCCGGTGGGCAGGGCCATCATGCGGGGGTTCTGGCTGTTGACCAGGAAAGTCCGGGGCGGGGCCTCCTCCATCGCAGCACCGCTGGCCATGGCCGCCGTCATCGCCGCCTGGGCCAGCCTGGCGGCAATCGGCTGGGCGCTGCTCTACCTGCCGCACCTGCCGGACGGCTTCATCTACGGCGACGGCGTACCCCGGGGCGGCAACTTCGCCGAGGCCCTGTACGTCTCGATCGTCGCCCTCTCCACGGTCGGGTTCGGTGAGATCGTTGCGGCGCACCCGCTGCTCCGGCTGGTCATGGCTTTCCAGGCCGTGGCCGGATTCGGCCTGCTGACCGCCACGGTGTCCTGGATCCTCCAGATGTACCCGGCGCTGAGCCGACGGCGGGCACTCGCCCACCAGCTGAACCTGTTCAGGGAAGCAGCGGGAACCGACGGCATCAGCGCGCTGGACCCCGGGCATGCTGCGACCCTGCTGGAATCCATGGCGGAAAACGTGGCGTCGGTGAGCATCGACCTGGTCTCGTTCCACGAAAGCTACTATTTCCACGAAGTGGAGCAGCGGGGTTCCCTTCCAGCCACCATCGCTTATGCCCACGGTCTGGCGTCCGACGCCCAGGGCACCGGCAACGCCGAACTCCAGTTCGCGGGCCGGATGCTGCAGGCAGCCCTAGATGATCTGGCGGAAGTGCTCCGCGGCAAGTTCGGCCATTTGGGGACAACATCCCTGGACGTGTTCGACAGCTACGCGCTGCACCACAAGCACCGCCGCGCACCGGAAACGGGCAGCAGCTAGGCTCCCCAGGCAACCATCCTGTGTTAACCTCCCCTCCAACTTCCCGCACCTTTTGTGCCATCTGCGCTCCCTAGCGTGGACGGGTCAACGGCCCTGCAGGCCGCCCCCGTTTCTTGCTGGAGGAAACCACCCATGCGCACAGTCCTGACCGCAGCGGCAGCCGCCGCGCTGATCGCCGCCATGGCGGGCCCCGCCGTCGCCGCCCCGAGCGACGAGGCCGGCACGCCGCCGTCGAACGCTGCCGGAGCCGCCACGTCCGCCCTGCAGGTGAACGAACGCAACGGCTCGTTCGACCTGCAGAGCCACCGCGGCGGCCGCGGCGAATGGACCGAGGAATCCCTCGCCGCGTTCGCCAACTCGCTGGCGCTCGGCGTGACCACCCTGGAGCTGGACACCCACCTGACCGAGGACGGCAAGGTGGTCGTCTGGCACGACGACACCATCCAGGCCGCCAAGTGCATCGACACCGCACCCGCCAGCGCCGGCGACCCCGAGTTCCCCTACGTCGGCGACCGCGTGGCTGAACTGTCGCTCGCGCAGATCAGGACCCTCAACTGCGGTTACGTGCAGCTGGCCGGCTACCCGGAGCAGGACGTCGTCGAGGGCAACCGGATCGCCGAACTTCGGGACGTTTACCACCTGGTCGAGGCCGCCGGTGCCGCGAAGGTCCGTTTCAACGTGGAGACCAAGGTGGAGAGCAGCCAGGTGGGCGGCGCCGGCATGGAGTCCCTGACCCGGGCCGTGGTGGCCGAGATCCAGGCCTCCGGCATGGCCGACCGCACCACCCTGCAGTCCTTCGACTGGTCATCGCTGAACCTCACCAAGGAACTGGCACCCGAACTGCCGCTGGTTGCCCTCTCCAGCGGGGACGCCTGGATGGGCGTCGGCCAGCCCGGCGCCAGCCGCAACCTGGGCGGCATCGACATCGACGACTACGACGGTTCCCTTCCCAAGGCGGCAGCCGCGCAGGGGTACGACGTCGTCTCCCCCACGTTCCGTTCGGTCACCCCCGGGATGATCGCCGAGGCACATGAACTGGGCTTGCCCGTCATCCCGTGGACCGTCAACACCACCGCGGACATGGAGCGCCTGATGGACCTGGGCGTGGACGGCATCATCACCGACTACCCCACGCGGCTACGCACGCTTCTGGAGGAACGCGGGCTGAAGCTGCCGAAGGCGTACGCGGTTCAGTGGTAGCTCGTCAGCCGATCCGTTCGGCGAGGGAGACGATGAGCCCCTCCGGGCCGCGCACGTAGGCCATGCGCCAGGTGTTCTCGTATTCGCCGATTCCGCCCACCAGCCCGTAGCCTTCCGCGGCCAGCCGGTCCACCGTCCCTTTGAGGTCCTCCACCTCGAAGGAGATGTTGCGCAGCCCCAGCTCGTTGGCCATTGCCGTAGGTGATCCGGGCTGGTGGCCGGGGCGGATGAACCTTCCGAGCTCCAGCATGGTTCCGCCGCCGGGCGGACGCAGCATGACAATCTCGGTGCGGGAGTTGGGGATGCCGCACACCGTGTCCAGGAACGCGCCCTCGAGTTCCATCGGTCCGCCCTCCACCTCGAGGCCCAGCCCGACGAAGAACTCGGTGACTTTCTTCAGGTCGGCCACGGTGATGCCTATGTGGTCAAAACGCCGTATCGCTGCCATGTACGTCTCCTGGGGTTGGTTGCTGTTTTGTGGCTGCCGCCGGCGTACCGGTGCTAACGGAGCCCCTTGGCGTAGGCGGCCTGGCCCACGTGCTGGAGGCAGTCGGCCAGTGTGCTGACCAGCCGGACGCCGAGCGTGACGGGCGGATCCCAGCGCCTATCCACAATGCGGTCCAGGTCCCCGTCGCCGAGTCCTTCAAGGAAGTCCTTGGTCTGCCGGTGCACGGCGTCGTAGTACTCCAGCAGCAGTTCCGCTTCCGCCTGCACCGCGTCCACCTGTTCGCTTGAGTGGCCGTAGCCGGTGTCCCGTTCCGGCAGCGGCAGGCCAAAGCGCTTCACGAACCCCTGCCCCGTCCAGACCTGCTCCAGCCCGGCCGCGTCAGCGACCTGCGCATCCTCCACCCGGCCAAGGTGCCAGATGAGCCAGGCGATAGAGTTCCCCGTACCGGCCGGGCGCCGGGCGAGGGAAGCGCCGTCGAGCCCCTCCAGCGTGGCTTCCACGGTCTCCCGGATCCTGCCGAACGCGTCCAGCAGCAGCTCACTGGTTTTCATCGGTCCCCCTCTTTACGCCTTGGCCGCGCGGATTGCCCTGCGGACCGCGCCGCCGAGCGCGGTGATGACCGGCACCAGGCAGAACAGTGCCACCACGGTGTTCGGCCGGAACGACACCTGCCCGCCGACATTCCGGTACACACCCAGCGGCAGGACCATGCCGCCTCCCCCGCCGCCGGACGCGCCCTCCTGCCCGGCCTCGCCGCCGCCTCCAAAGCCGAACGACACCAGGGCCACCGGGATGACCTCCTCCCCTCCGAGCTGGACCGGGGCTCCATACGCCCGGGCGACGCCGATGTTCTTGAACGATTCGATCAGGGACGCGAATGTATCAGCCATGACCCCACCCTAGAAGTCCCGCCGGGCCCGCGGTAGCCCTGTACGGGGTTCACTGCGCCTGCGGCCGGCGGGTCAGGAGAGAACCGGTGTTTGGTATCCCGGACTTCGGCCGCCTACCAGGGAGTAGGCCTTCAGCGCCAGTGCCCAGCCAGTAGCATCGTCCGGAGCCGCCTTTCCCGTGGCAACCCAAAGGAGACAACGATGTGCCTTCATGACCACACTTCGGCGCCCACGCCGTCATCAAAGCTTCCCCGCCGCGGCATCCTCGCCGGCGCCGCAGCCCTCGCAGGCATTTCCGTCGCCAGCGTCGCTGCCCAGCTTGGCGGTGCTTCCGCCGCACGCGCCGGCCAGCCGGCCGGTCCCAACTACCACGGCCGGCCCCTCACCTATCCGCCGCTGGTCATCGAAGGCGGCACCGTCGTCGACCCCCTGACCGGCGACGCTGTGGAGGACGGCGTGCTGGTGCTCGACGGCGGCAAGGTGGCCGCCGTCGGAACGCGCGACGAAACGCGGAGGGCCGTTGCCGCCGTCGCGGGCCGTGCCCGGGTGCTGAACGCCACCGGCCGCTGGGTGCTGCCGGGGCTGGTGGACGTGCACGTCCACGCCAACGCGCTGGCCGACGCCCGGCTCATCCTGCAGGGCGGCGCGACCAGTGTCCGGAGCGGGTCGAGCAGCTTCTACCAGGACGTGGCGCTGGCGGCGCTGCCGGGCTGGGCGCCGGGTGTCTCGCCGCGGATGACGCCGGCCGGGCTGTTCGTCTCCCCCGACCTCGGCGACTCGCTGCTGGCCGATCCGGACCTCGCCCCGCTCGCCACCTTGCCCGCGGGCGTCCGCGAGCCGGCCGACCTGGCGTACCTCACGCGCGTGAACCTCGCCCGCGGTGCGCAGGTCATCAAGACCCGCGCCAATCCGCGCGCAGGCCTTCCCGAGCAGGACCCGCGCGAGCTGGTGTACAACCGGGAGCAGCTGTCAGCCGTGGTCAAGGCTGCCAACGGCGCGGGCGTCCTGTGCCACGCGTACAGCGCCGAGGGGATCGACGGCGCCGTCCGGGCCGGGGTGCGCAGCATCGAGCACGGCGTGTTCGTGTCCGAGGAAACCATCGCGGAGATGGCGCGCCGCGGCACGTACTTCACGCCCACGATGGATGCGATCACCAGCATGGCGTCCTCGCCCAACCCGGTCCTGGCGGCCCGCGGCCAGGAATACACGCCCGTCCTGCAGGCGGCAGTGCTGGCGGCGAAGGAGGCCGGCGTAACCATCGTGGCCGGCACGGACTCCTTCGGCACCGATGTCACCCCGATCGGCACCGAGGCGCGGCTGCTCGCCGAAGCCGGGCTGTCACCGCTGGAGGCGCTGCAGGCGGCCACCACCCACGCAGCCCGCCTGCTGGGCGTGCGCGACGTCGGCCGCTTGGTCCGCGGCGCACAGGCCGATGCGATCGTGGTCGACGCCGATCCGCTGGCCAGTGCCTCGGCGCTGGAGCAGGTGCGGGTGGTGGTGGCGCAGGGAGCGGTAGTGCGGAACGGGCTTTAAACCACGAATGCCGTGGATACCTTTGCTGGTATCCACGGCATTCGTGTTTTTGTCTAGCGCTCGCAGGCCACCCCGTCTGAGTCGCCATCCATAGCCGGACGGTAGCCTGGCTGACCCGCATACAGAGGCGCTGCGCCTGCTGCCTTGGCGGCAGCGCAGTTTGCGTAGTAGACGGCAGCCGGAGCGGGAGCTACCGGAGCCGCCGGAGCCGGTGCCGGGGCGGGTGCAACCGGAGCGGCAGGTGCCGGTACCGGGACGGCCTGGCGGGCTGCGGCGTCCCGTGCAGCCTGCTCCGCTGCCGCCTGCGCTGCAGCAGCGGCGTCCGCGGCAGCCTTTTCAGCTGCTGCTTTCTGGGCCGCAGCCAGCTCGGCGGCCGCCTTGTCTGCAGCGGCCTTCTCGGCAGCAGCCTTTTCCGCTTCGATCTTCTCGAGGGACTTGACCCCGAGCTTCACGGTGGAGCCCTCTTCAGCCTGGGCATTCTCAGCCGGGTCCTGGGAGATGACCTGCCAGTTGCTCTTCTTGACGATCGACTTGCCGTCCACGATGTCCTTGGCCTCGACCTCAAATCCGAGGTCTTCCAACTGCTCCGTTGCCTTGTCGAGGGTCAGGCCCACGACTCCGGGAACGGTGACTTTGGCCGCAGCCGTGGCTACAGCAGTTGCCGCCGACGCCGGTTCTGTTGCCTCCTGCTTGTTGCCGCAGCCCGTCAGCATCAGGCCGGCAAGCACAACAACTGCCAGCGTCTTCTTCACGGCTCCTCGCGGAGCCTGCGGATTGAGTGTCATTTTTCCCCCTAGGAATGTTTGTGATGGTGATGCAGTTGGGGCGAGCGGAACCCCACAACAGATGGGCCGGCTACTCGCAGGCCACGCCGTCGAGGTCGCGGTCCAGCCCGGCGCGGTAACCGGCCTGCCCGGCGTACAGCGGCGCGGCGCCGGCTGCCCTGGCGGCG
>NZ_AOFD01000046.1 GCF_000332815.1 Arthrobacter nitrophenolicus
CCGCCGTCGCCGGCGATGGCGTCCATGCGGCCCAGCCGCTCCTCAGCCTCGTGCAGCGAAGCACGCGCGGCGTCGATGGCCGCGGCGCACAGGAAGGCGTAACTGCGGGAGGCGTCCGTGGCGGTGAACGCCGCCGAGGCCTTTCCGGCGTCGGCCGCTTCCGCCGCGGTGTCTGCGCCGGAAACCCGGGCCGCGTTGCCGCGGCGGTAGGCCGGGGTCTCGGCCGGCGCAACCCACAGCGGTTCCAGTTCGTCGTCCAGCCAGGTGACGGTGAGCGAAACGCCCGCCATGTCCAGGCTGGTCACCAGCTCCCCCACCTCGGGCATCACCAGCGTGTACCCGGCCGAGCGCAGCAGTGGCGCCACCGTGCCCCACAGGACAAAAAGCTCCTCGTGCTTGGTGGAGCCCAGCCCGTTGAGGATGACGGCGATCCGCTCCCCCGCCCCCGCCGGAGTTTCGGCGAGGACCCGCGACACCAGTTCCTGGCCCAGCTCCCTGGCGGACGGCAGGTCCGTGTCATGCAGGCCGGGCTCCCCGTGGATGCCCAGGCCAAGGCCCATCTGCCCCTCCGGCAGGGTGAACAGCGGCGTTTCGGCGCCCGGGAAGGTGCAGCCTGCAAAGGCGCTGCCCATGGTCCGGGTCCGGTCATTCGCCTTGCGGCCCAGCCGGACCACCTCCGCAAGGCGGTCACCGCGCTCGGCGGCGGCACCCATCACCTTGAAGACGGGAAAGTCCCCGGCGATGCCGCGGCGCTTGCCGGCTTCCGACGGCGGGGCGCTGGCGATGTCGTCCGTGACCAGCACGTTTTCCACGGCGATGCCCTCGGCGGCCAGCCGGTCGCTGGCCATGCCGAAGTTCATCACGTCGCCGGCGTAGTTGCCGTAGGTGAAGACGACGCCGGCTCCGGACTCGGCCGCCTTGGCCACCGAGTAGGCCTGCTGGGCGGAGGGTGAGGTGAAGATGTTGCCCACCACGGCGCCGTCAGCGAAGCCGGGTCCGATCAGTCCGACGAAAGCCGGGTAGTGCCCGGAGCCGCCGCCGGCCAGCACCGCAACCTTGGGCTGCGTGGGCCGGTACCGGCGGACGGCGCCGCCGGGGACCTGGCGCACCAGGCCGGCGTGCACGTCGCAGAAACCTGCGAGGGCTTCCTCGGCGAAGTCGGAGGGGTCGTTGAAAATCTTTGTCATGGTGGGCTCTCTGGCGTCCGGATGTTTCGCTGGCAGGGCTGTTAGTGCATGTGGCTTCCGCCGTTGATGTCGAGGGTGGTGCCGGTGAGGTAGGCGGAGTCCTCGGAGGAGAGGAAGGTGATGGCTGCGGCGACCTCTTCGGTGGTGGCGTTGCGGCCCAGCGGAATGCCGGCGTTGATGGCGGCTTCCTGTTCCTCGGTGCTGCCCACGCGGATGTTGGTGTCCACCGCGCCCGGGGTGATGGCGTTGACGGTGACACCGGTGGTGCCCAGCTCGCGGGCCAGGGCCTTGGTGAAGCCAAGAATGGCGGCCTTCGCGGCGGAGTAGGGAACCTTGCCGAAGACGCCGCCGCCGCGCTGGGCGGAGACGGAGGACATGTTGACGATGCGGCCCCAGCCGTTGTCGATCATGCCCGGCAGGAAGGCCTTGGTGACCAGGTAGGTGCCGGTGGCGTTGACGTCCATGACCTTGTGCCACAGCTCGAGGGTGGTCTCCAGGAACGGCACGGGCGAGGTGATGCCGGCGATGTTCGCCAGTGCCCCGACGGGCGGCAGGTTTCCTGCGGCGACTTCGGCTGCGACGGCGGCCTGGGCAGCCGTGACGGATGCTTCGCTGGCGACGTCAATCTCGTGTCCGAAGGCGGGGACGTTGAATTCGTTGCCGATTTCGGCGGCGACCTTGGCGGACTTCTCGCCGTCGAGGTCCAGGATTACCACTGCCCAGCCTTCGTTGGCGTAGCGGCGTGCGGTGGTGAGGCCGATGCCCCGGTCCGAGGTGGCCCCGGTGAGGACTGCGGTGCGCTGGATGGTGCTCATGGTGGTACTCCTTGTGGCTGGTGGTGGGTTGTGCCTTAGAGAAGGTCGGTGATGAAGCTGGCAGCTTTCGCTGCCGCGGCGGGACGCTCGTCGTGCGTGACGTCCCGCGTCTCGAGTTCGAGGGAGTAGTGGCCGGTGTACCCGTCCGCGGCGAGCCGCTTCAGGCCGCCGGCGAAATCGGCTACGCCGTTGCCGATGCTGAGGTTGATGTTTCCCGGCACGGCGTCGCGCAGGTGGACGTGGCTGATGCGGCCGCGGTGCCGGTCCAGGTAGGCCTGGATGTCTTCGCCGGCGGCCGTGACGTGGCTGAAGTCCATCACGATTCCGACGCTGGATCCCGCCAGCCGGTCGGCCAGCTGTCCCGCGCGGTCCAGGTTCCAGCAGAACCGGAGGAAGTGCAGCGACTCGGTCCAGAGTTCGACGCCGAACTCCGACGCCCGCCGTTCCGCACCCGTGAGCTCGGCAGCAATGCGGTCGAGGTCCGCTTCGACGCTGCGCACCGGGTTGTGGTCCAGCGCGCCGCACGGCAGGACGAGGGCCTTGGCGCCGGTGTTTGCCGCCAGGGTGAGCAGGGCGTCAAGGTGGCCCTGCCGTGCTGCCCGCCCGTCGCCGTCGAGCACGGCGTTCAGGTCCCCGATGTCTCCGTTCACCGAACGCACCCGGAGGCCGGATGCCCGGACGGTTTCCGAGACGGCGGCAACGGCGGCTGCGTCCAGCTGGTACGGGACGTGGTCGCAGACACCGGGCAGGGCGCCCAGGTCGATTTCCTCGAACCCCAGTCCGGCCATGGTGCACAGCGCAGTGGCGAGCTCCTGGTGCCGAAAGCTGATGGATGAGCACCCGAGTCTGGAATGGAACATCGTTGATCCCTTGGTTCGTGCAGTAGTGATGCCGACCACAGTATGCGGATTCACTGTCAACAGTCAACCCCTGAAGTCGACTGTTGACATTGAGCATGACGATGGTCACACTGGTCTATCATTTGTTAACCGTCGACAGCGGCGACTCCCCCTTCAGCCGCTCTCCGAAAGGGAACCACCATGAGCAAAGATGCTCTGAACATGCGCGGTCCGGTTCACGGAACCAAGGACGCCAAGCGCGTTGCCATTGGCTCCGGTGTGGGCGCAGTCATCGAAACCTATGACTTCATTGGTTTCGGCACCGCCGCCGCGCTGTACTTCGGCACTGCCTTCTTCCCCACCGGCGATCCGGTCACGGGCACGCTGGCCGCCTTCGCCACGCTGGGCGTCGGCTTCGCGGCCCGCCCACTGGGCGGCATCATCGGCGGCCACCTCGGCGACAAGGTGGGCCGCAAGCCCGTGCTGGTCACGTCGCTGATCCTGATGGGTGTGGCCACCTTCCTGATCGGCCTGCTGCCCACCTACAGCCAGGTCGGGCTGCTGGCCCCCGCCCTGCTGGTGTTCGTCCGGATCGTGCAGGGCCTGGCGTTCGGTGCCGAATGGGGCGGCACCATCCTAATGAGCTACGAGCATGCACCGTGGAAGGCCAAGGGCAAGTACACCGGCATCGTCCAGGCCGGCTTCCCGGTAGGCCTGCTGCTGGCCAACCTGGTCTTCCTGGTCAGCGTGAACCTTGGCGGCGAGCTCGCCTGGCGCGTTCCGTTCCTGGCCAGCATCGTGCTGGTGGTGGTCGGCCTGATCATCCGCTCCAAGGTTCCCGAGTCCCCGGTCTTCGACGAGGTCAAGGACAGCGGCGACATCGTCAAGTCGCCCATCGTCGAGGTCATCAAGACCGACTGGCGCAACATCGTCCGCGGCATCGGCCTGCGCGTCGCCGAGACTGCAGGCTACGCCGTGTCCATCACCTACATGATTTCCTACCTGCACACCGAGCAGCTGGCGGACAAGACCCAGACCCTCGTCGCCCTCTGCATCGCATCCTTCATCGGCATCTTCGCCACCGCAGCCTGGGCCCGCCTGACGGACAGGATTGGCCGCCGTCCCGTCTACATCTGGTCCTGCGCGTTCGCCGTCCTGTTCGCGGTCCCGATGTTCCTGATGGTCAATACCGGCCTGTTCTTCTTCGTCATCGCCACCATCGCCATCTCCTACGCCGTCTGCCAGAACTCCCTCGCCGGCGCCAGGGTGCCTGGTTCCCCGAGCTCTTCCAGGCCAAGACCCGCGCTTCCGGTGCCAGCCTGGCGTACCAGATCTCCGCCATGGTCTCCGGCTTCACCCCGTTCGTCACCACCCTGCTCTTCGTCAGCTTCGGCTGGATGGGCCCGGCACTGCTCTTCGGCCTCTACGCCGCTGTAGGCCTGTGGGCCGCCGTCGCCACGCGGGAAACCTGGGGCAAGCGGGAGCGGCAGCTGGCTGATGAAGCCACCAAAAGCACGCCCAACACCGTAAGCGTCTAATGACCGTCACGCACGAAACAAAAACGGAGTCAGCAATGCCAGTAGAGACCGTCCAGGACCGGGCTGCGGAAAGCCAGGTGACGCGGGAGCGCATCGAAAAGATCAGCGCAGCCGCGTACCGGATCCGGCACCACGCCCTGAACATGGGTGAGGTGCAGGGCCAGGGCTACGTGGGCCAGGCTCTCGGCGCCGCGGACATGCTCGCCACGGTGTACGGGGACCAGCTCCGCTTCCGCGCCGCGGACCCGCACTGGGAGGGCCGGGACCGGTTCCTGCTCTCCACCGGGCACTACGCCATCGGCCACTACGCCGCCCTCGCAGAGGCCGGGATCGTCCCGGTGGAGGAACTCGAAACCTACGGCTCGGACGATTCGCGGCTGCCGATGTCCGGCATGTCCACCTACACCCCGGGCATGGAAATCTCCGGCGGTTCCCTGGGCCACGGGCTGACCATCGCCGTCGGCATGGCCCTGGGGCTGCGCTACCAGGGCTCCGGCTCGCGGGTGTTCAACTTCCTCTCGGACGGCGAACTGGACGAGGGCTCCACGTGGGAAGCGGCGATGGGCGCGCACCACCACCAGCTGGGCAACCTCACCGCGATGGTGGACATCAACGCCCTGCAGGCCGACGGCAAGACCGACACGGTGCTCCGCACAGAACCGGTCACCGAAAAGTGGGAATCGTTCGGCTGGTACACCCAGCGGGTGGACGGCAACGACGTCGCCGCGCTCCTGGCCGCCTTCGACAACGCAGCCGCCCAGGCCGCCGCCGTCGGACGTCCATCGGTGATCCTCTGCGACACCAAGGTGGGCCGCGGCGTGCCGCTGCTCGAGAACCGCGAGAAGGCGCATTTCATGCGCATCGAAGAGAACGAATGGCAGACCTGCCGCGAGCAGCTCACCGCCGGATATGAAGGAAAGGCTGCCTGATGAGCACCACCACCGAGGCACCCAACACCACGCCAGCCGCCAAGCCGAAGCTGAAGACGTCGGCGATGATCGCGTCCTTCGCCGACCCCGGCCAGAAGACCGCATCCGCGCCGTTCGGGCACGCCTTGGTGAAGGCTGCGCAGGAAAACGACAAGATCGTCGGCCTCACCGCGGACCTGGGCAAGTACACGGACATGCACATCTTCGCCAAGGCCTTCCCGGAGCGGTTCTTCCAGATGGGCATGGCCGAGCAGCTGCTCTTCGGTGCAGCGGCCGGCCTGGCCGAAACCGGGCTGGTGCCGTTCGCGTCCACCTACTCCGTGTTCGCCGCCCGCCGCGCCTACGACTTCCTCTGCCTGGACGCGGCGGAACCGAACCTGAACGTCAACATCGTGGGCGGCCTGCCCGGCCTGACCACCGGATACGGTCCCAGCCACCAGGCCACCGAGGACATGGCGATCTTCCGCGGCATGCCCAACCTGACCATCGTGGACCCCTGCGACTCGGTGGACATCGAGCAGGCCGTGCCGCAGCTCGCAGCCTCGGAGGGGCCCACCTACCTGCGGCTGCTGCGCGGCAACGTGCCCACCGTCCTGGACGAATACGGCTACACGTTCGAACTCGGCAAGGCCAAGGTGCTGCGCGGCGGCAACGACGTTGTCTTCATCTCCTCCGGGCTGATGACCATGCGCGCCCTCCAGGCAGCCAAGGCGCTGGCGGCACACAACGTGGACGTCGCCGTCGTGCACACCCCCACCATCAAGCCGTTCGACGCCGAAACCGTCCTCAAGGAGATCAACACGGACCGGCTCGCCGTCACCCTGGAGAACCACTCCGTGGTGGGCGGCCTGTTCGAAACGGTCGCCTCCGCCGTCGTCACCGCAGGCCTTGGCAAGCGCGTGGTGCCGGTCGCGCTGCCGGACCAGTTCCTCGACGCCGGCGCGCTGCCCACCCTGCACGACCGCTACGGCCTGGCCACCGACCGCATCGTGGCGAAGGTGCTCGCCGAACTCGGCTGAATCAGCGCCCTGGCAAAAGCACGGTTCCGGTCCCGGCCGGAGCCGTGCTTTCTGCCGTACTATCGAAACCACCGACTGTAAACAGTCAACGTACAACATTGAGGACAGAGGCCATGGCCGGACTGACCGCCCCGCTGCTGGGACTGCAAAAGAAGAGCCTGCGCGAGCAGGCACTCTCGGCCTTGAGGACCGCCATCACCAGCGGCGAACTGGAACCCGGGCGCCACCTGGTGGAAACCGAGCTGTCCGAGATGCTGCAGATCAGCCGCGGCACGCTCCGCGAAGCCCTCCGCCAGCTGGAGCAGGAAGGCCTGGTGTCCGCCGGCCCCCGCGGCCGGCTCTCCGTCCGCCACCTGGACGAAAAGGAAATCCGCGACATCTACGCCGTCCGCGCCGCCCTGGAGTCCCTCGCCGCCCGGACCCTGTGCGAACTGCCTGACCGGCAGCAGGTCACGGACTCCCTGCACCAGGCCATCGACGCGATGGGCGCGGCCGCCAGCGGAAGCCTGGAGGAGCGGATCGAGTCCGACCTCGAGTTCCACCGCACCCTCTGCCGGCTCACCGGCAACGAGACGCTGCTGCACTCCTGGGAGTCCCTGGAAGGCTCCATCCGGATGTCCATCATGTTCGCCGGGCTGGAAAAGGGCGTCAGCAACATGAGCGTGGACCGGCACCGGGACATCGTCACCGCCATCGACACCGGGGACGCCGCGCTGGCCAGGAAAACCATCCTCGAGCACATGGACACGGCGGCCGCAAACCTCGTCTCCTAGCTCCCGCGGGCCTGGTGTGCCGGCGTCTTTTTTGGCGCCGGCTGCTCCCTCCGCGCGAATACTCCCGGCCCTCTGGGGTACGTTGGCAGGAGCAGGGTGACCTGGAATGATGCCCAGGGACCACGGGAACAACCTGTAGGAGGAATCTATGCGGGAAGTCAGTGCCAGCGACGGTTTTCTTGAAGCGGACACCGTTGCCGGCGAGGATGAACAGGCAGTTCCGGCCGAGGCCGAACCGGCAGCAGAGCCGGAAATCACCTACGACGAACAGTTCTACCCTGCCCGGCCCAAGGCGCTCCGGCCGATTGCCCGCCGGCGGCAGTACCTCGCCACCCGGCCGTCCTTCGAGTTCGACGGCCGCAACACCGCTTACGTGGAGTGGCTGCGGAACCAGGCAATGCTCGGCGACGCGAATACCCTTGCGCGGCAGCTCTCCGGGCAGGCCAGCATGTGGCAGAACTCGTATGCGCACCCGAACCCGCGTGCCGCCGTCGAGCGTGCGCCGGTGTGGTTCACCGCGTATCCGCTGTCCTTTATCACGCGGCCCGGCGAATCCTTCCTCAGCGCCCTCGGCGACAAGAACATGTGGGACGCCTTCAGCGAGATCGGCATCCGCGCCATCCACACCGGCCCGGTCAAGCTGGCCGGCGGCATCAGCGGCTGGACCCAGACGCCCAGCGTTGACGGCCACTTCGACCGGATCAGCATGGCCATCGACCCCGTCTTCGGGACGGAGGAGGAATTCCGCCGGATGTGCGAGGTGGCCGCGGACCACGGCGGCACCATCATCGACGACATCGTGCCGGGCCACACCGGCAAGGGCGCGGACTTCCGCCTCGCCGAAATGAACTTCCGGGACTACCCGGGGATCTACCAC
This sequence comes from Arthrobacter nitrophenolicus, assembly GCF_000332815.1. Taxonomy (GTDB): domain Bacteria; phylum Actinomycetota; class Actinomycetes; order Actinomycetales; family Micrococcaceae; genus Arthrobacter; species Arthrobacter nitrophenolicus. The sequence goes on from NZ_AOFD01000046.1 coordinate 7,978, forward strand.
ATGGTGGACATCCCCGAGGAGGATTGGCACCTGCTGCCGGACGTTCCCGACGGCCAGGACTCGGTTAACCTCAGCCCGGAATCCGAACAGGCGCTGCAAAAGGCCGGATACATCATCGGCCGGCTGCAGCGGGTGATTTTCTACGAGCCCGGCGTCAAGGAAACCAACTGGAGCGCCACCCGCCCGGTGGTGGACACGACGGGCAAGACCCGCCGCTGGGTCTACCTGCACTACTTCAAGGCCGGCCAGCCGTCCATCAACTGGCTGGACCCCACCTTCGCCGGGATGCGCCTGGTGGTGGGCGATGCCCTGCACTCGCTGCTCGACCTGGGCACCGGGGCGCTGCGGCTGGATGCCAACGGATTCCTGGGTGTGGAAAAGAGTGCCGAGGAACAGCCCGGCTGGTCCGAGGGACACCCGCTGTCCGAGGCTGCCAACCAGCTCATCGGTTCCATGATCCGCAAGGTGGGCGGGTTCTCCTTCCAGGAGCTCAACCTGACCATCGACGACATCAAGGCAACGTCCGAAGCCGGCCCTGACCTGTCCTACGACTTCATCACCCGGCCCGCCTACCACTATGCGCTGGTCACGGCAGACACCGAGCTGCTGCGGCTGACGATGCGGCTGTCCATGGAAATCGGCGTGGACCAGGCGTCACTGGTCCACGCGCTGCAGAACCATGACGAACTCACCTATGAGCTGATGCACTTCGCCTCGGGCCACCGGGACGAGATGTTCGAGCTTGCCGGCGAGGAGCTCACGGGCGCCGAGCTGGCCGAGAAGGTCCAGCAGACCATGCGCGAGCGCCTGACCGGGGAGAACGGCCCTTACAACGCGGTGTTCACCACCAACGGCATTGCCTGCACCACGGTGAGCTTCATCATGGCGGCGCTGGGAATCCGGGATCCGGAGTCCATCACGCCGGAGCAGGAAGCGAAGGTCCGGGACGCCCACATCCTGCTGGCGATGTACAACGCCCTGCAGCCCGGCGTCTTTGCCCTGTCCGGCTGGGACCTTGCCGGGATCACCGCCCTTGACCGGGAGAGCGTTGCCGAGCTGACGGCGCAGGGCGACACCCGCTGGATCAACCGCGGCGCCCACGACATCATGGGCACCAGCCCGGATGCGAAGTCGTCATCCTCGGGCATGCCGCGGGCACGCAGCCTGTACGGTGGGCTGCCGGAGCAGCTGCAGGACTCCAACTCGTTTGCCCGGCGGCTCCAGCGGGTCCTGGCTGTCCGGGAGGAGCACGGCATCGCCACCGGCACCCTTGTCGACGTCCCCGACGTGTCCCACCGCGGGCTGCTGGTCCAGGTGACCAGGCTGGGAAGCGGCGCGCTTGAGGTCACGGTGCTGAACTTCTCCGACCAGGACGTGGCCGGCAGCATCCAGTCAAGCCACCTGGTGCCGGGCTCCACGGTGCAGGACCTGTTCAGCGGCGAGTCCATCGGCCAGGTGGATGACCTGGGCAGCTTCTTCCTGGAGTTGCCGGCCTTCCAGGGGACGGCACTGCTGCTTACGGAAGCAGAGGCGGCCGCAGCGGACGACTGATGCCGGCGCCGGCGTACTTACGGCTAGCGCGGGAATCTGTTTGGGTTCCGGACCGTTAACTGACTGTACGGTAAGTTACCGCACGGTACTGAGGGATTTCATGAACGCGAAGTTTGAATCAGTTGAGGACGACGCCGGCAAGGTCACCCGCTACGTCCGGCGTGCCAATGGCGGCGGCCTGGTGGCTCCGGGCGCCACGGTTGCCGACAGCACCCGCATCGGATCCATGACGTACGTCGAGAACGGTGCGCGGATCGGACACGGGTGCCGGATCGGGCACGGCAGCTGGATTGACCGTGATGCCACCATCGGCGACCGGACGGTGATCGGCGACGGCGTGCGCATCGGACGCGGCACGGTCATCGGAAACCGCGTGCACATTGGCAGCCACTCCCGGATCGGATCCAGCGTGCTCATCGAGCATGGTGTCCACCTGGAAGCTGACGCCATGGTGGCGGACGGCGAGCAGGTACTCGTTGACGCCCGCACGCCGGCCGCAGCCCGTGCCAGGCACCGGCAACACCGCAGGAGCAAAGGCAGGGTCGCCGCCTAAGCTTAGCGGGCGCCGACAGGCTCGGACGGCGCCGGTTCCTGGGTCAGCATCATGGTGGAGGTGTCGATCCGGTCATCGGAGTCCTGGCCCGCCACCAGCTTTTCCGCCTCGGCCCGGCTGGTGACCACGGGCACCGATCCCAGGAGGGGGCGTGCCGCGGTCTCACGCATCTTCACCAGGGCCACCAGCGCCACCGCGGAAAAGAATATGACATAGAACGCCGGGGCGTACAGGTTGCCCGTTGTTTCGACCAGGATCTGGCTGACCAGGGGCGTAGTACCGCCGAAGATGGAAATGGAGAGGTTGTGGGTGACGCCCACAGAACCGAACCTCGACGCCGTGGGAAACAGCTCGGACATGACGGCGGCGGTCAGCGCCAGGAAAAAGGCGCACGGCAGCGCGACCATGAACATTGCCAGGTAAATCGACCACAGCGTCCCTAGCTGCATCAGGGCGAACGCCGGAACCAGCAGGACCAGGTTGCCGATAGTCGCCACGGCATAAATGGGACGCCGGCCGATGCGGTCTGACAGGCGTGCCACGAGCGGAATCATGGCGGCCAGGAGGACCAGCACCACCACGGCGGCAATGGCCGTATGCACGGCGTCCGATCCAACCTGCGTTTCCAGGTAGGTAGGCATGTAGCTCGTAAGCATGTAGCCGGAGCTGCCGTCGGCGGCAATGAGGGCACAGCCGATAACGATTTGCGGCCAGTAGTGCTTAATGATGTTTGGCAGGTTATGCCGGACAAAAATGGGGTCGACCTCCTGGGTACCGGCTTTCACGTGGGCCACTTCGAAGCTCGGCGATTCCGGCAGGCGGCGGCGGAGGACGATCGCCACGATGCCCAGGGGCAGGGCGATCAGGAACGGGATCCGCCAGCCCCCGTCCAGCATGGCGGAACTGCCCCACATGGAAGTGGTGACGGCCGTGGTGACGGCCACCATGCTGGCGCCTGCGGCGAACCCCAGCATGGATCCCGAATTCAGGAGCGAGGTCATGAAACCCCGGTTCTTGTCGGGCGAGAACTCGGAGATGTACGTGGCGGCACCGGAATACTCTCCGCCGGTGGAGAACCCTTGAAGCATCTTCAGAAAGTAGAGGGGAATGATGACCCACAGTCCCACCTCGCCTGCGGTGGGCAACAGCCCAATTCCGGTGGTGGCGGCGGCCATGATGGCCATCGTGGCGAAGAGCACCTTGCGGCGGCCGATCCTGTCGCCCAGCGGGCCAAGGATCATTCCGCCGAGGGGACGCACGATGAACGAGACTGCGAAACCCAGCAGCGTGACAAGCAGCCCCATCCGCTCGTCCATGCCCTCCGTGAAGACAGAAGTCATGGTCACCGCGAGATAGCCGTAGACCCCGATGTCGTACCACTCGATGAAGTTTCCGACGCCTGCGCCCACCTGGGCCTTCCGCAGTTCGCCCTTATCAACCACGATGCAGTCATCCACCCTCAATCTTCGGGCAGTTTTTGGGCGCACTGAGCGCTGTTCTTTCGACGGTTCGAGCATTTTCGTCCTGTCTATGTACCGGATGACGGATCGGCAGGAGTACCGGCGGTGACACCGGAATCCCCCAGGGGAGGCTGGTAAGTATTGTGCCAGAAAGGCAAAGGCAGCCCGGCCGCCCCGGCACCCCGGTTGTGACCTGAGCCTCCATTTTCCGCGTGGTTAGTCCGCCTCAGGACTGTTGCAATAGAAGCAACTCCTCGCGTAATAATCATCGATCTCGCATCACGCCCGGGTGCTTTCGCGGATTACCAGCTCGGCGGGGTAGATCACCGGTTCCAGTTGCTGGTCCGGGTTTTCGATCGCGCGGATCAGGAGCTGCCCTGCCGTCACGGCCATATCCACCATCGGCTGGGTCACCGTGGTGAGGCCCAAGCCGTTGGCGGCGAGCAGGGAATGGTTGTCGAACCCCACGACGGCGACATCCTCCGGAACCCTCCGGCCCATTCCCCGCACCGTTTCAATGACACCCAGCGCCATCAGGTCCGAGGCGGCGAAAACTCCGTCAAGTTCCGGTGCGTCCGCCAAAAGGTTGCGTGCCGCTTCGGCGCCACCCGTCGTCGTGAAGTCCCCGTGGATGACCGGACCGGGCTGCAGTCCCGCTTCCCGGACGCCCTGCATCCATCCGTCCAGGCGGTCGACTGCCGCGGTCATGTCGGCGGGTCCTGCCACGGTGCCGAGCCGGGTGCGGCCGATGGCTGCCAGATGCCGGGCGGCGAGCCGGCCGCCCTCGCGGTTGTCCAGGTCCACGTAAGGGACACCGAAGCCCGCGGCCCACGGCCTGCCGATGAAGACTGTGGGCAGGCCGGTGGTGCCGAGGGTCTCCGCCCAGCCGTCCGCCTCGTGGAACGAGACCACGATCGCGCCGTCGACGTGCCCGCCGCGCAGGTACCGCATGGTCCGGGCGGAATCGTCCCCCGCCCGGGACATCAGCAGCACCAGCTGCATGTCAGTGTCCCTGAGGGCCTCGTTGACGCCGGTGATGACGGCGGCGAAGAAGGGTCCATCATCACCCTTGCATCGGGTTCGGGGATGACCAGCGCAATGGATCCGGTGCGCCTGGTGACCAGGCTGCGGGCCGCACGGTTTGGTGTGTAACCAAGGGCAACGATTGCGGCGTCAACGGCGGCCTGGGCCTCCGGGCTGACCTTCAGTCCGCCATTAATCGCCCTGGACGCGGTGGAGCGGGACACTCCGGCCGCCGTGGCGAGGTCCTCGAGCGTGGGGCTGGGCCGCCCTGCCTGCAGAAGGGCGGAGCGGCGGGACTTTTCGTTCATTACACCGACAATACGACACCCTGCCCTGCCGGCGACACGGCGTTGCTGCCGGCCGGAATTGCGTTGGAAGCCGCCACCTCGGAGTACCACAAGGCGCTGGCCTTCGGGATGCGTTCCTGGGTGGCATAGTCCACGCGGACCAGGCCAAAGCGCTGGTGGTAGCCGAAGGACCACTCGAAGTTGTCCAGCAGGGACCAGGCCAGGTATCCACGGACGTCCACGCCGTCCGCGATGGCGCCATGGACAGCTTCGAGGTGGGCTGCGAAGAACCCCAGCCGGTCCTGGTCGTCCACGAAGCCAGCTCCGTCAGGGACGTCATCGTAGGCTGCACCGTTCTCGGTGATGTAGACGGGGATCCCGGCCGGGCCCGTGTACTCCGCCTGCAGCCGGTTGAGCAGGCGCCGCAGCCCCTCCGGCTGGACCTCCCAGCCCATTCCCGTCACCGGCAGGCCACGGGGCACCGACCGCGCGCCGTCGGCAGCCACGAACGGGGAGGACACCGGGCGGTCCGCCTGGCCGGGAACCGACGTCGTTTCCGGCGCCGCCTGTTCCCGGGGGTCTGCCGGGTCCTTTGTGAGGGATTCCCCGTGGTAGTAGTTGACGCCGAGCAGGTCCAGGGGCGTGGAAATGATGTCCAGGTCCCCTTCGTGAATCAGGTCAGCCATTCCCAGGTGGGCAACGTCCGCCAGGAGGTCGGCCGGGTACTCCCCCCGGAACAGCGGGTCGAGAAAGATCCGGTTGAACTGGCCGTCGATCCGCCGCGCTGCGTCCCGGTCACCGTTGCTGGCCGGGTCGCGTGGATCGGCGACGGTCAGGTTCAGGGTGATGCCCAGCGATGCCTCGGCGTCCCGCCGGCGAAGTTCCCCGGCTGCCAGGCCGTGGCCGAGCAGGAGGTGGTGTGCAGCAGCAAGGGCGGACCCGGGTTCCTGCCGGCCCGGCGCGTGGATTCCCGCCGCGTAGCCGAGAAACGCGGAGCACCACGGCTCGTTGAGGGTGGTCCAGATGCGGACCCTGTTCCCCAGCACGCTGTGCATGAGGGCCGCATAGTCGGCGAAGCGGTATGCCGTGTCCCGGCTGGCCCAGCCGCCCTGGTCTTCCAGCGCCTGGGGCAGGTCCCAGTGGTAGAGGGTCAGCCACGGTGTGATTCCGGCAGCCAGCAGCTCATCCACCAGGCGGGAGTAGAACGCGATCCCGTCCGGGTTGGGCGTGACGCCGTCGGGCATGCAGCGGGCCCAGGACGTGGAGAACCGGTAGGCCTTCATGTTCAACTGGCCCATGAGTGCCACGTCCTGCTTGTAGCGCCGGTAGTGGTCGCAGGCCACGTCGCCGTTGTGGCCGTCCGCCACGGCACCGGGCACCCGGGCGAACACGTCCCAGATGGAGTCCTGCCGCCCCCCGGTGTGTGCTGCGCCTTCGATCTGGTACGCAGCTGTTGCCGCGCCCCAGAGAAAGCCCTCCGGAAACGGAAGTTGGGTGGAACTCATCCTTTGACTGCTCCTTGCATGATGCCAGATACGAGTTGCCGGCCTGCCGCGATGAACAGAAGCAGGAGCGGGATGGTGGCCAGGACGGCGCCGGCCAGGACCACGGAGTAGTCCACGAAGTGGGCCGCCTGCAGCAACTGCAGGGCCACCGGGAGGGTGGGGTTTGACGGGTCAAGGACGATGAACGGCCAGAAGAAGTTCGTCCAGGTGGCCACGAAGGTGAACAGCGCGAGCATGGCGGCAGCCGGACGGGCCGCCGGAAATCCGATGTGCCAGAACGCCTGGATCATGGACGCCCCGTCCATCCGCACGGCCTCGATGAGTTCATCCGGAAGGGCGTCACGCAGGTATTGGGTCATCCAGAACACGCCGAAGGCGTAACAATGCCCGGGACGATGACGGCCCAAAGCGAGCCGGTCCACCCGAGCTTGGACATCACGATGAACAGCGGGACCACGCCGAGCTGGGTAGGAACAGCCATGGTTGCGATGACAAACACCAGCAGCCCCTTGCTGCCGCGGAAGCGGAGCTTGGCAAAGGCGAATCCTGCAAGGGTGGAAAACGCGACGACGGATGCCGCGGTCACGCACGAGACGATGAGGCTGTTGCCCATCGCCTTCCAGAACGGAATGCTGTCAAAGACTTTCGCTGCGTTCGCCAGGAAGTTCCCGCCGGGCAGCAGCGGAATGCCGCGGCTCAGCACGGTGTTGTCATGGCTGCCCACCAGGAAGGACCAATAGAGCGGAAAGAGGGACGCCAGGAGAACGGCACCCAGGAATCCGTAAGTAAGGAAGCCGGGCCTGCGGGCACTTCCCTGGCCGGACCGGGGACCCCTGGCACCCGGTCCCCGCCGCGCTGCCGCCCGGGCGGCCCCCTTCCCGGCGGTCTGCTCGATCATGGGAATGGAGCTCACTTGCGGCCTCCCTGGCTTGCGATGCGCTTGGTGATGAGGAAGTTGAGCAGGGCGATCAGGACGATGATCAGGAAGAGCAGCCACGCCACGGCAGAAGCCCTGCCGAAGTTGCGCTGGCCCCAGCCGAGTTCCCAGATGTACATGGTCAGCGTCTGCCACTGCCTGTCCGCGCCGCCCAGGCCGGACTGGTCAAAGACCCGCGGTTCGTCGAAAATCTGCAGGCCGCCGATGGTGGAGGTGATCACCACGAAGATCACTGTTGGCCGCAGCATGGGGACGGTCACGGAGAAGAACTGCCGCAGCCGGCCGGCGCCGTCGATCGTTGCCGCCTCGAATACATCCCGCGGGATGGCCTGCATCGCTGCGAGGAAGATCAGCGCGTTGTAGCCGGTCCAGCGGAAGTTGACCATGGAGGCGATGGCCAGGTGGCTGGCCACCGAGTCGGAATGCCACCGGACCGGGTCCAGCCCTGCCGCCTTCAACATCTCGTTGATCAGCCCGAACTGGTCTGCGAAGAGGTTGTTGAAGATCAGGCCCACCGCCACCGGCGCAACGACGAACGGGACCAGGACACCCATCCGCCAAAACGTCCTTGCCCTCAGGTTCGCATCCAGCACCGCCGCGATCACCAGGGCGATGACAACCTGGGGAACGGAGGACAGGATGAAGATACTGAAGGTGTTGCCCACCGCATTCCAGAAGTAGGGCTGGGCCACAACGAAGGCGTAGTTTTCCAGGCCCGTGAACTTGCCCTGCCCGCCAATGAGGTTCCAGTTGTGCAGGGAAACCCATGCCGTGTACACCAGCGGGAAGAGCCCGGTGAGGGCAAACAGGATAAAGAACGGCGAGATGTAGAGGTAGGGGGACACTTTCACGTCCCACTTGGAGGCCTGCTGCGAGAAAGCCAGGCGCCGGACACCCTTCGTGTCCGCCGGAGGCAGGGGCGGACACCCGGCGCTCCGGGGCTTGACCCGGTCGGTGACAGCCATGCCTAGAGGGACTTCACGGCGGCGACGAACTTCTCCCAGGAGGAAGCGGCGTCGTCCGACTTGTCAACGTCCACACGCGTAAGGGCCTGCTGCATGGCGTCATTGATGGCGAAGTACTTGGTTCCCTTGAAAGGCGTGACCTCAACAGCCTTGGCACGTTCGGCGAAGATCTGGCCCGTGGGCGCGCCGTTGAAGAACGCATTCGTCTGGCCGAGCAGCTCGCTGCTTTCCAGCGCCTCCTTCTGGCTGGGGAAGGTGCCCTTGGCGGTGAAGGCCTTGATCTGCTGCTCGGGGGCTGTCAGCCAGCCTGCCAGCTTCTTGGCCTCCGCCTGGTGCTCGCCCTGGGTGGGAACCGTCAGGTAGGAGCCGCCCCAGTTTCCGCCGCCGCCGGGGAAGACGTTGGCCACATCCCAGCCGGTGACCCCGGCTGCGTTGCCCTCAATGACACCGAGCATCCAACCCGGGCAGAGGGTTGTGGCGAAGGCACCCGTCTGGAAGCCGGAAGCCCAGTCATCGCTCCACTGGCTGAGGTGGGCGGACAACCCGTCCTCGGTAGAGGCTTTCAGGACCTGGTTATAAGTGTCTTTGACCTTCTGGTTCTCCGTGGCGATGACGGTGCCGTCTTCCTCCTCGTAGACCTTTTCCAGCTGGTTGCTCATGCCCTGGTAGATTGCCCCTGCGGAGTCGAACCAGGCGGAATCCGGGCTGGCGGCCTTGAAGGCCTTACCGGCTTCGAAGTAGCTGTCCCAGGTGGTGCCCAGCATTTTGGCCACTTCCCCGCGTTCGGAGGGCATGCCGGCCTTCTTGAGCAGTTCGGCGTTGTAGCAGACGGCCTCGGGGCCGGAGTCGGTGCCGTAGCCAAGAAGCTTGCCATCGTCGGTGGTGGCGGCCTCGGCCTTCCAGTCCAGCCAGCGGCCTTCCACTGCAGGGTCGCTCAAGTCCGCAAAACGGTCCGGGTACTGCAGGAGTTCGGGAAGCCAGTCAACCTCCACGGCCTCGATATCGGACAACCCCGAGCCGGCGGCCAGGCGGGTGGTGAGGTTGTCCCGTGCTTCGTTGGTGGTTGCCGCCTTCTTGTGCTCAATGGTCACGTTCGGGTTCAGCGCCTCGTATTCCTCAAAGAGCGCCTCGTAGCCGAACTCATTGAATGTTCCGACCGTGAGCGTCACGGGCTCGGATCCGGTGGCGCCGTTCACGCCGGCCTTCTCTGCGGATGAGGATCCGCAGCCCGTCAGGGACAGGGCCAGGCAGGCGGCGGCAGCCGAGAGCACGGAGAACTTACTGGGGTTTTTCACAGGGGAAGACTCCTTCGTCAAAAGATGCCCCATCGGTCCGCATGGACGGCCGGAGGCGGGAGGTGGAGCAGCCGGGCTGGACCGGGTGGCAGTCCATCGTGGGAGCGCTCTCACCACATGGTGTCCCACCTCACAGCGACTTGTCAAGGAAGAGTAGGAGCGCTCCCACCCTACCCTTGCCGGTGCTTCGTCACGGTGTTACGCTTCCCCGACGAGAGCGCTCCCACGGCCCATCATTTTCGCCGCCGTCAAGCCGCCTCACTGCATCCCACCGACGAACAGGACCAGCAATGCCGCTAGCCCACCCTCCCCATCCGCCACGCGCCGACCGCCCGGACCACCCCCACGTGCGGCGCATGAAGGGCCGCCGGGCCGCCGGCACGATGGTCCTCCTTGCCGGGCTGATCGGCAGCGGCGGAGGCCTCGCCGCCGCTGCGCCGGTCGCGCTGCAAGCACCGGCCGCAACCCAGGCATCGGCACCCCAGGCCCCCGCACCGGCTGCTTTTCCCGCCGCTCCTCCGGCTGTTCCCGAGGGCACGGAGCCGGACTTCGGCCCCAACGTCCGGATCTTCGACCCCAGCATGCCCGTGGCGGAAATCCAGGCAACTGTTGATGCCATCGCCGCACAGCAGGTGGACGATGAAATGGGCTCAAAACGCTACTCACTGCTGTTCAAGCCGGGAACCTACGGCACCGCGGCGGAGCCGCTCATCATCCAGGTGGGCTACTCCACGGAGGTTTCGGGCCTGGGGGCTTCTCCCACGGACGTCATCATCAATGGGCACGTGGACGTGTACAACCGCTGCCTCACCGCGGAGAACTGCATCGCACTGAACAACTTCTGGCGGTCCCTGTCCAACCTCACCATCAACGTCATGGGCCTCGAGGGCTGCCGCAGCTCGGCCAACTTCTGGGCGGCCTCGCAGGCGTCGCCCATGCGGCGGGTCAACATCACCGGCGGCAACCTCTCCCTCATGGACTACTGCACCGCCGGACCGCAGTACGCCAGCGGCGGCTTCATTTCCGATTCGAAGACGGGCGACGTCATCAACGGGTCGCAGCAGCAGTACTTCGTGCGCGACAGCAGCATCGGCAACTGGTCCAACGGGGTCTGGAACCAGGTCTTCTCCGGAGTGGACGGGGCGCCGGCGCAGTCTTTCCCGAACCCGCCGTACACCACCTTGGCCAGCACTCCCATCAGCCGTGAGAAGCCCTACCTCACGGTGGACGGCGACGGCCGGTACAGTGTGTTCGTTCCGTCCGTCCGCACGGACTCGTCAGGAACCACCTGGGAAAACGGCCCGACGGCGGGCCGCAGCCTCCCCCTGTCCGAGTTCTACGTGGCCACCCCCTCGGACTCCGCCAAAACCATCAACGCCCAGCTGGCACGCGGCAAGAATCTCCTGCTCACCCCGGGGGTCTACGGCATTGCTGAGAGCATCGAGGTCAAGCGGGAAAACACCGTCGTCCTCGGGATGGGAATCGCCACCCTTACGGCGCTCAACGGAGCCGTCCCACTGACTGTCGCGGATGTCCCCGGCGTGGACATCGCCGCAGTCACGATAGATGCCGGCGAGGTCAATTCACCCGCCCTGCTGCGGATCGGCAAGGACCGCGACGGTGAGGGCAGCGGCTCCGCCAACTCTTCCGTGCGCAGTGATCCGGCCAACCCCACCACGCTTCACGACGTGTTCTTCCGCATCGGCGGGCCCCACGTGGGCAAGGCGTCAAACAGCCTAGAGGTCAACAGCGACAACGTCCTCCTGGACCACATCTGGGCCTGGCGTGCTGACCACGGCAACGGCGTGGGATGGACCACCAACACCGGTAAGAACGGCGTGATCATCAATGGCGACAACGTCACTGCCACAGGCCTGTTCGTGGAGCACTACCAGGAGTACAACGTCATCTGGAACGGCGAAAACGGCAAGACCATCTTCTTCCAGAATGAACTTCCCTACGACGCCCCCAACCAGGCCGCCTGGCAGCACGATGGGGTCCTGGGCTGGGCCGGCTACAAGATCGCAGACACCGTCAAAACCCACGAACTGTGGGGCGGCGGCAGCTATGTCTACAACAACGTGGACCCCACCATCCACGCAACCCGCGGCTTCGAGGTGCCGGTGACGCCGGGCGTCAAGCTGCACAGCCTGCTGACGGTCAACCTGGGCGCCGGCACGCTGGACCACGTCATCAATGACACCGGCGCACCGGTTTCCACGGACGCCGTCGGGGTTCCCAGCTACGTCCCGGAATTCGGCGGCTAGGCAGCTTCTGGTCCGGAATTCTGAAGGTGCGGTGCAGGCCATCCGGCAGGCACCGCACCTTGCTGTTCCCGGATCGCCGTGAGCTGTTACCCCTTCCGAACGCCCTGCTCCCGGAGTGCCGACGCACCCCACACCGCCAGCAACAGTGCCACCAGCAGGAGGCCGGCGTCGCCCAGGTCAATAGAGCCGAGCCAGGCGGTCACCGGATCCTCCAGCGCGAACGCGGCATGGACAAAGCCGCCGAGCGTGACCACGGCAATGAACAGCGCGGACACGGCCGAAATCCCGGTCACCAGCGCATTGAAGCCCAGCTTCCGCTGGGGGTCGTCCAGTGCCGAGCGGTACATCCGCATCATGCCACGCCGTTGAGGGAATCGCAGAGCGTCATGGCGGCCGCGAACGCCAGCGGCAGGGCAAGCAGGGTGAACGCCGGCACCCCGGCCAGCGAAGCCGCCGTCGTCATCATCAGCAGCCCGATGGTGGTGGCGGTGTCGAAGCCAAGCCCGAAGAGGAAGCCGATCACGTAGATGTTCCGCGGCCGGCGCACCCGGGACAGCGGCCTGGCAAGGAGCCGCGCCACCAGGCCCTGGGGTTCCAGGTCGCGCGGATCGACGGCGGCGCCCCTGCGTGCCCGGCGGTAGGCCTTCGCGGAGCGGGCGAACGCGGAGCCGTTGAACAGGCCCATCGCCAGCAGGAAGAGGCCGGACACGCCGCTGCCCACCAGCCCGAGGACCAGGTTCCCGGTGGACCCGTCCGCCATGAATTCCCCCACCAGGGCCGCGCCCGCGATGACCAGCACCCCGGCCAGGGCCACTACCGAGCTGTGCCCCAGGCTGAAGGCGAAGCCGACGCTGACCGGGTCCTGTCGCTGCGCCACGAACTTCCGCGTCGAGTTGTCGATGGCGGCGAGGTGGTCCCAGTCGTAGCTGTGCTTTACGCCGGCCAGGTAGGCGGTCAGGACCAGGCCCCAGGTGAGTGCCTCCGTCCCTGCCGCGCCGGCGTTTCCGGAGAGCAGGAGAACGACGGCGGCGGCGTGCAGGGCGGCCACGGCACCGAAAGTGAACAGTATCCGGGTCCGCAGCGGCAGCGTTTCCCGCTCCCGATACAGCGCGGTGATGGTTGTCAGGGCGGTCATCAGTGCTTCCTCAGGTTGAGCGGTCCCTGCCCCTGCCAGCGTTCCCGCAGGAGGTTGGTGCAGCCGGCAAGCAGGGAGTTCAGTTCCCCGGTGCTGTTGGACAGCGCACGCAGGACCAGGCCGGTGGTTCCGGCGGCGGGGCGGGTGAGGGAGACACCGGCCAGGGCGTCGTGTCCGGCGGTGAGCGCGTGCAGTTCGTCGGCGAGCGCCTGGTCCACGCGGGCGTCCACCACCACCAGCGATCCCAGATGGCTGTAGCCCTCCATGAACCCCAGGCCTGTCACATCGCCCGCGGGCGGACGGATCAGCAGGTTGTCCAGCGCCAGCAGGTGGGTTCCTTCGTCCGTTTCGACCCGTATCTCGTTTCGCAGCCGGATCTCCTGGTACCGGAAGCCCGCTCCATCCGGCGACCAGCCCGGCGTCACAACTTCCGCCATCACCAGGGACGACGACGGCCGGACGGTCACGGAGGTGCGTTGCCGGTAGCTGGCCTCGCGGTAGGCGATGAGCTGGTCCGGCATCAGCTCCAGCCGCGCCCCCTCCCCCAGCCGCAGGTCCATCCGCTGCTCGGCAAACGACCCCGGAGTCCTGTAGACCTTCGTGGCGGACTGGGTAGTCAACAGCAGGTCAGCCCCATCCCCGACCTCAACATCCAGAAGAAACAAATCCGCCCCAAGATAAGCCCCGCCAGGATTCACCACGACATAACAAACCTGCCCGGAATCATCCAGATAGTGCGGCCGAAGAACTCTCAATGCGCCCTGATGATACTGGTGCACGGCAACCGAGCGCTGGCCACGCACGGCGACCCGGAGCTCAAGCTCCCCCATCGGTGCTTGTCCGTGGCTGGGTCCGGCAGCTTCGCCGGATTTGGGGCCGTGCCCGCTCCGCGGTGCCCGCCACGCCGCGGCCCCCAAATCCGGCCTCGCCGCCTCAGCGGGCACGTCACCTCGCGCAAGTTCACTGCCGCCATGCCTATTGCACCAGGTCAAGCATCAGGACGTCGTGCCGGATCCATTCGATGACTTTGTCGAGGCCCTCGTCGGTCTTGAGGTTGGTGAAACAGAACGGCTTTGCTCCCCGGAACTCCTTGGAGTCCTTCTCCATGACCGATAAATCGGCCCCGACGTGGGGGGCGAGGTCGGTTTTGTTGATGATGAAGAGGTCGGACTTGATCATGCCCTGGCCGGCTTTGCGGGGGATTTTCTCGCCCTGGGCCACGTCGATGATGTAGATGGAGAAGTCCACGAGTTCGGGGCTGAAAGTGGCGGAGAGGTTGTCGCCGCCGGATTCCACGAAGATCACCTGCAGGTCGGGGTGCCGGGCCTTGAGTTCCTCGATCGCTGCGGTGTTCATCGAGGTGTCCTCGCGGATGGCGGTGTGCGGGCAGCCGCCGGTTTCGACGCCGATGATCCGGTCTACGGGCAGGATGCCGTTGGCGGCGAGGATTTTGGCGTCCTCGATGGTATAGATGTCGTTGGTGATGGCGGCCATGGAGATGTCGCCGCTCATGTGCCGGGTGAGCCGTTCCACGAGCTGCGTTTTACCGGCGCCCACGGGCCCGCCGATGCCGATCTTGATGGGTTCAGTCATGGTGTCCTCCTTGTGAATCCATGGGCACGGTCAGCTCATGAACATCCGGGCACGCTGGCGTTCGTGCCGCATTTGTGAAATTTCCAGTCCGGGGATGACGGCCCCGAAGTCGTCCGGCGTCAGGTGGGCGACCCGCTCGACGGCGGCAGCGACGTCGTCGTGCGCCTTCCGCAGCACGCGCTGCCCGGCGTTCTGGCCGAGCGGGATGGCGCGGACGGCGTTCTGCGTCAGCGAGGTGGCGGTAGCGAAAAGGTAGGCAGCGAGCGCCTCCTGCAGCGGCACTCCCAGCGAACGTGCGACGACGGCGAACGCCAGCGGCTGGTGTCCGGCGGCCCTGCCGGTGGTCACCAGGTCCCGGTACAGTTCCAGCTCCGCCGACGGAAAGACTTCCGCCCCGATCTCAAGCAGCCGGAGCCCCATTTTGGTGCTGGCCTCCCGGACCTGCCGCGGCAACAAAGACGCCGACAACGCAGCATCGAGCCCAACAACATCACCACCCTCATACAAGAACCGAATGGCAAGCCCATCCGAATACGTCAGCTGCTGCGAAACAAAAGCCGACAACCACACCCCAAAACCAGCCTCATCAAAAACGAGCCCCCGCTCGAGATAAGTCTCAAACCCAAAAGAGTGAGCAAAAGCCCCAGTAGGCAAAGCGGAATCCACAAGTTGCTGCAGAGCAAGCTGGTAACTCATTGCAGGCACCTCGACGACTGGTGACTTTTTGAATCGGCGGAGGCGGGAGATAGGGGCCGCGGCGTGGCGGGCCGCGCGGGGGGCCTACTGGCGCAAGGGCCCCGACCCGAGCTTGCGAGGGTTGGGAGCGCCTGGGGACGGGCACGGCCCCTATCTCCCGCCGAAGCCCCCGCGTCGGCACCCAGGTCTCGACAGGCTCGACCACCGGGGGCGGTTTCAGTGACTGTGCTCAGCATGGCGGAAAGGTACGGGCATGACGCGTTCCTGCCGGGAGTAGGGCACTCCGGTGTGTTTGAGATAGTCCTCGACGGTGTGGTCGTAGGCGCAGACCATGACCTCGGCTTCATATTCAGACGATGTGTCGAAGAACTGTGCCTGCAGGTGCCGGTTGCCGAGGGAGTGGGCAGCGACCCCCATTTCGTGGATGGACCGGGGGGCGATGACCAGGACGTCGGTGGGCAGGACGGACACCACGATCATGTTGGAGTCTTCGACATGCAGGATGTCGCCGTCGCGGAGGTCGCCGGAGCCGGCGGGAAGGCGGATGCCGATTTCCTTGCCGTGGTCCGTGGTGGCGCGCTGGATGCGCTTGACCAGCTGGGCGCTGGGCAGCACCACCTTCTCGCGATGCAGGCCGGCGTAGGCTGCGAGGTCCGTTTCGGGCAGCTCGTGCAGGTTGCCGAGGACTTTGTCGATGATCACGGGGTTCTCCGGGGGCGTGAAAGGGGAAGGGCTAGAAGAGGAAGTAGCGCTGTGCCATGGGCAGGACGTCGGCGGGCTCGCAGGTGACGTCCTCGCCGTCGACCGTTACCTGGTAGGTCTCCGGGTCCACCTGGATGTCCGGCGTCGCGTCGTTGTATTTCAGGTCCGCCTTGGTGAGGGTGCGGATCCCGGAGACGGGCCGGATGACCTTCTCCAGCCCCAGCTCGCCCGGCACTCCGGCGTCAATGGCCGCCTGCGGGAGGAACGTGATGGAGCACTGCTGCACCGCCTTCCCGTGGGCCCCGAACATGGGCCGCATGGTCCGCGGCTGCGGGGTGGGGATGGACGCGTTGGCGTCGCCCATCAGGGCATACGCGATCTGCCCGCCCTTGATCACCAACTCCGGTTTAACGCCAAAGAAGGCAGGGTCCCACAGCACCAGGTCCGCGAACTTGCCCTCCTCAACGGAGCCGACGGCGTCCGCGATGCCCTGGGCGATGGCCGGGTTGATCGTGTACTTGGCCACGTAGCGTTTGAGCCGGAAGTTGTCGCTGCCGGCGGAGCCGTGCGCGCCGCCGTCGTCATCTGCCAGCACACCGCGCTGCTTCTTCATCTTGTCCGCCACCTGCCAGGTGCGGGTGATCACCTCACCCACGCGTCCCATGGCCTGGGAGTCGGAGGAGGTGATGGAGAAGATGCCCAGGTCCTGCAGGACGTCCTCGGCGGCGATGGTCTCGGCCCGGATGCGGGAATCGGCGAAGGCAACGTCCTCGGGGATGTCCGGGTTGAGGTGGTGGCAGACCATCAGCATGTCCAGGTGCTCTTCGATGGTGTTGCGCGTGTACGGCAGCGTGGGGTTGGTGGACGCGGGCAGGACGTTGGGCATGCCCGCGATCTTGATGATGTCCGGGGCGTGGCCGCCGCCGGCACCTTCGGTGTGGAAGGTGTGGATGACGCGGCCGCCGATGGCCCGGATAGTGTCCTCCACGAAGCCGCACTCGTTGAGGGTGTCAGTGTGGATGGCCACCTGGACGTCGTACTCGTCCGCCACCTTCAGCGAGGTGTCGATGGAGGAGTGCGTGGCGCCCCAGTCCTCGTGGACCTTCAGCCCGATGGCGCCGGCACGGATCTGTTCGGCCAGCGGTTCGACGGCGGACGCGTGGCCTTTGCCGAGCAGGCCGATGTTCATGGGGAAGCCCTCGGCCGCCTGCAGCATCCGTTGGATGTGCCATTTCCCGGGGGTGACGGTGGTGGCCTTGGTTCCTTCGGCCGGGCCGGTGCCGCCGCCGATCATGGTGGTCACGCCACTCGTGAGTGCGGCGGCCACCTGGTCCGGGGAGATGAAGTGGATGTGGGTGTCCACTCCCCCGGCGGTGAGGATCTTGCGTTCCCCGGCGATGATCTCCGTGCTCGCTCCGATCACGATATCCACGCCGTCCGTGATCTGGGGGTTGCCGGCCTTGCCGATCCTGAAGATGTGGCCGTCCCTGAGCGCCACGTCCGCTTTGTAGATGCCGGTGTAGTCCAGGATGACGGCGTTGGTGATAACGGTGTCCGGAACGTCCTCATCGCGGACCGCCTGGCCGTTCTGGCCCATGCCGTCCCGGATCACCTTGCCGCCGCCGAACACCACCTCCTCGCCGTAGACGGTGAGGTCTTTCTCGATTTCGAGGAACAGTTCCGTGTCCGCCAGGCGGATGGCGTCACCCGTCGTCGGGCCGTAAAGGTCGGCGTACTGCCGTCGTGGCATCTCGAAGCTCACTGCTGGTCCCCTTCCGCTGCGGCACCCGGCCGGGCCGGGCTGCCAAGGTGCGTGCCGCCGTCGAGTTTCCCGTTGACCGCGTTGCTGAGCCCGTGGACTTCGCGGGTGCCGGCGAGTTCGATCAGCCGGACGCTGCGCGAGTCGCCGGGTTCGAACCGGGCCGCGGTTCCGGCCGGGATGTCCAGCCGGCGGCCGTAGGCTGCCTGCCGGTCAAAGGCCAGGGCAGGGTTTGCCTCGGCGAAGTGGAAGTGCGAGCCCACCTGGACCGGCCGGTCACCGGTATTCACCACCTCGACGTCGATGGCCTCGCGCGCGGCGTTGGCCGTTACCGGCTCGGGCCGCAGGATGTATTCTCCGGGAATCATGGGGCGCCCCTAACGGATCGGGTCGTGGACAGTAACAAGCTTGGTGCCGTCCGGGAATGTCGCCTCGACCTGGACGTCATGGATCATCTCGGGAACGCCTTCCATCACGTCTTCGCGGGTGAGCAGGGTGGTTCCGTAGCTCATGAGTTCGGCCACGCTGCGGCCGTCCCGGGCGCCCTCGATCAGCTCATAGCTGATGATGGCCACCGCCTCCGGGTAGTTCAGCTTGAGCCCCCGTGCCTGCCGCCGCCGGGCGAGGTCGGCCGCCACGACGATCAGAAGCTTTTCCTGCTCACGGGGCATCAGATGCATAGGGTTCCCTTCAACGGCCTTCAGGACGGCGTGGGACCCAGAGTAGGCGGCGAACGTTTCCGCCACGTTTCCGCCATGTCATGGCGGGCCTTCGCTCAGTCCGGCACATGCCCTTTCAGGCATGCCACGAAGTCGTCGACCACCGGGGAAGGGTGCAAGGGCCGCGCTACGTGGAGTTCCGTCTGGGGCCGCCCGGCCAGCCGGCGCGTGGTCACACCCGGCATCTGGAACCGCTCCACGGATTCAGGCAGCACGGACATGCCCAGCCCGGCGGCCACCAGGCCAAGGACCGTTTCCTGGTGGATGGCCTGCTGCACGACGGCGGGGGGCACCGCGAGCGGTTCGAACAGCCGCAGGACCCGGGACACGAAGCCCGGCATCAGGCGGTACGGGAAAAGGATCATGGGCTCGCCCTCGAGGTCCTCCGGCCGGATCTCCTCCTGCCCGGCGAGGGGGTGGTTTTCCGGGATGACCGCCACCAGGTCCTCGGTGCCGAGCAGTTCGAGGTGGAGGCCGGGCACGTCCCCCGGGTCGCGGACCAGGCCGACGTCGAGATCGCCGTCAAGCAGCTGTTCGATCTGTTCGCCGCTGGTGAGCGGGTGCAGCACCAGGTCCACCCGCGGCCGGTGCCGGCGGAAGGCGCGCAGTGCCTCGGGGACGGTGGTGTAGCTCGCGGAGCTGACGAAGCCCACCTTGACCTTGCCGCTCTTTCCGGCGGCGACGTCGGCAACATCGCCCGCCGCGGCATCCAACTCCGCCACGGCCGCCCGGGCCCTGTCCCTGAACGCCTCGCCAGCGGCTGTCAGGGTGACGCGGCGGGTGGTGCGGTCGAACAGCTGCACGCCAAGCTCACGTTCCAAGCCCTTGACGGCGACGGTCAGGGGCGGCTGGGTGATGTGCAGGCGTTCAGCCGCCCTGCCGAAGTGCAGCTCGTCAGCGACGACGAGGAAGTACCGCAGCTGCCGGAGCTCCATGAGGATTCTTTCGATAGACGCCAATAATTGCTAGTCAAATGATATTGGACGCAGCGCCTTTCCGGATGGGTTACTGGATGCAGAGCACGAACCACCACGTCACTGCATCAAGGAGCCATCCAATGGATTCGATCGAGTACGCCGTCGTCGGGGCAGGGCTGTCCGGAGCAGCCACGGCCTGGCACCTCGCCGCCCGCGGCCACGGGGTTGCCCTGCTGGAACGCACCACCCCCGCCAACGACGCCGGAAGTTCCCACGGCTCCGCCCGGATCTTCCGCTACGCCTACCCCGAGGAGTTCTACACCGGCCTGGTCCAGGAGGCCAAGGCCAGCTGGGACGAACTGGCACGCCTCAGCGGCAAGCAGCTCATCACCCCCACCGGAGCCGTGGACTACGGCGCCATCCGCCAGCCCAAACGCCTCGCCGCAGTGCTGACCAGCCGCGGCATCGACCACGAACTCCTCACCCCCGCCGAAGCAGGCCGCCGCTGGCCCCAGATCGCTTTCGACACCCCAGTGCTGTGGCACCCGGACGCCGGCGTGATCGACGCCCACGAATCCGTCGCCGCCATGGTGGACCAGGCAGTGATCGATGGCGCGGCACTCCACACCAACTGGGCCGTCGCCTCCATCGCCGGCTCAGCCGGCGCCTACGTCCTCACTTCGGAGGACGGCCGGACCCTGCGCGCCGCGAACGTCATCGTCGCCGCCGGCGGCTGGCTGCCCCGGCTGCTGGGGTCGCTGGCGCTGCCGTCGTCCTTCCTGGCCGGGATGCCGCCCATCGAAGTCCGCCAGGAACAGGCCTACCACTTCCCCTATGTGGACGGCACAGACCCCTCCACCTGGCCCACCTTCATCCACAAACGCGAGGGCTGGCAGGCCTACGGCCTGCCCGGCGGCCGTGACGCCGGCTTCCGCGGCCAGAAGGTCGCCGAATACAACGGCGGCAAAATCCTGCCCTCCGCCGCCGACCAGGACGGCAGGATCAGTGCCGACAACCGCCGGCGGGTCATCGACTACGTCGCGCAATACCTACCCGGCCTGGTGCCCGAACCGTACGCCGAAACCACCTGCCTGTTCACCAACACCCCCACCGAAGACTTCATCCTGGACCGGGCGGACGGCATCACCATCCTCTCCCCCTGCTCCGGCCACGGCGCCAAGTTCGCCCCGCTGATCGGGAAATTTGCGGCAGACCTCGCCACGGGCGCAGGACAAGTCCCGGACCAGTTCCGGCTCGCGGCCCAGGCCCACGGCACGGCAGTGGCGGCCCACTGATGGCGCGGACGATCGAAACCGAGCCGCTGGCCACCGCTCCGGCGGCGACCGTGACCGGCCTGATGGCTGAAATTTCCGCCGTCGGAACGGATGCCCTCCGCGGCGGCTACACCCGCCCGGTGTACTCCACCGCAGAACTGGACCTGCGTGCCTGGTTCACCGAGCAGGCCGAAAAGCGCGGCCTGGCCGTGGAAACCGACCGCAACGGCGCCATCTGGGCCTGGTGGGACATCCCCGGCGGGGACCGCAGCAACAGCCTGGTCACCGGCAGCCACCTCGACTCCGTCCCCGGCGGCGGGCCCTTCGACGGCCCGCTCGGCGTCGCGTCCGCGCTGGTCGCCGTGGACATCCTCAAAGCCCGGATGGCCACCCCGCCGCGCCCGCTCGCCGTCGTCGTGTTCCCGGAAGAGGAAGCTCCCGCTTCGGCGTCGCCTGCCTCGGCTCCCGGCTTCTGACCGGCGCCATCGACCCGGACAAAGCCCGGAACCTGCGGGACCCCGACGGTTCAACCTTCGCCGACGTCGCACGCGCCAATGGACTGGACCCGCGCCACGTCGGCAAAGACGAACAACTCCTGGGCCGGATCGGCGCCTTCGTGGAGCTGCACGTCGAACAGGGCCGCGGCCTGATCGACCTGGACCAGCCCGTCGCCATCGCCTCGTCCATCCTCGGGCACGGACGCTGGCGCCTGAGCGTCCACGGCCAGGGCAACCACGCCGGCACCACCCTCATGGCCGACCGGTACGACCCCATGGTTTCGGCCTCCCGCATGGTCGTCGCCGTCCGCGACATTGCCCGGAAACAGCCCCACGCCCGCGCCACGGTCGGCAGGCTCCAGCCCGTTCCCGGCGGAACCAACGTCATCGCCTCCCGCGTGGACTTCTGGCTGGACGTCCGCCACCCCAACGACGCCGTCACCGCCGCCCTCGTGGAAAGCATCCACCTGCAGGCCCGGGTCATCGCCGCCGAGGAAGGCTGCCGCGTGGAACTCCGCGAGGAGTCGCTGAGCCCCACCGTCCATTTCGATCCAGGACTGCAGAAGGACCTCCAGCTCGCCCTGCCGGACGCACCCGTCCTGGACACCGGGGCAGGACACGACGCCGGCGTCCTCGCAGCCCACGTCCCCACCGCCATGGTTTTCGTCCGCAACCCCAGCGGCGTATCCCACTCTCCCGAAGAACACGTGCTGGACGAGGACGCCGAAACAGGCGCCCAAACCCTCGCCGACGCACTCCACGGGCTGATGGCCTGACCACCCTGTTAAGGCGCGACGCGGCACGCGCGGACGTGCCGCCGTCGCCTTACCTCGTGCGCCCCTCTGCCGACGCTTCCTGCAGCCTGGCCACGATCTCGTCAGTGGACTGGACGGGCTGGCGGTAGGTGGTGGAGAGGATGCGCAACATGTCCTCGGCGTCCTTGGTGTCCTCGGAGGCCATGGCGTCCTTGGCGTAGGTGACGCGGATGTTATGGGCGAAGGCGTCCGCGCCGGTCTGGGCGATGCAGTTGTGGGTGGAGACGCCTGCCAGCACCACTTCGTTGGCACCCCAGTTCCGCAGCCGGGACAGCAGGTTGGTGCCCACAAAGGCGCTGTCGCGGGTCTTGTTGAGCTGGGGCAGGCCGTCCTTTGCCAGGCCCGGAACGGCCTCGGCCTGCTTGCTGCCGCGGAAGATGAAGCCCTGGTCGTCGTCGAGCATGTTCAGCGTCCAGGTGGACTTGTCGCGCTCATGCTCCGTGCCCACCAGCAACGCCTTGTGGCCGGTAGACGTGAAAGCCTCCAACAACCGGTTGCAGGAGGCAACCAGCCGGTCCTGCCGGGCGGCCAGTTCCGGTGCTTCGAAGTATGCGTTCTGCATGTCGATGACCAGGAGGGCAATCATGGGGCACCTTTCCGTCTGTTGAACCGGTGCCAAAACCGTACCCGCCGGCGGCGCTGATGAAACTTGTAGCTACGGAGCAGACTCCCGGATCTTCAGCTCGAAGCCGGCCTCAATGTGAACGCCCTGCCCGGCGGTTTCCCGGCCGGCGAGGCGGTCCAGCAGCAGGGTGATGGACCGCTCGGCAATCTCATCCATGCCCGGCGAAACGGTGGTCAGGGACGGCGAGGCGAACCGCGCCTCATCAATGTCGTCAAAGCCCGCCACGGCCACGTCCTGCGGAACCCGAAGCCCGCGGATCAGCAGTTCGTGCAGGGCCCCCAGCGCCAGCACGTCGTTCAGGCCGAAGACGGCATCGAACTGCACCCCGCTGTCCAGCAGGCCGGCCACAGCACCGGCCCCGCCGTCCCGGCGCCACACACCGGAGGCTATCAGGGCGGGATCGAAGGCGACCCCTGCCTGTTCCAGTGCCCGCCGGTACCCGTTGAGCCGCAGCCCGGCACTGCCGGCCGACTCTTCCGGGCTGGCCCCGAGCACCGCAATGCGACGGCGGCCGCTGTTCAGCAGATGCTTGGTGAGTGCCGCGGCGGCTTCCTCGTTCTTCATGGTGACCAGGTCAAAGCGCGGTCCATGATGTGCTCGCCGAGCATGACCAGGGGTTTCTTGCCCGCGCGTTCGGCGATGGCGTCGGCGTCGATGGACAGCGGGGTGAACAGCAGTCCGTCGGTGAGCTGGCGGAACGGGCCGCGGAGGGCGTTCAGTTCCGCCTCCGACTGTGCGTCGGACTGCTCCACCAGGACACGGTAGCCGCGCCGGGACGCAGCCTTCATCAGCTTCGCCGCCAATTCGGCATAGTAGGGAGCGGCAAGGTCGGACAGGACCAGCCCCAGCATGGAAGTCTTGCCGGACCGCAGGCTCCGGGCCGTCAGGTTGGCTTCGTAGCCCAGCTCGGCGATGGCGTCCTGCACCCGCTGCTTGGTGGCAGGACGGATGAACTCATAGTCGTTCAGGACGTTGGAGACGGTCTTCAGCGACACCCCCGCCGCCCTTGCAACGTCGTTCATGGTGACCGCCATCATGGCTCCTTCGTGTGGTTCTGCCGGGTTCTGCGATACATCGTTGCAGAAAACACCGCGGGTACGGCAACCCGCCGCCACGAAGGAGGGAAGGTCAGCCCTTCGCCTTCTTCGCGGCAGCCTTGGCGGCCTGCTTGCTGGCGCGCACCTTGACCAGGGACTCCGGATCCACGATGTCCGCGACGGACAGGAAGGCACCCTCCTCGCCGTAGTGGCCTGCCGCTTCCTGCCAGCCGGGCGCCTGGAGGCCGCGCTGCTTGCCGAGCAGGGCCAGGAAAATCCTGGCTTTCTGGTCGCCAAAGCCGGGCAGCGCCTTCAGCCTGCGCAGCACCTCCGCGCCGTCCGGATTGCCCTGCGTCCAGATCGCGGCGGCGTCACCGCCCCAGTCGTTCTGCACCGCCTCGGCCAGCGCCTGGACGCGTGCGGCCATGGAGCCCGGGAACCGGTGGACCGCCGGCCGCTCCTTGAACATCTCAACAAAGGCCTGCGGATCGTGCGCCGCGATGGCC
Source organism: Arthrobacter nitrophenolicus (assembly GCF_000332815.1). Taxonomy (GTDB): domain Bacteria; phylum Actinomycetota; class Actinomycetes; order Actinomycetales; family Micrococcaceae; genus Arthrobacter; species Arthrobacter nitrophenolicus. The sequence goes on from NZ_AOFD01000046.1 coordinate 32,096, forward strand.
TCCGGCTTCAGGGAGCCGATCCGGGTCCTGATCTTCTCCGGCCCGGCGAACGCGGATTCCATGGTCACCTGCTGGTCCAGCAGCATTCCGGTCAAGAGCGCAAAGTCATCCTCGCTCAACAACTTATCGGCGGCGGGATCACCCGTGATGTGCAGTTCCATGCCGTCCATCCTCCCAGAGGTTGCCGCAGACGCCAGCGGGGCGCGGAATTGTTGCCTTCCGCGCCCCGCTGGGGGCATCCGCCTGCTGCTACTTGCCGACGGCGAGCCGGATCATCGACCAGGACACGGCAGGAAGCTCCGCGGTGAGGCGGCCGCCGTCGGCCTTTGCCGTGACGTTCTCAGCGGGCAGGACGGAGGTGGAATCATCGCCGTTGCCTGCCAGTAGGGGTCCTTGTTGGCGTAGGTGAGGGCCTCCACAACCTGAACGTTGCCGAACGCGGACACCGCGGCGTCCAGCCGCAGCGCGTCCGTCGCCGAGCGGTTGACGGCGAACACCACCGCCTCCCCCTTTTCGGCGTCGTAGGTTGCGACGGCGGACACCGCGGCAACGTCCGTCGTCTTGCCCCCGCTGACCAGGGGGATTCGACGGCGAGCTGCAGCACGGTGCCGGACGCGTGGCGGGAGGTCAGGGCGAACGGGTGGAAGGTGGTCTGCTTCCAGGCACGCCCGCCCGGTTCGGTCATGATGGGGGCGATGACGTTCACCAGCTGCGCCAGGCTTGCCGAGTGCACCCGGTCCGTGTTGCGGAGCAGCGTGATCAGCAGGTCCCCGACCACCACGGCGTCCGCCACGGTGTAAATGTCCTCCAGCAGCACGGGGGCCACCGGCCAGTCCTTGCCGCTGGGCGCCTTGGACTCGCCGCGGCTCATGTGCCAGACGTTCCACTCGTCGAAGGAGATGTTGATCTGCTTGCCGGACTTCCTGACCGACTTCACGTGGTCGATGTGGGCAACGATGTCGCGGATGAACGCGTCCATCTTGTGTCCGGCGGCAAGGTGTTCCTGCAGGTCGCCGAAGTCCTCGAAGTACTGGTGGGCCGAGACCAGGTCCACGAGGTCGTAGGTCTCGCTGAGCACCACGCGCTCCCACTCGCCGAACGTCGGCATGGTGGGCCCGGAGCTGCCGCAGGCCACCAGTTCAAGGTCCGGATCCAGCATGCGCATTCCCCGGGCGGTGTCCGCCGCGAGCCGGCCGTACTCGTGGGCGCTCTTGTGGCCGATCTGCCAGGGGCCGTCCATCTCGTTGCCCAGGCACCACATCTTGATGCCGTAGCCCTTTTCGGCGCCGTTGGCCCGGCGCTGGTCCGAGAAGGCCGTCCCGCCGTCGATGTTGCAATACTCCAGCAGGTCCAGCGCCTCCTGGGTTCCGCGGGTGCCGAGGTTGACGGCCATCATGGTCTCCACGCCTGCCTTGGCGGACCATTTGGCGAACTCGTCCACGCCCACCAGGTTGGGGTCGCTGGAGTGCCAGGCGAGGTCCAGCCGCACCGGCCGCTGCTCCACCGGGCCCACGCCGTCCTCCCAGCGGTAGCCGGACACGAAGTTGCCGCCCGGGTACCGCACCGTGGATACCCCCAGTTCGCGGGTGAGTTCCAGGACGTCCCCGCGGAAGCCGTCCCGGTCCGCCGTCGGGTGCTCCGGCTCAAAGATGCCGGTGTACACGCAGCGGCCAAGATGCTCCACGAAGCGCCGAAAGTGCGCCGCCGGACCGGCCCCACCACGAAGGCGGGATCCATGGTGATCTTCGCCGCGGCTGATTCTGCTGTGGTCACGAAAGATTCCTCACTCCAGTTTTTACAACGTTATAGAAATACATTCTTTGGCACTCCCGCAGCAGCAGTCAAGCGGTTGGGAGAAAGTCCTTCAGAAGCTGTTCCAGTGGCATCCGGCAAGCCTCAAGCCACCCACCTGCGGTGATGGGATCCGGCGGCACGGGCGAAGCAAAGCAGGTACTACCTAATCTCAAAAACGAGTACCTCCTACGCGTTCATCCCCCACAGCAGCGGAACTAGGTTTCTTACCAGAGAAGAAGTGACGTGGCTCGAGGTACGTGGCTCACGAGGGGGTGTGAGACTGGCAATGCATGCACGACATATAACCTCAGGCTTCCCGGTCCAACGGACGCGGGTATTGAGCGGGGCCGGCGACGAGGAGGCCTTTGAGACCAAGGCCTCTCCCCAGCCGTCGCCGGCCCTCTTGTGCCGCCTCGAAATCCGGGCTCGCGCCCGGCAGCCGTCATCGCCGGGGTGTCCACGCCTGATCCCGGCGGCCAGGACCTGCTGCTGGACCTGGTGACCGGCACCGGCACGTTGGGGGAATCCCTCACCCGCCTGGTGACAGCTTCGGCCCAGGCCGTTGTCCGGACTGCAGGCCTCCGCATCGAATGCGGGGTCATAGTCCACCAGCCAAGAAGCCGCCCGCCATCACAGGCACTTCGGAGGAGGTTGTCCGGCTGCTCGACTGGGAGCACCGGGAAGCGGAGGGACCCGTGCGCGAGGTGCTCGCCGGCGGCCAGCCCGTGGCAGTCCTCCAGCGCAACGGCGACTTCCGCTGGCCGCGTTACTGCGACCAGCTGCAGCAGGCCGGTCTCGGCAGCGTCCTGGGCGTGCGGCTGCCGCTCAGCAGTGAGGCACCTGCGCAGGGGGCGAAGGACGGCGGCGCTGCAATCGGCGCCCTCGCAGGGGGTCCGGACGGGAGCGCCGGCGCCCGGCCCCGGGAAGACAGGCCCGCCGCTTTGGCATTCTTCGCCCAGGATGCGAAGGCCTTCCCGCTGCAGGTCATCGCGGAAGCCCGCTCGTTCGCGGGGCTGGCGGCCAAGAGCCTGCAGATGGCCATCGACCTGCATACCGCCCGCTCCATGGCCACGGACCTGCGTTCCGCCCTGGACAGCCGCACCTCCATCAACGTTGCCTGCGGCGTCATCATGGCGCAGAACAGATGCTCGTACCACGAAGCCTTTTCCATCCTCGCCAAGGCCTCCAGCCACCGGAACGTCAAGGTGCGCAGGATCGCGGAGGACATCCTGGAGCGGCTGCCGGAGGGCGCCCCGCGCGCCCACTTCGGTCACTGACCGCACACCTCGGCCAGCCCCCACCGCACAGGAGTTTTTGTCCAGATATGGCGGCTTCAGGGGA
>NZ_AOFD01000047.1 GCF_000332815.1 Arthrobacter nitrophenolicus
GCGGGGGTGGCGGGCGCGGTGGGATCGGTCAGGTCAACGTCCTGCCGGAGGGCCGCGAAGAGCTGGGAGCCGGCAGGCTCGGCGATCTGGAGCCTGTTCGGGTCAACGTCCGCCGGGGTGGTGGGGACGGCGACGAACGCCACCTTGCTGATATCGATGTCCTTAAGCCGGTTGCCGATGGTCAGCAGGGTGGGAACGGAGGCCAGCCCTTCATCCACCGTCAGGTTCTGGGTGACGACGTCGGCGATCTTCAGCATCTTGCCTGGATCGGACAGGGTGCCGTCGTCCTTGATCTTGCGGGTCAGCGACGAGAGGAATCCCTGTTGCGCCTTGATCCGGCCCAGGTCGCCGCCGTCGGCGAAGGCATGCCGGGTCCGCAGGAAGGCGAGTGCCTGCTCGCCCTGGACCATCGAGGTGCCGGCAGGCAGCCGCAGCCGTGAATCGGGGTCGTACACGGCGTCGCTGATGCAGACTTCCACGCCGCCCACAGCGTTGGACAATTCCTTCACGGCGTTGAAGTCGGCCATCATGAAGTGGTCCACTTCCAGGCCGGTGATCCTGTTGACCGTGTCCACGGCACAGCCGATGCCGGCTTCCGCCATGGCCTCGTTGATCATGATGCCGCTGCGGGCAGGGTACTCCTGGCCGGTCTTCTCGTCCTTGCACTGGGGAATGTCCACCAGCAGGTCGCGGGGGAAACTGATGACGCTCACGCGTTTGTTGTCCTCGGAGATGTCCATCAGCATCATGACGTCCGACTTGCCATAGCCCTTGGAGTCGTCGGCCGTGCCGTACTCGGCGTTTTTGCCGTCGCGCGTGTCCGAGCCCAGGATGAGGATCTGCATCCTGCCCGTCGCGTCGCTGACCGTCTCGCTGTTGCCTCCGCCGGCATTCAATGGAGCCTTGGAAATATTGTTCTGCAGGCGCAGGTACCAGAACCCGGCGAAAGCCAGGCCGCCAATAATGGCCAGGGACAGGACGCCCGTGACGATCTTGAGCCAGACGGGCATGCCGCGGAAGGGGCCCAGATGCCGCGCGGTCCCCAGGGCGCTGTCGTGCGCGTGCCGGGATACCGGCCCTGTTCCGGCTGGCACATCAGCTTCGTTGTCGCGTATATCGCGGCCTCGAACCACGTGGTGAACCTTCCTCTAAAATCAAAATCCGGTCCATTTTAGTGGTCCAGTCTGGGAGAATGCCGGGGCGCCCGCCCGGCAACGGCCGCACAGGCGGATCAGAATCCGAGTTTGACCAGCTGCTTCGGGTCGCGCTGCCAGTCCTTGGCCACCTTGACGTGCAGGTCAAGGTAGATTCGCGTGCCGAGCAGGGCCTCGATGCCCTTGCGCGCATTGGTGCCCACCTCGCGAAGCCTGCTGCCGCCCTTGCCGATGATGATGGCCTTCTGGGAAGGGCGCTCCACATACAGGTTGACCCGCACATCCAGGAGCGGGTTGTCGTCAGGCCGGTCCTCCCGCGGGACGATCTCTTCGACCACCACGGCCAGGGAGTGCGGCAACTCGTCCCGCACGCCCTCGAGCGCGGCCTCCCGGATGAGTTCCGCCACCATCACCGCTTCCGGTTCGTCCGTGAGCTCGCCATCGGGATACAGCGGGGGCGACGGCGGCATGTGGCTGATCAGGACATCGGCAACCGTATCCACCTGGAAACCGTCCGTGGCGGAGACCGGCACGATGTCCTTCCAGCCCTCCTCCCCCAGGACTTCCCGGCCCAGCTCCGCAACCGCGAGGAGCTGCTCGGTCAGTGCTTGTCGGTCCACCAGGTCCGCCTTGGTGACGATGGCGATGACGGGCTTGCGGCCCACCGCCGCGAGCTGGGCGGCGATGAATTTGTCGCCTGGCCCGATCTTTTCGTTGGCGGGCAGGCAGAATCCGATGGCGTCAACCTCTGCGAGGGTGTCCGCCACGAGGTCGTTCAGGCGCTTTCCGAGGAGGGTACGCGGGCGGTGCAGGCCCGGGGTGTCCACCAGGATCAGCTGGGCGTCGTCCCGGTGGACGATGCCGCGGATGGTGTGCCGGGTGGTTTGCGGCTTCGCGGACGTGATGGCCACTTTCTTCCCCACCAGGGCGTTCGTCAGGGTGGACTTGCCGGCATTGGGCCGGCCCACCAGGACTGAGAATCCTGCGTGGAAGCCGCCGAAGTCTTCCGCCGGTGCCGCCTTATTTTTCTTGCTCACGTGGAACTCCCTGCTGGGTTGTGTCCGCCTCTTCGAGGAGGTCTTCAAAGTCAGTGTCTACTCTTGGCACCGGAGCCGCAATGATGTGGCTGACGCGGTTGCGCCGGCCTTCCAGGCGGTCGGCCCGGAGCGAAACGCCGTGGACTTCAACGTGGCTTCCCACGATGGGAACCCGGCCAAGCGCCTTGGCAAGGAGGCCGCCCACAGTGTCCACTTCGTCGTCGTCAAGCTCGATGTCGAAGAGCTCGCCCAGGTCATCGATGCTCATACGTGCGCTGACGCGGTAGGAACCGTCACCAAGCTCAACGGCTTCGGCGCTTTCGGTGTCGTACTCGTCCACGATTTCGCCCACGATTTCCTCGATCAGGTCCTCGAGGGTGACCAGGCCGGCGGTGCCGCCGTATTCGTCGATGACGATGGCGACATGGGTGGATTCTTTCTGCAGTTCACGCAGGAGGTCGCTCACGGGCTTGGATTCGGGGACGTACCGGACCTCGCGGGCCAGCGAATCCACCAGGGGCGGTTCCGCGTCCGGCGCGAGTTCATGGACGGCGGCGGCAACGTCCTTCAGGTAGATGATGCCGAGGATGTGGTCCGTGTCCTCGCCGATAACCGGGATCCTTGAATATCCGGAGCGGAGGAACAGGGACATGGCCTGGTGCAGGCTGGACCCGGATTCGATGCTGACGATGTCCGTCCTGGGGACCATGACGGCACGCACCAGGGTGTCGCCGAAATCGAACACCGATTGGATCATCTCGGCTTCGGTGTCCTCGATCATGTCCGATTCGCTGGCCCGCTCCACCAGTTCACGGAACTCCTGCTCGCTGAAGAAGGCCTCATCGCCGCCGGGCGCGCCGGGAGCAGCCGAGCTGCCCAGGGCCACGAGCCAGCCGGGGATCGGCCCCAGGACCCAGGTCAGGAACCGGATGGTAGGGGCCGTGAACCGGACCACGGCAGCGGAATGCAGCCGTCCCAGCTGGCGGGGCGACACGCCCACGATGACGAATCCGAGCAGCGCCATGATGCCTGTTGCCGCCAGTCCGGCGAGCCAGATGTTGTCCAGCAGGCTGTAGAGCAGGACGGCAACAGCCACCGCGGAGGCCATCTCGAACCAGATCCGCCAGAACCGCAGCGCGCGGATGTGCGCAACCGGCTCGGCAAGGATTCGGCGCATCGCATTGCCCCGGCTCCGAAGGAGCGCTTCTTCCGCATCATGGCGCGGAAGGAAATTGAAGGCGGCCTCGGCCGCCGTCAGCACCGCCGCGACGCCCAGGAAGAGCAGGGCCATCGCGACCAGGAGCAAAGGCGTCACTGGGTGGTCTCGGCGGGTGCTTCTTTGCCGGTGAAGCCGGACAGGAGTTCCCGCTGGAGCCCGAACATTTCGGCTTTCTCCTCGGGTTCCGCATGGTCGTAGCCCAGCAGGTGCAGGATGCCGTGGGTGGTCAGCAGCAGCATCTCATCCTGCAGCTGGTGGCCTGCGTTCCGGGCCTGCACTTTTGCCACCTGCGGGCAAATGGCGATGTCACCCAGCATGCCCTGCGGCGTGGGCCGGTCAGGTGTTCCGGGGGTGAGTTCATCCATGGGCACGGACAGGACGTCGGTGGAACCGGGCTCGTCCATCAGCTCGAGATGCAGTTTTTCCATCGCGGGCTCATCCACCAGCAGGATGGACAGTTCCGCCTGCGGGTGGATGTAGAGCTGTTCAAAGATGTACCGGGACAGTGCAACGAGTTCGGCTTCGTCCACCTGGACCCCGGACTCGTTGTTCACCTCGATGCTCAAGCGTGTTCCCCCCGTTTTTCTCTTGCGGCTGTGTGTTTGGCCCTCGCCCGCTGGGAGTCGTCCCAGAGGCTGTAGGCATTGACGATATCTCCCACGAGGCGGTGGCGGACGACGTCGGCGGCGTCCAGGACGGAGAAATTGACGCCTTCGATGCCCTGCAGGATCTCCTCCACGATGCGCAGCCCGGACCGCGTGCCGAACGGAAGGTCAACCTGGGTGATGTCACCGGTGACCACCATCTTGGATCCGAAGCCCAGCCGGGTCAGGAACATCTTCATCTGTTCCGGTGTGGTGTTCTGCGCCTCGTCGAGGATGATGAAGGCGTCGTTGAGGGTGCGCCCGCGCATGTAGGCGAGGGGCGCCACTTCGATGGTTCCGGCCGCCATGAGCCGCGGGATGGATTCGGGGTCCATCATGTCGTGCAGGGCGTCATAGAGCGGCCGCAGGTACGGATCGATTTTGTCGCTGAGGGTGCCGGGCAGGAAGCCGAGGCGCTCCCCGGCTTCCACTGCCGGACGGGTCAGGATGATGCGGTTGACCTCTTTTTGCTGCAGCGCCTGGACCGCCTTGGCCATGGCCAGGTAGGTCTTGCCCGTGCCGGCGGGCCCGATGCCGAAGATCACAGTGTTGTCGTCTATGGCGTCAACGTAGTTCTTCTGGTTCAGGGTTTTCGGGCGGATTGTCCGGCCCCGGCTGGAGAGGATGTCGTGGGTCAGCACGTCCACGGGGGTCTGCAGCGACTGGGTGCGCAGCAGGGCCACCAGCTGCTGCAGAACCGTGGGGCTGATGACGGTTCCGCGTGCCACGAGTCCGCGGACCTCGTGGAGCAACCGCATGATCCGTGGCACGTCGTGGGTGGGTCCGCTGATGGAGAGCTCGTTGCCGCGGACGTGGAAGTTAACGTCCGGGAACTGCTCCTCGATGTACCGCAGCGCCTCATCGTGGCTGCCGAGCGACTGGACCATCTGATCGGAGTTGTCGAAAAGGACCACCTCGGTCCGGATGCCTGGCAGCGAATGGGGGAACTCCCCGTTGCTGCCCTCTCCGGCGGACCGGCGCTTTCCGTTCGCTGATTCAGTCATAGTGATGGCCCGCTGGCCTGTGGTCCCCTCGAGGTCGGTTCAGAATGTCTTTCCATATTACGCCAGCAGCCGCCGGCGCCGGATATGGGAAGCCGCTGCCCGAAGGGAACGATGACCGCATTCCGTCATTAGGTATCAACTTCATATCGGCCTCATATCGTTCCCGTTGCAGTTCGGCCGGCGGGCGGGCCGGCGGAGGGAACGCCCGGAGGTGTGTGCCATGCTGGAAATCCAGCTTCAGCTGGAAGCCCAGGCCGCCCGGGGATCGGCCCTCCATGCCAGGAAAGGACAGGACGAACGTGCCGGAAACCGCTGCGCCCCTGAGGGCCGGCCGTGCCATGGGCCGCGTGCGCGGTCTCCTGCTGGCCGGCGTCCTGGCAGCTGTCCCGGCCCTGACAGGCTGCATCGCCGAGGCCGGGCCAGCGCCGACCGGCACGTTGGCCACCAATCCCACCGCCCCCGGCACAGCGCAGGCACCGCCCACGAGTGCGCCGCTGGAAACCACCCAGTCCTCCAACAAGGCGCCGGTCTACTGGATTGGGCGCAGCGGCAGCGACGTTTTCCTGTACCGGGAATTCCGTGATGTCCCGGACCAGGAAAATCCGGTCACGCGCGCCCTGCGCTCCATGATGTCGGACAAGCCATTCGACCCCGACTTTTTCACGCCCTGGCAGAACCCGGACAAGCTCGCCACCTCCATTTCGGGCAAGGACGTCATCACCGTGGACGTCTCCGAGGACGCCTTCAACAGCAACCTCGATGCGGACATGGCGGCCCGGGCCATCCAGCAGCTGGTGTACACGGCAACCGCCGCCGCAGCCAGCTCAGGCCTGATCGATTCCGGGCAGCAGATCCGGGTGCGGATCCTGGTGGACGGGCACACGGACTACATGGCGTTCGACCACATCCAGCTCGGCGCACTCATGACCCGGAGCACGGGCCTGGTGGCGCCCGTCTGGATCATCGATCCGCAGGAAAATGTGGAGGTGCCCGGGGGCAGCGTAAAGATTACCGGGCGAAGCACAACTGCCGGCGGCAAGCTCCGCTGGCAAATCCTGCGGTCCGGAGCCGACGGCAGCACCGAGCCATTCCTCACCGGGGAGACCACGGCCTCGCCGGAACAGGGCCAGGCGGGGGTTTTCACCCTGGCCCTGACCATGCCCGCCGGTGACTACGAGCTGCGGGTGGCGCAGGCCGGAACCGGCGGCGGTCCGGACCAGTTTGAGGACACCAGGGCCTTCAAGGTGCGGTAGCCGCCCAGCGGCCCAGGATGTCGCTGGCCAGCACGACGGCGGCGGGCCCGGCCGTGGACGACCGCAGGACATGGTTCCCCAGCAGCGCCGTCACGGCGCCCTTGTCGCAGAGCCTGGTGACTTCGCGGGGGCTGATGCCGCCCTCGGGTCCGACGATCAGGAGCACCTCGCGGGGTTCCGCACCCCCGCCGCCGGCCTGCCAGCCCTCAAGGACGCTGCGCAGCGGGCGGACGGCGTCCTCGTGCAGGATGACTGCCAGGTCCGCGGCCTCGACGGCTGCGGACAGCCCCGCAGTGTCCACGGCAGGGCGGACCTCAGGCACCCAGGACCGGCGTGCCTGCTTGGCGGCGGCGGTGACCACCGATTGCCATTTGGCGTGGGCTTTCGCTGCCCGGTCACCTTTCCACCGCACGATTGAACGTTCGGACTGCCACGGGACCACGGCGTCGATCCCCAGCTCGGTGGCCGTTTCGATGGCCAGTTCGTCCCGGTCGCCTTGGCCAGGGCCTGGACGAGCACCAGCCGGACGTCCGGCTGCGGTTCGACGGCTACGGACGTGCACTCCACTTCCAGGGCCGCCGGAGCAGCACCGGCGACCCGCCCGGTCATCCTGGTGCCGGCGCCGTCGACGATATCGACCGGCTCACCCGCTTCAAGGCGCTTAACGGCGACGGCGTGCCTGGCCTCGGCCCCTTCCAGGACGAAGAGGCCGCCGGGCGCCATTCCATCGAGGGACCCGGCGGCGGTGAAGAAGACTGGGTTGCTCACCGCTACAGGTTACCGAGGCGGTCCCGAAGCTTGGCGAACATGCCGCCGCTGGCAGCCAGCTTTCCCTCGGTGATCTGCTCGCCCCGGAGCTTGGCCAACTGCCGCAGCAGGTCTTCCTGGGCGGCATCGAGCTTGGCGGGAGTCTCCACCTGCAGGTGCACTTTGAGGTCCCCGCGGCCGTACCCGCGCAGGTGGGTGACGCCCAAGCCGCGCAGGGTGATGATCTCACCGGACTGTGTACCGGGCTTGACGTCGATCTCCTGGGTCCCGTCGAAGGTCTCCAGGTTCACCTCGGTGCCAAGGGCGGCCGCCGTCATGGGAATGTTCAGGGTGGCGTGGAGGTCGTCCCCGTCCCGGACGTAGGTGGGGTCGTTGTTGACCCGGATCTCCACGTAGAGGTCGCCGGAAGGTCCGCCGGCGGGTCCCGCCTCGCCCTGCCCGGACAGCTGGATGCGGGTTCCGGTGGCGACGCCGGCAGGAACCTTGATGGTCAGTGAACGGCGGCTGCGGATGCGGCCCTGGCCGCTGCACTCGTTGCAGGGGTCCTTGATGACGGTGCCGAATCCTTCGCAGCTGCCGCAGGGGGCAGCCGTCATGACCTGGCCGAGGATGGAGCGGACCGCCCGCTGCACCTGGCCGCTGCCGCCGCAGATGTCGCAGCGCTCCGGATGCGAGCCGGGCTGGCAGCAGGAGCCTTCGCAGGTGGGGCAGGTGACGGCCGTGTCCACCTCGAGTTTCTTGTTGACGCCGAAGACGGCGTCGCGGAGGTCGATCCGGACGCTGATAAGGGCGTCCTGCCCGCGGCGCACCCGGGAGGCGGGGCCGGCGGAGCCGCCGGCACCGAAAAAGGTGTCGAAGATGTCCTGGAAGGCGAAGCCCTGGCCGGCGTAGCTGCCGCCGCCGAACCCGTTGTCCGTGCCGTTTTCGTTGCCGGTGGTGTCGTAGACGCGCCGCTTCTGGGGGTCCGAGAGGACTTCGTACGCGTGGGTTACTGCCTTGAAGCGGTCAGCAGCCTCCTCGCCCGGGTTGACGTCCGGGTGCAGGGTGCGGGCCAGCTTGCGGTAGGCCTTCTTGATTTCTTCTCCGGTGGCCTCCGGTGAGACTCCAAGGACGTCGTAGTGGCTGCTCAAAGTTCGTATCTCTTCCTTGTTGTACTGCATGCAGTGGGGTGTCCTTCCGCGGACCGGCTGCCACGGCAGCCGGCACCCCGCTCAGGGCCCCAGGATCCGGGACAGGTAGCGGGCAACAGCCCTGACGGCGGCCATGGTGGTGGGATAGTCCATGCGGGTGGGACCCAGCACGCCTATTTTTGCCGCGCTGTCCGGACCGTAGCCGGTAGCCACCACGGAGGCTTCGGCAAGGCCGTCATAGGGGTTCTCCCGCCCGATGCTGACGGCCACGCCACGGTGGTCCTGCGCCATTTCGCTCAGCAGGCGCAGCATCACCACCTGTTCCTCCAGGGCTTCCAGCACAGGTCCGATGCTGAGCGGGAAATCCACGTTGGACCGGGCAAGGTTGGCGGTGCCTGCCATGACCATGCGCTCCTCGCGGCTGCTGTGTGCCAGGAGTTCCAGCCCGTGGGCCAGTGCCTGGGCGGCCGGCCGCTGTGCCGGGCTGACAGCGGACACGACGCCGGGCAGGGACTGCCCCAGCTGGCCCAGCGGGGTTCCGGCAAGGGAACCGAGGAACTGGGTCCGGAGCGCGGCGAGGGCGTCGTCGCCGAGGTCCTGGCCGACGTCGATGACCCGCTGTTCCACCTTGCCGCTGTTGGCGATCAGGACCACCAGCACTTTCCGCGGTGCCAGCAGGACGAATTCGATGTGCCGGATCAGGGCGCGGCTCAGGTGGGGGTACTGGACCACCGCCACCTGGTTGGTCAGCTGGGACAGCAGGCGGACGGTGCGGTCCAGGACATCATCGAGGTCGTCGGCGCCTTCCAGCAGCGACTGGATGGCGCGCCGTTCAGCCTGGGAAAGGGGCTTCACGGCCGAGATCTGGTCAACGAACAGGCGGTAACCCTTGTCCGTGGGTATCCTGCCTGCACTGGTGTGCGGAGCGGTGATGAGCCTTCGTCTTCAAGCGCTGCCATGTCGTTGCGGATTGTTGCACTGGATACGCCGAGATGATGCCGCTCCACCAGTGCCTTCGAACCAACGGGCTCGCGGGAGTGGACGTAGTCCTCCACGATTGCCCGCAGCACTTCCAGTCTGCGTGGCTCGCTCACACTCCACCTCCATCCAGGGTCGGGGCGGCAGCGCCGCCCCGTGCAACAAACATCAGGGCAAACCGTCAGGGGTTAGCACTCGACATGCCCAAGTGCTAACAGTCTATTATGCCTTGGCCCGTTGTTAGCATTGGTACCGCTCCGGGCGAAATTCCGGCGGCACTGATCTAGCGCTAGGCGGAGTCGATCCATGGATTACCAGAACTGGGGGCCCCGGGAGATGTCCGGCCCCGTCCGCACCCAACTGCCCGAAATCCCCGTTGAACGCGGCATGGTCCTTGAGGACGTCCAGTCCGGGTGGGTCGGTGCCGTGACCCGGGTGGAAAAGTCCGGCGGCATGCACGTGGTGGCGCTGGAGGACCGGCGGGGAAAGTCGCGGACGTTCCGGCTCGGATTCGGTTTCCTCCTGGAGGGCCGGGCCATCCGGCTGATGCCGCCGGCACCACGCGCCGCCGCCGGCGGCGGTGCCGGCAGGACGGCGTCGGGCTCGGTCAAGGTCACCGGCCAGCGGGCCCAGGTGGCCAAAGCCAGCCGGATCTGGGTGGAGGGCAAGCACGACGCCGAACTGGTGGAAAAGGTCTGGGGCGACGACCTCCGGGTGGAGGGCATCGTCGTCGAGCCGCTGCACGGCATTGACGACCTCGCCGGGGCGGTGGCGGATTTCCGGCCCGGCCCGGGACGGCGGCTCGGCGTGCTCGTGGACCACCTGGTGCCGGACTCGAAGGAGTCCCGCATCGCCGACGCGTGATGGCGTCGCCCGGGGCTGCAGGGAATGTGCTGATCGTGGGCCACCCGTACGTGGATGTGTGGCAGGCCATCAGGCCCGCTGTGCTGGGAATCGAGCAGTGGCCGGTAGTGCCCCGCGGCCAGGACTGGAAGACCGGCGTGCTGGCGGCCTTCGGATGGCCGCACGCCACGAAGGAGGACATCGGGCTGGGGTGGCAGAAGCTGCTGGGCGCCGTCCGCAGCTACGCTGACCTTGAGGCGTCGCTGCTGGGCCGGGTTGAGGAAGTGATCGACTTCCTCACGGTGCCCTGATTGGGGAGCCACGTCCCGGATAGCCAGTATTCTTGGTACTGCGGGTCCTGCGGCGCTGTTCGCGGCCGCAGCAAGGCAATACCGGCATTTGGCACTATTTGCACTCTCGAAGGAAACAGACTGTGGCAGAAAACACCCGTGATCACAGGGACAGCCAGGGCGGCGCAGGCCGCTCCGAATATCATGGCGTCCCGGCGAACGCGCTGCCCCTGACGGCAGGCGAGGACCGGCAGTGGGCCACGCTGGCGCACTTCGGCGGGATCCTCGGCTGTGTCCCTGCGCTCCTGATCTTCCTGATCTTCCGCGACCGCGGTCCGTTTACGGCGCAGGAGTCCAAGGAAGCGCTGAACTTCAGCCTGCCGCCTACCATCGCGGCCGTGGTGGCGAACATCCTGGTGTTCATCCCCGTGATCGGCAACATCTTCGCCGTCATCGCCACGCTGATCTGGATTGCCCTGACGTGCTTCTCGGTGGCGGCCGGCATCCACGTGAACAAGGGCCAGCCGCACCGTTACCAGTACAACCTGCGCTGGATCAAGTAGTCCCCACCGGCTCCCAGCACTCGCAAGCTCGCGCCGGGGCCCTCGCCGTCGTGGGCCCACCCACCGGCTCCCAGCACTCGCAAGCGCGCGCCGGGGCCCCGCCGGCTGTCAGTCCGGGAGGATCCGGCGGACCACCGCGTCGGCGAGCAGGCGCCCCTTCAGGGTGAGGACCAGCCTCCCGCGGAATGCCGCGGCCGGGTCCACCAGGCCGTCGGCGATCAGCCCCGCCACCTGATGGCGTCCAACGGCGCTCAGGGTGGCCACTTCAAGGCCCGCCTGGAGGCGCGCCTCCAGCATGATGCGTTCAACAGTCCGGGTTTCCCCGTCCAGGGTTTCCCGCCCGGCAGCCGGTGAGGCTCCCTGGGCAAGGCGTCCGGCGTAGGCGGTGGGATGCTTGACGTTCCACCACCGGACGCCGCCCACGTGGGAGTGCGCACCCGGTCCGATCCCCCACCAGTCGTCCCCCCGCCAGTAGGCGAGGTTGTGGCGGCACGCCTGCTCCGGGGTGCGGGCCCAGTTGCTGACCTCGTACCAGCCCAGCCCGGCCGCAGAGATCAGCTGGTCGGCGAGCTCGTACTTGTCGGCGTGGTCGTCGTCGTCGATACCCGGAACCTCCCCGCGGCGCATCTGCGCGGCGAGCTTGGTGCCGTCCTCCACGATCAGCGCGTAGGCGCTGATGTGGTCGGGCTGGTAGGACAGGGCAGTCTCCAGGGAGTACCGCCAGTCGTCCAGGGACTCGCCCGGCGTGCCGTAGATCAGGTCCAGGCTGACGGCCAGTCCGGCCTCCCGGGCCCACTGCACCACCTGCGGAACCCTGCTCGGGGTATGCGTCCGGTCCAGGACCTTCAGGACGTGAGGAACCGCGGACTGCATGCCAAAGGAAACCCGCGTGAAACCCGCTGCTTTAAGGACAGCGAGGGACTCTGGAGTGACAGAGTCCGGATTGGCTTCGGTTGTAACCTCCGCCCCGTCCTCAATGCCCCACTCGTCGACTGCCGCCCGAAGGATCAGGGCGAGATCGTCTGCGGGAAGAAGGGTGGGCGTCCCGCCGCCGAAGAAAACGGTGCTGAGCTGCCGCGCCGGAACCCCGGATCCGGCGAGCACCCGGGCGGCAAACGCCACCTCGGAAGCGGCCGTGCCGGCATAGGCGTCCTGCGACGCACCGCCGCCGAGCTCGGTGGCGGTGTAGGTGTTGAAGTCGCAGTACCCGCAGCGCACGGCGCAGAAGGGAATGTGGACATACAGCCCGAAGGCACGGTTGCCCGCGCCCTGGGCCGCCTGTGCGGGCAGCAGGCCGTCCGGCGGCGCGGGGTCGCCCAAAGGAAGAACGCTAGGCATCGCTGCGGCCCTGGATGGATGCGGCCACTGTCATCACTACTTCTTGGCCTTGTCCTTGGACTCGTCGGTGGTCAGCGCGGCGATGAAGGCCTCCTGCGGAACCTCCACGCGGCCCACCATCTTCATGCGCTTCTTGCCTTCCTTCTGCTTTTCCAGCAGCTTGCGCTTACGCGAGATGTCACCGCCGTAGCACTTGGCGAGGACGTCCTTGCGGATCGCGCGGATGCTTTCGCGGGCGATGATCCGGGATCCGATGGCCGCCTGGATGGGCACCTCGAACTGCTGCCTCGGAATGAGCTCACGCAGCTTGCCGGTCATCATCACGCCGTACGCATAAGCCTTGTCCTTGTGCGTGATGGCACTGAAGGCGTCCACCTGTTCGCCCTGGAGCAGGATGTCCACCTTGACCAGGTCGGCCACCTGCTCGCCGTCGGCCTTCCAGTCCAGCGACGCGTAGCCGCGGGTCTTGGACTTGAGGATGTCGAAGAAGTCGAAGACGATCTCGGCCAGCGGGATCCAGTACCGCAGTTCCACGCGGTCCTCGGAGAGGTAGTCCATGCCCTTCATCTGACCGCGGCGGCCCTGGCAGAGCTCCATGATTGCCCCGACGAACTCGTTCGGGGCAAGGATGGTGGCAGACACCATGGGCTCCCGGACTTCCCGGATCTTGCCCGCCGGGAACTCGCTGGGGTTGGTGACGGTCAGGACGGACTTGTCCTCAAGGGTCACCTCGTACACCACGTTCGGTGCCGTGGAAATGAGGTCCAGGTTGAATTCACGCTCCAGGCGTTCCCGGACGATCTCGAGGTGCAGCAGGCCAAGGAAGCCCACGCGGAAGCCGAAGCCCAGGGCGGCGGAGGTTTCCGGCTCGTAGACCAGTGCGGCGTCGTTGAGCTTGAGCTTGTCCAGGGCATCGCGGAGCACCGGATAATCGGTTCCGTCCAGCGGGTAGAGGCCGGAGAACACCATGGGCTTGGGATCCGCGTAGCCGCTGAGGGATTCCGACGCCGGTTTGGCCAGGTTGGTGACAGTGTCACCGACCTTGGACTGGCGGACGTCCTTCACCCCGGTGATGAGGTAGCCCACCTCACCGACGCCGAGGCCCTTGGAAGGCGTGGGTTCGGGTGAGCTGACGCCGATCTCCAGGAGTTCGTGCGAGGCCTTGGTGGACATCATCTGGATGCGTTCGCGCGGATGCAGCATGCCGTCCACCACCCGCACGTAGGTGACGACGCCTCGGTAGGTGTCGTAGACGGAGTCGAAGATCATGGCGCGGGCGGGTGCGTTGGCGTCCCCAACGGGCGCCGGGAGGTCGGTGACGATCTTGTCCAGCAGGGCCTCCACGCCCACGCCGGTCTTGCCCGAAACCAGCAGGACGTCCTCCGGATCGCCGCCGATGAGGTTCGCCAGTTCCGCCGCGTACTTCTCCGGCTGCGCCGCCGGAAGGTCGATCTTGTTGAGCACCGGAATGATGGTGAGGTCGTTTTCCATCGCCAGGTACAGGTTGGCGAGGGTCTGCGCCTCGATGCCCTGCGCGGCGTCCACCAGCAGGACGGCGCCTTCGCACGCTGCCAGCGACCGGGACACTTCATAGGTGAAGTCCACGTGGCCGGGGGTGTCGATCATGTTCAGTGCGTAACTGACGCCGTCGACTTCCCAGGGCATGCGGACGGCCTGGGACTTGATGGTGATGCCGCGTTCACGCTCGATGTCCATGCGGTCCAGGTACTGGGCCTTCATGTCGCGTGCCTGCACCACTCCGGTGGACTGCAGCATGCGGTCAGCCAGGGTGGACTTGCCGTGGTCAATGTGCGCGATGATGCAGAAATTCCGAATGATGGCCGGATCTGTCGCGGCGGGCACCGGGGCGGTGCGGGCCATGGGAGACACGCAGGGTCCTTACTGTTGGCATTTCCGCGGCTGCCGCCGGGTGCACCCTTGATAAGGTTCCCGCGGTCCAGCCGCACATCGTCAACTTCAAGTGTCCCACGTCCGGGCGCGTGGCACCGCATCCCGCCGGGGTTTGCAGTCATGTCCGCAGCAGGGCCCGGCGGTAAGGTGGCGGAATGCCTTTCAGTCTCCGTTCCCTGGGGAACGCCGTCCGGAGCGGTCTTCGCCTGCTGCGGGCGTACGGCCCCGCTTCGTCCCGGAATCGGGCGCCGTCCCGTTCCCACGCCCGGGGGCCTGCTGCCCCTGCCGGCACAAGCCGCTACCCGGGGGATTTCCGGGGGCGTTCCACCGTCAGTTATGCGCCCAAGCCCGACGGCGATCCGGACCCCGGCGAGGTGGTGTGGACCTGGGTGCCGTACCAGGAGGACCACTCCCGCGGGAAGGACCGCCCGGTCCTGCTGGTGGGACGCAGCGGACAGTACCTGCTGGGACTGATGCTCACCAGCAGGGACCGGGTGCCCGCAGCATCCGCCTCCTCCGACTATGTTGACCTGGGCATTGGGGGCTGGGACCGCCAGGGAAGGCCCAGCGAGGCCCGGCTGGATCGGGTCCTGCAGATCAGGCCGGCGGACATCCGCCGGGAGGGCGCCGTGCTGGACCGCAAGCGCTTTGACGCCGTGGCCGCAGGGCTCCGCGCGCGACACGGCTGGACGTAGGCCGTGAATGGCCAGCCGGGCGGCTGACCTGCTATTCTTTATAGCTGTGTGTCCGTGCAGGTCGACGGCCACTGATGGTTGGCCGCCATAGGTATCCCCACGCCGCTCAGTCAATGGCCAGCCTGAAAGCCCTCTAGACCATTTCCGCATTAAAAAGAGAGTTCACACGTGGCGAATATCAAGTCCCAGAAGAAGCGCATCCTCACCAACGAGAAGGCACGCCTGCGCAACAACGCAGTCAAGTCCGAGCTGAAGACGGCCATCCGCGCCGTCAACACCGCCGTTGAGTCCACGGACAAGGATGCAGCTACTGCTGCCCTGGTTGTTGCCAGCCGCAAGCTGGACAAGGCTGTCAGCAAGGGTGTTCTGCACAAGAACAACGCAGCAAACCGCAAGTCGGCGATCTCCAAGAAGGTCAACGCACTGTAAGGTTTCCAGTTCCCCGAACTGATGATCGTGGCCGGTACCCTCGGGTACCGGCCACGCGCCTTTAAGTGGAAGTGCGGGTTGGGCTCAGCGGCCCTGGACAGACATTGCGATGATCCGGACCGCATTCTCGACGGCGAACACCGGGTCACGCGAGAGCCCCTTGACCTGCGCGTCCGCCTCCGCCGTGGCCTGGATGGACCGGACCAGCCCCTCCGGAGTCCACCGCCGGACGTCACGCTGCGCCTGCTCCACCAGCCACGGCTGCATGCCCAGTTCGGCGGCGATCTGTGCAGCAGAGCCCGAGGCGCCGGCCACCCGGGCCACCGTGCGCAGTTTGGCTGCCAGGGCCGCAACCAGGGGAACCGGATCGGCCCCCGTGGCAAGGGCATGCCGGAGCGTCGACAGCGCCAGGGGCCCGTTTCCGGCCATTGCAGCGTCGGCCACCTTGAACGCCGTCGCCTCGATCCTGCCGCCGTAGTACCGGTCGACCAGCTCCGACGTCACGGTGGTTCCCGCATCGGAAATCAGCTGGCTGCAGGCAGCGGCCAGTTCGGAAAGGTTGGCGCCAACCGCGTTGACCAGGGCAAGGACCGCGTCCTGCTCGATCCGCCGGCCGGCCGCCTTGAACTCCGCGGACACGAAGGCCATCTTGTCGGCGTCCTTCTTGAGCGGCTGGCAGTCCACCACGGGCCAGCCGCCTTTTTTGATGGCGTCAAGGAGCTTCTTGCCGCGCGCTCCCCCGCCATGCCGCAGGACCAGGACGGCGTCCGGTTCCAGATGGCCCAGGTAGGCCAAGGCGTCGGCCAGGAAAGCCTCATTCATGGATTCGAGGCCTTCGACCTCAATCAGTTTGCTCTCCCCGAACAGCGACGGGCTGACCAGCATCAAAAGGCTTCCGGCCTCGTAGGCGGCGGCGTCGACCCGGCTGACCTCCACATCGGGAGAGGTGGCGCGGACCTGCGATCGGATGTTGTCCATGGCCCGGATGCCCAGGTACTCCTCGGGGCCCGTGATGAGGACAACTGGCGCCGGGGCTGCCTCGCGCCAGGCGGCAGCGTTCGACGCCGCCGGACGGGTTGCTCGTTTTTGCGCAGCGGCCATCGGGGATCCCTTCCGGAATATTTTGTGGAGTATCCCAGCCTGCCATGTCCTGCACCGTGGTCAAAGCCATGCCGGCGATCCCAGGCTGCGCGCCTGCGCTCCGGCAGCGCAAGAAGCGAGACCGTGATCCGGTGTGCCGCGCGGACAAGGCACACAACTGCCCGCGGACGTGCCGCAGCCCATGTTAGAGAGAAGGTGAGGGCCGAGAGCAGGAGCATGGACAGCAGCCCGGGCAGGCCTTCCGGCCAGGGAAGCGAAGCCCCCGGAAGCTGAGAGCTGAACCGGGCGATGCCTGCGACGCCGGCACTGAACGTTCCAGACACGGCGATGAGGAACGTGGCTGGCCAGGGGGCCAGGACAATGAGGGGAACCGCTGCGGTTCCCAGCAGGGTCACCGGCGCCACCAGGGGTGACGCGGCCACGTTCGCCAGGAGTGAGTAGGTCGAAAACTGGGGCTGCAGCAGGACAATGACGGGCCCGCACAGCAGCTGCGCCGACAGCGGAACCGCCACGGCTGCGGCCGCCCACCGGGGAATGGGAGCGGGAGTCCAGTCAATGATCCGTCTGCCCAGAACGATGATTCCCAGCGTCGCCAGGACCGAAAGCAGGAACCCGAAGCTCCCGCCCAGCCCCGGGTCGACGAGCAGGAGCCCCATCACCGCCAGGCAGAGGAAACTCAGTCCGCGTCCCCGACGGCCACCGGCGAGGGCAGCCACTGCCACTGCTCCCATCACGGCCGCCCGCAGGACGCTGGCATCCGGGCCGACGAGCACCACGAACAGTCCCAGCCCGGCCAGGGCCGCCGCGGCCGCGGGTGCACGTGGCATCCGCATCCGCCGGCAGGCAAGCAGCAGCGCGCCCAGGACAAGGCTGCAGTTGGCGCCGGAGACAGCAGTGAGGTGGGTCATGCCAACAGCTTTCATGCGTTCTCCAGCCCTTCGTCCAGGGCGCTGGTGTCCCCGGTGACCATGCCCGGGAGGAGGCCTGCGGCATCGGGGGCCAGGAAAGCGGCGGCGCTGACAAAGCGGCTCCGCAGGTCCTTCGCCGCGCTCTCCAGCCCGGAGCCGCCGTCGGCCGGGCCCGGCGCGGAAGAGGCGGCCAGCGTTCCGGCCTCATACCGTCCGGGATCGGCCGGACGCAGTTTCCCGGTGGCCCGCACCGCCTGTCCCGGGACCAGGGTCCCCCAGGCCCCACCACCCATGACCACCAGCTGCGCCCGGGTGCGCAGCACCACGCCTCCGGTGGCGACTTCCCGGGTCAGGACAGGCACGGACCAGCGTTCAGGCGGACCAGCCAGCCCTGGCCTGCCGAGCGGGCGCGGCGCACCGGCCACCTCCACCAGGGCAACCGCAGTCTTGCCGCCCGCGATGGCTTCGGCGAGCGGGCCGTCAAAACGCTGGCTGGCGGCAACGGAAGAATGGGCTGCAGCGGCGGCGGCGAGCAGGAGGGCAATGGCAGAGGTGGCCCGGAAGCTGCGCCGGCCCTGCGGACGGACGGCGGGTGTCCGGCCGCGGAGACGCGCCAGCAGCAGCGCGCCGAGGGCAGCCAGGCCCAGGCAGAGCACGGCCAGGGCCGCGGGCGTCAACCATAACCCGGCAAGGGAGGCTCCCCAGACCATGGCAGCCGGAAGGGCAAGGCGAAGATCGGTACGACGGCGCGGAGGCCCGGTCCCGCCGTCGCTGCCGGCACTATCGCGTGGTGCAGCGCCGCCCCTCCGCCCGGGCAGGGCAAGCCTGTCCCGGATTGCGTCCATGCGCCCGGAGTATTTGCCGGAGACGGGCGGGTTCCCGCTGTCGTTCCCGTTCGCCCCGCTGGCGCCACTACCGGGGCCGCCACTGACGGCAGCCTCCACGAACCGGCTCCACCGGCTGCCGCGTCCTCCGTCGCTAGGCACCGGGATGCCCGTTCACCAGCCGCGGCACGTCACACCGTCACCAGTGGCAGCAATGCTTCCAGCATCTTGGGGCCCACACCGTCCACCGCGTCCAGCTCCTCCACGCTCCTGAAGGGACCGTGGTCTGCGCGCCAGTCCACAATCCGCTGGGCCAGCACCGGCCCCACCTTGGGCAGGGTGTCAAGCTCCGCCGCCACGGCGGTGTTGAGGTTGACCTTCGCACCGCCGGATCCCGGTGCACCACCTGCGCCGCCCGCGGCACCGGGCGCCCCTGCGGACTCCGATATCGGGGGCGTGGCTTCGCCCTGCCGGGGAACGTGGATTTTTTGTCCGTCCTCGACAACCAGTGCCAGGTTGAGGCGGTTGAGATCGGCGTCGGACGTGCCGCCGCCCGCGGCGCCGATGGCGTCATGGACGCGGCTCCCCGCCGGCAGGGTCACCACGCCGGGCGCGGCCACCGCACCGGCAACATGGACCACCACTGGGCCCGCGGAATTTCCCGGAGGTTCAGTCACCCCGGGCAGGCCGTCCCCGTCCGCCCCGGCGTCGCCGCCGTCTCCGTCCCGGGGTCCGCTCTCCGCCGCCTGGCCGGCGCTGATCCCGGCAAGCGGCAGGATCTGCGGGCGGCCGGACGCGGTCTGCCACCAGAACACCGCGCCGGCGGCAACGGCAAGGACGCCGAGCAGGACTGCAGCCCGAAGCCCCAGCCGCCAGCGCAGGACGGGTGCCAGCCCGGCAGGCCCGCCTTCAACGCCCGCCGTGTCCGGGAGGGGCTCTTCACTCCCCCGGTATTCGAAATCCTGCTCCCCGCCGCCGTCGGCCAGAAGGCCCTTCCGCCCGCCCAGGCTTGCCTGCAGCCGGGACCTGGCATGGCGCGCCGAAGGACCCGCTGCTCCAGCATCCCGGCGTGACATGGCTTCACGCTAGGGACATCCGGGCACCTGGCAACAGGCCCGCGAGGTGCTATGTGGACAGGCTCGGCGCCTTGGGCCCGGGTGCGCCGCCCGCAGCGTCGTGGCCCACGATGACGGCCAGGACACCCAGCCCGGCATGCGCCGCAAGCACCGCCGGAAGTGAACTGATCTGCGCCGGCGGGCACTGCGGAAGGGCCGCTGCCAGCCTGGCCGCGAGGCCCTCGGCTTCGTCCTGGTTTCCGAAATGGTGCACCGCCAGCCGGACGGCCTGCCCGGGCTGGGCCTGCGCCTCGGCGGCGACGAGCTCCTCCAGCCGGGCCACCGCCTTGGCGGCCGACCGCACCTTCTCCAGCGGAACGATCTTGCCGTTCTCCACTGCGAGGATTGGTTTGATGGCCAGCATGGTGCCCAGCAGTGATGCCGCCGGGCCGATCCGGCCGCCGCGCCGGAGCTGCTCGAGGCTCGGGACGTAAAAATAGACCCTGGTCTGCCCGGCCTGGGCCGCCGCGGCGGAGGCAGTACGGACCGCGTCGGCGCCGCCGGCCGCAGCCGCCACAGCGGCCTGGACCGCCATGCCCAGCGCCATTCCCACCGTGCGCGAATCAACCACTTCCACCGGGATCCCCACCCGGGCGGCAGCCAGGCGGGCGGCATCCGCCGTGCCGGAGAGCTCACCGGAGATGTGAATGGAGACGACCTCCTGGTACCCCCGGCGCAGCGCGGCACGGAAGGCCTGCTCGAATTGCCCGGGCGAGGGGCGGGACGTCTTGACCGGCGTCCCCGCGGCCAGGGCCAGCGCGATGGTTTCCAGGATGTCGTCTTCACCCTCGCCGTAAATGTCCGCTCCCACCATGACGGGCATGGGGATCACGGTGAGCAGCCCGTCTGCCTTGAGCCCGTCCGCCCACGGCTGCGGCAGGGCCGCAGCCGAGTCCGTCACCACCGCGGTGCGGACGACGCCGGCTCCGGGCTTGGGCGCGGGGCGGAAACCTGCCAGGCGGGCCCGGAACCAGGGCCAGCCGGTGGCGGAACTGTCGGGCAAGGGGCCTCCTGGTGTCACTGGCCGGCCACCGGAGTTGTCCGGTGGCCGGGTCCGGCCTGCTAGGCCGGGACGATGTTGACCAGTTTAGGTGCCCGGACGATGACCGTGCGGATGCCGCGGCCGTCCATCGCGCGCTGGACGTTCTCGGAGGCCAGGGCCAGCTCGCGGAGTTCGTCCTCGGAAACATCCGGGGAGACTTCCAGCCGGTCCCGCACCTTCCCCTGGACCTGGACGACGGCGGTGACCGTCGCCTGGACCAGGAGCGCGGGGTCGTGGACCGGCCAGCCGGCGTTGGCGACGGATGCGGGGTGGCCCAGCACGTTCCACATGTCTTCGGCAGTGTAGGGCGCAAACAGGCTGAGGATGACGGCAACTGCTTCGGCTGCTTCGCGGACGGCCGGATCGGCGCCGCCTGCACCGGAGTCGATGGCCTTGCGGGTGGCGTTGACCAGTTCCATCAGCTTGGCCACCACGACGTTGAACTTGTTGGCGTCCAGCAGCTCGGCGGCGTCCGCGATGGTGCGGTGCGTGACCGAACGCAGCGCCCGGTCCCCGGTACTGAAGTCGGTGCCGGGAGCGCTGGCGACATCCTGTGCCAGGCGCCAGGCACGGGCCAGGAACTTGGCGGAGCCGGACGGGGACACATCGGCCCAGTCCACGTCGTCCTCGGGCGGGGAGGCGAAGATCATGGTGAGGCGGACGGCGTCCACGCCGTACTTGTCCAGCTGCTCACCCAGGTCCACACCGTTGCCCAGCGACTTGCTCATGGCCTTGCCGCCGTTAAGCACCTGGCCCTGGTTGAGGAGGGCGCTGAACGGTTCGTTGGCCTCTATCATTCCGAGGTCGTTGATGACCTTGGTGAAGAATCGGGCGTACAGCAGGTGCAGGATGGCGTGCTCCACGCCGCCGACGTACTGCCCCACCGGCATCCAGTCGTTGATCTTCTGCGGATCGAACGGGCCCTCGGTGTAGTGCGGCGACACGAACCGCAGGAAGTACCAGGACGAGTCCACGAAGGTGTCCATGGTGTCGGTGTCGCGCTTGGCAGGACCGTGGCAGGACGGGCACTCGACATTGACCCACGCTTCGGCGGCGGCCAGTGGCGAGGTGCCCTTCGGGGCCAGGTCCTCACCACGCAGGTCCGCGGGCAGCGTGACGGGCAGCTGCTCGTCGGGCACGGGCACCTCGCCGCAGGACGGGCAGTGGATGATCGGAATGGGGGTACCCCAGAACCGCTGCCGGCTCAGCAGCCAGTCGCGGAGGCGGAAGTTCACGAACTTCTCGCCCGTGCCCTGACGCTCCAGGATGGCGATGGCGGCGGGGATGGCCTCAGACTTGGGCAGCCCGTCCAGCTCGCCGGAGTTGATCAGGGTGCCCTCGCCGGCGGTGGCGGTGCCGGACACGGCCGGGTCCTCCTCGCCGGTGTCCAGGACCGCGCGTACCGGCAGGTCGAAGGTACGGGCGAAGTCGAGGTCGCGCTGGTCGTGGGCAGGAACGGCCATGATGGCGCCGGTGCCGTAGTCGGCCAGGACGTAGTCGGCGGCCCAGACGGGCAGCTTTTCCCCGTTCAGCGGGTTGATGGCGTACCGGCCGGTGAAGACGCCTGTCTTTTCGCGTTCCGTGGACTGGCGTTCGATCTCCGACAGTGCCTTGACCTGTTCACGGTACTCGTCCAGCGCGGCGGCGTGTTCCTCCGTCACGAGTTCGACGGCGAGCGGTGCATCAGCGGCCACCACGAAGAACGTGGCGCCGTACAGGGTGTCCGGGCGCGTGGTGAAGACAGTGACCTCCTTGGCGGGCTTGCCGCCGTCGGCCTCGATCACGAAGTTGACGTGGGCACCCTCGGACCGGCCGATCCAGTTCTTCTGCATGGCCAGCACCCGTTCGGGCCAGTGGCCGCGGAGCTGTTCCATGTCGTCGAGCAGCCGGTCGGCGTAGTCGGTGATCTTGAAGTACCACTGGTTCAGGGACTTCTTGGTGACAGTGGTGCCGCAGCGCTCGCAGGCTCCGTTGACAACCTGCTCGTTGGCCAGGACGGTCTGGTCCTTGGGGCACCAGTTGACCGGCGAATTCTTCCGGTACGCCAGGCCGCGCTCGTAGAAGCGCTTGAAGAGCCACTGGGTCCAGCGGTAGTACTCGGGATCCGAGGTGTGCAGCCGGCGGGACCAGTCCGCGGAGATGGCATAACGCTTGAAGGACGCGGCCTGGGTGTCGATGTTCGCGTACGTCCACTCGCTGGGGTGGGCGTTCCGCTTGATCGCGGCGTTCTCCGCCGGCAGGCCAAAGGAGTCCCAGCCGATCGGATGCAGCACGTCATAGCCCTGCTGGCGGAGGTAGCGGGCCACGACGTCGCCCATCGCGAACGCTTCGGCGTGGCCCATGTGCAGGTCCCCGGACGGGTACGGGAACATGTCCAGCACGTACCGCCGCTCCCGTGATCCGTCGTCGACAGGGGTGAAGACCTTCAGGTCCTCCCACACCTGCGGCCACTTGGCCTCCATGGCCGTGAAGCTGTACGTGCCCTCCTCGGGTGCTTCCGCTGCCACTGCTGCTCCGGTCTCTGTCTCCGGCTGAACGCCCACTGCTGCCCTCTTCTGTTCTGTACGGCACTTGTGCTGCCATAACGGCCTGATCCTCCCGCAGCGGCCCGGGAAATCCTCCCGGACACACAAAAGCCCCTCGCCATGGAGGGGCTGCCGCTCAGCTGTCCGTTGTCTCGGACACCCGGCGGCTAGCTAAGCAGAAGAATCGCACGCATGGAACTACTTTAGCGCACCTGCGGGAGGCGGGGACGAACGGGGCTGTACCCGGCAGGTTGCCCGTCACTAGACTGGAACCGGGCCGTCCGGGCCCCGATCCGGCAGGTGACGCCATGCATGATGCGGAGAACGCCGCGGGCGCGGAAGGCCGCTTTCCCCGGCTTGGCGGAGCCGCCGCACTGCAGCGGGACGCTGTTGGCGGCAAGGCCGCCGCCCTGTCCCGGCTGCGGATGACAGGGTTCCGGGTTCCGCCCGGATACGTGGTCACCCGTGCCGCCTACGACGACGCCTCGGGACGCGGCGACTGGTTGCGCCTGTTGCAGGACGCTGCCCTCGCTGCGGGCCCCGGCCCCTATGCCGTCCGCTCCTCCGCCGCCGCTGAAGACCTGCCGGGTGCGTCCTACGCCGGCATGTACGAAAGCTACCTCAACGTCGAGCCGGCAGGCCTGGCCGCTGCGGTTGCCCGCTGCTTCCAGTCGGCGGAGGCCGGCAGGGTGCGCGCCTATCAGGAGTCCCTCGGCCAGGCCGGCAGCGGAGCCATGGCCGTGCTGGTCCAGCAGATGGTGGAGCCCACGGCGGCGGGTGTCGCATTCTCCGCCAACCCGCTGACCGGGGCCCGGGACGAAACTGTTATTTCCGCTGTGCCGGGGCTCGCTGAAGGGCTCGTCTCCGGCTCCGAGGGCGGAGAAGAATGGACAGTCCGGAACGGCAGCGCCACGTGCACCCGCGGCGGGGACCTCCTGACGGCGGAAGTCGCGACGGCGGTGGCGGCCGCGGCCCAGCGGGTCGCCGGGCATTTCGGTGCTCCCCAGGATGTCGAATGGGCGCTGGACAGGTCCGGCCAGGTCCAGCTTGTGCAGGCGCGGCCAATGACCGCCGTCCCTGAACCGGTGGCCTGGCAGCGGCCGGGGAAGGGCGTGTGGATCCGCAACTTCCGGCTGGGCGAATGGCTGCCCGAACCGGTCACCCCGCTCTTCATGGACTGGCTGGTGCCAACCCTGGACTCCGCCTACAACCGGGCTGTGGCGCACTCCACCGGCGTCCAGGTGCCGATGGAACACGCCGCGGTCAACGGCTGGTACTACGTGGCTCCGCCGACGCCGAGGGCGCTCCCCCACCTGCTGTTTGGCGGGTCGCTGCGCTACATCTTCAACTGCGTGGTCCGTCCCATGCTGGACCCGCGCGGTGCCGACCGCGCTGTCCTGCGGAGCCTGGAGGACGAATGGCGGACGGAGTGCCTCCCGGCCTACCGCCGCCTGGCGGAGGGACAGCCGGCGGGCGGCGATGCGGCCGGCCTTCCGGACATCATCGGCCAGGTGGAGGACGTGGTGGGCGCGGCAGGAGCCTACCTTTGGTACTTCTCGGTCACCGGCGGTGCCGCCTGGAAGATGGAGATGGCCCTTGCCCGCTTCTGGCGGCGGCACCTGGCGGCCGCTGTGGCTTCCGGGGTCCCGGCGGCATCCGGGGCTGAGGGCTACCAGGTACTGCTCGGCGGGCTGCTCCCGTCCGCCCCGCCCCAGGTGCCCCATGCCGTGTACAGCCTTGACTGGTACCACAGGACAGCGGGCGAGGAGCCGGCAGTGTCACTGGCACCGGCCGACGCCAGGCGCCATGCTCCCTCCAATGCCGCGGACCGGCGCCGGGCGGCCGAGGCTGCCTGCCGTCGGACCCTGCGCGGAACCCGCCGCTGCGCCGCTTCGACACCCTCCTGGCCGTTGCCCAGCACTACGCGCTGTTGCGGGAGGAACAGGCCCGCGACTTCACGCTGGGCTGGCCGCTGCTGCGCCGGTGCGCTGCGCGAATTGGAACAATCCTGCAGCAGGCCGGAACCATCAGCGATCCGGAGGACGTCTACTTCCTTACCCGGCGGGAGCTCCGAACCAACGGACCACCCCGGCACGCTGAGGTGTCCCGGCGCCGGATGATTGGCTGCGGCAGCGGAAACTCGACGCGCCGCTCACCCTGGGCACTCTGCCCCTGCTGGGCAACTCCTTTGACCGGATAGCCAACAAGGCCCGTTCAGAACGCGCCCTTCCCGCAGGGGCACTCAGCGGGCACCCGGCAAGCCCCGGCCGCGCCCGCGGGCAGGTCCGGCTGGTCGGCGGTCCGGCCGACTTCGCGGGCTTCCGGCCGGGCGAAGTCCTCGTGGCCAGGGCGACGGCACCTGCCTGGACCCCGCTCTTCGCCAGCGCCGCCGCCGTCGTCACGGATACGGGTAACCTCGCCGCGCATGCCTCCCTGGTGGCGCGGGAATACGGGATTCCGGCCGTGGTGGGCACCGGCAACGCCACGAGGGTCCTGCACACCGGCCAATGGGTCACAGTGGATGGCAGTAAAGGGATCGTGGAAACCGGCACAGTCTGAGTCCGGGGCCGGCCCTGGCTCCGAAGGGCTACTTCACATCCCCGTCCACCCAGTCCATGGACTTGGTGACGGCTTTCCGCCAGAGGCGCATCTGCCGGTCCCGCTCGGCCGCGTCGAGCTGCGGCTCCCACCGTTTGTCCTCCGACCAGTTGGCTGACAGCTCGCCCAGGTCCTTCCAGAACCCGACCGCCAGCCCGGCCGCGTAGGCCGCCCCAAGCGCTGTGGTCTCGATGACCCTGGGACGGATGACGGGGACACCCAGGATGTCCGCCTGGAACTGCATCAGTGCGTCGTTGGCCACCATCCCGCCGTCGACCTTAAGCTCGCTGAGGGGCACGCCGGAGTCGGCGTTGACGGCGTCCAGCACCTCGCGGGTCTGGAAGGCGGTGGCTTCCAGCGCGGCACGGGCTATGTGGTTCTTGTTGACAAAACGGGTGAGGCCGACGATGGCGCCGCGGGCATCCGGGCGCCAGTGCGGGGCGAACAGGCCCGAGAACGCCGGAACGATGTAGACGCCGCCGTTGTCCTTGACGGACGCCGCCAGGGTTTCCACCTCTGGCGCGCTGCTGATCATGCCCAGGTTGTCCCGCAGCCACTGGATGAGTGAGCCCGCGACGGCGATGGATCCTTCGAGGGCGTAGTGCGGGGCGGCGTCCCCCAGTTTGTAGCCGACCGTGGTGAGGAGTCCGTTCCTGGAGTGGACAATCTCCCCGCCGGTATTGAAGATCAGGAAGCAGCCCGTCCCGTACGTGTTCTTGGCCCCGCCGGTTTCGAAGGCCGCCTGCCCGAACGTGGCCGCCTGCTGGTCGCCGAGGATTCCGGCCACCGGCGTTTCCCGGAGCAGCTGGGAGGTGTGGACGTGGCCGTACACCTCCGAGGACGACCTGATGGCCGGCATCATGCTGCGCTGCACGCCGAAGACCTTCAGGATGTCCTCGTCCCACTGCAGGGTCTCCAGGTCCATGAACAGCGTACGGGACGCGTTGGTGACGTCCGTGGCGTGGACGCCACCGTCCACGCCGCCCGTCAGGTTCCACAGCACCCACGCGTCAGTGTTGCCGAACAGCAGGTCGCCCGCTTCGGCACGTTCCCGGGCCCCCGCGACGTTGTCCAGGATCCACTTGATCTTGGTGCCCGAGAAGTAGGTGGCCAGCGGCAGTCCGACCTTCTGCTTGAAGCGGTCACTTCCGCCGTCCCGCGACAGTTCGTCCACGATGTCCTGCGTCCGGGTGTCCTGCCACACGATCGCGTTGTACACCGCCTCACCGGTGGTTTTGTCCCACACGACGGCGGTTTCGCGCTGGTTGGTGATTCCGACGGCGGCAATGTCGTGCCGCGTCAGGTTCGCCTTGGACAGGGCGGAGGCAATGACTTCGCGGGTGTTGTTCCAGATTTCCGCTGGGTCATGTTCCACCCAGCCTGCCTGCGGGAAGATCTGCGCGTGCTCCATCTGCCCCGAGGAGACAATGCCGCCGGAGTGGTCGAAGATGATGGCGCGGGTGCTGGTGGTGCCCTGGTCGATGGCGAGAATGTACTGGTTCATGGATGACGTCCTTGTCGGTTTGGTGGCGGTGGATGGCGGCGGGGTACCGCTACGCCACCAGGCTGGGCGTTTCCACCCGGTGGAAGCGCTTCAGCACGTCCTGGGCGTGGAGGATCTCCGCTTTCCGGGCTGCTGCATCCCATCCAAGCGGAACAGCCAGCACTTCTGCCACCTCATTGAGCAGTTCCCCCGTGACGAGCCCGCGGAAGGCCAGGGAGGTCCGCCGGATGAGGACGTCCACCAGGTGGCCCACCTGCTCGTTGGCAGCCATGAACTCGAGTTCACGCACGCTCAGCTCGCGGGTGGAGTGCAGCGGCCGGTCCTCGCCGGCGTCGAGGTATTCCATGACCGCCTCCGCACGGGTGCCGTAGCGCGTCAGGAGCCCGGCGGTGCGGTCCGCGTCCCGGCCGGGGGCCATATGCGCCTTGATCCACTGCTGGACGCCTGGCTCGTCGGCGGGGAAACCGGCGCCGCCGCCGATGGGCAGCTGTGCAGTGCTCACCTGGCGCTCCTTGCCCAGCACGGCCAGGACGTCGTCGGCCAGGTGCTCGGCGAGGGCACGGAAGGTGGTCCATTTGCCGCCAACCAGGCTCAGGACGACGGCGCCCGTC
The DNA here is from genome assembly GCF_000332815.1 of Arthrobacter nitrophenolicus. GTDB lineage: Bacteria > Actinomycetota > Actinomycetes > Actinomycetales > Micrococcaceae > Arthrobacter > Arthrobacter nitrophenolicus. Next base: position 27,485 of record NZ_AOFD01000047.1, read on the forward strand.
CCGCCAGCTGCCGGACCGCGGCGCTCGATGCGGTAGTCGCGGGAGACGAAGCCCGGCTGGGTGGCGTCATGCCGGGGCAGGGGACGTACGCCCGAAAAGGTGTAGACGATCTGTTCGCGGGTCACCGGGACCGCGGGGAACACGTGCCCGATGAGGTCGAAGAAGTACGAGATTTCCTCGTCGGTGCAGACGGCGTCCTCGGCCATGTCGGCATCCACGTCGGTGGTGCCCACCAGCACGCGGTCACCCATCGGATAGATCAGGACGATCCGGCCATCCGTGTGCTCGAAGAAGATCTCCCGGCCGCGGCAGGCCTCGAGCAGGGCGGGGTTGTCCAGCACGATGTGCGAGCCTTGGTGCCGCCCATGAAGGACGAGGTGGAGCCCATCGCCTGGTTGGTCAGGTCAACCCAGGCACCGGTGGTGTTGACGATGACGTCGGCGGTGAAGTCGAATTCGTCCCCCGTCAGTTCGTCCCGGAGCCGGACGGTGCTTCCCCGCCCGGTTCCAGGGTTGGGCCGGGACGTCATGGACTGCAGTGACACGTAATTGCTGGCACGGGCAGTGTCTCCCTGCCCCGGGGCGGCGCCCGTCCGGCCGGCCAGTTCGCCGTCCTGCAGCACGTCGAGGGTAAGCCGCTCGGGGTTGTGCACGGAGGCATCGAAGTAGGTGGCCGTGTATTTGACGTCGGGCCGCAGCGCAGGCAGCTCCGCCAATGCCCGCTTGTGGTCAAGGAACCGGTGCCGGGGCACTGTACCGCCGGCCCGGGAAAAGGAGTCGTACAGGCTCAGGCCGAGCTTGATCAGGAACGCGCCGCGCTCCTTCGGTTTGCCCTGCTGCTTGTGCGTGAGGAAGCGTAGGGGCGCGGCCAGTACGCCGGAGAAGGTGCTGAAGATTGGAATGGTGGTCTGCAGCGGCTTGACGTAGTGCGGCGCGATCCGGAGCAGCCTGTTGCGCTCCACCACCGACTCCCGGACCAGCCGGAACTCGCCGTTTTCCAGGTAGCGGATGCCGCCGTGGATCATGTGCGATGACGCACCGCTTGCACCCTGGCAGTAGTCGCCGCGTTCCACGAGTGCGACGTCGACACCCTGCAGGGCAAGGTCGCGGAACGTGCCCACACCGTTGATGCCGCCGCCCACCACCAGCACTTTGGCATGCGGACGCCGCTTCAGGTTGCCCACCGGGCTTCGCACCGACCCCGGCTTCGGCGCTTCGGCGGACTGCCGGGGCGCGGATGGATGGACGGTTGGCTCTGTGGCTCCCACAACTACTCCTGGTGATTTCTCCCGATGCGCGGCGCTTTCGCCGCCGTTCCCAAACCATGGTTGAACTGATGGAAAATGGAGTCAAGCTCAATGCACAAACGTGCAGAACGGAATGCCGATGAACCCCTCCCGGCACGCGGATGCCCTCCGCGCTGCACAGATGTACTATCTGCAGGATCTCACCATGGATGCCATCGCACGGGAACTCCGGACCTCCCGGTCCACCGTTTCCCGGCTTCTTTCCGCTGCCCGCGAATCCGGCCTGGTCCAGGTCCAGATCCGCAACCCCCTGGACACCGGGCCCGAACTGGAGGGCATGATCCGGCAGCGCTACAGCGTGGACGTGCACGTGGTCCCCGTCCTCGAGACGCTCAACGAGGCCGAAACCCTGGACCGGGTGGCCATCCAGGCAGCCCGGACCATCGGGCCGCTGGTGGACTCGAACACCATCATCGGGGTGGCCTGGGGATCGACCATCAGTGCCGTCAGCCGGCACCTGACAAGGAAGATCACCCATGACAGCGTCATCGTCCAGCTGAACGGTGCGGGCAACATGCACACCACCGGCATTACCTACGCCAGCGACATCATGCGCCGCTTCGGCAGTGCGTACGGAGCCCGCGTGGAGCAGTTCCCGGTGCCCGCTTTTTTCGACCATGCCGCCACCAAGACCGCCATGTGGAATGAACGCAGCGTGCAGCGCATCCTGGCGCTGCAGGCGAAGATGAGCATCGCCATCTTCGGCGTCGGCTCGGTGGATGCCGATTACCCGAGCCACGTCTACTCCGGCGGCTACCTGGACGAGGACGACCTCCACGCGCTGGCCACCTCGGATGTGGTGGGTGACGTTGCCACGGTCTTCTTCCGCGGCGACGGGTCCTCCGACGGCATTGTCCTGAACGAACGCTCCACCGGCCCGGCCCTTTCACAGCTCCGGCAGGTGCGGCGGAGGATCTGCGTGGTCTCCGGCGCCTCCAAGATCGACAGCCTGCGGGGAGCCCTGGCAGCAAACCTTGCCACCGACCTGATCCTGGATGAAGCAACCGCGCGGCGGCTGGTGGATTTCGAAGGCCTCGCCACCGCGAGTGGTAGAGTCGATGCCATGAGAACCTCACCCCGGCTCAGCCTGAACAACGGCGTGCTGATCAACCAGCTCGGCTTCGGGCTGTACAAGGTGCCCGCTGCCGAAGCCGAAGGGCTCGTTGCCATGGCCCTCGCGGCGGGTTACCGCCACTTCGACACGGCAGCGATGTACGGCAACGAGCTGGGCGTGGCGCGCGGCATCAGCCCCCAGCTCAGCGCGCAGGCGGGCAGCGGAGGGTCAGGTGAGCTCTTTCCGGCCCTCTCCAGGGAGGATATCTTCATCACCACCAAGGTCTGGAACGACCATCACGCTACGACGCCACGCTCCGGGCTTTCGATGACTCGATGGTCAACCTGGGGCTGGACTACGTGGACATGTACCTCATCCACTGGCCCTGCCCGCGGCAGGGGCTGTACCCGGAGACCTACCGGGCACTGGAAACGCTGTACCGGGAAGGCAGGGTCCGCGCCATCGGCGTCAGCAACTTCCAGCCCGCACACCTTGACCGGCTGCTGCAGACGGCCGAGGTGGTTCCCGCCGTCAACCAGATTGAGCTCCATCCCTGGCTGCAGCAGGAGGAACTGCGCAGCAAGCACAAGGAGCTGGGCATCATGACCGAAGCCTGGAGTCCCCTCGGCAGGGGCCAGGTGCTCGCCGATCCCGTGATCGGGGCCTGCGCGGCGGAACACCGCAGGACCCCTGCCCAGGTGATCCTGCGCTGGCACATGCAGCTTGGCCATGTGGCCATTCCCAAGGCGAGCTCCGAAGCACGCATCCGCGAAAACATGGATGTCTTTGGCTTCGATCTTTCCGAGCGGGACATGGCAGCGATCGCCGGGCTGGAGCGGGGACACCGCACCGGCTCCCATCCCGACAACGTCAACTAGGAGCCGGTGACAATGAAAACAACCAGCCCGGGACAGTCCACCGCGCCCGCCTACATCAGCCCGGACCTCGCCGCCCGCACCACCGCCGCCACCGTGGAGGTGGACGGTGCCACGGTTGCCTACTGGACCTGTGCACCCCTGCACGCCACCCCGGACACCCGCACCATCCTGGTCATCCACGGTTTCCGCGGCGACCACCACGGCCTGCTGCGGGTGGCCGACCAGCTTCCGGACATGCGCCTGGTCATGCCCGACCTTCCCGGATTCGGCAGTTCCGGGGCCTTCCGGTCCGGCGCCCACTCGGTGGAACGCTACGGCCGGTTCATTGCGGACTTCATGGCGGCACTTGGCCTGGGCCCTGACACTGTCCTGCTGGGCCATTCGTTCGGGTCCATCATCGCCGCGCACTTCGTGGCAGCCAATCCGGACGCCGTCAGCCCGCTCATCCTCATCAACCCCATCGCCGCCCCCGCTCTTGAGGGGCCGAAAGGGATCATGACCCGGCTGGCAGTGCTCTACTACCGCCTGGGTGCCCGCCTCCCCCGGCCCCTGGGGCTCGCGCTGCTGCGCAGCCCGCTGATCGTCCGCGTGATGAGCGAAGCCATGGCCAAGACGAAGGACAGCAGCCTCCGCAACTTCATCCACGGCCAGCACCACGCCTACTTCAGTGCGTTCGCGAACCGGGACAGCCTGCTCGAAGCCTTCACCGCGTCCGTCAGCAGCCACGTGGCTGAGGTGGCCGGAAGCCTGAACCTTCCCGTGCTGCTGGTTGCCGGCGAGAAAGACGAGATCGCCATGCTTCCGGACCAGCACCGCCTGGCGGCACTCCTTCCGGACGGGCAGCTCACGGTGATTCCCGGCGTCGGGCACCTGATCCACTACGAGACGCCCGAACCCGCCGCCCGCTCCATCCGCAGCTTCCTGGAGGACCACCCCGCGTGAAGATCATCATCGATGCCCGTTTCACCAGGACCGACCACCACGACGGCATCAGCCGCTACGGCGCGAGCCTGATTGCCGCGACGGCGAAAATCGCCGATGTGTCCATGCTCATTTCCGATGTCCGGCAGCTCGCCCTGCTTCCGGATGTCCCCTACACCCTGATCAGCAGCCCGCTGTCCCCCCGGGAGCTGTTCGTGGCGCGCACGGTCAACGCGCTGGGCGCCGACGTGGTGGTGTGCCCCATGCAGACCATGGGAACCTGGGGCCGGAAATACGGCCTGGTCCTGACCCTGCACGACCTCATCTACTACGAGCACCCGGATCCCCCCGGCTTCCTGCCCGCACCCGTGCGCCTGCTGTGGCGGCTCTACCACAAGGCATTCTGGCCGCAGCGGGTGCTCCTCGACCGCGCCGATACGGTGGCCACGGTCAGCCGGACCACGGAAGCACTCATCGCCAAGTACCGCCTGACCCGCCGCCCGGTGCGGATCATCAGCAACGCCCCGCAGCCCGAACTGGACCCCAGGCCCGCCGAGGCCGGGGCGGAGAAGTCGATTGTCTACATGGGCTCCTTCATGCCCTACAAGAATGTAGAGACCATGGTGGCCGGCATGGCGCAGCTTCCCGGCTACACCCTCCACCTGCTCAGCAGGATCACCCCGCAGCGGCGGGCGGAGCTGGAAGCCCTGGTGGCACCGGATGCCTCCGTGGTCTTCCACAACGGGGTGACCGACGAGGAATACGCCACGCTGCTGCGGACCGCCACGGCCCTGGTCAGCCTCTCCCGCGCCGAAGGCTACGGGCTCCCCCTGGTCGAGGCCATGTCGCTCGGCACTCCAGTCATCGCCAGCGACATTCCCATCTTCCGGGAAGTGGGCGGCGACGCGGCAACGTACGTGGACCCCGCCTCCCCGGGGCAGTTTGCCGAGGCCGTGGCCAGGCTCCAGGACCCGGCCACCTGGCAGGCGGTGTCCCGCAGGTCCCTGGCCCGTGCCCGCGAGTTCAGCTGGGATGAATCGGCACGGCAGCTGGTGGAGGTGGCCGCCGAGATCGTCAAGCGGCGCCGCGGCAGGACGCGCTAGAGCACGTCCACGCCGTCCAGCCGGAGCTGGACGGGATCCATGGTGCGCTTGGCGGCTGCAGCGGCCCGCGTCACCCGGAGCACCCGAACCACGGCGGCCGCCTGGCTGTAGGGAAAGAACAGGAGCGTCCGGACGTCCTCGGCAGCGCGGCGCGGCGAGGGCGGACCGTTCAGCAGCAGGGGCGCCGGCCCGGCCGTGCGGAGCGTGATCCCGGCCGTCTCAAGCTCGGCTTCCACCGCCCCGGTGTAATGCTCGACGGCGGCCCTGGGTCCCGTGACGGACGCGATCCGTACGGCGGGAGGCAGCTGGAGTTCGGCCCGGAGGGAGAGTTCCCGTTGGGCATAGCCGGCCGGGTCCCAGCGGAGGAGCGCACCCGTGGCGGCGGTATCCGACGCCGTCACCACCACCAGCCCCCCGGCTGCCGCCGGACGGACCAGCGCGGCGGCATTGAACCAGCGCCGGACAGTGTCCTCACCGGCGCGCAACGTTTCCCGGCGCAGCAGGGAGTCGCCGTCCAGCAGCAGCGCTGCCGCATAACCGCCGTCCGCCACGGGTTCCGCCCCGACCGTCGCCACGACGAGGGCCTTGCCGTCACCGACGGACGCCTTCACCTGGTCGCCGGAGGAGGTCACCACGGTGGTGCCGGGGAACGCACGGCCAAGTTCCTCCGCGGTGCGCAGCACGCCGGTGGCACCTTTGCGCAGCCGCCGCCCGCCGCAGTGGCCGCACCTCCAGTCCGGAGCGGGCGTGGAGCACCAGCGGCATTGGGGCAGGGCGGCGGTGCCGGCCAGCGCCAGCGGCCCCCGGCAGGTCCCGCAGCGGGCGGGTTCACGGCAGGTTTCACAGGCAAGGGACGGGGCATAGCCTGCGCGCGCAACCTGGACCAGGACCGGGCCGCGTTCCAGGCCCTCCTTGGCAGCGCGCCAGGCGGCGCCGGGCAGCCGGGCCACCGTGGCCAACGGATCACGTTCCTGCTCGAAGCTGTCTGCGGTGTTGACCACCCGGGGCACGGTGCGGCGGACATCCGGCCGGTCCGCCTCCACGGGAAGCACCCATCCGGCTTCCACCAGGCGCTGCACCTCGGTGCTGCGGGCGTGCCCGGCAAGGAGGCAGGCCGCGCCTTCCTGTTCAGCGCGCAGCAGCAGGACCTCCCTGGCATGGGCGTACGGTGCACGTTGCTCTATGTGGAGGTCGTCGCCGTCGTCCCAGCAAACCACCAGGCCAAGGTTCCGGACGGGGGCGAACGCCGCAGACCTGGTGCCGATGGCCACGCGGGCCTGCCCGGCCAGGAGGCGCAGGAAGTTGCGGTAGCGGGGCGTCGGCCCGTCCTCCGCGGTAAGCCGGGCGACGGCGGCCTCCGGCAGCACGGCATGCAGGGCGTTTTCCAGCCGGTCCAGGTCGCGGTTGTCGGGAACCACCAGGACT
>NZ_AOFD01000048.1 GCF_000332815.1 Arthrobacter nitrophenolicus
CGCACCGCCGATCGCGATCATCTGGATCTGCCGCGGCTTCAAATTCTTGTGGTAACCCTTATCCTCCGCGTGCAGCGCCTGCTCCGATGCATGCGCCTGCGGGGGAATGGTGTGGTCTGTGACGGGGGGATTTGTCATGGGTGTGTCCTTCTAAGTCCGGGGATGTTCGGGGACTACTTGCTGAGGTTTGCCAGGCGTTCGGGGCTGAGGAGTTCCTGAAGCTGGGCACCGGTAAGGAGCCCGTGCTCAAGGACGAGTTCTGCCACGCCCTTGCCGGTGGCGAGTGCTTCCTTCGCGATGGCGGTCGCGGTGGCATAGCCCAGGTGGGGATTCAGGGCTGTGACCAGGCCGATGGACTGTTCCACGGTGCGGCGGAGGTGTTCGGTGTTGGCGGTGATGCCCCGGATGCAGCGTGCGGTGAGGGTGCGGCACGCCGCTTCCAGGTGGGAGATGCTCTTGTGGAGGCTATGGACAATGACGGGTTCGAAGGCGTTGAGCTGGAGCTGCCCGGCTTCGGCGGCCATGGTGATGGTGACGTCGTTGCCGATGACTTCGTAGGCCACCTGCGAGACCACTTCCGGGATCACCGGGTTGATCTTGCCGGGCATGATGGAGGAGCCGGACTGGACGGCCGGCAGGTTGATTTCGCCGAAGCCGGCACGCGGGCCGGATGAGAGGAGGCGGAGGTCGTTGCAGATCTTGGAGAGTTTCACGGCCACGCGCTTCAGCACGCCGGAAAGGTGGACGAAGGCGCCCACATCCTGGGTTGCTTCAATGAGGTCGACGGCGGTGACCAGCGGCAGGCCGGTAACTTCGGCCAGGTGCCGGCAGGCTGCCTCCGCGTAGCCGGCGGGTGCGTTCAGGCCCGTGCCGATGGCGGTGGCGCCGAGGTTGATCTCGTGGATCAGCAGTTCAGCTTCGGCCAGGCGCAGCCGGTCCTCGCCGATGGTGATGGCGTACGTGCCGAACTCCTGTCCCAGGGTCATGGGGACGGCGTCCTGCAGCTGGGTGCGGCCCATTTTCACCACGGTGCGGAATTCCAGGGCCTTGGCGGCGCAGGCTTCCTCAAGTTCGGCCAGCGCGTCCACCAGTTCCCGTGCAGCGAAGATGGTGCCCAGCTTCACGGCGGTGGGGTAGACGTCATTGGTGGACTGGCTGAGGTTGACGTGGTCGTTGGGGTGCAGCCGCGCGTAGTCGCCCTTGGGATGGCCCAGGATTTCCAGGGCACGGTTGGCGATGACCTCGTTGGCGTTCATGTTCGACGACGTGCCGGCACCGCCCTGGATGACGTCGACGACGAACTGGTCGGCCAGGTGCCCGTTCAGGATGTCCTGGCACGCCTGCTCGATGGCTTCCGCGCGTTCGGCGTCGAGGAGCCCGAGCTCCCGGTTGGTGCGGGCGGCGGCAAGCTTGACCGCTGCCAGGCCGCGGACCAGGTGCATGTTGGAGCAGAGCTTCTGGCCGGTGATGGGGAAGTTTTCCACGGCCCGGAGGGTGTGGACGCCCCAGTAGGCGTTGGCCGGGACGTCCCTGTCGCCGAGCAGGTCGTGCTCGGACCGGGTTGTCGGAACGGAAGTGTCGTCCGCGGCGGTTTCGACGATGGTCATGGGAGTCCTCACAGGGCTTCGTTGTCGGGTTTGGACAGGCTGTTGCTCAAAAAGTCGGTGGCCTGCAGCAGGCCCACCTGGTGTCCGCCGCCCAGCACGGGGGCGGTGGCGATGCCGGCCAGCGCGGCGGTGTCGACGCCGATCGCCTCCAGCAGGCTCACGGTGGCGGGCATCCGGGCGCGGTCGCCGCCGTCGGAAATCTTCACGGCCACGGCGCGGCCGTCGGGCAGGCCCACCAGCTGGACGCCTTCAAAGCCGTCCTTGGCGACGGCCCCCGGGAGCAGCCGCATGAGGTCGGTGACGTCGCGCCCTTCCCCGGCCACCATCTCCGGGTGCTGCTGCATGGCGAGGCCGACGGCGGCTTCCGCGCCGCCGTCGTCGTCTCGGGCCGCGAAGGAGGCGGCCTGGGCGATCCGGCCGAAGGCGCGGGCCATGCCGCCCAGCGTCAGCGCGAAGAGCGGGGTGCCGCAGCCGTCCGTGCTGACGGCGGGCGGTTCCTCGCCGGCCAGTTCGACGACAGTGGACCGGACGAGCTGCTGCAGCGGGTGCTGCGGGTGGAGGTAGCCCTGGACGGGCCAGCCGTTGATGACGCAGGTTGCGGCCATGGCGGCATGCTTGCCGGAACAGTTCTGGGTGAGCTGGGTGGCGCGGCCGCCGGTGCGCAGCCAGTCTTCGCGTTCGGCCCCGCCGTAGGGGAGGTCGGTGCTGTTTTCCAGGTCGGTGACGGACAGGCCGTGCATGTCGAGGATGCGCAGGGCGCCGTCACGGTGTTCTGCCGCGCCGGAGTGGCTGGCCGCTGCCAGCGCCAGGAGGTCTGCCGGGAGCTCGAGCCCGGCCCGGATCATGGCGACGGCCTGCAGCGGCTTGAGTGAGGACCGGGGGTAGAAGGGGGTCGCCGGGTCCCCAGCGGCTGCCAGCGTGGAACCGTCGGCGTCGAGGGCGATGGCCGAGCCGTAGTGGACGCTCTCCACCAGGCCGTCGCGGATGGCGGCGACCAGGGGAGTGTGCTGCGGCAGGCTTGATGGTGCCGGGGCATCAATGCGGGCAGCGGAAAACACAGGGGAGGGCATGGGGTCCTTGGGGTTGCTTTGTTGCTAGTTGTTGAGGATGGAGTCGAGGGCCTCGCCCACGGCGCGCAGGTGGTTGGCCATGGCCGCACTCGCGTCAGCGGCGGAGCCGGCCTCGATGGCTGCAAGGATCTGCTGGTGTTCAATGTCTGAGGCGTGCTGCCGGTCGGCCACCATATTCAGTGTTTCCGACTGGTGTGCCTGGGCATCACGGATGTCCGCCACCACGCTTTCGAACACCTTGTTGCCGCTGGCACGCGCGATGGTGGCGTGGAAGCTGGAGTCCAGGGCCACCCAGGACTCGGGATCCGTTTCGGTGGCCATGGCGGCCACGATGTGGCGGAGGGTCTCGAGCTCCTCGTCGGACCGGCGTTCCGCCGCCAGCCCGGCTGCCGGAACTTCAATGTGCGGGCGCGCCTCGGTCAGGTCCCGGGCCGAGTACTGGCCGAGGGTGAGGTCGTTGGCCACCTTGTTGGCGACGACGAACGTGCCCTTGCCCGTCTTGGTGACCGTCAGGCCCAAAGCAGTGCAGGAGCGCAGCGCTTCCCGGATCACCGACCGGCTCACCCCGTACTGCTGTGCGAGCGTCGCCTCGGAGCTGAGCTTGCCGCCCACGGGAATCTGTCCGGCCTCAATGTCGCCGCGGATGGCGTTGAACACCGCCTCGGCAGCACTGAGCCGCGCGAGGGGGAGGGGAGCAGGCTGTCCTGCTGTCCGGCTGTCTGACAGGTTCACGCTTTAAATATGGCACCGGTCACAACTGGTGTCAATGCGGGATGCCCCTGCGGTTGGCGGCAGGGTTCGTTGTTGCCCGGGTTTAGCGGCACGTTCGTACCGGTTTTCTCTTTTCTCCAGGCCGCTTCGGGACTAAGCTTCCAGATACAGCATTAACCGGCACGAACGTACCTATAGGGCGATCATGGACAAGCACTTCACGGACTTCCTGGCTGGCGAAGTGCGCTCTCGCCGCACCGTCCTCGGCCTTACCCAGCGGGACCTGGCCGACATGGCAGGTGTCTCCGAACGGTTCGTCCGGTTCGTGGAACAGGGCAAGCCCAGTATCCAGCTGGATTCGCTGGTCGCGGTCCTCGACACCCTGGGGCTTGAACTGCACCTCACCACCCGGACCAGCCAGGCCGCCCGTACCCGGGCGGGAGCGGGACGTGCTGAAGGCGGACCATCATGAGGCACCGGATCGCCGATATCTACAAGGCAGGCGTCCTGGCGGCGAGGCTGGAACGGTACGACGGCGGAACCCGGTTCAGCTACCTCCCGGCCTACCTCGCGTCCGGGGGACCCGCCGTCGCCTCCTCCCTGCCACTCAGCCCCGAGCCTGTCCTGTCCGCCGCGGGGGCCGCCCCGCCATACTTCACGGGGCTGCTGCCCGAGGGCCGCCGACTCAACGCGCTGCGGCGTTCCATCAAAACCAGTGCTGACGATGACCTGTCCCTGCTCATCGCCGCGGGCGGAAACCCGGTGGGGGACGTGCAGATCGTGGGCCACGGGGAACCGCTGGACCCCGACGAACACGCGGTGGAGCTGGACCAGAAACAGCCCGTGGATTTCGGCCAGTTGCTGGGTGATCCGGACCTGATCGACCCGGTGGCGCTTGCCGGCGTTCAGGACAAGCTGTCCGCAGGCATGATTTCGCTTCCGGTGGCCAGTGCTGGCAAAAGGTTCATCCTCAAACTCAACGCCCCGGAGTTCCCGCATGTGGTGGAGAACGAACTGGTCATGTTCCGCTATGCCGCCAGGCTCCGGATTCCGCTCAGCCGCGTCCAGCTGATCCGCGACATCGCCGGCCGGCCGGGCCTGCTGGTGGAACGCTTCGACCGGGTGCCCCTGCCCGGCGGAGGCCTGGATGACGTGCTGCGCCTGGCGGTCGAGGACGGGGCCCAGGTTCTGAAGCTCTATCCGGCGGACAAGTACAACGTGGGGTACGGGCAGGTCTGCCATGCGCTGGCCGAACATTGCTCGGCGCCGCTTCCCGCGCTCCGGAACCTCGCCATCCAGGGCGCCTTCGCATGGCTCACCGGCAACGGCGACCTGCATGCGAAGAACGTCTCCATGGTCCAGCAGCCGCATGGCGAGTGGGCGATCGCACCCGTCTACGACATCCCCTCCACAGTGGTCTACGGCGACAAAACCCTGGCCCTGACCCTGGACGGCAAGCGGACGGGGATCTCGCGCCGCCACTTCCTGGGCTGGGCAACGGAGCTCGGACTCCCGGAACGCTCGGCCGTCCAGGTGCTGGAGCTAGCCCTTAAAGCGTCGGGACCGCTGCTGGCGGACCTTGAGGCGGGAACGGCCTTCGCCGTCGTCAAAGGTTCACAGGGGGACGACGACGGCGGCTCGCCCTTCCCGGACATGGTCACCAGGGCGTGGGTCAAAGAGTTGAAGCACCGGCGGCGTCTCCTCGAGGGTTAGGCAAACCCCGTGTGGTGGAGGGTCAGGAACCGTCCCACCAGCGCAGCACCCGCAGGGCGCGCAGTGTGTTCCAGCGGCTGGGGCTTCCATCGCCGTCCTCCAGCTCGAAGTGGACCTTTCCGGGATGCGTGTTCTCCAGCAGCCAGGTTCCGTCTGGCTGCTGTTTTATGCGGACCAGCTCCACAGCATCTGCCAGGCGCCGGTCCGGGGCAGCTCCTGTGGCCCGGAAGTAGTCCAGCCCGCGGAGGACGTCATAAAACCAGCGGGTCGGATAGGAGAAGAGCAGCCAGTCCTCGCTGATGATGCCACCGGTTGATTTCCGACGCATCAGCCGGCGCTCCAGGAGGTATTCCTCAGCCCCTTCCCGGGCAGCCCGGGATGCCGGCGTCCCTCCGGTGGCCTGCTCGTACTCCAGGAGTCCTTCGAGGACGCAGATGGTGCTGTGGAACGAGGACCGTAAGGATCCCCGTTCGGCCTCGCAGTTCCAGCCGCCGTCGGGCAACTGGTCACCCGTCAGCCGCTGCACCACACTGTCCACGTGTTGCCCGAAGTAGGCGCCCAGCGCGGCGGCCATGCCGTTGATGCACGGTTCAACTTCACCTTCGAAAAACGGCTGGTTTCCTTGTTCCCAGCGGCTGTTTTCCCTGACGAGTGAGACGGCTCGGCGGGCCTGCGGGCTGTCCGGGACCAGGCCGAAATCGCGGAGGAGCAGGAGGCTGTAGGTGGTTGCGGTCCAGGGCTGGTTGACGGGGTCATCGTCCACTGCCGGCCAGTACGTGCCGCCCGCCCACTGCCCGTCCGATCCCTGCAGGGAAAGCAAGCGGGACCCCCAGCCCTCGGTGGCGACCCGGTTCCGTTCGGCCCTGACTTCCGCGGCAGGGGCAACAGCCAGGTCCCGCAGGGTCTGCCAGCGGATGGCCGGGTCACCGGCCAGGAGCCAGTCCAGGACGTCCTGCTGCGCGGCAGGTGTCACAGGTGCTGGATGCCGGCCCGCTGCATGGCGTCTTTATAGGTCTCGACGTTCTTGGCCAGGAGTTCTTCCTGCTTGGCTTCGGAGACTGCGAACGCCCGGCCTCCGAGCGCTGTCGCCTTGTAGATCTTGATGCCGCTGTTCTTCAGGGCGGAGTGGTAGGTCTTTTCGTACAGGGTGAGGAAGGCGGAGGCGTCGGTGCCGTGGGCGATGATCGCCGAGACGCGTGCGTTGATCTTGAGGAACTGGCGGAACGGGCGGAGGCCGTCGGTTTTTTCCTGAACGCTCAGCGCTGACGGGCTGCCGGGCTCCCGGACCCAAGGGTAGGCGTTCCACGGCATCACGTAGCGGGGGTCGAGCTCGGCCAGTTCGTAGATCTGGGTGGCCCGACGGGCGGCTTCATCGTCATTGTTGTGCGAGACAAAACCGGACTCGGTGCCTTTTCCGGGGCTCCCCTGCAGGCTGACGAGCCGGCATTCATCCTCATCGTGGACGGGGTCGATGTACGGCACGGTAGAGCCGGGCTTCCTCTCCATGAGTTCGTCGCAAAGCTGGGTTACCTTCGCGATGTTCGGTTCCTGTAGCAGGGCCTTTTTTTCGTCCCAGTCAATCGTCACGATCTCTCCCTCACAGCAAGGTGGTCAGAATCAGGCGTCTTAGGCCACTCTACGCTTCCGCCCTGAGGGTGGGCAGGAAAATTTGGCCATGGCACCCCCATGCCCGGAGCAGCTGTTCAAAGTGCGCGCTGCAGAAACAGAAGGCAGCAGCACGGGTGCTGTTGAATGACACTATGCAGTTCACCAGGAAGGGCCTGAAAGCCGACGGCTTCACCGGCTTCCGCCCTGTCCGCGACCTCGAAACCATGCGGATCCCGCAGGGGACAGGCCTGTTCGCCGTGGTTGCCCCGCAAGGATTCCAGCCGCGTTTCCTGAAGAAGAGCACCGCGGGCACCTTCAAGAAAAAGGACCCGACCCTTCCCGAAGCCGCGCTGACCGCGGAGTGGGTGGAGGACGCCGTCGTTCTTTACATCGGGAAGGCCGGACCGGGAAGCAAGGGCAGCAGGGGCCTGCGGCGGCAGATCCAGGAATTCGTGGACTTCGGGCAGGGAAAACCGCCCGGGCACTGGGATGGCCGGACCATCTGGCAGCTCGCCGATGCCGGATCGCTCTCCATTGCTTGGAAGGAGCTGGCCCCGGAACAGCTGGGTGACGCGGAAGCCGGCTACCACGCAGCGTTCCTGGCGGAATTCGGGAAGCTGCCGTTCGCCAACCTCGTGCAGGCGCGGGCAAAGACCGGCCGCTGACGGCAGGGACACAACAAACGGACACAACCCGGCGTCCCCGCCCGCTGGATTCAGGCCTGCCCGCGGAGCCGCTCCATTTCGCGGCGGTCCTTCTTGGTGGGCCGCCCGGTCCCCCTGTCCCGCTGCGGCAGCCCGAGCGCCGGCGCGATCGGCCGGGGAGGGGTGTGGTCAGTAAAGCAGTGGGACGCCGCTTCCGCCCCCACACGCTTGGCAATGAGCCGCCGCACTTCGAGGGTGCGTTCATAGCCCGGCATCCTGACTGTCACGGTATCGCCGGTCACCAGGGTGGCAGAGGCTTTGGCCGGGCTGCCGTTCAACCGGACGTGCCCCGCCCGGCAGGCTGCGGTGGCGGCGGAACGGGTCTTATAGGCGCGGATCGCCCACAACCACGCATCGATACGGACGCTGGCGGGGGAGGAAGGAAGGCTGGTCATGGCTGGCACCGAGTATAGCCCCGGGCGCGCCGGCAATCAGTGCAGCGTCATTCCACCGTCACGCTGACCTGCTGCACCATGTTGTTGCCCATCCCCTGGTAGTTCCAGTTCTGCTCCAGGGGCTGGGTGGCTCCGGTGGCATCCGTGGCACGGCAGGACAGGATGTGCACGCCCGGGTCCGCCACCCAGGGCAGCGTCCACTTCCGCCACGCGAACCCGCCGGCCGGCTTGTCCAGCTGGGCGGGCAGCCACGTACCGTCGATCCCCACCTCCACGCCCGTCACCGCACCCTCTCCGGACCAGGCACGGCCCTGCAGCAGCACCGGGCCCGGGGCCAGGATGCGGTTCCGGGTGAAGAAGTCGGGGACCCCCGGCGGAACCATCAGCGAACGCACCCTGATCCGTGAAACCGGAGTGCCGGCGTCGTCCGCGGTCTCCTGGTAGCGGTACGCCACCTGCTGCTGGTATCCGGTGAAGGGAGCAGTGACCACCTCGATGGACTCAAGCCACTTCACGCTGGCCATGCCGTACCAGCCCGGGACCACCAGGCGGAGGGGGTAGCCGTGCTGGGGCGGCAGCTCGGCGCCGTTCATTGTGTATGCGAGTACGACGTCGGCACGCAGCGCTTCACGGATCGGCAGGCTCCGCGCGTAGTGGTGGGGGACGCCGCCCTGCACCCCGGCATCGGCACCGGTGAAGACCACCTCCACGGCGTTCTGGTGAACACCCGCCTTGCCCAGGAGGTAGGCGAGCGGAACGCCGGTCCAGTGCGCGGTGCCTACCCCTTCCTGGATCCAGGGCTGGCTCATGGGCCGGGGTGAGAGGAGGGAACGGCCGTTGCCGGCGCACTCCAGCGTCACGGGCACAGTGATGGCGGGGTCCTTCCGGAGCGCTGCCATGCTCAGTTCCAGTGCGCGCTCCACAGCACCGCTGATTCTCAGGTGCCAGGAACCGGCGTCCAGGTCCGGGATGTCGAAGTGCGTGAGGACGTAGTGAAGGCCGGGCGGCGTGACATCCCTGCGCAGTGCCTCCAGCGGCATGGAATGGTTCCGGGCTGACAGCTGCAGCTCTTCCCGGGTCAGGGGGCCGGTGGTGGGGCCGGCCCCCGGCTGGGCGGATGCTTCACTGGCTCCGGTGGACTGCTCGTGCCGGGACGTCTGGGTCATGCCACAGGTCTACGCCCGCACCGCCGGCACGTCAACGCCTCTTCCCGGGAGCCCGGAACTACAGGACCGGACGGGTGAGGAACTCCGCCAGGCTGATCGGGTCCTGCCCCGTCAGCCCATGCACATCCGGGGAGACTCCGGCCATCTCCCCGCGGGCGATGGAGGTGTAGGTGCTCACCCAGGCGTCCAGCTGCCACTGCGGCGCGTTATAGGAGGCGCGGGATGCATAGGCCTCGTCCACCGTCTCCGGCTGGTACGTGACGGTCCGGCCGGTACCCTGCGTCAGGACCTCGGCAGCCCGTGCCAGGGACAGTTCCTCCGGGCCCGTCAGGTTGTAGACCTTGCCCTTGTGGATTGCCGGATCCCGGAGCACCGCAACGGCGCAGCGGGCGATGTCCTCGCGGGCCACGCCGGCAAAGGTGCCGCTGCCGGCGGGCCCCTGGATGACCCCGCGCGTGCCGGCGAGCAGCGGCAGGACATCCAGGTAGAGGTTGTCCCGCAGGAAGGTGTAAGCCATCCCGGACGCTTGATGCGCTCCTCGGTGGCGTAGTGGTCCCGCGCCAGCGTAAAGGCCGCGTCCGGGGCCGCCCCGAAGAGGGACGTGTACACCACGTGCTCCACTCCGGCTGCGGCAGCGGCGTCCACAAAGGCATAGTGCTCCTGCACCCGTTCCGCGTTCTCCGCGGCGGACACCATGAACAGGGTCTTGACCCCTTCGAGGGCGGACCGCGCCGCCCCGGAGTCCGCGTAGGAGCAGGCCAGGGGAAAGGTATCCCCCAGCGCGGGTGCCCGCTTGGTGTCGCGCACCAGCAGGCGCTGGGCGAATCCGGCGTCGGCCAGCTGCCGCGCCACCATCCCGCCCAGCCCCCCGGTGGAACCCGTGACCGCCAGGTCCGGCAGCGCGGCAGCGGAAGCCACCGGTTACGCTTCCCGCTTGGGCGGGGACTGGGTCTTTGCCGGGTCGCGTTCAGCCAGCGAACCGATGGCGTCGTCAATCCTCTTCAGGACCTCCGGCTCCAGCGTCACCCCGGCCGCCGCCACGCTGTCCGCGATCTGCTCCGGACGGCTGGCGCCCACGATGGCCGATGCCACGTTGGGGTTCTGCAGCACCCAGGCGACGGCCAGCTGCGGCATGGAGAGGCCGGCTTCCTCCGCGATCGGCTTGAGGTCCTGCACGCCGGACAGGACGTCGTCGCGCATCCAGCGCTCGATCATTTTGGCCCCGCCCTTGTCATCCGTCGCGCGGCTGCCCTCAGGGGCGGGCTGGCCGGGAAGGTACTTGCCGCTGAGGACGCCCTGGGCCATGGGAGACCAAACGATCTGGGACACGCCCAGTTCCTCCGATGCCGGCACTACCTCGGCCTCGATGACCCGCCACAGCATGGAGTACTGCGGCTGGTTGGAAATGAGCTGGAAGCCGAGCTCTTTGGAGAGGGCGTGGCCTTCGCGCAGCTGATCTGCCGTCCACTCGCTGACCCCGATGTACAGGGCCTTGCCCTGGCGGACGATGTCCGCGAACGCCTGCATGGTTTCTTCCAGCGGCGTTTCGAAGTCGTAGCGGTGGGCCTGGTAGAGGTCCACGTAGTCTGTCTGCAGCCTGCGCAGCGAGCCGTTGATGGATTCCATGATGTGCTTGCGGGACAGGCCAAGATCGTTCTTGCCCTTGGGGCCGGTGGGTCCGTAGACCTTGGTGAAGATCTCCAGCGATTCACGGCGCTCGCCCTTCAGCGCCTCGCCCAGGACAGTCTCCGCCGCGGTATTGGCATAGACATCGGCCGTGTCGAAGGTGCTGATTCCGGCGTCCAGGGCCGCCCGCACGCACTGGGTGGCGACGTCGTTCTCCACCTGGGAGCCGTGGGTGAGCCAGTTGCCGAACGTGATTTCCGAGACTTTGAAACCGCTGTTTCCGAGGTATCTGAATTCCATGCGTTTCACGCTAGCCCAGATGGTTGCTCAGGGTAAGGGCTTCTTCCCATCTCCCTGTTCGCCGGCGGGCGATGTTTCCTTCAGCATGTGCGGCGGGCCGGCCAGGGACACAAGCGACCCGGTGTCCAGCGGCGCAAGGGTTGGCGGGTGCGGAGGTTTCTTGAAGGACCTCGGAACCTCGTGCAGGGGCTGGTGGTTGTGCAGGGCGGACTCCACCAGCGGGGCCACCTCGGCCACTTTCTCGGCCGGCACCCGGGGATCCGGCAGGTCCCGCACGGAGAGTTTGATCTCGGGCGCGGCTGCCCGTGCCCGCGCAATGGCGCGGGCGTCGGCCTCGGCAACGGCGGAGGCCCAGTCCTCGGCCAGGACGGGCGGTTCGCGCCGCGCGGCGGTCAGCGCAGGGTGATGGTCGACGGCGGTGCGCAGCGCCGTTCTAAGGTGTGCGGGCTTCAACGCGGCGCGCCAATCGCGCGGCCGACTCCCGCCGGTCTGCCCGGCAGCGGGTTTCCCGAAGGCGCGGGCAAGCAGCCCCGGGCGTGCCGGGCCGGATGCCGGTGCCGCGGCAGCACCGCCGTCGACGGTGTCCTTCCGGTCCTCCACCCGGGTGCCGTAGAGCTGGACAAGCGGTATGGATTCCTTCCGCGGACGCCAGCCGAACAGGCCCATCAGGATAATGGCGGCCAGCCGTCCCACGCCTGCGAGCACCAGGGTGATGACGCCCAGGAGGAAGAGGATGAAGAACATCAGGAAGGCAACGCCCACGGTGCCCAGGAAGGTCAGGTTGAGGACGAGCGTATCCGGATTTTCCACGTCACCTCTCCTTTCTGCAGGCAGCGGAACACACGCCTCTGCCACTGTGCCCGGGCCATGGCACCTTCTCCACCATACGGATTTTTGCTGTCCCGTGCCGCCGGTGGAGGCGGCGGTCCGGCTGTTGTAGCAAAGCTGTTATCGGATATGACAGCATCCCGGTATGACAAAAAGTGCGGGGCAGGAAAACTGCGTGTGCCTGTCCGGGGAGCCGTACGCGCAGTGCTGCGGGCGCTTCCACTCCGGCGCGGCGGAGGCCGCCACCGCGGAGCAGCTCATGCGGTCCCGCTACAGCGCGTTTGTGCGCCTGGACGCGGACTACCTGCTGCGCACCTGGCATCCGGACACGGCCCCTGCCACCCTGGAACTGGATCGCGGGATGGGCTGGCGCCGCCTGGACATCCTGTCCACCAGCGGAGGCGGTCCGTTCGACAGCGCGGGGACGGTTGAGTTCAAGGCCCACTACCGGCACGACGGCGTGCGCGGAGTCCTGCACGAGGTCAGCAGGTTCGTCCGGGAGGACGGCCGGTGGTACTACGTGGACGGGGACGTCCGCGCCTGACGGATGCGGGTGTGCTGGTGAAGCCACGGCTGTCCCACCGGCTTACTCGTCGTCGTAGTCGCTGTCCGGAGTGAACCCGGCCCGGTCCACTTTGCGGTGGAACCTCATGCCGGCGAGTCCGCCCAGGACCGCACCCACCAGGGCGACGGCCGCAACCACGACGGCGGCGATGATGCTGGTGGTTGTCAGCTGGCCCTCGTTGACGGGGATGCGCGGGAAGCTGTTGAGGTTGGCCAGGACATTGAACTGCTGCCCGGCCACCATCCCCAGGACAGCGATGATGATCGCCGCGATCAGTGCCCAGATCCAGACCATGAGTCCCTGCTTGGCGCCGTTGAAGCGGGCCATGCGCCCGGCCACGTAGCCGCCGCAGTAGTAGGACAGGAAGAGGATCACCAGCAGGACGATAATGCCCACCAGTCCAACCGTGCCCTGGTTTTGCGCCGCCTGGTTCACTGCCTCGTTGACATCAGTGTTGCTGGCAAGGCCCACTGCCGTTCCCGCGGCTGCCACCAGGGCGGTCAGCAGGACAGCCATGCCGGTGGCGGTGAGCCAGCCGAAGAACGCCGAGCCCACCTTGATCCCGCCGAACTGTTCCTTTTCCCGCGCCACTGCGGTCTGCCGGTCGGTGAGGTTCGGGTCCACGGCCGGGGCTGCGGCGGGAGTGTAGTCCCGTTCGGCATAGGCTGCCGGCCGCTCCGAATATGCGGAGGCCGGCGTGGTGTCCGTTGCCGGTACCTGGTCGAAGGAGCGGGTGCTCTGGCTGTCCGCGTCTGCGGTGCGGTAGCTCCCGCTCGGGGTGTCGTCCTCCCGGGCGCGCCGCGGAGGCAGGTTCTCTGGGTCAGTTGAGCTGCTCATGGCTCAACTCAACCACCCAGCCGAGCCAGTAGCAAGCGTGCTTACTATTTTGTGACCTGCGGTTTTACCGGTACCGGCGGTGCAGATTGTCCTTCTTGGAGGGGCCTGGAGAGGCGTCGGCGATCCACGGACCGGTCCCTTCGGACTGGTCCAGGACGCCTTCCTCCAGCCATGTGTAGTCACCGGCGAGGACCTTGCGCGTGAGTCCCCGGTCGGCGTCGTCCGTGTTACGCCACAGCTGGTCGAAGTATTCCTCCACGCGCACCCGCGCCTGCTCGCAGTACGCTTCGGCGAGCTCATAGGCGCTCGCGGCCCGTTCCGGGGCAGTGTGCAGGAGCATCTCGGCGCGGACGCAGCAGGCAGTAATGGCGAACAGCTCGGCACCGATATCCACCACGCGGCCGAGGAAGGCCTGTTTCCGCTCCATTTTGGCCTGCCAGCGGCCCATGCCGTAAAAGGTCTGCCGGGCCAGGCGGCGGGACGAGCGCTCCACGAAGCGCAACTGTTTGGCCAGCCTTCCGAACTCCCCGTAGGACCGCGGGTCCATGCCGGCCCCGGCCACGAGCTTGGGCAGCCACTTGGCGTAGAAGCCTGACGCGCCGACGGCGGCCTTCGCTTTGTCCGACAGGCTCGCGTCCAGGGACGCGAGGTCACCCGCTGCGGCCAGGTGCGCATCCACCGCTTCCCGTGCGATCAGCAGGCGCATGATCTCGGAAGATCCTTCGAAGATCCTGTTGATGCGCAGGTCCCGCAGCTGCTGCTCCGCCGGCACTGCCCGTTCACCGCGTGCCGCCAGTGATTCCGCCGTCTCGAAGCCGCGCCCGCCGCGGACCTGGACCAGTTCGTCGGCGATCCGGCAACTGATCTCGGTTGCCCACAGCTTGGCCAGCGCGGCTTCGATCCGCACGTCCTTCTGGCCGGCGTCGGCGAGCTCGGCGGAGAGTTCAAAGACGGCATCCAAAGCGAACGCGGAGGCGGCGATGAAGGCGATCTTCTTGCCCACGGCCTCATGTTCACCCACCGGCCGGCCCCACTGGGTGCGGGCGTTGGACCATTCGCGGGCGATCTTCAGGCTCCAGCGCCCCGACGCCACACAGAGCGCGGGGATGGAGAGCCGCCCTGTATTAAGGGTGGTCAGCGCGATCTTCAGGCCCTGGCCTTCGCGTCCCAGCCGGTTGGCCGCGGGTACGCGGACCTGGTGGAACCGGGTGACCCCGTTTTCGATCCCGCGCAGGCCCATGAAGGCGTTCCGGTTTTCCACCGTGATGCCGGGCGAGTCCATGTCCACCACGAAGGCGCTGATCCCGCCCTTGTGCCTGGTTCCGTCGGCGGCCGTGTAGGCCGGAACTACCGCCATCACCACCACCAGCTCGGCGATCACCCCGTTGGTAGTCCAAAGCTTCACGCCGTCCAGGAGGTACGCCTCGCCGTCGTCCGTTGGCGTCGCGGTGCTGCCCATCCGGGCGGGGTCGCTGCCCACATCCGGTTCGGTGAGGAGGAACGCGGTGATGGCTCCGGCCGCGCAGCGCGGCAGGTACTCCCGTTTCTGCTCCGGGCTGCCGAACACCTTGACCGGTTCGGGAACGCCGATCGACTGGTGCGCCGAGAGCAGGGCGCCGAGGCTGGGATGCACGCTGCCCAGCAGGGCGAGTGCGCGTCCGTAGTAGACCAGGGACAATCCCAGCCCGCCGTACTCCTCCGGGATCTTCATGCCGAAGACGCCGAGATCGGCCAGGCCCCGGATGTATTCGTCCGGGATCTTCGCCTCGCGCTCAATAATGCGGCCGTCCATGGTCCGCGCATATTCAGTGAGGCGGGCCATGAACGCTTCGCCCCGCTCCACATCCCGGGGGTCCGGGGTGGGCCACGGATGGACCAGGCTGAGGTCGAAGCTGCCCAAATACAGGCCCTTGGCGAAGCTGGGGCGGTCCCAGTCTGTCTGCCGGGCGGCCTCTGCGACGGCCCGGGCGTCCGCTGACGTGGCGCCGGCTCCGATATGGCCGGCCGGTACGGGAGTTTCCTCGGCAGGGGCGTCTGTGGACGGGGACTCAGTGGCGGAGGTCATGGGTTATCTCCTTGGCCGGAATGGCCGGTGAAGCCATGGATCCGCCGGGTTGGAGAACCCTTTAGCTGTCTCTCAATATTACCCGCGGGTAGGTTCCGGTGCTAGGGGTGGACTGGGCCTGGAGTTCGCCGGCAACGTCCACTGTGGAGGCGTGGTGCACCAGCCGGTCCCAGCCCGCGTTGATGCCATGGACCACCGCCAGGAGCGAGTTCACAACCACCACCCATGCCAGCTTGCCCACGCCCAGCAGCACCAGCGCTGCCAGCCCTGCGGCAAGGACGAAGGCTGCCAGGATGAGCGCAAAGACCAGCGTTCCGATAAAGACAAGAGTGCCGGTTTCCAGTGTGCTTAGGTCGAACTGCATGAATCCCCCTGCTGCGGCGTTGCGGTGGCGAAGATCAGTAGCAGAAGCGTAGGGGTACTTCTTCGCGGGGGGCCAGAGCCCCGGCGTCCGGAAACAGCTGTTGATATGGGATCGAAATCCTACGGCGCAGTAGGTCACGGAGCGGTCGCGGCTGCTGGGTTAACCTTGTAGCTGGCAGTTTTCCGTTCCAAGCCGCCGCCCCCGCCCCGTAAACAGCCCAAGGAGAGTGTGTGCCCCGCTCCGCCAGGTCATCAGCTGACGCCATCAGCGCCCGGCTCCGGGACCTCGAACTCCTCACCAAAGGGCCCGCCTGGGCCCTGACGCGCTCGGCGCCCTGGGTGATCGCGGTGCTGCAGGCATCCTTCACCCGCACCCGTCCGCAGGCTCCGCTTGAGGAGTTCCACGCCGACGTCGACTCCTTCCTTGAAGAGCTGCGCCGGCAGGATCCCGGGCTGGGCGGCGGAGCCAACGGCAAATCCTTCGGCGATGAGTGGACGCGCCGCCAGTTCCTGACCCGACGGAACCAGTCAGGCCAGATCGTGTACGAGGTGACCGAGCCTGCCGCCCGCGTCCTCGCCTTCCTGGACAGCCTGTCCAGCGAACGCTCAACCCTCAACGGCTCCCGCCTGGGCACCCTCCTGGGGGACGTGGAAAAGCTCGCCAACGAGACAAACCCGGACCAGAGCGCGCGCCTCGAATCCCTGGAAGAGGAGATCGAGGAACGCCAGCAGCTGATCCAGGACATCAGCAGCGGCGAGTTCGACGGGCTGCTGGACGATGACGAAGCGGTGGAGGCCGCCGGCAACATCCTTGACCTCGCCGCGAGCCTGCCGGCGGACTACAAGAAGATGCGTGACCGGATCGAGGAGCTGGTGGGTGAGCTGCGCAACCAGATCATCGAGGAATCCCTGACCAAGGGCGCCACCATGGCCCAGGTGCTGGAGGCGGACAAGCGGCTCCGCCAGAGCCCGGAGGGCAGGACCTTCCGCTCGTTCACGGCCTTCCTTGAGGATCCCCAGCAGCAACTGCGGTTCCGCTCCGCCATCGGCGAGGTGCTGAGCCGGCAGTTCGCGGACGAGCTTTCCGCCGAGGACCGCGAAACCCTGAAGAACCTGGTGGCTGAACTGCGCCAGCAGCACAGCCAGATCCAGCGCATCTACGGCAAGCTCAGCGAAAGCCTCAACACTTACATCCAGAGCGACGACTTCCGCCAATCCCTCCGCCTCCGCCAGGTCCTGCGCGAGGCCGAGCAGGCCATCCGCGCCCTGCCTTATGAGCGCGACCGCCCGGGGCTGGTGCCGGGACCCGTGCTCTACAACGCGGGCTTCGAGTCCCTCTCCATGGTGAAACTCTTCGACCCCGACGAGTTCGCCGCCCCGCCAAAACTCGCGGACCCCATCGCCTTCAGCGACTCGGACAGGGTGCGCTCCGTGCGGACGGGCAAGGCCAAACCCCAGGCCATCCGCTTGGCAATGGCAGGTGCCGAAACCCTCGCGGAGGCGTGGCAGAACCTGCCGCCCGAGGAGCAGCACATCAACAGCATCCGTGCCCTCCTGTCGGAAGCCCTGCACGCCGGGGCCGACTTCAACCGCGGGGCCTGGGATGGCCTGGATTTCGAACAGATAGACGGCACCACGCGCAGGGCCTACCTGCCCATGGTCACGCTCGCAAAGGATTCAAATGACTGAAGAAATCACGACGCCGGTGGTTGAGCCCGTCGAAACCAGGGAAGCCCCGATTTCGACTGGCTCAATCACCGGAGCAGTCACTCCGCGCGACACGTTCGTTGACGGTGCTGCCCTGTTCCCCGGGGACACCGGCGTGCTGTCCATGAAGGTGCGGCAGGCGCTGGTGAAGCTCCTGAAGGGCCCGTACATCGACGGCGGCCGGGACGAGAAGCTGTGGACGGTGCTGCTGGACAACCAGGTGATCCTGCGGAGCAGGCTTTCCGAGCTGTTCCTGGCCATGCAGCTGGACCATGAGCGCAAGATCGCGGTCCTGCGCCCGGTGGATCCGGAGGTGATCGGCGGCGGCGCCCGCTCCAGCATCCTGCGGCAACAACGCGCACTCAGCCGGGTGGAGACCATCGTGCTGCTCCGGCTGCGCCTGCTGCTGGACCGACACGTCACGGCCCAGACGGATCCCACCATCACCCGCGAGGAGATCGCCGACCTGGTGGCCCACTACCAGCCCGCCGGCCAGCAGGACGCCCTGCGCGACTCTGACGTCGTCACCCGCGCCGTCACCAAGCTCCTGGCCCGCCAGCTCCTGCTTCCCACGGGCCTGGATGATGTCTACACCATCTCCAACGCCCTGCCCCTGGCCCTCCCGTTCGAAAACATCGGCGACATCCCGGCCCACATCGAAGCCCTGGTGGCAGCATCAGCAGACCAGTCAGGAACAGAACCCCTCCTCGACCTCGACGCCGATCCGGTGGTTGAGCCCGTCGAAACCGAGGAAGACGAAGCGGAGTCAGCACAGTGAGTATCGCCAGCATGCTTCCGATGGGCGAGGTGACCAACCCGGGCCAGATGCGGCTTGCGCTGGTGCAGGTGGTCAACTGGGGAACCTTCCACGGGGCGCACACCATGCACGTGGACCGGGACGGCACGCTGCTCACCGGCAACTCCGGCGTGGGCAAGTCGACGCTGTTCGATGCCATGCTCCGGGTGTTCGATGCCCGGCCGCGGTCCAACGAAGCGGCGGCGCAGCGTTCGGGCGGGGCCGTGGAGGACAAGCGGACCACCTTCACCTACATGCGCGGCAAGGTGGGTGACAAGGCCGTGGGCGAGGGATCGGCGAGTGCGTTCCAGCGCCCGGGTGCCACCTGGTCCGCCGTCGCGCTGACGTTCGACAACGCGGCCGGCACCAGGGTGACGGTCTCGGCGCTGTTCGACCTGCCGAAGAACGGCACGGAATCCAGCGTGGGCCGGTTCTACCTGATCGACAGCACGCCCCTGGACCTGGAGGCCGTGGAGGGCATCGCCGACAAGCGGTTCACCAAGGCTGTGCTTGAGTCGACGTTCCCGCACGCCCAGGTTTTCGACGTGCACAAGGCTTTCGCCGAGCGCTTCCGCCGCCTGCTGGGCATCAACTCGGACCAGGCGCTTCCGCTCCTGCGCGTCATCCAGGCGGGCAAGGGACTGGGCGGCAGCGTCAACACGTTCTTCCGCGACCAGGTGCTGGATGCGCCCGCCACCCTTGCCGCCGCGGACGACGTGGTGGAGGAGTTCAGCAACCTGATGTCCATCCGGCAGCGGCTGGAGGACGTACGGCAGCAGCGCGACCAGCTGGCTCCCGTTCCAGGGCTGAACCGTGAGTATGCGCAGTCGCTCCTGGACGCGAACCGGCTGCGGGAGCTTGCCGGCGAGGAGTTCGAGGCGTACCGGCAGCGGCTGGCCGTCACGGTCCACGAGAAGACGCTGGTCCGGTTCAAGGAGCTGGCCCAGGCGAAGGCCAAGGAGCTTGGGGCCGAGCGCGCCGTCCGGGACGGCCTGGCCAAGGAACTGCGCCAGCTGGAGACCGACTACAACAGCCAGGGCGGCAACGCGATTTCCGCCATCGAGCAGTCGCTGGAAAACGCCCGGGTGGGGTTGAAGCTCCGCCAGCAGGTGGAGGAATCGGCCCAGCAGGCGCTCGCCGACGCCGGGTTGCGGCTTGAGTGGACGGCCGGGGGCTGGGAGCAGGCGCATGAGCAGGCGGCGGCACGGTCTGCCGAGCTGAAGGACGATTCGCAGGCCCTGCAGGAGCTGCGGTTCGAGGCCTTCGACGCCCACGCGACGAAGAAACGCGAACTGGCAGCGGCTGAGCAGGAACTCGTCTCACTGAAGACGCGCAAGTCCCTGCTGCCGCCGTCGAGCATTGAAAACCGTTCCGCGATTGCTGCCGCCACCGGCATCCCGGAAGAGCGGATGCCGTTCGCCGGTGAGCTGATGGACCTGGCTGAGGGGGAGGAGCGCTGGCGGCCGGCGGCCGAACGCGCGCTCCGCAGCCTGGCCACCACGCTGCTGGTTCCGGGCGAGCACTTCGCCGCCGTCACGCGGTACCTGAATGACAACAAGGTGCGCGGCGCCTTGCGGGCAGTGGATGTCTCCAAGCCGCTGGCCGGCGGCGCGCTGGCCGTGGAGGACGTGCGCGACGGCGACCTGCTCACCAAGCTGGACATCCTCGCCACGGGTGCGGCTGCTGAACCAGGGGCATGGATCCGGGAACGGATCGCCCTCGACTTCGCCTACCCCTGCGTGGAGGACCCCGACGAACTGGCCGGGCTGGACAAGGGCCTGAGCCTGGGCGGCGTAGTCAAGCGAAACCGCCACACCGTGGAAAAGGACGACCGCTTCACCAGCCGGCAGGATTACGTCCTGGGCTTCGACAACGCCGCCAAGCTGGAACTCGTGGCCGGCCAGGTGGAGGATCTCCGGCAGGAAGTGGCCAAGGCCGCCGAACTCGCACAAAGCCGCGAGGATTCGCACCAGGGCATGAGCCGGCAGCTTGACGCCCTGCGCCGCATCGCGGAGGACGACCGCCCGTGGGAACAGGTGTCTGCCGCGGTGGCAGCGGATGAGCTGGCGCGCATTGAGCAGCGGCTCAAGGACGCCCTTGCCGCCCAGGCCGACCTTGAACCCCTGCGCGCCACCATCGAGGAGGTACGCCAGAAGCACCAGTCCAGCACGGAGGCCGCCGCGGTCCTGCAGAGTGAGTACAAGGCACTGGACCGGCAGCTGACCGCCGCCGATTCCATGCTGGAAGGCGCGCGTGAACGCCTGGCCCAGTCGCCGCCGTCGGACGCCACGGTTGCCGCGCTGGAACCGTACTTCGCCGACTTTGGCGACGTGACCGAAATGCACGAACTGGACAACCTGGCCAACCGGGTGCGGACTGCGCTGCTGGGCGAGCTGCATGCGGCCGAGTCCCGCGGGCAGGCCACCGCCGAGCGGCTGACCCGTATCTTCGAGGGCTTCGTACGGGACTGGGGGAGTGCCATCTCCGCCGACCACGGCACTTCCATCGGTGCTGCCAGTGAATTCGAAAGCCGGTACCACGCGATTGTGAGCGACGGGCTGCCGGCGCAGGAAGCCGAGTTCCGGCAGTTCTTCAACCAGCGCACGCACGAGTCCTTCAGCACCCTGCTGCACCTCCTGGACGAGGAGCGCCGCTCCATCACCAGCCGGATCCTGCCCCTCAACGGCATCCTGTCGCAGGTGAACTTCCACGAGGGCAGCTACCTGGAACTGGACATCAAGCAGACCCTGCCGCCCACGGCCAAGCAGTTCAAGGACGCCATCCAGAACGCGCTCAAGGCCCGCCACGCCCGGCCTTCCCGTCCCGATGCCGCGGGCGGGGACAAGAACGACGACGACGAGCTCACCGCGCGCTACAAGTCGCTGGAGACGCTGGTGAAGCGGTTGGGTTCGCAGGCGCCGGAGGACCGGCGCTGGCGGGCCGAGGTGCTGGACGTCCGTGGACACCTGTTCATCCAGTGCAAGGAGCACCGTGAGGTGGCCGGAACCCCGTCAAACGGGAAAAACAGCGGCAAGAAGACCGACGTCTTCATGCATGCGGACACGGGCTCCATGTCCGGCGGTGAGCGGCAGCGCTTCACCGCCTTCATCATGGCCGCTGCCCTGAGCTACCAGCTGGGCATCGCCGAACAGGGGTTCACCACGTACGGCACTGTGATGATGGATGAGGCCTTCGTCCTGGCCTCGGAGGAATTCGCCGGTGCCGGCATCAAGGCGCTGCACGAGTTCGGATTCCAGCTGCTGCTGGCTGCCCCGGAAAACGTGATTGACCTGTCCCGGCACCTGGGCTCGGTGACCGAGATCCTCCGGGACCGGCGCACCAACCGGTCCGGCGTCCTGACAGCCCCGGTGATCAAGCCCCGGCCTGGTGAGGAGGGGGCCTGGCGGTCCGAAGCCAACCCGGTGGATATCGTCCTCCGCTGATCCGAAACCATATATAACAAATTGATGGATTTATTGCTCCGGCTCTGGTGGGCTGCGATTTTGATGTGCCACTCTTGGCTCTACCAACCACCTCGCCTTAGTAAATCCCATAGGTACTGCGGACAATCTGGGGTTCCGCACTGTTCCCCAAGAGGACGATGGCGTCATCTTGAAAGGCATTCCGATGCACCCACAACAACGAGCATCCTTCCTCCTGGCCGCGGTCGCTGCGGCGGCGCTGTCCCTCGCGGGCTGTGCTGCCGGCACCCCTGCGGGGAGCGCGTCCCCGGCGCCCTCCGCCTCAACGGCCGCGCCCAGCCCGGAGCCGTCCATTGTTCCCGCCGCCACCTCCTCTCCCGTGCCCCAGGGGCCGGAGGCCTTCACGTTCGCAGACGGCCGCCTGTCATTTGCGTACCCGGCGGGCTGGAGCGTGAAGCACGAGCAGGTGTCAGCGTCCCCCGCCGTGGAGACGGCGACCGTCCTGGATGCCAGCGGCAAGGAGCAGATCGCCGTGTACTACAGCCAGGTCGGCGACGCCACGGCCGGAAACGTCAGCAGGAACATCATTGAGACGGATCCGGTGCCAGGCTGATCGGCGCCTCCGTTCCCACACCCAGTTCTTCGTTCTTCATTGATCGCGCCGATGGCGTGGTTACTTACCGGATGGGACTCACGCCAGGATCGCCCGTCTCGCCCGACGGGCAGGTGCAATACGGCCTCGTCAGAATCGGCGACCGCATTCTGACCGCAGATGTGCTGTTCGATGAACCACGGTTCGAGGGTCCTGAGGCGGCGCAAACCTGGTACTGGAGTGCCGAGGGCCGGGCCCTGAAGTCCGTGCTCATGAGCTTCTCCTACCACTGACCGGCAGTCAGGGAAGCCCGTCCTGGCATTCCGCCAGGGCGGGCTTCCGCACCACATCCCTTTTACTGGAAGGCACTTACATGCGCTCGGCACGACGTGTGATCTTTTTCCTCGCGGCTACTGCCTCCGCCGCACTGTCGCTGACCGGCTGCATGGCCAATGCCGAGCCCGGAAGCGGCGGCACAGCCACGGGCCCGGCGTCGCAATCGGCCCCCGCCCCGCAACCGGCCCTGCCCGGCGTCACCACGTCCCCTGCCACCACACCGGTAGAGGAAGCTGCGCCGGCCGCCCCGCCTCCGTCGTCGGCTTCCGCTCCAGCCCCCGCCGCTTCCGTGACCTATACCTTTCCCGATGGCCGCCTGGCCTTTGCGCATCCGGCCGGCTGGCGGGTGGCGCACAGCCAGGGTGTGGAATCACCCTCCGTTGAACATGCCACCGTGTATGACGCCGCCGGAAACGAACAGATCAGGATCTTCTACAGCGAGGTGGGCGGTGCCGTTGCCGGCCCCCTCACCAGGACCGTGTTCTTTTCAGAGCCGGTCCCGGGGTTGCAGGGGCAGTCAGGCCCGGCGGACACCCATGCCTCTTTCTATGTGGACAACATCTACGGCGAACTCCATTACAAGTTGTCCCTCACTGCAGGAGCGGCCCTCTCGCCTGACGGCAGGGAAGTTGCTGACGCTTCCATCATCGGCGGAAACCGCATCCTGATGGCCGGCGTCGTATTCACCGGAGGCCCCTTTGCCGGCGACGAGGCGGCGAAGGCGTGGTTCGCCGGCGCAGAAGGACAGGCCCTCAAAGAAGTGCTGATGAGCTTTTCCTACCGCTGATCCTGCACCCGACCCAGGAACTGGGCGGTGCGGTCCTTCAGGCCTTCAATCTGGCGAAGGACGACGGCGGCAGGGTCCGGATTGATCTCGTTGGCCGGCGGTTCCTTGCGCACGTTTCCGCAGCACAGGAAGTCGGCGCAGATGAGGGTGCCTACGGTGTTGCCGTCGCGTCCGGACTGGCCGGCCCGCCTGGCCACCCACAGGAGCACGTCCTCCTTGGAAAAGACGTCCCGGCAGAGCTCGCAGAGGACTGAACGGTTCTTCCGGGCGCCGCCTTCGGGGGCACGCAGCATGATGCCGGTCAGGCCCTTGGGGCCGGGGACTACCAGGTACCCGCGGAGGGGCATCTTCCCGTCCCGCCAGCCCAGGAACTCGAGGTTGTCCCAGTCGAGGGAGTCGAAATCCTTGGGCAGGTTGAGTTTGGCCGCCTCGGAGCGGCTTGCATTGATGAAGGATGCCCGGATCTGTTGGGGCGTGACTGATTGCATGGCTGTACTTTCGTAAGAGATTGGACCCGATGGTGGGTCAGGAAAAAAGGGGTCAGTCATTCCCCGCGGAGCAGGCCAAAGCGGCCGCCCCGCTTCCCATGGCAGCGGCGGCGCCCAAGGCCCTGCGCGTGCACATTTCTCCGTGTATCCCGTCTCTTCTGCCGGCTGGCTGGCCACTTGCGGAACCAGCAGTGTCATCCTGCCAAAAGAGGCATGCCCTGTCCAAGGCAGCGGCACGCGCCTGTCCTTGTGTCCTTCGTCACGATGGGGAATAAGACACGTAAACGTTGCGTAATGCAGTGGAGGGTAGGCTAGCCTTACTTAAGTTCGCATCGTTCACTTAAGGAGTTCCGTGACTTCCCCCCTCTTCACAGGCCTTAGTGCCACACGCCGCACGCTGTTCAAATCAGCCGGCAAGGCGACGGCTGTTCTGGCCGCAGCGGCACTCACCCTCTCGGCCTGCTCCACCGGCCCCGCGTCCTCCACCACGGACGCCGGCGCCTCCAGCTCCAGCAGCTCGCAGTTCCCGGTCACCATCGAACACGCATTCGGCAAAACCACCATTGAGAAGCAGCCCACCCGCGTAGCCACCGTCTCCTGGGTCAATGACGACGTCGCCATTGCCCTGGGTGTTGTTCCCGTTGGTGTCCCCAAGAATGAGTGGGGCGGCAACGAGCAGGGCTCCACCCCCTGGAAGGACGCAGCCCTCGAGGAGCTCGGCGCCGGCTTCGGCTCAGACAAGGCCCCGGTCCAGTACTCCGAGGCGGACGGCATCAACTTCACCGAGATCGCCAAGCTCACCCCGGACGTCATCCTGGCCGCCTACTCGGGCCTGACCGAAGAGGACTACAAGAAGCTCAGCGAGATCGCACCGGTCGTTGCCCACCCGGAACTGGCCTACGGCACCTCCTGGCAGGACTCCACCTCCATCATCGGCAAGGCCCTCGGCAAGGACGCCGAAGCCACCAAGCTAATCTCCGACACTGAGGCCACCATCAAGGAGAAGGTCGCCGAGTACCCGCAGATCGAAGGCAAGAGCTTTATCTACGGCAACCTGGAGCCGGCCAAGGGTGACGGTGTCAACGTCTACACGGCCAACGACAACCGCCCCCGTTTCCTCTCCGACATCGGCATGACGCTTGCCCCCGTGGTGGAGGAAAACTCCAAGGACTCCAAGGAGTTCTTCATCCCGTGGTCTGCCGAGAAGGCAAATGAGCTCGAATCCGACGTTTTCGTGACCTGGGTTCCGGATTCCTCCACCGCGGACGCCATCAAGGCCGACCCGCTGCTGAGCCAGATCCCCGCCATCAAGAACGGTGCCCTGGTTGCAGATTCGGACAACACGCTGACGCTGTCCATCTCCGCCGCCTCCCCGCTGAGCCTGCCGTGGTCGCTGGACACGTTCCTGCCGCAGCTGGCCAGCGCAGCGGACGCAGTGAAGTAAGCACCGTTCCGTGACGCACAGTACGACGACGGCGGCCTCCCGGGGAGGGGACACCGGCACCGCGGTGCAGGTGAAAGGACCGAAGGGTCCCTCCCGCGGCCCCGCCTCTGGAGGAAAGCGGGCCGCCTGGCTGCTGGCCGCCGTCGTCGTGCTGGCGATCCTGGCCGGGGCGTCCCTGGCCATTGGCGCCCGGGGCATTCCCCTCGGCACCGTATGGGAGGCGCTGACCTCCTTTGATCCCGCGAACGGGGACCACGCAGTAGTCCACGCCCGGATCCCCCGGACCGTGCTCGGCCTCCTGGCCGGCGGCGCGCTGGGCCTCGCGGGCGCGGCCATGCAGGGCGTCGCCCGCAACCCGCTCGCCGATCCCGGCATTATGGGCGTTAACGCCGGAGCCGCACTGGCAGTGGTGACCGGCATCTACGTCTTCGGGGTCGCCACCTTCTCCGGCTACATCTGGTTCGCCTTCATCGGCGCCGCGGTTGCCGCCGTCGTGGTGTACCTCATCGCATCGCTCGGCCGGGACGGTGCCACGCCCGTAAAGCTGGCACTCGCCGGTGCCGCGCTCAGCGCAGGCCTCTACTCATTGATGAACGTCATCCTGGTCTCCAGCCAGGACACCCTGGACCGTTTCCGCTTCTGGCAGGTGGGCGGCGTGGCCGGCCGTGACTGGTCCGTAGTCATTCCCGGGATACCTTTCCTGGCCGTGGGCGCCGTCATTGTGCTCCTGACCGGACGCATCCTCAACAGCCTTGCCCTCGGCGATGATATTGCCCGGGGACTCGGCCAGCGCGTGGGCCTGACCCGCGCGGTCACTGCACTGGGCATCGTCCTGCTCTGCGGGACGGCCACCGCCCTTGCCGGGCCGATCGCCTTCGTTGGCCTGGTGGTTCCGCACGCCGTCCGGTTCCTCACCGGACCCGACTACCGGTGGATCCTGCCGTTCTCCCTGGTGGCTGCTCCCGTGCTGTTGCTTGCCGCCGACATCATCGGCCGGGTTGTGCTGCTCCCCGGCGAAGTTCCCGCAGGCATCATGACCGCCCTTGTGGGTGCTCCCGTGTTCGTCTGGCTGATCCGCCGCGGGAAAGGGGCCGGACTGTGACCCTCGCCCCCGTGATGGAGCAACGCCGCGGCCGCCTGTCCCTGAACCGGACCGCCGTGCTGGCTGCCGGCGTCGTGATCCTGTTTGCGGTGTACGTCCTGCTCGGCAGCTACACCGTCACCATCCCGGACTTCTTCAGGATCCTGGCCGCGCACCTGACGGGCGGCGAGAAGATTCCCGGTGCCAGCTTCATCGTTATGGAAAACAAGCTTCCGCGGGCGGTCATCGGCACCATGATCGGGCTCGCGTTCGGCCTCGCCGGTGCGCTGTTCCAGACAATGCTCCGTAATCCGCTGGCCAGCCCCGACGTCATTGGGATCAGCTACGGTGCCAGCGCCGCCGCCGTCATCGCCATCGTGATCTTCGGCGCGTCCGGCGCGGTCGTCTCCGGGGCGGCCCTGGCCGGTGCCCTGGCCGTGGCCGGGCTCATCTACGCAATCTCCGCCGGGGGAGCCCTGCGCGGAACCAGCCGCGGCAGCGCTGCCGGCAACCGGCTGGTCCTGGCCGGCGTGGGCATCGCGGCCGCACTCCACGCGGTGGTCAACTTCCTGATGACCCGCGCCGATATCCGCACCGCCGCCGACGCCCTGGTCTGGCTCAACGGCTCCCTGAACTCCGCCAACTGGGACCGCGCCGGCGTATTGTTCTTCGCGCTGGTGGTCCTCATCCCCGCCGTGGCCGTCATCGCCGGGCCGCTGCGCATCCTTGAACTCGGGGACGACGCCGCCGCCGGCCTGGGCGTCCGCGTCAACGCGTCGCGCCTCGCCCTCGTGATCATCGCCGTCACCCTCGCGGCCGTCGCGACGGCGGCAGCGGGCCCGGTAGCGTTCGTCGCCTTCCTTGCCGGGCCCATCGCCCGCCGCTTCACCGGCAAGGCCAGCCTCCCGGCGTCGGCCCTGGTGGGCGCGCTCATCGTCCTCGCGGCCGACTACTTCGCCGCCAACCTTGCCCCGCTGCTGCTGGACGGCACCGTCCTGCCGGTCGGCGTCATCACCGGCGCGCTCGGCGCCCCCTTCCTGCTGTGGCTCCTGGTCACGGCCAACCGAAAGGACGCCTGACGTGGCTGTTCTCAATGCCAAGGACCTGACGCTGAAATACGACCAGCGCTGCGTGGTGGACGGCCTGAGTGTCGAAATCCCCGAGGGCAAGGTGACCATGATCGTCGGCGCCAATGCCTGCGGGAAGTCCACGCTGCTCCGCGGCCTGTCCCGGCTCCTGAAACCCGCATCCGGTGCCGTCACGCTGGACGGGAAGGACATCCACTCCCGGCCCGCCCGTGAGCTGGCCCGTATCCTGGGCCTCCTGCCGCAGCACCCCACTGCTCCGGACGGCATCACCGTCCGCGACCTGGTGGGCCGCGGCCGCTACCCGCACCAGGGCTTCTTCCGCAGCTGGAGGGAGGGGGACGACGCCGCCGTCCAGCGCGCGCTGGAAGCAACCGAGACGCTGGCCCTCGCCGAGCGGGACGTGGATGAACTCTCCGGCGGGCAGCGGCAGCGGGTGTGGATCGCCATGGCCCTCGCCCAGGAAACCGACGTCCTGCTGCTGGATGAACCCACCACCTACCTGGACCTCGCCCACCAAGTGGAGGTCCTGGACCTGGTGACGGACCTGAACCGCAAGCGCGGCACCACTGTGGCAATCGTCCTGCACGACCTCAACCTCGCTGCCCGCTACGCGGACAACGTCATCGCCATGAAAGCAGGCGCCGTGGTGGCCGTGGGCAACCCGCGTGAGGTGGTCACCGAAAGCCTGGTCCGCAGCGTCTTTAACCTCGACTCCCGCGTCATCCCGGACCCCGTGTCCGGAACACCCCTGATCATTCCCATCGGCCGCCACCACGTCCCCACCGAACTGGAGCTTGTTTCATGAAGACCCGAGATGCTGCGTCCGCCAAGCCGATGAACACCAAGCCGATGAACACCAAACCGATGAACACGGAGCCGATGACCCTGGCGTTCGAGGTCACCGTCTCATCCGTCCAGGAACTCAGCCCCAACTTCCGCAGGATCACGTTCGGCGGCTACTCGCTGCGGGACTTCGGCGTCCACGGGGGCACCCTGGACCTGCGGATCAAGCTCATGATCCCGTCCCTCGCCGCAGACGGCACGCAGATTCCGCTGCCGGTCTTCGAAATGGCCGAGGCAGGGTGGTACCGCGAATGGCTGGAGATGGACCCCGCCGTCCGCGGTTCGATGCGCACCTATACGGTCCGGCAGGCCCGGCTGGACGCCGTGTACCCGGAGATCGACGTCGACTTCGTGATGCATTTCGATGACCACGGCCACGGCGGTCCGGCTGCCAACTGGGCCCTCAACGCCAAGCCGGGCGACGCCATCACCATCATCGGCCCGAACAACCGCGCCGCGCACTGCGTCACCGCCGAGATCTACTCCGGCATCGAATGGCGGCCCGGCCTGGCCCAGCGGATCCTGCTTGCCGGCGACGAAACGGCTGTCCCGGCCATCTCCGCCATCCTGCAAAGCCTGCCGGAGTACATGACCGGCCACGCCTTCCTCGAGGTCCCCGAGGCGGGCGACTTCCTGGAACTCACCTCACCGGCCGACGTCGAAATCACCTGGCTGGCCAGGGGCGCGCAGATCGGCCGGTCCCGGCCGCACGGAGAACTGCTGCAGGAAGCAGTCCGCAAAGCCGTTCCCGTACCCGGCTGGGTGGGGATCAAAGAAGTGGACGGCGGCGCCGGACCCGAGCCCGAGGACGTCAACGTGGACGTGGACATCCTCTGGGAAACCCCGTCCCGCATGGAAACGTCCGAGATCATCGCCACCAAGAACCCGGACATGCCGGCCGGTGCCATGCCCTTCTACGCGTGGATCGCCGGCGAAGCAGCCGTCATCAAGGACATGCGCCGGTACCTCGTCCGCGACGTGGGCATCGACCGGAAGCAGGTTGCGTTCATGGGGTACTGGAGGCAGGGCAAAGCCGAGGGCTAAGCCCCTCCGCCTGGTTGGGTCACCGTGACTGCCGGCTTGCCGTCGCTTAGACACCTCCCGCCGCTTCCTTCGGCCGCGGGCGGCCTCATTCAGCTCTGGTCGGCGATGCGCTCCTACGCAAGCCGCCAGTCACGGCTTATCCGCACGTCACCAAACGCCCGCTCACATCTGGCTGCTAAAACCTGGACTCGCGCTCACGTTTGGCGGCGTAAACCCGGACGCTCTCGCACTTACTGTTCATCCCGGCGTCGTACTTCCTTTTCTTTTGGTGGCTAGGTTGGCGCTGTGGTGCGTGAACCTTTGCTTCCTGACTTCGGGCGGCGGGTGTTCGTTGCCCTGGGGGACTCATTCACCGAGGGAGTGGGGGACCGGGACGAGCGGCTGCCCAACGGGGTCCGGGGCTGGGCCGACCGCGTGGCGGAGAAACTCGCCAAGGCACAGCCGGGGTGGAAGTACGCAAACCTGGCCATCCGCAGCAAGCGGCTCCGGCAGATCATCGATGAGCAGCTGGAGCCTGCGTTGCAGATGCGGCCGACGCTGGTCACCCTCTACGCCGGCGGCAACGACATCCTTGACCTCAAGACAGATATGGCTGTGCTGATGGCTGACTATGAGGAGTTCGTCCGCCAGTTGGCGGGAACCGGAGCCACCGTTGTGCTGTTCACCGGCTTCGACGTCAAGGTGTCCGCGCTGCTCGAACCGCTGAGGAAGCGCAATTCCTTCTACAACCAACGCGTCCGTGACATAGCCGCCAAGTACGGGGCGGTCCTGGTGGATTACTGGTGCCTGGATGCCTTCCACGACCGGCGGATGTGGGACTCGGACCGGCTCCACATGTCAAAGGCCGGACACAAGTACCTGGCCGGGCAGGTGCTGGACCAGCTGGGCGTGCCGCACAAGATCAAACCCATGGACTGGGAGCCGCCAACGCCTGTCACGCTGCGGGAATGGGAACGGCGGCAGCGCCGCTGGGTGAACGACTGGGTCCTGCCGCTTTTCGGACGCAAGTTGCGCGGCGTCACGTTGGGGGACCAACTGAGCCCGCGCTGGCCCCAACCGGTCAAAGTCCCCAGGAAAGGCGGGCTGAAGAAGCTGGCGGCGGAGTCGTTCGACGGCGGCACCGCGCGGCAGCCGACCCAGCCGTCTTAGCTGGTGGCTGGGGGAGGAGTGTCCAGCAGGTTCTCGAAGCCCGGCGCCACCCGGCCGGCGTGGAACTCCACCACTTCGAAATCGGCCACGCCATTGGTGTAGAACGGGTCCTGCGCCAGGCTGGCGTCCAGCGTGGCGCGGTCCGCCCGGGACAGCAGCAGCCCGCCGGTCCGGGGAACCTTGCGGCCTGCGGCGATGAAGACGCCGTCGTCGAATGCTTTCTGCAGCCAGCTGATGTGCGCGTCATTGTGGAAATCGACGATGTCCTGCGGAACCCGGTAGGTCAGGGAGACAACATACATGCGCCATAGCCTACCGGCGCCCGGACAGCCGGGCCCGGGGGCTTCGCTTGAAAGATCAATCGTAGAATATGGGAATGACCGAACCGCGGTGGCTCAACCCCGATGAACGACGTGCCTGGCTGGCCCTGGTGAGCATCAACACCCTGCTGCCCGCAGCCCTGGACACAAAACTGCACGCTGCCGGCAAACTCTCGCTGTTCGACTACACCGTTCTGGCAATGCTGTCCGAGGCGGACGAGCGGTTCCTGCCCATGAGCGAACTCGCTGCCCGGAGCAGCGCGTCCCTGTCCCGGCTGTCCCACGTGGTGACCAAGCTGCAGAAGCGCGGATGGGTGGAGCGCCGGCCGCATCCCCACGACGCCCGGGTCACCATCGCCCACCTCACCGATGAAGGGATGGCCACCATCGTCGGCCTGGCGCCGGACCACGTGGAATCGGTACGCGACCTCTTCCTTGACGCCCTGACCGAGCAGGACGTCCTGGACCTCGCCCGGATCGGCGAAAAAGTTGTGGGCCGCCTGGACGCGGACCACTGGATCCTCCGCGAAAACTAGTCACCCGACCGCGGGGCTCCCGCCCGGTTGGTTGCTCCCGGCAACGGATGGCAAACTAGCCGCTATGGATTTCACCTCCCGGTTCGTGGCCCTCGGCGACTCCTTCACCGAAGGGGTGGGCGACGACGATCCCACCCGTCCCAACGGCGTCCGGGGCTGGGCTGACCGGGTGGCAGAGCAGCTTGGTGCTGCGGACCCGGGATTCGGCTACGCCAACCTCGCCATCCGCGGCAGGAAGCTCCGGCAGATCCTTGCCGAACAGGTGGACGCCGCCGTCGAGCTCAAACCCACCCTGGCGAGCATCTACGCGGGCGCAAACGACATCCTGCGCCCCCGCATCGACATCGACGACCTGCTGGCAGAGTACGACGACGGCATCCGTAAGCTGGCTGCCACCGGCGCCACAGTGCTGATGTTCACCGGATTCGACGCCCGCGGCTCCAAGGTCTTCGGCACGATGCGCGGCCGCACAGCCATCTACAACGAGCTGGTCCGCGGCATCGCAGGTGATCATGGGGCCCTTCTGGTCGACTACTGGCGCTTCAGCGAGTACTACGACTGGGGCATGTGGGCGAAGGACCGCATGCACATGTCCGCTGCGGGGCACGCCAATATGGCCAAGCGGGTGATGGAGGTGCTCAAGTATGACCACTCCATCGACATCCCGCCCATGACCCCGGTACCGGAACTTCGCGGTGCCGAGGCCCTGCGCGCCAACGCCCAGTGGTTCCGCGAATACGCCGGGCCGTGGGTGGTCCGCCGCGTCACAGGCAAATCGTCGGGAGACAACCTCTCGCCCAAGTACCCCCAGCTGACCCGGCTTTAGGCGCACGGCAGGTGCCGCCGTCGGGCCCGCTTATACACCCATTTCCCCCGGATTGGTCTTTAATTGCGCGAACTCGTAGACTTGGTAGGCGCTAAGTGCGCGGAGCGTGCGCAATTGCTCCGGTTGCCCGGTATTTTCTCCAGGGTGGCCGGTAGTTAGGGGCTCAAGTTGCGTGACTAACCGTTCGCCCTTCTTTATTTTTGGGTCGCCCTTAGCAGCATGGTCCAGCAGCAGATATGCGGATCATTACATTCAATTCTTGAGGAGAAGTCATGGCAGCACACTGCCAAGTGACCGGGGCCGAGCCGGGCTTTGGGCACAGCATTTCGCACTCGCACCGCCGCAACAAGCGCCGGTTCGATCCGAACATCCAGAAGAAGCGCTACTGGGTTCCGTCCCTGCGCCGTAACGTCACACTGCAGGTCTCTGCTCGTGGCATCAAGACCATCGACGTACGCGGCATCGACGCAGTCGTCGCCGAAATCCTGGCTCGTGGGGTGAAGCTCTAATGGCAAAGGACAAGGACGTACGTCCGATCATCAAGCTCAAGTCGACTGCGGGCACGGGTTACACCTACGTAACCCGCAAGAACCGTCGTAACGACCCGGACCGCCTGGTCCTGAAGAAGTACGACCCCAAGATCCGCCAGCACGTCGAATTCCGAGAGGAGCGCTAAACATGGCTAAGAAGTCCAAGATTGCTCGCAACGAGCAGCGCAAGGTCATCGTTGAGCGTTACGCTGCCAAGCGCCTCGAACTGAAGAAGACCCTGGTTGACGAAAACGCAACCGACGAAGCACGCGAAGCAGCCCGCCTGGGCCTGCAGAAGCTGCCCCGCAACGCGTCCCCGATCCGTCTGCGTAACCGCGACATCATCGATGGCCGCCCCCGTGGCACCTTCCAGAAGTTCGGCATCTCCCGTGTCCGCTTCCGCGACATGGCCCACAAGGGCGAACTCCCGGGCATCACCAAGTCTTCCTGGTAATCCCGCAAAGCTGATACCAGCTGCTCGGGAAGGGCCGGCAACCATCACGGTTGCCGGCCCTTTCTTGCTTTAACCCACAGCCGGAACTGCCGGAGTTCGGCCTGTGTTGCAGCCCACAGGAAGTTATTGCGACGGCGGGTGGTGGTTTGGGGGTTGTGGTGGGTGGTTTTGGCGCGTGTTTGCGGGGTTTTGGTGGGGTGGTGGGGTCGGGTTGCGGTGGGGTTCGGGGGCGTGTATTGTTTTCTGAGTCGCCGCGAGGGAGACAGCGAAGAGCTGGTTACCGCGGGCGGCCAAACCCCCTAAAACTAAGACCAAAACTGGTGGCTCGTCAGGGCGCCGGAAACTGGTTGGGGGCGGTCGAGAGGGACGCGGATCGCGGAAACGCTGGTTTGCAAAGTTCTTTGAAAGCCGGTAAC
>NZ_AOFD01000049.1 GCF_000332815.1 Arthrobacter nitrophenolicus
GATACAGCGAGTGCGCAGCGTTCCAGCGAAATGGGGGTCACGGCGGAGCTGCATGGCGGCGCGCTGTGAGGAAAACGGGGTCCGGGGCGCAAAAGGTGCGGGCCGGAGGTCGGGTACCTGGCGGCGCCCACTTCAAGACGCCGCCAGGAGAGTGATGGCTTGCAGGAGAGCCATCCGGCCGGGCCTTTCGGCCTGGCAACAGCAACTATCCAATGGGCGGATCAATAAAGAGCCCCCAAGGTCATCAAGAAACGGTCAAATTCCCTGCAGGAGTGTCCGATGCCGCGTGGCACCGTCGCATCGGCCGGGCGGCCAGCCTGGACCGCGGCCTGGTGCTCTAAACGGTTCCGTCTAGCGGGTTGGGGAGCCCCGCCGTCGTGCCGCGAAGGCGAACAGCGAGGTGGTGGCCACCGTGGCCAGGTACCCGGCAATCACAATCAGCGAGATCCCGGCCCAGAAGTAGTTGGTGGTGCTGGCCTCCTGCCAGGGGCTCGGCGCGATGCGGATCAGCGAGTAGACGGCCACGGCGGCGGATGCCAGTCCCAGCAGCACCGGCAGCGTCAGCCAGATCCGGGCCGAACCGATGTGTTCGCCGAAGCCGTCCCAGGCGTTCCAGGCGCCCCGCCGGACGATCAGCCACCCGGCAGGATCATGAACGCGCCCACCAGCAGGAACGCCGCCACCACGTCAGCGGGCCGGTGCCACTGGTTGATCAGCGTCGACACCCCGGAGGCGATGGCGAACGTGCCGCCAACAAAGCCCGCCATCGGCCGCCACCGCGGGGACGCCATCAGGAACACCGCGGCCGCCGCCGACGCCGCCAGCGTGGTGTGCCCGGACGGCAGCGAGTTGATGTCCAGCGTCACGACGCCCTTATCCGGCCGCGCCGGCAGCAGGGCCTTGAGCACCTGGGTGGCCACGTTGGCGCCGACGCAGGCCGCCACGGCAATCCCGGCCTCTGCCCAGCGCTTGCGGATCACCGTCACGAACAGCACCACGACGGCGGCCATCACCAGCGAGATGGTGGGCAGCAGGTCCAGGAACCTGGTGCTCGCCTTGCCTGCCGGGCCATGGATCTCCACGGCCTCCACCAGCGCTGACTCGTCAATGAACTGTCCAGTGGTGGTCTGGACGAAGTAGTAGTAGGTGGCGAGCAGTCCGGCGACGCAGGCCAGGGTGGCCAGCATGAACAGGAAACCCGAGCCCGGAGCTGGTCGGGATGCGGTCCTGGTGCCTGCCTGCCGTGAAATTGTCATCGGCTTAAGGGTGTCACAGAAAGCTGGGAGAGTGCTTGGGCTCCGGGGCGTGCCGCCGCGCTGGAGCAGGCGCGATCCACTGCCACCGATGGGCAGCCGGGATCAGGCGGGAGCGGCTGCCAGTTCCTCGATGATCTCGAACTGTTCGCGGACGCCGCCCTCCATGCCGGACTGGGCAATCATGTCGCGGACCTCCCTGCTGCCCGCGTTGGTGCGGATGCTGACCGTGGTGCCGCCGCCGTCGGCCTCCTCGAAGGTGACCGTGTTCACCACGGTGCCCTCCTCGCCGTCCGTCGACGTCTCGGGCATCTCCATCACCTCGGTGTGCACGATCCGCTCGTTGGGGACGATCTCCCGGTACGTGCCGTGGAAGGCCACCTCGAACCCGCCGTGGGCCACCATGACATACCGCCAGGTACCGCCCACCCGGAAGTCCATGTCCGCCACCGTCATCTCGCCCCGGCGGCCCGGCCACCAGCGCCGGACGAGCTCGGGCGTGGTCCAGGCGCGGTAGACCAGGTGCCTGGGTGCGTTGACCGTGCGGGTGATCAGGATTTCCTCGTCGCTGGGGAACGTGACGTCCATGGTGCTGCTGCCTGTCTGTGCCACTGCCCTGCTCCTCTTCTAGCTGTCCTGCTGTTTCATTTCGTCGAGCACGTCCTCGAGCAGGTCGAACCGCTCCGCCCAGAGGTGCTCATAGCCGGCCACCCACGCGTAGATGGGCTTCAGGGCCTCTGCGTTGAGCGAGTAGATGCGCTGCCTGCCTTCGTCCCGCACGTGCACGGCGCCCACTTCGCGGAGGACCCGGAGGTGCCGGGAAACGTGCGGCTGGGCAAGGTCAAGCCGGTCCACGAGTTCGCCCACCGTGCGCTCGCCGGCAGCCAGGGCGTCAAGGATCTCGCGGCGCCGGGGTTCGGCCACCGCATTGAAGGCGTCCTCTGTGGTAGCTGCGCGTGCCATACTGCAATCATATATCCATATTGATATGTTTTGAAGACCTCTCACCTGGCCGCCGTCCTGCGTCAGGGTCCGCAGCGCCGGTAGGGTAAATGCCATGCCTGCCACCGCCCCGCCCCTGCCGGACCTGCCCCCGCTGGAGGACCTTGTGGCCGGCGCACACGTGGTCAGCCTGCCCATGCGGGTAAAGTTCCGGGGCATCCTGGAGCGTGAATCGCTGCTGCTGCAGGGCCCGGCCGGGTGGGGTGAGTTCTGTCCGTTCCCCGAGTACGGCGACGCCGAGGCCTCCCGCTGGCTTGCCTCCGCCATCGAAGCCGCCTGGCTCGGGTTCCCCGCGCCGCTGCGGACGTCCATCCCGGTGAACGCCACCGTACCTGCTGTTCCGGCGGACCGGGTGCCGGAGGTGCTGGCCCGGTTCGGGCGGGTGGACGCCGTCAAGGTCAAGGTGGCCGAGCAGGGCCATACCCTCGACGACGACGTTGCCCGCCTCGCCGCCGTCCGGGCCGCCCTGCCGGATGCGGCCCTGCGCGTGGACGCCAACGGCGGATGGGACGTGCCCACGGCCGTCGAGGCACTCACCCGGCTGTCCGCCGTCGGGCTCGAATACGCGGAACAGCCGGTGCCCACCATCGAGGGCCTCGCGGAAGTGCGCGCGCAGTTGCGGGCCGCCGGCACCCCTGTGCTGATCGCCGCCGACGAAAGCGTCCGCAAGGAGGACGACCCGCTCCGCGTGGCCCGTGCCGGCGCCGCCGACCTCGTGGTGGTCAAAGTGGCGCCGCTCGGGGGAGTGCGGCGCGCCCTGGACATCGTGGCGCAGGCCGGCCTGCCCGCCGTCGTCAGCTCCGCACTGGACACCTCGGTGGGCATCCGCGCCGGCCTCGCTCTGGCCGCCGCACTGCCCGAACTGCCGTATGCGTGCGGACTCGGGACGGTGTCCCTGTTCGAGTCCGACGTCACCCTGGACCCCCTGACGGCCGACGACGGCGCCATCCGCGTGCGCGACGTTGCGGCCGATCCCGGGCTGCTGGAGCGGTACGCGGCCTCCGCGGAGCGGCGGGAGTGGTGGCTGGCCCGGCTGCGCCGGGTCCACGCCGTCCTCGCCGCCTGAGACGCTCTCCCACTACCCGCGGCTTCCCCCGGGACGCTCTCCCACTCGAGCAACATTCCTGCAGGTCACATGCGGTTAACCCTGGCTTCACCTGTCTGACGTTTCCCCGTAGAAAGCACCTGACAGGGTGGCACGGACCCCAGAGGAACATTTTGGAAGGCACCCTCATGTCTGAAACGCCCACCCGCAAATTCACGCTGCTGCCGATGCTCGGCCATACCAAGGGCAAGCGTAGTGCCGTCACCTGCGCCCTGAAGTGCGACAACGCCTGCGCCGGCGACGTCTGCAACACCAGCTCCAACAGCTACTTCCGCGACATTGCCTCCGCCACCATGTCCCGCCGCGCCGCCCTGGGCTTCGGCGCCGCCGGTGCGCTCGCCGTCGTCCTCGGTTCAGCGGTGAGCTCCGCCGATTCCGCCTCCGCGGCCGGACTGTCCAAGGCAGCCAAGGAAGGCTTCGGCAAGTCCAAGCTCCAGTTCACCGCCATCCCGTCCATCGACGCGATGGTTGACGCCGTCACCGTTCCGGACGGCTTCACGTGGCAGCCGATCATCCGCTGGGGCGACCCGATGTTCAAGGACGCGCCGGAGTTCGACCTGGCCAACCAGACGGCGGCGGCGCAGGAGAGGCAGTTCGGCTACAACAACGACTACACGGACATTCTGGAGATCCCGGGCAGCAAGGGCCGCCGCGCGGTGCTGTTCTCGAACCACGAGTACACCAACGACGCCATCATGTTCCCGCCCACCATGCCGGCAGACCAGGTGCGCGCTGTGGGGGCAGCCGCACACGGCCTGTCCGTGGTGGAGCTGGAGCGCCAGAACAAGAACAAGCCGTGGACCTACGTCAAGGGTGCGGAACTGAATCGCCGCTTCCTGAACTCGACGGTGTACGAGCTCACGGGTCCCGCCGCCGGCTCCGCCCTGGTCAAGACTGTTGAAGACCCCGCTGGCCGCTTCATCAAGGGCACCCTGGGCAACTGCGCCGGCGGCACCACCCCGTGGGGCACCATCCTGTCCGGTGAGGAAAACTTCCAGGGCTACTTCGTGGGCAACGGCACGTCCGCCGGCGACAAGCGCTACGGCATCACGTCCAAGCCCACCGCCCGCCAGTGGGAACTGGACGAACCGCGCTGGGACACCCGCAACCCCGGCTACGAGAACGAAGCCAACCGCTT
The DNA here is from genome assembly GCF_000332815.1 of Arthrobacter nitrophenolicus. Lineage (GTDB taxonomy): Bacteria > Actinomycetota > Actinomycetes > Actinomycetales > Micrococcaceae > Arthrobacter > Arthrobacter nitrophenolicus. Next base: position 4,499 of record NZ_AOFD01000049.1, read on the forward strand.
CGGCTGGATCGTGGAGGTGGACCCGTTCGACCCCAGCTCCACCCCGAAGAAGCACTCCATGCTGGGCCGGTTCAAGCACGAGGGCGCCAACGTCATCATCGCCAAGTCCGGGCACGTGGTGGCCTACTCCGGCGATGACGAGCGCTTCGACTACCTGTACAAGTTCGTGTCCAAGGACAAGTACCGCGAGGGCGACCGCAAGCACAACATGACCCTCCTGTCCGCCGGTAGCCTTTATGTGGCGAAGTTCACCGGCAACTCGCCCGCCGCCGAAATCACCGGCACCGGTGCGGTCCCCTCCGACGGCGCCTTCGACGGCACCGGCGAGTGGCTCCCGCTGGTGCTTGACGGCAAGTCCGCCGTGCCGGGCATGTCCGTGGAAGAGGTCCTGGTGTACACCCGCCTGGCCGCCGACAAGGTGGGCCCCACCAAGATGGACCGCGCCGAGGACGTGCAGCCGAGCCTGCACACGGGCAAGGTGTACGTGGCCTGCACCAACAACTCCAACCGCGGCACCGGCACGAACGAGGGCGCCAACGAGGTCAACCCGCGCAACCAGAACCGCGACGGGCACATTGTGGAGATCACCGAAACCGGCGACCAGACCTCCACCGCCTTCACCTGGAACCTGCTGATGGTCTGCGGCGATCCGGCCCAGGGCGACGTCACCTACTTCTCCGGCTTCCCGGTGGACAAGGTCTCGCCCATCTCCTGCCCGGACAACCTGGCGTTCGACTCCGTCGGCAACCTCTGGATCTCCACCGACGGCGCCCCCTCCGGCATCGGCCGGGCGGACGGCCTGTTCAAGGTCACGCTGGAGGGCGCCGAGCGCGGCAAGGTCGAGCAGTTCCTCGCCGTCCCGCGCGACGCCGAGACCTGCGGCCCCATCATCCATGACGAGGAGCGCAGCGTGTTCGTCGCCGTGCAGCACCCGGGCGAGGACGGCACCTTCGAGAACCAGGTGTCCTTCTTCCCGGACTACGTTGCTGCAGGCACGACGCCGGCCCCCGGCCAGGCGCGCGCCCCGCGTCCGTCCGTGATTCAGGTCTTGCCCATCCGCGACTAACCCCTGTTGCCCTATCACTATTGGTCCCTAAAAGCTCTGTTTGGGAACCATAAGTGATAGGGCAACGCAGGGAGGGAGGGGGTGGCAGACTGGTTTGGTGACTTCGTTGAACGACTCTGCCCCCGACGCTTCCCCGGGCGCTACGGACACCGCCCCTGAGCTCAGCGCCCTCGCGGCGGCGCGGATCGCCGTCGGAATCCTGCTCGACGGCGGGGTGCGGCACGTGGTGGTTTCGCCCGGTTCCCGGTCGGCCCCCATGGCGTATGCGCTGGCCGAGGCGTCCGCAGCGGGCCGCGTGGAACTGCTGGTCAGGATCGACGAGCGCGCCGCCGGCTTCACGGCCCTGGGCCTTGCCCTGTCCACCGGTTCCCCGGCCGCCGTGCTGACCACGTCCGGGACCGCCGTCGGAAACCTGCTGCCTGCGGTGATGGAAGCCAACCACGCCGCCGTGCCGCTGATCGTCCTGTCCGCTGACAGGCCGGACGAACTCCGTGGAACGGGCGCCAACCAGACCACTGTCCAGCCGGACCTTTTCGGCGAACAGGTCCGGTTCGCGGCGGACGTCCCCGCGGGCAGCGACCCCGAACGTGCCATCCAGACCGGGCTTTCCGCGGCCACCGGCGCCTTCGCCGAGATCCCGCCCGGGCCGGTGCAGCTCAACCTCGCCTTCCGGGATCCGCTGGTCCCATCCCCGGACGAGGGCCTCCCGACGGCGGTGGAGCGGCAGCGCTACCGGATCGGGACAGAGCCGCTGGTCATGAACCTGCCTCCCGTGGCTGAGGAGTTGCCGGAACGGCGCAGCGTGGTCCTGGCCGGGCACGACGCCGGTCCCGTGGCCGAAGCCTTCGCCCGCGCCCACAACCTCCCGCTGCTCGCCGAGCCGTCGTCCAACTCCCGGTTTGGCCCCAACGCCGTGGGCCCGTACCGGCTGCTGCTGGAACATTTCGGGCCGGATTCCACGCAACCCATTGAACGCGTGGTGCTGTTCGGCCGGCCCACCCTCTCCCGTCCGGTGGCTGCCCTGCTGGCCCGGCCCGAGGTCCAGTCCGCCCTGTACCAGCCCGTTCCGGTGGCCTGGTACGAGCCCGGCCGGCGCACCGAACTGCCGCTGGAGAACCTGTCCGACCTCGCCGACTTCGCCGGCCGCGGCACCTCCGCCTGGCTGGATACCTGGCTGCTTGCCGGATCCGCCGCGCAGCACGCCCTGGACGGTGTGCTGGCCGCGGAGGCAGCAGCCACCGGGCCTTCGGTCGGTGCGCTGGTGTGGCGGCACGCGCGCGGGCAGCTGCTGCTGGGCTCATCGAACGGCATCCGCGACGTGGACCTCGCCGGCCTGCCAGCGCCGGAGCCGTCCGCCACCGTCTACGCCAACCGTGGCCTTGCCGGGATCGACGGCACCATCTCCACCGCCACGGGCATCGCGCTGGGCGGAAGGCAGGAAACCACTGTCCTGCTGGGCGACGTCACCTTCCTGCACGACGCCGGCGGCCTCCTCCTCGGTGCCGGGGAGGAGCAGCCGGACCTGCGGATGGTGGTGCTCAACGATGCCGGCGGCGCCATCTTCGGGCTGCTCGAGCACGGCGCGGTGGAGGAAGGCGGAAAGTACGGAGACGCCGTCGAACGCCTCTTCGGCACCCCGCACTCGGTGGACATCGCGGCACTCGCCGCCGCGTACGGCGTCGGGCATTCGGTGGTGGGCACGACGGCGGGACTCGCCGAGGCGCTCGCCCGGCCCGTGTCCGGACGCACCATCGTGGAAGTCCGCACCGACCGTCATTCCCTGGGGCAGCTGCACGCGCGGATCAAGGACGCCGTGGCCGCCGCTGTGGTGGGAGTACTGGTCCCGTAGGTTTTCCTGTTGGGCCGGTCAGCCTGTTGGTGGCGTGAACTGGCTGGCGGTGAAGACAGCCCCCTGCGGGTCCCGGATCAGGGCCTCGCGCGTCCATCCCGTATCGTCCTGCCGGAGAACCTGGGCGCCGAGCCGTTCGGCGTCGAGGGCCGTCCGGTCCCGGTCGGCCACAGCAAACGTGACGTGCCAGTGCGGCACCCGGTCGGCTGCAATGGGCACGATCCAGGCGACGGCGTCCGCGAAGCCGGGTGGAGCCGCGAATTCGGACTGCCGTGCCCTGATGTCCGGATCGACTGTCTTTTCAAGGAGCTCGCCGTATCCGGGCACGCGGACCATCAGCCGAAGTCGGCGTCGTCCGCGCCGAAGCCCACCTTGTCCACCTGCCAGCCGAACGCGCCCTGGTAGAAGCCGATAGCCGCCTCCGGATTGCGTGTGTGGAGGTCGCTGAAGTTCCACGTCCCGGGCTGGTTGACGGACTGCGCCCCGCCCTGCCGCTTCGGCTGCCAGAGGCGGAATTCCGCGCCCTCCGGGTCTGCCAGCGCCGCACTGCGGCCGTCCTCGCCCGCATCCGTTGCCGGCGCCCGCAGCACGGCGCCGGCAGCGACCAGCCGGTCCACCGCTGCGTCCGCGTCCCTGACCGCGATGTAGGTGCTCCACGCGGTTGTTTCTTCGCGGCCGCTGGCGATCCCTGCGACGTCCGCGCCGTCCAGCTGGGCCACCAGGTAGCGGTCCGTCCCGCCGCCCGGAGCTGCCTCCCTGAACGTCCAGCCGAAGAGTCCGGCATAGAAGGTTGCTGCCGCGTCGATTTCCGGCTGGGTGGTGTCGATCCAGCACGGGACCCCCGGAGGGTACGTCCGTCCGCTCATGTTCCGCTCCTGCTTTCCTTGATCGCTGCCTCGAATGTGGGCAGGCTCCGCTCGATCATGTCCTCGTTGGCTGTCAGGGACATCCGGAAAAACCCGGGCGTCTCGAACAGCGTGCCCGGGAAGACGAAGACGTCGCGGCGGGCGAGGGACTCGGTGAACGCTTCGTCGTCCGGACCCGGGGTGCTCACGAACAGGTAGAACGTGCCCTCCGGCGGCTGCATGCGGTAGCCCATGCTGCCGAGCGCGTCCACCAGGCGGTCCCTGCGCCGCTCCAGCTGGCCGACGTCGATGGAGAACTTCTCCAGCTCGGGAAGCGCGTGCTGCAGCAGCGCATTGGGGTAGACCCAGCCCATCGCCACCTGCAGCCCGCTGATGGCCGGTGCCATCTCCTCGCGGTGCGGCATGGCCGGCGGCAGGGCAAGGTACCCCACCCGCTGGCCGGGGGAGAGGTGGGTCTTGCCGTAGGAGTAGGCCAGCAGCGTGTACGGGTAGTACTCCGCGGGGCTGTGGAAGCGCGCGCCGTCGAACACAATGCGGTTGTAGGCCTCGTCCGAGATGAGGTAGATGCGCCGCCCGATCCTTGCAGACGCACTCTCGAGCAGGTCGGCGAGCCGGCGCAGCAGCTCCGGGGGATAGATCCGGCCGGTGGGATTGTTGGGCGAATTGACGATGACCACCCGCGTCCGCTCCGTGATGGCCGCTTCGACGGCAGCGAGGTCCAGGTCGAACGTGGCGGTGCTGACCTTCACCTTCACCGGCACCAGGCCGGCTTCGAGGATCAGCGGCTCGTACAGGAACCATGGCGGCAGGCTGTAGACCACCTCGTCGCCGGGATCCGCCACGGTCTTCAGGGCCAGGGCGATCGCGGCGAACCCGCCGGTGGTGAGGAAGATGTCCTCTGTCCTGAAGGGCACGTCCAGCAGCCGCTCAAGGGACTGCGCGGCGGCCTCCTGAGCCGACTCCACGTTCGTTTTGTAGGCGAACCACTGGTCATCGCGGGGAACCAAGGCATCCCGCAGGGTGTTGACGTAGCGGTCCGGCGGCATCTGGTGGGGATTGCCGAACGTGAAGTCGCAGACGGTGCCCTGATCCTTCCCCGTGTTGAGGTACCGCCGGATGAAGGAGTCGACCCGCTGGAACGAGGGCACCGATGCCAGCCGCGCGGCACGCTCGGAGACTGCCGCCGGAGGTCGTGGGGACTGGAAATTCATGTCTGCGCTCCTAGATGCGCCGCCGGGTGGGGACGGCGGCCGGACGGGCAGCGCGCTGCTGAGCCAGGGCTGTGGTGGGACCTATTGTGTGCCCGGGCACCGCGGAAGTAAATGCCCGCACGAAAGGCGCGTGCCGCCGTCGTACGCTCCGCCCGGAAGCGAGGCGCAGATTGCCCACTGACGCACAAAATCCCCGGCGCTGCGGAAAAATCCGTGGCGCCGGGGACTGTGCGTGGCGAAAAGCGGGGAGGGCCTACTCTTCGATCTCGATGTGCGTGGGATCGAGCACGCGGCGCAGGAACTCTTTGGTGCGCGGCTGGGTGGGGGCACTGATGACCTGCTCGGCCGCGCCTTCCTCCACCACCACGCCGCCGTCCATGAAGACCACGCGGTCGGCCACTTCGCGGGCAAAGCCCATCTCGTGCGTGACCACCAGCATGGTCATGCCCTCCTTTGCCAGGTTCCGCATGACGGAGAGGACGTCGCCCACCGTCTCGGGGTCCAGGGCGGACGTGGGTTCGTCGAAGAGCATCAGCTCCGGGTTCATGCTCAGGGCACGGGCGATCGCCACGCGCTGCTGCTGGCCGCCGGAGAGCTGGTCCGGGAAACGGTCGGCCAGGTGCCCCAGGCCCACGCGCTCCAGGTTATGCATGGACACTTTGTCCGCCTCCGCCTGGGAGCGCTTGAGGACCTTGGTCTGGGCGATGGAGCAGTTTTTCTTGGCGTCCAGGTGCGGGAACAGGTTGAACTGCTGGAACACCATGCCCACCTTGCGGCGCATCTTGTCGATGTCCACGTCCGGATCGGTGGCCTCGAAGCCGCCCACGTGGATGCTGCCCTGGTTCGGCTGCTCCAGCAGGTTGACGCAGCGGAGCAGGGTGGACTTGCCGGACCCCGAGGGGCCGATCAGGCACACCACCTCGCCCGGTGCCACGTCCAGGCTGATCCCCTTCAGGACCTCGTTGGAGCCGTAGGCCTTGCGCAGGTCCTTGATGGATACGCCTGCCGCGTGGATGGTGCCGGTGCTGCCGGCGGGATGTACGACGTCGTTCATGGCTTCCCTGCCTATCGCTTGGTCCGCGCGGAGCGGCTTTCGAACTTCCGGGCCAGGAGGCTCAGGGGGATGGTGATGACCAGGTAGAAGGCGCCGGCGACCAGGAGCGGCGTCAGGCCGGCGCCCAGGCTGGAGATGCCGTCGCGGCCGAACTTGGTGAGTTCGTACTGCGAGGCGGTCAGGCCCAGGACGTAGATCAGCGAGGAGTCCTTGGTCAGCAGGATGATTTCGTTGGTCAGCGGCGGCAGGACGATCTTGAACGCCTGTGGAATCACGATGGTCACCATGGCCCGCCACTGCGGCATGCCCAGCGACCGGGCGGCTTCCATCTGGCCCTTGGGCACAGCCTGCAGGCCGGCGCGGAGGGTCTCGGCAATGTAGGCCGAGGCCACCATGCCCAGCGAGATCATCACGATCACGGTGACGTTCCACGAGACGCCGAAGGCCAGGGGGACACCGTAGCCGAAGGCGATGAACACCAGCAGGGCCGGGATGCCGCGGAAGAATTCGATGTAGCCGGTGGCGATCCAGCGGTAGAGGGGGAAGCTGGACAGCTTCATCAGGGCCAGCAGCAGGCCGCCGGACAGGCCCACGATGAAGCCCAGGAACGTATAGATCAGGGTGTTGACCAGGCCGGTGACGAAGATGCCCGGGAACATCGGGCCGATTTTGGCGAAGTTGAAGACGCTGTTTCCGATGGTTTCCCAGTCGGTGGCCAGGATCAGGGCGGCGATGGCCACTACAAAGATTCCGGCCTGGACGTACAGGCTTACTCTGGCGCGTTGACGTGCGGTCATTGCCATGGGGTGCTCACATTCATTATGCGTGGCTGGGGCGGACCGCAGAACAGCGTGTCCGGGGCCCCAACTGCGTGGTTCTCAGGGCCGCGAGGGCGTGGAGGCCAGGGATGCCCCAGGCCCGCGCTCTGGCTACTTGGCGGTTTCGCCGAACCAGGTGGTCTTGAACTTCTCCAGCGAGCCGTCCTCTTCCAGGCGCTCAAGCGTGCCGTTGACCTTCTCCAGCATCGCGGTGTTGCCCTTCTTCACGGAGATCCCCAGCTGCTCGCCGGTGGCAAAATCCTCAACGCTCTTGAACTTGGGGTCGTCCTTGATGGCGTAGCAAGGACTGACTGGTTGCCCAGGGCAGCATCGATGGTGCCGGCCTGGAGGGCCTGGACCAGGAGGCCGGTGTCCTCGAACTGCTGCGCCTCAAGGCCCTGTTCCTGCGCGTAGTCGGCGCCGGTGGTGGCCTGCTGCACGCCCACCTTCTTGCCCTTGGCGTCGTCCAGGCTGCTGATGCCCGAGTCCTCGCTGGCAACCAGGGCCAGGTCGTCGTCGAGGTACGGGGTGGAGAAGTCCATGACGGACTTGCGGGTGTCCGTGATGGAGATCGAGGAGATGCCCAGGTCGCACTGGGTCAGGGCGGTGCCGGTTTCGATTGCTTCGAAGGAGCTGTCCACGATGCTGAGTTCTGCGCCGAGGTCCTTGGCAACTTCCTTGGCGATGTCGATGTCGTAGCCGACCGTCTGGCCGTCCTTTTCGAACTCGAACGGCTCGTAGGGGATGTCGGAGCAGACCGTGAGCTTGCCTGCGTTGATCAGCTGGATGCCGCCTTCGGACGCGGCCGGCGTGGAACTGCCGCCACCGCACGCCGTGAGGGTAAGGGCGCCGACGGCGAAGACTGCTGCTGCCTTGGCGGTGATCTTGGCCGTGGCCAGGGACTTGAGCTGCATGTTTCTTTACCTTTTGTTGCAGGGGTATGCGGTTCTAAATCGGTTCATAGTGTAGCGCCGATTATGAGATGTGCATCACAGGAAACTTAGTTTCACTATTGGATAACTAAACCACACAAGAAATCAAGCGTATCGGGCACGAAGTTGTCTGCTATTCCAGACTCGGGCTCGGATGGCCAGCTCAGCTGCTGATGCCGAGCGACTCCAGCATCGGGCGGAACTTGGCCCACGTTTCAGCCAGCTCCGCCTCAGGCTGGGAACCGTCCACGATGCCGCAGCCGGCGTACAGCCGGACTGTCTCCGGCCCCTCGATCACGGCGCCGCGGAGGGCAATGCCCCACTCGCCGTTCCCCGCCGCATCCAGCCAGCCCACCGGACCTGCGTACGGGCCGCGGTCCAGGTGCTCCAGCTTGCGGATCAGCGCGCCGGCCACCTGCGTGGGTGTTCCGCACACGGCCGCGGTGGGGTGCAGTGCGTTGATCAGCGCCAGGCAGGTGGGGACGTGGCCTTCCACTTCGGTGAGTTCGGCCTTGACGTCGGAGGCCAGGTGCCAGACGTTGGGCAGCTCAAGGATGAAGGGCTCATCGTGCGCGTTCATGGCCTCCGAGAACGGCGCCAGCTGCTTGGTGAGCGACTGGATGGCAATCTCGTGCTCGTGCCGCTGCTTCTCGGATCCGGCCAGCACCCGCGTGGCGTAGTCCATCGGCAGCCCGTCCTCGCCGTGCGCGTCGCGCCGGTCCAGCGTTCCGGCCAGCACGCGCGCCTGGGCTGTCCGGCCCTCCACCTGGATGAGCATCTCCGGTGTGGCGCCCACCAGCCCGTCCACCCCGTAGGTCCAGCATTCGCGGTACCGCGCGGCCAGTTCGCGCAGCACCTTCGCCGCGTTCACGCCGGTGGGGATGGTGGCCACCACGTCGCGGGCAAGCACCAGTTTCTCCAGCGCCCCGGTGCGGATTTCGGCAACCCCTGCGGTTACCGCCTCCATCCAGGCTTCCTCGCTGAGGGACCCGGTGTGGAGTGTTGCGCCTGCTGCCAGGGGGAGGGGACGGACGACGGCGGCGCCCGCCCGGCCGGGAACGGCGCCCTGCTGCGCTTCCGTGGCGGAGTCCGCTGCCGCCGTCGTGACGGTAGCGAAGGCTGCCGGGGTGTCCGCGGAGCCGCTGCCGAGCCAGCGGTCCAGGGCGGCGAGGGCGCTCTGTTCGGTGAGCTCGCCGTCGCCGAGCGTCAGCTGGGTGACCCAGACCTGGCTGTCCCGGACGCCCACCACGACTTCCGGCACGATCAGCCGGGACTCGTGCGCGGAGGTCTTGGAGAAGGCGAAGGACCCGAAGGCCACCGGGCCGGTGCCGGGCAACTCCACGTGGTCGGTGACGTCGGCTTCAATCACCAGGTGCCGCCACCAGATGTCGGCCTCGAGGAACCGTTCCGGGCCGGTGGCCGTGAAGCGGGCAATCTCGCCGAAGCCCGCCAGGCCGGCCTCGCGGCGGGTCCAGCAAAGGACATCGTCCCGCACCAGAAACGAAGGCAGCCCCCCGGGGAATGCGGTGCCATCCAGGGGGACTGTCAGGGTGCGGATCGTGCTCGTCATGATGAGACAACACTACTCCCGACCGCAAAGCCGGCTTCGGGGGACAGATCATAGGGCATCGGGGGAAGAGGCCGGGAGTCACAGGGCCGGTGGTCCGGGGCCAGCCGAACATTTGAGACAATGACATGGTGAACCGAGCATCCTTGGATAAGCGTCCGGACGAAGTAGCCACCATGTTTGACGACGTCGCACCGAAGTACGACGTTGTCAACGATGTCCTGTCCATGGGGCAGACCCGCCGCTGGCGCAAGGTTGTGGTGGAAGCGATGGAAGTCTCCAAGGGCCAGCGCGTCCTGGACCTGGCCGCCGGAACCGGCACCTCCAGCGAGCCATATGCCGATGCAGGCATAGATGTCGTGGCGTGCGACTTCTCCCTGGGAATGCTCAAGGTGGGCAAGCGCCGCCGCCCGGACATCAACTTCATCGCCGGCGACGCCACCAACCTGCCGTTCGCTGACAACACGTTTGACGCCACCACCATTTCGTTTGGCCTCCGCAACGTGAACGAACCCAAGAAGGCACTGCAGGAGATGCTCCGCGTCACCAAACCCGGCGGCCGCCTGGTCATCGCCGAGTTCTCCCAGCCCGTGGTTCCGCTCTGGCGCACCATGTACACCGAGTACCTTATGCGCGCGCTTCCGGCCATTGCGGTGAAGGTTGCCTCCAACCCTGACGCCTACGTCTACCTTGCCGAGTCCATCCGCGCCTGGCCGGACCAGGACCACCTGGCAGCGTGGCTGCAGGACGCCGGCTGGGAAAACGTCACCTACCGCAACCTCACGGGCGGGATCGTGGCGGTGCACCGCGCCTTCAAGGCGGCCGACAGGACGCCCGACGGCGCTGCTGCCGCCATCGCCGCGCACAAGGGCCCGGTGGCCAAGCTCCGCCGCAACATCACCCGCTGACCGGCGTGAAGGTACTGATTGTCGGTGCGGGTCCGGCCGGATCCACCGCTGCGTATTACCTCGCCAGGGCCGGGCTCGAGGTCACGGTCCTGGAAAAGACGTCGTTTCCACGGGAGAAGGTCTGCGGTGACGGGCTGACCCCGCGCGCCGTCCGGGAGATCCAAAAGCTTGGCCTGCCGCACCCAGAGAACGACGGCTGGCGCCGGAACAAGGGCCTGCGGTTGATCGCCGGCGGCCGGACCATCGAGCTGCCGTGGCCGGAGGTGTCCGACTTCCCGCAGTACGGCCTGATCCGCACCCGGCTGGGCTTCGACGAGGAACTGGCCCGCCACGCCCAGGCCGCGGGTGCCACCATCCTCGAGCGGCACAGCGTCACTGATGCCCTGCATGCGGAAGACGGCCGCGTGACCGGTGTCCGCGCAGCGCTTTTGGACGAGTCCGGACGCAAGACGGGGGAGACGCGCGACTTTCCTGCCGACGTCGTACTCGCTGCGGACGGCAACTCCACGCGCACCGCTGTGTCCCTCGGCATCCGGAAGCGTGACGACCGGCCGCTTGGCGTGGCGGTCCGCACCTACTTCACCTCCCCGCGCACGGACGACGACTGGATGGAAGGCTGGCTGGAGCTTCCCGGCCGGGACGGCAAGCTGCTGCCCGGCTACGGCTGGGTGTTCGGCGTCGGCGACGGGACCTCCAACGTGGGCCTCGGCATCCTGAACTCCTCGAAGGAATTCGGCAAGCTCGACTACAAGCAGGTCCTGCGCGAATGGACCGCCGGCATGCCCGCCGACTGGGGCTTCACGCCCGAAAACCAGGTGGGCGAGATCCGCGGCGCCGCCCTGCCCATGGGCTTCAACCGCACCCCGCATTACTCACCCGGCCTGCTCCTCCTGGGCGACGCCGGCGGCATGGTCTCGCCGTTCAACGGCGAGGGCATCTCCTACGCGATGGAGTCCGCACGCTTCGCCGCCGAGTTCATCATCGACGCCTCCGCCCGCCTTGCCTCCTCGGGCGGAACGTACGACGCCGACGCGCACCTGGCGCGCTACGCGGACTACGTGCGGGGCCAGTGGGGCTCCCACTTCACCCTGGGCCGGGTGTTCGCCGCGCTGATCGGCAAGCCTGTGGTCATGAAGCTCGCACTGCGTACCGGCATGCCCATCCCGGTGCTGATGCGGTTCGTGGTGCAGCTGCTGGCCAACCTGACGGACCCGTCCGCGAAGGGCTTCGAGGACCGGGTGATCCGGGTCCTCGAGTCGCTTGTCCCGGCCACATCCAATACATCGCCCACCCCGGCAGCATCCAATCAGCGGTATCCGCAACAAAAAGTTAGGGTTAACCCGTGACCAAACCCGCAGAGCACAGCTGGACCCACGCCGGACACGGCATGACCGACGCTGAACCAAGCCTCAACACCAGCGCCATTGCCACCGGACTCCAGCTCCCTGCGGGATTCGCCGCCATCGCCGAAGATGCAGAACTGGGCCCGGCCATCACCAACAACCTGGCCAAGGTGGAGAAGAAGCTCCGCGAGGCCATTGCCAACTCGGACCCGCTGGCTGACGCGACGTCGCGCCACCTGGTGGAGGCCGGCGGCAAGCGCATCCGGCCGCTGCTCACCCTGCTGTGCGCCCACCTGGGCGACGCCTCCCTGCCTGCGGTGGTGCAGGCCGCCGTCGTGGTGGAACTGACCCACCTGGCAACGTTGTACCACGACGACGTCATGGACTCCGCGCCGTTCCGCCGCGGTGCCCCCACGGCCCACGAGGTGTGGGGCAACTCCGTGGCGGTCCTCACCGGCGACCTGATCTTCGCCCGCGCCTCCATCCTGGTGTCCGAGCTGGGCTCGCGCGCACTGGGTATCCAGGCCCGCACCTTCGAGCGGCTCTGCCTGGGGCAGCTGCATGAAACCGTGGGCCCGCGGCCGGACGAGGACCCGGTGGAGCACTACCTCTCGGTGATCGCTGACAAGACCGGTTCGCTGGTTGCGGCGTCCGGCCAGCTCGGCGCCATCTTTGCCCAGGCCGATCCCGCCTACGAAGCCGTGCTGGTGGAATACGGCGAGAAGGTGGGCGTGGCCTTCCAGCTCGCCGACGATGTCATCGACGTCACCGGGGTCAAGGTCAAGTCCGGCAAATCGCCCGGAACGGACCTCCGCGAAGGTGTGCCCACCCTGCCCGTGCTGCTCCTGCGGAAGGCTGCCGAGGACGGCGACCAGTCCGCCGTCGAACTTCTCAAGCTGGTGGACGGGGACCTGAGCTCGGACGAGGCGCTGGCCGAGGCCGTGGCCGGGCTGCGCGCGCACCCCGTGACGGCCGAGTCCTGGGTGGTGGCCCGGAAATGGGCCAACGAGGCGATCGCCGCGCTGGCGCCGCTGCCCGAGGGCGTGGTCAAGGAGTCGCTGAGCAACTTTGCGCTGGCCGTGGTGGACCGCGCCAGCTAGATCCCGCACCAGCCAGTTTCCATGGCAGAAGCCCGGCTCCCCCCAGGCGCCGGGCTTCTGCTTTTCCGGCGCTGCCGACCCACAATCCGGTAGCGCCGGTTAAACGGGATAGCCCCGGTCCGCGGCAACTTGCATTGCTTTGAACCGGGACTATCTCTCCGTTCGCATCAGACCCGCCGGAGGCGTTTAGCGGATCCGGAAACAGTCTATGACAGATCTGTCACAAAAGGCAAGCGATAATTTACTGCCGGTGTCACAGTGTTTTCGGCGCCTCCTGCCGTCCGTCATGGGGCACATTGAGCCCTTGATTTAGACCCGGCGTCCAATCTCCCGGCGAGTCCGTGTCGATGTGCCCCGCGACCGTCGCACTGTCCACATATGACAGCTCCTGACTGCCCGAGAACCAGTGGTCCGGCCACCGTGGATTCATGGACATTGACACTTTCCTCCGCCAGCGGGGTGGCGCCGCCCGCACAGCCGCCCTTGCGAAGGCCGGATATTCCAGAACCCGGCTGGCGAAAGCACTCGAGGCCAACCAGATCACCCGGGTCCGCCGCGGCGTTTACAGCCTGCCGGATGAAGGAGGAGTACTCGGGCTGGCGCTGCGGCACAATGCACGGCTGACCTGCCTGTCGGCGGCGCCGATTTATGGGCTGTGGGCCCTGCGGGAGGCTGAGGTGGCGCATCTGAGTCCGGGCCACAAGAAGACAGTTCCGGGAACACTGACCCACGGCCGCCTCCTTCACCGGGTCCACCCGCTGCTGCCGGTTGCGGGTTTGGCCGATGTCCTGATCCATGCCCTGCACTGCTTGCCTGAGATCGAGGCGCTGGTCTTGGTGCAAACCCCACTTCAGCAGGGCGATGTCACCCTGGACTTCCTGCGGCGCAAGCTTCCCGGCAACCGCAACGCGCGCGCCAGGGCCGTCCTGGATTACGTGATTCCACGCGCGGACTCGCTCCTGGAGGTGCTGGCCAACTACCACTTCCGGAGGGCTGGCCTGCATGTCCGGCGGCATGTCCAGGTTCCCGGCGTGGGCGAAGTGGACTTCCTGATTGAGGAGTGCCTGGTGGTGGAGACGGACGGCGTCACGCACCTGGAGCCCAAGCAGGTCAAGAAAGACCGGGCACGCAACAATGCCACCGTTATCGGTGGACTCCTCTGCCTTCGGTTCGGGTACGCCGACGTCGTCCATCACCCCGAGCGCATGGTGGCCCAGGTACTGGCCGTGCTGGAGCAGAGCCGGCGGGGAGCCTTCAATCCCTGCTGAGTGCCGCCGTCGTGGGGCACTTTGGCAGGCACAAACGGGGAACCAGGCCCGGAGCACGGCGTGTCCGTGTCAAAGTGCCCCAGCATCGCCGCGGGGAGTGGGCGCCAAAAGAGTTGAAAGCCCTAGTCCTCGTGCTCGTCGTCCTCGAAGGCCCACTCGAACATGTCGAACACGAACTCCGAGAACGTGCCCTCTTCGGACTTCCACTGGCCGCGGGCATTGTTCCGGCGGTAGACGATGGGATCCGGGACGCTGAGGTCGCCCACGCGGAAGCCCCAGGTGTACTCCTCGTCCTCATCCTCGAGGAACATGAGGAATCCCTCGTCGTCCACTTCGAGCTCGTCCGGGTCCCAGAAGTAGTGGTAGGCCTCCATGAGGTCCTCGCAGCCGCCCAGCGCCAGGTAGAACTCGCGCAGCACCAGCGGGATCTGGAACTGGTGCTCGGCCAGGGCCTTGTCCAGCTCCTCCTCGGACAGCCCGTCCGCTTCCTGCCATTCATCCTCGAGATACTTCGGAACAAGCGCGCGGAACTTCTCGAGGAACATGTCAGTCATGCTCATATCCTAGCTAATCGCCGCCCCGTGATTCGCCGCCGTCGGAGCCGTTGCGGTGCCACCCCCGGACAGCCAGCGGAACATACCAGTACCGGCGCCACGCCACCACCCGGAAGGCAAAAACCACAGCCGCCACAAGGACGGCGGTCCCCGTGTTGAACAAGCCCGAGACCCACAGCAGGGAGGTCAGGGCCGCCCCGCTGAACGCCGGCAGCGCGTACAGTTCCCGGGCGTTGAACAGCTGGGGCACCTCGTTCGCGGTGATGTCCCGCAGCAGCCCGCCGCCCACAGCGGTGGCCACGCCAAGCAGGACTGCCGCGTACGGGTTCATGCCGAAGGAGAGCGCCTTCAGCGTCCCCGTGATGCAGAACAGCGCCAGTCCACCGGCGTCGAACAGGACCAGCAGCGAGGTGAAGCGCTGGACGCTGGAGAAGAGGAAATACACCAGGACCGTGGCCAGCAGCGGCGGGACCAGGTAGGCGGGGTTGGTGAAGGCCGCCGGAACGGTGTTGAGGATGATGTCGCGGATGACGCCGCCGCCCAGGGCCACGAGTGAGGCCAGGAGGAGCGAGCCCAGGATGTCGAACCGCTTCCGCGCCGCCAGCAGGGACCCCGAGACCGCAAAGAAAAAGACACCCGCCAGGTCCAGCCAGACCAGGGCGATGTCAAAAGCGAATGTCATGGAGCGTCCCGGCAATTCAAAGAGGTTCGGACAGGGCGGCTCCAACGTTACGCTAGCCCCTATGAACAGCCCCATCATGATCGCCTGCGCCCATGGGACGTCCAACGCACAGGGAGCAGCCGAGGTCAACGCGCTGCGTGCCGCCATCGCCGAACTCCGCCCCGGCCTGGACGTTCGGGAAGCGTATGTGGACGTCCAGCAGCCCGACCTGGTGGATGTGGTGGCGGGACTGCCGGCGGGGGAGTCCGCCGTCGTGGTGCCCCTGCTGCTCAGCGTGGGCTACCACGTGAAGGTGGACATTGCGCGGGCCGTAAAGAGCCGGCCCGGAAGTGCGGCCGCCGCACCCCTGGGGCCGGATCCGCGCCTCGCCGCGCTGCTTGACCAGCGGCTGCGCGAGGCCGGCGTCACGGACAACGACGTGGTGGTCCTCGCCGCTGCCGGCTCGTCCAACCCGAACGCGGCCAAGAGCGTGGAAGAGCTGCTGGGGCAGTTGCGGCAGCTGCGGTCCAACCGCATGGTGGCCGCCTATGGTGCCTCCGCCAAGCCGTCCGTGCCCGACGCCGTCGCCATGCTTCGCGAGGAGCTGGCAGGAGGTGCCGGGGCGGGGGAGTCCGCGGGAGGAGTCGACGTCGGCGGGCGGGTGGTGATTGCCTCCTACCTCCTGGCACCCGGCTTCTTCCACGACCAGCTGGCCAAGGCCGGGGCCGACCTGGTGACCGAGCCGCTGCTGCCGTCCCCCGCGCTCGCCGAGATCGCCCTGGAACGGTACGACGCCGCCGTCGCGAAAGCCCTGGAAGCAGCCGCCGCGGCACCTGCCGGCGTGCCCGCGGAAGAGCCCGTTGACCGCCAGGAAACGGCGCCGGCCGATGCACAGCAGGATGGCTTCTTCAAGGCCGTCCGGCGTTTCGTGACGAAATATTTCCCTAGGTGACTTAGCGTTTCCGGGCCTTTGTGACGCCATTCCGGCGGGACCTACAGTCGATGCATGACTGATACAGCTCTAGCCGGAGCGTCCGCGGACTCCGCTGCCACCAAGCGCCCCGCCCGCCCTGCCCGTCCCGCTGCAAAGCCGCACGGGCAGTGGAAAGTTGACGGCAAAACGCCCCTGAACGCCAACGAAACCTGGAAACAGGAAGACGACGGCCTCAACGTGCGCGAGCGTATCGAGACCATCTACGCCAAGGAAGGCTTCGACGCCATCCCCGGCCAGGACCTGCACGGCCGCTTCCGCTGGTGGGGCCTCTACACCCAGCGCAAGCCCGGGATCGACGGCGGCAAGACCGCAACCCTTGAACCGCACGAGCTTGAAGACAAGTACTTCATGCTCCGTGTGAGGATCGACGGCGGCGCGCTCACCACCGAGCAGCTCCGCGTCATCGGCCAGATCTCCGTGGACTTCGCCCGCGATTCCGCCGACCTCACCGACCGCCAGAACATCCAGCTGCACTGGATCCGCGTGGAGGACATCCCCGAGATCTGGAACCGGCTGGAGGCTGTTGGCCTGTCCACCACCGAGGCCTGCGGCGACGTTCCCCGCGTCATCCTGGGTTCGCCCGTGGCCGGCATCGCCAAGGACGAGATCATCGACCCCACCCCGCTGATCGAGGAGCTGGGGGAGCGGTTCATCGGCAACCCGCTGCTGTCCAACCTGCCGCGCAAGTACAAGTCCGCCATCACGGGCCACCCCAGCCAGGACGTGGTCCACGAGATCAACGACTTCGCGCTGGTGGGCGTCCGCCACCCCGAGCTGGGCGTCGGCTACGACCTGTGGGCCGGCGGCGCGCTGTCCACCAACCCGATGCTCGGCAAGCGCCTGGGTGCCTTCGTGAAGCCCGAGCAGGCCGCCGACGTGTGGCTCGGCGTCACGAGCATCTTCCGTGACTACGGCTACCGGCGCATGCGCACCAAGGCCCGCTTGAAGTTCCTGATGGCCGACTGGGGTCCGGAGAAGTTCCGCCAGATCCTGGAGGACGAATACCTCGGCTACAAGCTGGCCGACGGCCCGGCCGCGCCCAAGCCCACAACCCCCGGCGACCACGTGGGCGTGCACGAGCAGAAGGACGGCAAGTTCTTCATTGGCGCCACCCCGGTGGCCGGCCGCCTGTCCGGCGCTGCGCTGGTCAAGCTCGCGGACACCCTTGAGGCCCGCGGTTCCTACCGGCTGCGCACCACCCCGCACCAGAAGCTCGTTGTCCTGGACGTCGAGAAGGACCACGTGGAGCCGCTGGTGGCCGAGCTGGACGCCCTGGGCCTGTCCGCCCGCCCGTCCGTGTTCCGCCGCGGCACCATCGCCTGCACCGGCATCGAGTACTGCAAGCTGGCCATCGTGGAGACCAAGCACACCGCCGCCACCGCGGTTGCCGAGCTGGAACGCCGCCTCGCGGACCTCGCCGAGTCCGGTGAACTGCCGCAGGCACTGTCCCTGCACATCAACGGCTGCCCCAACTCCTGCGCCCGCATCCAGACGGCGGACATCGGCCTCAAGGGCATGATGCTTCCCACGCCCGACGGCGATCCCTCCCCGGGCTTCCAGGTCCACCTGGGCGGCGGGCTGGCCAACAACAACCGCGAGGAAGCCGGCCTGGGCCGGACCGTCCGCGGCCTGAAGGTGTACGTCGACGACCTGCCGGACTACGTGGAGCGCGTTGTCCGCACGTTCGTGGCCCAGCGCTCCGAAGGACAGACCTTCGCAGAGTGGGCCCACGCAGCAGACGAGGAGGCACTGCAGTGAGCAAGCATGCACTTGGCGTGGACCCGGTGGCCGCGCCTGCCGAAGCGGAAGCGGCGGTGGTTGAGCTTGTCGAAACCAAGGCCGCCGAAACCCCGAAACTCCGTTCCAAGGAAGAGCTGAAGGCCCTCGCCGAAGCCGGCGCTGCCGAGCTCGGCTGGGACGCCCCCGCCCGCGACGTGATCGCCTGGGTGGAGCGGAACTTCGACCTGCCCGCCGTGGCCGTCGCCTGCTCCATGGCCGACGCCGTCCTGCCCGCCCTCGTCGCGGACCAGATGCCCGGCGTCGACGTCCTGTTCCTGGAAACCGGCTACCACTTCCCGGAAACCTACGCCACGCGCGACGAGGTGGCAGCGAACCTCCGCGTCAACGTGGTGGACGTCCTCCCGGAGAACACCGTGGAGCAGCAGGACCGCCTCCTGGGCAAGGACCTGTTCGCCCGCGACGCGGCCCAGTGCTGCGCTCTCCGCAAGGTGGCCCCGCTGCAGCGCACCCTGGCCAAGTACGAGCTCTGGTTCACCGGCGTCCGCCGCGACGAGGCCCCCACCCGCACCAACACCCCGCTGGTGACCTGGGATGAGAAGAACGGCCTGGTCAAGGTCAACCCGATGGCCGCCTGGACGTTCGACCAGCTGGTCCAGTACTCCGACGACAACCTCCTGCCCGTCAACCCGCTCCTGTCCCAGGGCTACCCGTCCATCGGATGCCAGCCCTGCACCCGCAAGGTGGCTCCCGGCGAGGACCCCCGCGCCGGCCGCTGGGCAGGAACCAACAAGACAGAATGCGGACTACACGTATGAGCACTTCTAATGACACTTTGGTTTCGACAGGCTCAACCGACGCTCCGGTGATTGAGCCTGTCGAAATCCCCACGCGCCTCTCCAGCCTGGACACCCTCGAATCCGAGGCCATCCACATCATCCGCGAGGTTGTTGCCGAGTTCGAGAAGCCCGCGCTGCTGTTCTCCGGCGGCAAGGACTCCGTGGTGATGCTGCACCTGGCCACCAAGGCATTCTGGCCCGGCAAGGTTCCGTTCCCCGTGCTGCACGTGGATACCGGGCACAACTTCCCCGAGGTCATCGATTTCCGCGACCGCACCGTGGAGCGCCTGGGCCTGAAGCTCGTGGTGGGTTCCGTGCAGGAGTTCATTGACCGCGGCGAACTGGCGGAGCGCGCCGACGGCACCCGCAACCCGCTGCAGACCGTTCCGCTGCTGGACGCGATCCAGCAGAACAAGTTCGACGCCGTCTTCGGCGGCGGCCGCCGTGACGAGGACAAGGCCCGCGCCAAGGAGCGCATCCTGAGCCTCCGTGATGAGTTCGGCCAGTGGGACCCGCGCAACCAGCGCCCCGAACTGTGGAACCTGTACAACGGCCGCCACACCGTAGGCCAGCACGTCCGTGCGTTCCCCATCAGCAACTGGACCGAGCTGGACATCTGGCGCTACATCGAGCGTGAGAACATCGAGCTTCCCGGCCTGTACTACGCCCACGAGCGCGAGGTCTTCGCCCGCGACGGCATGTGGCGCGCAGTGGGCGAGGTGTCCCAGCCGCTGCCGCACGAGGAAGTCATCACCAAGACCGTCCGCTACCGCACGGTGGGCGACATGTCCTGCACCGGAGCCGTCGAGTCCAACGCCTTCACTGTGGGCGACGTCGTGGTCGAAGTCGCCGCATCCACCCTGACCGAACGTGGCGCCACCCGCGCAGATGACCGCATCTCCGAGGCAGCCATGGAAGACCGCAAGAAGGACGGGTACTTCTAAATGAGCACCGACACCCTGGCTGCCGACCTCGAAACGGCCCTGCCCACCACGCTCTTCCGGTTCGCCACCGCGGGATCGGTCGACGACGGCAAGTCCACCCTGGTGGGCCGCCTCCTGCACGATTCCAAGGCCATCCTGGCTGACCAGCTCGACGCCGTTGCCCGCACCTCCGCGGACCGCGGCTTCGGCGGGGATAAGGGCGGCATCGATCTGGCGCTGCTGACCGACGGCCTGCGCGCCGAGCGCGAGCAGGGCATCACCATCGACGTGGCATACCGCTACTTCGCCACCGACCGCCGCAGCTTCATCCTGGCCGACTGCCCCGGGCACGTGCAGTACACCAAGAACACGGTGACCGGTGCGTCCACCGCGGATGCCGTCGTCGTACTTATTGACGCCCGGAAGGGCGTCCTGGAGCAGACCCGCCGGCACCTGTCCGTGCTGCAGCTGCTGCGCGTGGCACACGTGATCGTGGCCGTGAACAAGATCGACCTGGTGGACTTCAGCGAGTCCGTGTTCCGCGACATTGAAGCGGACGTGCAGCAGGTTGGCCGCGAACTCGGCCTCGGCTCCGACGGAATCAGCGACCTGCTGGTCATCCCCGTGTCCGCCCTCGACGGCGACAACGTGGTGGACCGGTCCGAGCGGACCCCCTGGTACACCGGTCCGGCGCTGCTGGAGGTCCTGGAGACCCTGCCCGCTGCGGACGAACTCGAAAGCCACCTGGAGAGTTTCCGCTTCCCGGTGCAGCTGGTCATCCGGCCGCAGGGCGCCCTGGCTCCCGACGCCGTTGCCGCCGGCCTGGACGTCGAGGCTTACCGCGACTACCGCGCTTACGCGGGCCAGATCACCGAGGGTTCAGTCAAGGTGGGGGACAAGGTTTCCGTGCTGACTCCCGGCCAGGACCCGCGCACCACCACCGTGGTGGGCATCGATTTCGCCGGCTCCTCGCTGGAGGAAGCCGCCGCCCCGCAGTCCGTCGCCATCCGCCTGGCGGAGGAGTTCGACGTCGCCCGCGGTGACACCATCGCTGCCGCAGGAACGGTCCGCGAAGCGTCCGCAGACCTCTACGCAGCGCTGTGCTGGCTGTCCCCGAAGCCGCTCCGCGAGGGTCAGAAGGTGCTGGTCAAGCACGGCACCCGCACGGTCCAGGCACTGGTCCGCAACGTCTCCGGAAAGCTGGATCTCGCGTCCTTCAAGCTGGAGCCGGCATCCACCCTGGAACTGAACGACATCGGCCACGCCCAGCTCCGGCTCGCCGCGCCGTTGCCGCTCGAGAACTACCTGCACCACCGCCGCACCGGTGCGTTCCTGGTGATCGACCCGCTGGACGGCAATACACTGGCCGCCGGCCTGGTCAAGGACCACCCGGGCGACCACGAGGACGAGCGCTACAGCATCTAATGACGCATAACCGGCCACTGCCCGCATAACCGGTGCTGCCCGGCAACGGTTATGCGGTGCCGGGCCGGTTATGCGGATTGCCGTTCGAGGATCGACTTGAGCCGTTCCAGGTCCTTCCGGGTCTCGCGGCGGATCATCGGCTCCATGACCAGCCCGGCCAGCTTGGAGAAGCCGGAGGGCTTGCCGGTGTTGCCGAGCGTCATCCGGGTCCCGCCGGCGTGGTCCGTCCATGTGTAGGTGGTCTGCATCGGGAAGGGCCCCTGCGCGGTCCGCATCACCAGCTTCTCGCCGGGGACGTACTCCACGAACTCGTAGGTGTAGTTCAGCTCCCGCCCCAGGAACTTGGCGGTGAACGCCACCCTGGAGCCCGTGCTGATGGGGCCCGCGGTCAGCCGCTGCGACTTATGGATGTTCACGTACCAGCTCGGCGCGTTGTCCGGGTTGGCCGCGTATTCGGCAACTTCGGCGCGTGGCCGGTTGATGACAATCTCGGTCTGGACGTCCACCATGCTGCATCTCCTTCTAACGTGCGGGTTAGCCTAGGACTTACGTTAGTCCTGGGCCGTGCAGTGGGAGGCGGAGCATGGAAATCATCAGCCCGAAGCTTCTGAACTGGGCCTCGATCCTGGACAGCCAAACCCGCGAGCAGGCCGTGAAGACAGCCGGCCTGCCGTTCATCTACCCGCACCTGGCGCTGATGCCCGACGCGCACCTGGGCAAGGGTGCCACCGTTGGTTCGGTCATTCCCACGCTGCGCGCGATCATTCCGGCTGCGGTAGGGGTGGATATCGGCTGCGGCATGATTGCCGTCCGCACCCAGTACTCGGTCAAGGACCTTCCGAAGGACCTCAAGCGGATCCGGGAGGACATCGAGCGCGTCATCCCGCTCTCCGCCGGGCACAACAACAAGAAGGTGCTTCCCACTGCGGAACCCCGGATTGCCGAGCTCAAGGGACTGGCTGCGAAGGCCGGCTTCAACCCGGCGCAGTACGTCGAGAAGTGGGAGCTGCAGCTGGGTTCCCTGGGCTCCGGGAACCACTTCATCGAAATCTGTGCCGATGAAAACCAGGACGTCTGGCTGTTCCTTCACTCTGGTTCCCGCGGCATCGGCAACAAGATCGCCCAGCACCACATCGGCGTGGCACAGCATGTCAGCCGGAAGAAGCAGGTCTACCTGCCGGACCCGGACCTCGCGTACCTTGACGAGGGGACGCCCCAGTTCGACAGGTACATAGCCGAACTGCGCTGGGCCCAGCACTTCGCACTCCTGAACCGCGAGGAAATGATGGACCGCGTGAGTGCGCAGTTCGGCCACTGGGTGGGCGGCCGGGTGCAGGAGCGCGAGCGGATCAACTGCCACCACAACTTCACCCAGCAGGAGACGCATTACGGCAAGCCGGTCTGGGTCTCCCGGAAGGGCGCCATCAAAGCCGAGCCCGGCGATCCCGGACTCATTCCCGGATCCATGGGCACGGCGTCGTACGTGGTCGAAGGCCTGGGCAACCCGGCGTCCCTGAACTCGTCCCCGCACGGGGCGGGCCGGGAGTACTCGCGCAACGCCGCCCGCAAGGCTTTCACCCTGGCGGAACTCAAGCGGGCCATGCGCGGCATCGAATTCCGCGCGTCGGAGGCATTCATCGATGAAATTCCCGCCGCGTACAAGCCGATCGACCAAGTGATGCAGGACGCCGCGGACCTCGTGACGGTGCGGCACAAGCTGCGGCAGCTGGTCAACGTGAAGGGCAACTGAACCGCGCAATCCCGGTGCCACCGCGTCCGAATGTGACGCTAGATGAACGTGCGTGACCCCCCGTTTAGGCTTCATTGAACGCGAATATGTCACTCCCTATGGTGAAACAATGACTAGTTCCAAGCCCGGGATGACCCGCATCGTGGCAGGCGAAAGCGCGGTACCCAAGCGCAAGCGTGCCATCGAGGCCGCCCTGGCCATCGGACTGGTCCTGCTCATCGCCGTCGGAGCCGTGGTCGCGTCCACCGTTTCGCGCAACACCGAGGCGCAAGCCGTTGCCCCCACCCCCGCAGCCGAACTGAAGCTCGGGTACTTCGGCAACGTCACCCACGCCCCGGCGCTGGTGGGGATCAAAGAAGGGTTCCTCGCCGACTCGCTGGGCAGCACCACCCTGAACACCGAGACTTTCAACGCGGGCCCGGCGGCCATCGAGGCGCTGAACGCCGGTGCCATCGACGCCGCCTACATCGGCCCCAACCCCGCCATCAACTCGTTCGTCAAGAGCCAGGGCGAATCCGTCCGGGTCATCGCCGGGGCCGCGGCAGGCGGCGCCCAGCTGGTGGTCAAGCCTGAGATCACCTCGGCCACCGACCTCAAGGGCGCGACCATCGCGTCCCCGCAGCTTGGCGGCACCCAGGACGTGGCCCTCCGCGCCTGGCTCACCTCCCAGGGCTACAAGACCAACGTGGACGGCAGCGGCGACGTGGCCATCAACCCCACGGACAACGCCCAGACGCTCAAGCTGTTCCAGGACGGAAAGCTCGACGGCGCATGGCTGCCCGAGCCGTGGGCGTCACGCCTGGTGCTCCAGGCCGGAGCCAAGGTGCTGGTGGACGAGAAGGACCTGTGGGACGGCACCGGGACCGGCAAGCCGGGCGAGTTCCCCACCACCATCCTGATCGTGAACCAGAAGTTCGCGGCCGAGCACCCGGACACCGTGAAGGCCCTCCTCGCAGGCCACGCGAAGTCGGTGGCGTGGCTGAACGAAGCCCCCGCGGACCAGAAAGCAGCGGTTATCAACTCAGCGCTGGAGGAATCCGCCGGCGCCGCGCTGGCCGACGACGTCCTGGCCCGGTCCCTGGCCAACATCACCTTCACCCTTGACCCGCTGGCGGGCGCCTACCCCCGCCTTCTGCAGGACGGCGTCGACGCCGGCACCACCAGGCAGGCAGAGATCAGCGGGCTCTTCGACCTCCAGGCACTCAACGAAGTCGCCGGCACCAGCAAGATTTCCGCGGCCGGCCTCGGCCAGGACTGACCAACCCACTACCTAAGGACGGCACCATGCCAGTCGTACTGGAACACCTGGGCAAGCGCTTCGGCGACGGCGCCCCGGTACTGGACGACGTCAACGCCAACATCGAAAAGGGCGAGTTCGTTGCCCTCCTCGGTGCCTCCGGCTGCGGCAAGTCCACGCTGCTGAACATCATCGCGGGACTGGAGGCGCCGTCGTCGGGAGCCCTGGAAGTACCCAGCGACGGTGCCGCCTTCATGTTCCAGGACGCAGCACTCTTTCCCTGGCTCACGGCCCGGGAGAACATCGAGCTGGCGCTGAAGCTGCGCGGCGTAGGCAAGGCCGAGCGGCGTGCCAAGGCCCAGGAACTCCTGGAGCTGGTGCACCTCGGCGCCGCCGGCGACAAGCGCCCGCACGAACTGTCCGGCGGCATGCGCCAGCGCGTGTCCCTGGCCCGCTCGCTCGCCCAGGACCGGCAGCTCCTGCTCATGGATGAGCCGTTCGCCGCCCTCGATGCGATCACCCGCGACCTCCTCCATGACGAACTGGAGCGCATCTGGAAGGAAACCGGGCGGACCATCGTCTTCGTCACCCACAACGTCCGTGAAGCCGTGCGGCTGGGCCAGCGCGTACTGCTGCTGTCCTCCCGCCCCGGCCGCGTGGTCCAGGAATGGGCCGTCACCGAGGAACACCGAACCGACGCCGGGCTCGCCGGCCAGCTGACCGGGGTCATCACCGCCCGGCTGCGGGAGGAGATTCGCCGCCATGCCAAGTAACCCCACGCCTCTTGCTGAGTCAGAACCGGTGGTTGAGCCTGTCGAAACCCGCGAGCACGTGCATGCCGCTTTGACCCGGACTTCCACCGGGAATGAGGACCTGCGGGAGCTTGAGTCCGGGCTGGACTCGCTGCAGTCCGACGCCGAGCGCAAGCACCGGATCGACTGGAGCCGGATCCTGCTGCCCGTCGCTGCCCTGGTGGTCCTGGTGCTCATCTGGCAGTTCTATGTGTCCCTTGGGGTCAAGCGCCGCGACCTGGTCCCCGGGCCGCTGGACGTTATGGGGCAGATGGGCCTTCTGTGGAATGAAGGCAAGCTGCAGGAGGCCATGTGGACCTCGCTGCAGCGCGGCGTGGTGGGCTTCATCATCTCCGTCGCCATTGCCACACCAGTGGGCCTGCTGCTGGCCCAGGTCGCTCCGCTGCGCCGGGCTTTCGGTCCGCTGATCTCCGGCCTGCAGGTGCTGCCGTCCGTGGCCTGGGTGCCTGCGGCCATCATCTGGTTCGGCCTGACGGACGCCACCGTCTACTTCGTGGTGTTCATGGGCGCCATCCCGTCCATCATCAACGGTCTCATCTCCGGGGTGGACCAGATCCCGCCGCAGTACCGCCGCGTCGGCACCGTCCTGGGAGCGTCACGGCTGCAGATGGCACTGCAGGTCATCCTCCCGGCCGCCCTTCCCGGATACCTCGGCGGGCTGAAACAGGGCTGGGCCTTCTCGTGGCGATCACTCATGGCCGCTGAAATCATCGCCGTGGGCGGCACCATCGGCTTCGGCCTGGGCTCGCTGCTGGACCAGGGCCGCGTGCTGTCCGACATGTCAGTGGTGATGTCCGCGATCCTGCTGATCCTCGGCGTCGGAATCCTCATCGAACTGCTGGTGTTCGCCCCCATCGAGAAGCGGCTCCTGCGCAGCCGCGGCCTCCTCGCCGGCAGCACCCGCTAGTTCTTCCACGCTCCCGCGCGGGGTCAGGTCCTATCCCATTACCGGGGAGGGACCTGACCCCGCATTTTTTATAAGGGGGCAGCCGGGGGACCTTAGTCACTTCTGCATGCAGTGCCCGGGTACCAGCCTGTAGATGTGGGCAAGAACTCCAGGAGCGTGGACCAGGCGACAGCGGCCACTTCGGCGGGCCATGTCACCGCCGTCGTGATCAACGCTGCCCTGCTGTGGGCCATCCACATGTGGCCGGGCTGGCAGACCGTGCCGTTCCTGACTCCCGACACGTCCCGCGTCCTCGGTGCGGTCACCCTGGTGCTGGTGGCGACAATGCTGGCGCACCTGGTCTTCCTCCTGGTCCCTTCCCGCATCGTCAACGCCTTGGGCAACCTGGCCGTCCTGGCCATCGGTGTGCCCGCGATGGTCCAGCTGTGGGAAGTGTTTCCCTTTGACTTCGGCGGCACCTGGTCCGGCTGGCCCGTCGTCGTACGGACTGCTGGTGCTGGGCATCGTGGGCCAGGTCATCGGCTTCATCGTTGGACTGGTGGCCCTGTTCCGGGCCGTGGCCGGCTTTGGTGCCGAACGCCGCGCAGACTGACCGGAGTCAAGGGCTAAACAGGGGCACTTTGACACGGACACGCCGGGGATTGGGCCGCGGACAAGGGCGGGTGCGCGCCGATGTGCCCCACGGCCGTCGGAGGGAGGCCGACGGCGGACGGCCGGGTTTGTGACGCAGCGTTACCTTGCGTGAACTGGTGTTGCTCGGCCTTTGTGGGCGATTGTGACGCGGCCCTACCGTTGATTCATGGCAATTCAGGATATCTACCCCACAGCGCTGCGGCTCCTCGGCCGTCCCGTGCTGGTGGTGGGCGGCGGCCCCGTTGCTGCCCGCCGTGCCAAGGGCCTGCTCGACGCCGGCGCCGTGGTCACCGTGGTGGCTCCCGTTGCCTCTCCCGCGCTCCAGGAGATGGCCGACGCCGGCCTGCTCACCTGGGCAGCGCGCCGGTATGACTCCAAAGACGTCGATGGCGCCTGGTTCGTCCAGACGGCCACCGGCGATTCCGCCGTGGACGCCTTGGTATCGGCCGACGCCGAGGCGCAGCGCATCTGGTGCGTCAACGCCTCCGACCATGAAGCCTCCGCCGCCTGGACACCCGCCGTCGCCGAAGTGGATGACGTCAAGATTGCCGTGAACGCCGGGGGAGATCCGCGCCGGGCCATGGCCGTCCGCGACGCCGTGGCCACGGCACTGGAAACCGGCGACCTGCCGCTGCGCCGCCG
>NZ_AOFD01000050.1 GCF_000332815.1 Arthrobacter nitrophenolicus
GGCACCCGCCGCGGAAGCCGCCGTCGTGCCCGGCATGGGGGCCGCCCGTGGCTAGGCCGGCCCGGGCGGGATCCATGCCCGCCGCGGAGCCAGCAAAGGAAACGCGGTGCACGGGCATGGTGGAAGTCCGGGTACGGGAGCCGCAGGAGGCCTCCGCGGCGCTGGCCGATGCGGTCCGGATGGTGGAGGAAGCCGCCAACCGGTATGGCACCGGCATCATGGTCACGGAGGTCGGCGAGGGAAGCTACGTGGTGCGGGCCCACCCGGCCGTTCCCCACGGGCTGGTGCGCCAGCAGGGCAACGGAGCCGCGCCTTGAAATAGCGGGGGCAACTCCGGCGTTAGGCTGTGCAGAGGCCACACCGCATCGAAGGAGATCCCCTTGAGTGACATCACCATCCGCCACAACGCCGAACGCGAGCGTTTCGAAATACTCGACGCCGGCAACGTGATCGGGAAGGCCGCGTACAAGGCGTACGACGGCGGCGGGTCGCCGCAGCGGATTTTCTACCACACGGTGGTCAACGAGGAATACGGGGGACAGGGACTGGCCGGCCGGCTGGCCACGGTGGCCCTGGACGAGACCGTGGCCGCCGGAACGGGCATTGTCCCCGTGTGCCCGTTCATCAAGAAGTTCCTTGCCAAGCACCCCGAATACGCCGGCAGCGTGGCTGCGGTGAAGCCGGCGCACCTGGAGTTCCTGGACACGGCGCTCGCAGCCCGGACAAGGGCGTAGCTGCAGGCCTGCGACGCGCATCCTGGTTTTCGACGCGCACATCCTCTTTCGACGCAGACTCTGCTTTTCGACGCGCAGATTCCCTGGCGCCCCTGAAATTTGGGCCGCGACAGGGAACCTGCGGGTCGAAAGTGAATTGCCGTGTCGGAATCGACCCGGGCAACACTCCGGCGGGCTATCAGCCGGCTCCCAACAACTGGTGATCTAATCGGCATCACATCGCGTGCTGGGACGTGATGCCCAGATTGTTGAGTTGTGACAGGAGCCCCTATGCCGGTGCACCCAGTAGAGCCGCGGGTAGAGCAGGAAGTTCGTCCCGTCCGCCACGGCCGGAAGAAGGTGGCGCTCCTGCTGTGCGCCGTCGCGCTGGTCATCGTGGCCACCACCGCCCTGGCCGTGGTCCGGTCCGAGCCGTTCGGCGGCACCGCAGCCCCCACGGCCGCCGCCCCCGTCCCGGCCGAACCGGTGGCTGCCGCGCCCGACTCGCTGCAGGACAAGGTTGAGTCCATCCTCGATGAAGCCGGCGACTACCGGATCGGCGTCGCGCTGGCGGACGTCTCGGGCGACGCCGCTCTGACGTTCGGTGACACAGACGTGTTCACGGCCGCCAGCACCGCCAAGCTGATCACCGCGGCAGCCTTCTACCACCTGGTCGAAACCGGGGAAGCCGGCCTCGATGACCCGATGGGGGACTACGACGCCGCCTTCCAGATGGAAGCCATGGTGAACCAGAGCAACAATGATTCGTGGCTGCTGCTGATGGACGCCGTGGGCTATCCCCGGCTGATTGATTATGCGGCCTCGATCGGCGTCACCTACGATCCGGAACAGAACCTGCTGACCGCCGCAGACATGGCATTGGTCCTCAAGAAACTGCATGCGGGGGACCTGCTCAACGAAGCCAACACGGCCGAGCTCCTGGGCTACATGCAGGACACCAACAACGATGACCTCATCCCCGCCGGGTCCCGCGCCGGCATCGAGGTGCAGCACAAATACGGGGAGATGGACGGGGACCTCCACGACGCCGCGCTCCTGACCTACCGCGGCTCCACCTTCGCGCTGGTGATCTACACCGAAAACCCCGAGGGCTTCGAGGAACCGGAACAGGCGGAGCTCATCCGGGAGCTGACCGGCACGGTTGAGGACGCCCTGTTCCCGCTGACCCCGGCCGGGAAGTAACAGCCCAGCGGCCGGGTGACCCTCCGGACCGCGAAAGTCGCGTCCCGGGCGCACCTTGCACCAGACTGTTACCGTGAGCAACAACCCCCGGACTGCCCTGGCCGTCGCCGGCCTCAGTCTGGGCACGGCACTGAACCCCCTCAACTCCTCCATGATCGCCGTGGCCCTGGTGGTGCTCCGCGCCGATTTCGGGCTCGACGTCGCCGCCGTCACCTGGGTGGTCACCTCCTTCTACCTGGCCTCCGCGGCGGGCCAGCCGGTGATGGGGAGGCTGGCGGACCGGTTCGGGCCGCGCCGGATGTTCATGCTGGGCATGGCCCTGGTGGCCGTCACCTGTGCGCTGGCGCCGTTCGCCCCGAACTTCGCCCTCCTCTGCGTTGCCCGGGCGGTGATGGCGCTCGGCACGGCCACCGCCTACCCAAGCGCGGTGGTGATGGTGGGTGCCATCGCGCACCGCGCCGGGATGGAGCCGGCCCGCCCGCTGGGACGGCTGCAGATGGCAAACACGTCCGCGGCCGCCGTCGGGCCCGTTGTCGGCGGACTGCTGGTCAGCCTGGTGGGGTGGGAAGCATTGTTCCTGGTCAACGTTCCGCTCGCGCTGGCCGCGCTGCTCATCGTGCGGCGGGCGGCGCCGCCGGACGAGGCCCGGGAGCGGGGGAGCGTGGCGGAACTGCTGCGGGACTCCGACATTCCCGGGATCCTGGCGTTCGTGGCCGCGATGATGCTGGTGATGATGGCCGCGCTCAATGTGCTGCCCGGGTACCGCTGGTGGATGCTGGGCGCCGGAACAGCGATCGGCGCCCTCTTCGCCTGGCGCGAGCTCCGCTTCAGCCGGCCGTTCCTGGACCTCCGCCTGCTCGGCCGGAACCGGCCGCTGATGCTGGTGTACCTGGCCTTCGCGGTGTTCAGCAGCGTCTACTACTTCGTCTTCTTCGGCCTGCCGCAGCTGCTGCAGGAAGCCGGCGGCTATGATCCCGGCGTCGTAGGCCTGCTGATGCTGCCGCTCGCCGCGATGTCCGTGGCTGCCACGCCGTGGGCGGTCAAGGCGATGGGAAGGTTCGGGGTACGGCGCGTGCTCCTGGCCGGCGTCGTCCTGCTAACCGCTGTGGCAGGCCTGATGTGGCTGCTGACGGGCACCTTGGCGATCCCGCTGGTGGTGGTGATGACCGCCCTGATGGGCGTGCCTTACGGAACAGTGGGGATCGCCTCCAACCAGGGCATGTTCGTGTCCGTCCGGCCGCAGGAGCGCGGGGTGGCCGCAGGAATCTACCAGACCTGCCGGTACGTCGGTGCCATCACCGCCACCGTGATGATCGGCGTCTTCGCGGCCGGCGGTGTGGACCAGAAAAGCTGGGGGCGGATGGTGCTGGCCATGCTGGTCCTGTGCGTGGTGACGTTCGGCGTCAGCCTGCTGTGGCGGCAGCGGGAAGCGTAGGAACCCCTAGGAAGCGCTGGGACAGCGTGCCATGCTGGCCCCATGGGAAACATGATGACTCTGGGAAACGCAGCAACGTCGGTGCATGCCTACATCAGCGAACCCCCAGGCCAGCCCAAGGCCGGCCTGCTGCTGATCCACGAAATCTGGGGCCTGGTGGACCACATCAAGGACGTCGCGGACCGGTACGCCGCCGAGGGCTACCTGGTGTTGGTGCCCGATGTCATGACGGACATCGGCATGACGCCCGAGGTGGCCGGGGAGGTGCTGCGGGCCCTCGCAGATCCTGACCCCGAACAGCGCAGCAAGGTCCAGCCGAGGCTCCGGAAGCTGACGTCCCCGCTGGACTCGCCGGAATTTGCCGAACGGACCCTCGAGGCGTTGCAGGTGTGCTTCAACCACCTGGAAGGAATACCGGGCCTGGCCGGCCGGGTGGCAGTCACGGGGTTCTGCTTCGGTGGCGGCTACAGTTTTGCGCTGGCCACCCGCGAGCCCCGGCTGCGTGCGGCGGTGCCGTTTTACGGCAGCGCCGACTTCACCGGGGAAGAGCTGCGCCGGATCACTTGTCCCGTCCTCGCTTTCTACGGCGAACAGGACCGGGCGCTGGTGGACAAACTGCCGGAGCTCAAGAAGAAAATGTCCGCCGCGGGCGTGGATTTCGAAGCGGTCGTCTATCCCCGGACCGGTCACGCTTTCTTCAATGACAGCACCCCCGCCAGGTACAACGCCCATGCCGCGAAGGACGCGTGGACCCGGACCCTGGCGTTCCTGG
This sequence comes from Arthrobacter nitrophenolicus, assembly GCF_000332815.1. Taxonomy (GTDB): domain Bacteria; phylum Actinomycetota; class Actinomycetes; order Actinomycetales; family Micrococcaceae; genus Arthrobacter; species Arthrobacter nitrophenolicus. The sequence goes on from NZ_AOFD01000050.1 coordinate 4,124, forward strand.
ACAGAAGCCTCAGGGACTAGCCCGCCGGGATTATCGTGGACGTATGGACTCCCCGAAGGTTCAGCTGTACCTGGATATCGCCGCCAAGGGCTTGGGCATCATCGGTGTTGCGCTGATGGTCTTCACCCGGGGCGGCTGGTTCTACGTGGGCGTGGCCGCGGTGGTCCTGGGCGTGCTGTTCATGGGCGGCTCCCTGGTGGCCAGCCGGAAGCTGCGCCAGCGCAGGTGGGACGGCACGCGGCGGACCTAGATCTGGAACCGTTCCCTGCAGGTGGGCTGCCTCGTGGATTCAGCGGGGCCATAAGTGCTACTGCTGGTGTGCCTACGATGCGGCGGGACGGGGCCGCAAGCGCAATGCCTGCATGCCGCCGTCCACTGCGAGATCGACGCCGGTGGTGGAACCCGCCAGGGGACTGGCCAGATAGACGATCGCGGCCGCAATCTCCTCCGGCGTGACCAGCCGGCCATGGGGTTGCCGCGCCTCCAGCGCCGCACGCTCCGCTGCCGGGTCCGGGGCTGTGGACAGGAGCCGGCCGATCCACGGTGTGTCCGCGGTGCCCGGGTTCACGCAATTGACCCTGATGCCTTCGGGCAGGTGGTCCGCTGCCATGCTCAATGTAAGCGAAAGCACCGCCCCCTTGGTGGCACTGTAGAGGGCACGCTGGGGGAGTCCGGCCGTCGCGGCCACCGAACAGGTGTTGACGATGGCAGCATGGCTGGACTCGCGCAGGTACGGGAGGGCGGCCCGTGAAACGCGGACCATCCCCATCACGTTGATGTCGAAGACCCGATGCCATTCGTCGTCGTCGTTCGATTCAATGGTGCCCTGGGCACCCACACCGGCGTTGTTGGCCACAATGTCGATGCCGCCCATCCTGTCCGCCGCCTCCTTGACGGCGCGGCGGACAGAGCCGTCGTCGGAAACATCGCAGTGAATGGCGATAAGGCCGTGGCCCGCCTGCTCCGGTTGCAGGTCCAGTACCGCTACAGCGGCGCCGCGCTCCTTGAGCAGCGCGGCGGTGGCGGCGCCAATGCCCGACGCCCCTCCGGTGACGATCGCCTTAAGTCCCGCAAACTCCATTGTTTGTTCCTTTCGTGTCCCTGGCGGCTAGCCCTGGAAGAATTCCTGCCGCTGGCGTCCGAGCCCGGCGACTTCGATTTCGACGACGTCCCCCGGTTTGAGGTAGGGGAACCTGCCGGACAGGGCAACGCCTTCGGGGGTGCCTGTGCAGATGAGGTCGCCGGGTTCAAGGACCAGGAACTGGCTGAGGTCGTAGATGATCTGCTCCACGCCGAAAATGAGGTCCCGGGTGGAGGAGTCCTGGCGGATTTCGCCGTTCACCCAGCTGCGCAGCGTTAGGTCGGAGGGATCGACTTCGTCGGGGGTCACCAGGACGGGGCCGGTGGGGCAGAAGCCGGCGCAGCTCTTGCCTTTGGACCACTGGCCGCCCGATACCTCGAGCTGGAAGGTGCGTTCGGAGAGGTCGTTGACGGTGACGTAGCCTGCAACGTGGTCCCGTGCCTGCCGTGGCGACTCCAGGTAGGAGGCCCGGCGGCCGATGACGACGCCCAGCTCGACTTCCCAGTCGGTCTTGGTGGAGCCGCGGGGGATGGCCACGGCATCGTAGGGCCCCGCCACGGTGTTGGGTGCTTTGTGGAAAATGATGGGCACCGTCGGGGGTGCGGACCCTGATTCGGCGGCGTGCGCTGCATAGTTCATGCCTACGCAGATGACGGACGAGGGCCGGGCGATGGGTGCCCCGATCCTGGCGCCGTCAACGCTGAGCTCATCCAGCTCCCCCGCGGCGAGGGCAGCGGCGGCACGCCCCGGTCCGTCCGATTCCCAGAAGTCGGTGTCGATATCCTTCGCCACCGGTTCCAGCGAATAGTACTTGTTCTGGTGCAGCAGGGCGGGGACTTCCTTGCCCGGCTCACCTATGCGCGCAAATTGCATTGGTCCTTCTTTCCTTGGTGCTTGTTCGGCTACTGCCGAGGTCAGCCGGGTGTCCCGGTCAGGTGATCAGGCCGCGGTCCCGGAGTTCGTCCCAGAGGGACTCAGGGACGGACTGTGCCGCCAGGTCCAGGTTTTGCTTCACCTGGTCCGGCGTCCGCATGCCCAGGACCACACCCGTTACGGCGGGATGGCGGTAGGGGAACTGAAGGGCTGCGGCCGGCAGCGTGGTCCCGTGCGATTCACAGATGTCCGCCAGCAGGTTCGCCCTGTCCAGGAGTTCCGGCGGGGCGGGGGCGTAGTTGTAGGTGGCATCGCTGGCGGGCCGCTCCTTGGAAAGCAGGCCTGAATTGAAGACGCCAACATTCACCACGCCCACCTGGCGTTCAAGGCAGGCCGGGAGCAGGTCCGCTGCCGCGCCCTGCTCAAGCAGTGTGTACCGGCCGGCGAGCATCACCATGTCTATGTCTGTTTCGGTGACGAAGCGGTGGAGCATGCCGGCCTGGTTCATGCCTGCACCCCAGGCACGGATCACGCCCTCATCCCGCAGGGCTGATAGGGCAGGCGCCGCACCTTCCACCGCCTCGGTCCAGTAATCGTCAGGGTCGTGGATGTAGACGATGTCTATGCGGTCGGTTCGCAGCCGCTTGAGGCTTTCCTCGATGGAGCGCAGCACACCGTCGCGGGAATAGTCGCGGACCCGGATGAGATCGTCAGGGACGTCGAAGCCCTCGGTGTCCTTGCCGTGCGGGAACGGATTTGGCCGCAGTAAGCGTCCAATTTTGGTGCTGAGCACGTAGGTGCCGCGGTCCTGGCCGGCCAGGACGCCCCAAGGCGGCGCTCCGAAAGGCCGAGCCCGTAGTGCGGTGCGGTGTCGAAGTAGCGGATGCCGCCTTCCCAGGCGGCGGCAACGGCGTCGGCCGCCTCCTGTTCCGGCACCTGCCGGTACAGGTTGCCAATGGGCGCTGCCCCGAAGCCGAGCACCGGCAGGGAAATGCCGGTACCGGGGATGGTGCGGGTTTCTGCCTGCATTCTCAGTCCTTCTCCTGTTTCCTGGCTTCCGTAATGGCCTGTTCTGTTCCCTCCGCCAACCGGTACACCCTGGCCGCGGTCCCGGAGGAGACACTTTCGCGCTCGCTTTCGGACGCACCGGCCAGCGCTGTTTCTGCCGTGGTGATCCACTCCTGGTAGGCGGCCGCTCCTGTCAGTGAGACGGGCCAGTCACTCCCAAGCATGCAGCGGTCGGCACCGAAAAGGTGCAGCGTTTCCCTGATGTACGGCAGTGCCTGTGGCCCGGTTGGCCGGGTCCGGTCGGATTCTGCGCCGGCTCCGGAAATCTTGACGACGACGTTGGGCCGGCGGGCAAGTTCACGCATCCCGCTGCTCCACTCCGTGAAGGCGCCGCTGGCGATGGGTGGCTTTCCCATATGGTCCAGCACGATCTGAAGCGCGGGCGCACGGTCGGCGAACGCGGTCAGAGCGGCAAGCTGGCCGGTGCGGATGCAGGCGTCGAAGGCAAGGCCCGCTTCGGCCACCCGCCGCGCGCCGGCAAGCATGTCCGGATGCAGCACGAAGGATTCGTCCCGGTCCTGCAGGAGCTGCCGCACTCCGCGGACCAAAGGGCGCTGCAGCAGGTGGTCAAGGTCCTCGGCCACGCTGTCCCCGCTGCTGACCGGGGCAAAGGCCACGATTGCGGCCAGAGTGGGCCAGCTGCTGCCCAGGCCGGATACCCAGTCCACTTCTTTCAGCGCCTGGTCGTCCCGGCAGTCTGCCTGCACAAATACGGCCGCCAGGGTGTTGGCTGGAGTGTGCGGAAGGTCCTGCGGAAGAAAGGGCCGGTTCAGGGCAGGGTTGTTGGCCAGCCAGTCGTAGGCGAGTACTGCCGGGTCCCAAACGTGGACGTGCGAATCTATGACCTTCATGCAGGGGCCTCCACTATGCCGTGGCTTCGGGCCGGACACCGATTGTCAGCAGCAGGTTGGCATAGTGCCGGGTATCGCCGCTGGCGATGACGACAGCCACATTCGGTGAACGCGCCGCATCATAAAAATCGAAACGCTGGTACGAGGTGACGGGGACAGCGCCGCCCAGGGACTGACCGTAACCCTTGATCGCCTCCGTCCAGCTCCCGTCGGGCGGCGTCATCACGGCTGCCGCCTCGATGGGGACGGCGTCGATCAGGACGTCAAGGATCTGGTCGATTGTCAGCAGGCCCGGCCGCAGGTTCAAGGCTATCCGTCGTGCCGACGCTGGCGCACCTGTGTTGTGGGGGTAGTTGGCATCAGCAATAAGGATCTGCGAACCGTGGCCGGATTCGGCGAGTGCAGCCAGCAGGCCCGGGTGGGTCAGGGTGTAGTTGATCATGCCTCAGCCTTAGCCCGTGCACCCGCGAACGCAATGCCGCGGCCAGCGCTGCCGGTCCGCCATTCCTGTTCCGCACGTCCTGCGTCCGTTCCGGCCCAATAGTCGCCCCAGGGAAAGGCATAGTCCTGCAGTGTCTGTGCCTTGAGCTCCGCCGAATAGCCGGGGTTTGCCGGCATGACGTAGGCACCGTCCCGGACGATGCACGGATCAACAAAATGTTCGTGGAGATGGTCCACGAATTCAGTGACCCGGCCTGTGAGGTCGCCGGAGATGGCGATGAAGTCAAAGATCGAGAGGTGCTGGACAAGTTCGCACAGGCCCACGCCGCCGGCGTGCGGGCAGACCGGGATACCGAACTTGGCTGCCATCAGCTGGACGGCAAGCACTTCGTTCACACTGGCCAGCCGGCAGGCGTCCAGCTGGCAGTAGTCCACTGCCCCGGCCTGGAAAAGTTGCTTGAAGAGCACGCGGTTCATGCCGTGCTCCCCGGTGGCCACCCCGATCGGCTGGACGGCCCTGCGGATTTCCGCGTGGCCAAGGACATCGTCTGGGCTGGTGGGCTCCTCGATCCAGAGCGGATTGAATTCCGCCAGCTGCTTGACCCAGTCGATGGCCTGTGGGACGTCCCATACCTGGTTGGCGTCGATCATGAGGTTGCCCTGCGGTCCAATTACCTCGCGCGCGATTCCGAGGCGGCGGATGTCGTCCTCCAGTGATGCGCCAACTTTGAGCTTGATGTGCCGGTACCCCTGGTCCACGGCCTCCTGGCAAAGCCGCCGGAGCTTTTCGTCAGAGTAGCCGAGCCAGCCTGCAGACGTTGTGTAGCACGGGTAGCCGCTTTCGGTCAGCTGCTGGATGCGTTCACCCCGGGTGGGAGCCAGCCGGGCCAGGATCTCCAAGGCCTCCTCCCGGGTCAGCGCATCCGAGAGGTACGTAAGGTCTGCGGCGTCGACGATGTCCTCGGCCGGCATATCCGCCAGGAGTCGCCACAGCGGTTTTCCTGCCCGCCGTGCCGCCAGGTCCCATACCGCGTTCATTACGGCGCCCAGGGCAAGGTGTTCCACGCCTTTGTCCGGACCGAGCCAGCGGAGCTGCGAATCCTGTTTCAGGCTGCGGTAGGTCCCTCCAAGGCTTCCACAGACTGCGTCGATATCCCGTCCCAGGAGGGGGCGGGCCCGAAGCTCCATGGCCGCAGCGCAGACTTCGTTGCCTCGTCCGATGGTGAAGGTGAAACCACAGCCGTAAACGGCAGGATCATCCGTGGTGAGGACTATATAGGCTGCAGAGTAGTCGGCGTCGTGGTTCATGGCGTCCGAGCCGTCGGCAGTCAGCGAAGTCGGAAAACGCACGTCGAACACGTCATATCCGGTGATGTGTGGCAAGGTGAGCCCTCCAGGTTCAGGCTATGAAGAAGATGGTCCAGCAACGTTGCGAGCATCATCTGATGTATTTGGAAGTATTTGATGAGAATATAGGACCATCATCCTTTTTCCAAGCAATACATCTGATGAAAGAAGAAATGGGGCGAAGCCCCCTGAAAGTGCACCCAGAAAGGCGGCTGCCATGACCAGTGGTACATCCAACGGTTCGATGTCGCAGACAGACGTTGTGATCTCCGGCGTCAAGCGGATGTTGTCCTCCCGCCGGCTCCGGCCCGGAGACAGGCTGCCCATCGAGAAAGACCTGGCTGCCGAACTGCAGGTCTCCCGCGGCTCGCTTCGGGAAGGTGTCCGTGCACTGTCCACCATGGGCATCCTGGAAACCCGGCAGGGGGCAGGCACCTTCGTGACCCGGCTTGAGCCCGCTGCACTGCTTTCGGCGATGGAGTTCTGGGTGGGACTGCAGGATGGCGAGCGGGCCAACCAGGTGCACACCGTCCGGCGGGCGCTGGAGACCGAGGCCGCGGCGGCGGCTGCCATCCGGATCGGCGAGGAGCAGCTCGATGCAGCTGAACGCATCCTGGAGCGGGCCCACGCCGCAATCCACGCCGCACCGATCGACCATGCCGCTGCCATGCAATGCGACGTGGAGTTCCACCGGCTGGTTGCGGAGGCGTCGGCCAACCATGTGCTCTCCGCGCTGATCGAAACCGTGTCCACCAACACCATCCGGGGACGCATGTGGCGTTCCATCCATGACAATGAGGGGTTGCTCGCCACGCACCGTGAGCACCTTGGCATTCTGGAGGCGCTGCGCCGGCACGACGTGGACCGGGCCAGGACGCGGATGGCAAACCACCTGTACGCCGTCGAGGACTACGTGACCGCCATTCCGGAGTCCGGGCTTGAAGGGCGCGAGGCGGATCCGCTGGGGGCTTTGGCTGACAGTGAGGCTGTTCGATAACCTGCTATTCGTCTGACCTTGTTTACCAAATGCGGATCAAACTGCGACTATTCGACGCGGCAATTGGTTTTGATGCAAAGAAAGATCAGATGATTCCTTGACTTCCGTTGCGGGTGCGGGTCATTCTGTTGGTTATACAAAGGTTGCGGGGATCACATCAGCCAGGCAACGAGGACGTCGCCGGGCAGCCTTTGTCCCCAGCTACGAAAGGACATTCACCGTGTTGAACAAACGCGTTACCGGCCGTCTTCTCGGTGCAGCAGCGGCGGCCGCGGTTGCTGCCACCGCGCTCACTGCCTGTGGTTCTTCAAGTGCAGGGTCATCGGGGGAGAGCAAGGAAGCCTCCTCGATGTACACCTGGATCACCAACGAAAACGACCGGGCGCAGTGGCAGGCGTTTATCGACGCCGCCAAGGAGAAGGATCCCGACTTCAATCTGACCCTCGAGGGGCCGAGCTTCAACGACTACTGGACGAAGGTCAAGACCCGGCTGTCGAGTTCCGGCGCCCCATGCATTATCACCACGCAGGCAGCCCGGGCCCAGGAACTCAAGGACCTGACCGTTCCTCTGGACGACCTGGTCAAGAGCAACAACATTGACGTTTCCATGTACAACAAGGCGATGATTGACGGCCTGACGGTAGAGGGGACCTCCGGGGCATCCCCTACGACGCAGAGCCTGTGGTCCTTTATTACAACAAGGACCTCCTGGCCGCGGCGGGCGTCAAGGAACCGACACTGAATTACACCACCAGCCAGTTCGTCGCAGACCTGAAGGCGCTGACCAAGGACGGTGTGGCCGGTCTCGCCGTTCCGCCCGGCTTCGGCTCCGGGCCGGGACTGCCAATTGCGTTCGCGAACGGCAACGAGCCTGTCAAGGACGGGCAGCTGGAGCTGACCAATGAAGGCCTGGTGAAGGACCAGCAATTCGCCTTCGACCTTGCCGCCAAGGAGAAGGTAGCCAACGCTCCGCAGGCATCCGACGGCACCGACGTCCCGGAGCAGCAGTTCATGAGTGGCAAGGCGGCCATGATCATTGATGGACCCTGGATGTATGACATGCTCACGACCAAGACCCAGGGCAAGGTAGGGATCGCCGTGGTCCCTTCCGAGTCGGGTAAAAGCATCGGCATGATCCAGGCTCCGCGTTCGCCATTGCCGCATCCTGCAAGGACAAGGAAGCAGCGTTCCAGAACATCATGAAGATCACCACGCCTGAGGTGGTCGGCGCCGTGGGTGCAGCCCGCGGAACAGTGCCGTCCGTGGAATCGGCGGTCAAGGACTGGGCCGGCAACAAGCCGGAAGCTGATGTGGCGGTGGTGGAAGCCCTGCTGGAGAGCGGCCGCCCGCTGGTCACCACGCCCAACTGGAACCAGGTGGAAACAACCTTCACGCAATACTCCGGGGAGGGCTTCCGCGGCAGCAAGACCGCAGAGGAACTTCTCGCCACGATCATGAACTCCGCCAAGTAAATTTCCCCGGGGGCGGGCTCCCGCCGGGAGTCTGCCCCCTTCACGGAAAAGGTCAATGATGACTGCTCTACCGACGCTTGCTGTCAAAAACGGAAGGAAGCCGGCCGGTACTCCCGGGCATGGACGGCTGGCCGCAGCCTACCTCGCCCCCGGGATGCTCGGTTTCCTGGTCTTTATCGTGCTGCCGCTCGTCGCCTCCCTGGTGATCAGCCTGTTCGACTGGCCGCTGTTCGGCGCGCCTGAATTCGTGGGGCTGGACAATTACGCCCGCATGCTCACCGGGGACCCGGTGTTCTGGACAGTCCTGGGCAACACCTTGTTCTTTGCCGTCAGCTACACCGTACTCAACCTCGTCCTGGCGCTGGCCGTCTCCACCTGGCTGCACCACCTCGGCAGCTGGGGACCCTTCTTCCGGGTCCTGTTCTTCATCCCGGTGGTGACCCCCATGGTGGCCAACGCACTGGTGTGGCGCCTGATGCTGACCGATGACGGCGTGGTGAACAGCTTCCTCGCCAACTTCGGCATCGACGGCCCGTCCTGGCTGAGTGACAGCCAACTGGCCATGGGATCCCTGATCGCCATGTCCGTATGGCAGGGCATCGGGTACAACATCATCGTCCTGGGCGCCGGGCTGAACGGCATATCGCCCAACCTGCTGGAAGCGGCACGCATCGACGGCGCAGGTGCGTGGCAGCGGTTCTTCCGGGTGGTGCTTCCCATGCTCTCGCCGTCGCTCTTTTTCTGCACGGTGATGACGATCATCGGGTCGTTCAAGGTGTTCACCCAGCCCTACCTGCTCACACTCGGTGGACCGGGCGAATCCACCAACACGATCGTGCTCTATCTGTACCGCAACGGTTTTTCCTTCGACAAACTCGGATACGCCTCGGCGCTCGCCTGGGCGCTGTTCGTGATCGTCATGCTCATCACCGCCCTGCAGTTCTCCCAGCAGAAGAGGCTGGTCAACTATGACAACTGAAACGCTGGCCAAGCCGGCCACGGACAAGCCCACCACCCATCGTCGGCACAGCCCAGGCATGCGGAAAAAGAAGCACCCGGGGCACTACATCAGCCGTGCCGGCGCCATCCTGGTGGGGCTGGTCTTCTTCTTCCCGTTCCTCTGGATGCTTGCCACGTCCCTCAAGCCCACCTCGGAAATTTTCTCCACCGGGGCAAGCTTCCTGGCCTCAAGGGTGGAATGGTCCAACTATGTCACCGCCTGGACGGCCATCCCCTTTGGCCGGGTCATCATCAACAGCTTCCTGGTGGCTATTGCCGGCGCAGCGCTGACCACGGTGGTGTCCCTGCTGTCCGCATACGCTTTCGCAAGGATGCAGTTCAAGCACCGGGACAAGCTGTTCCTGGTTTTCCTGGGAACACTGGTGCTGCCCCAGGAAGTCCTGGTTATCCCCTTGTACATCATGATGAACAAGCTGGAGCTGGTGAATTCGCCGACGGCCCTCATTGTCCCCTTCGCGTTTGGGGCCTTCGGGGCATTCCTGATCCGCCAGTTCCTGCTTTCCCTGCCGGAGGAATTCGAGGAAGCAGCCCGGATTGACGGGGCAGGCTCGATCCGCATCCTGTGGAGCGTCATCCTGCCGCTCGTTCGCGCGCACTTGCAGTGGTGGCAGTCTTCAGCTTCATCGACTACTGGAGCAGCTTCCTCTGGCCGTTGATTGTGATCAACGACGTCTCGCAGGCGACCATCCCGCTGGGCCTGTCCATGTTTTCGGGTGAGAGGGGGACCGACTGGGGACCCCTTATGGCCGCAGCAACATTGGCAGTGCTTCCCAGCCTGCTGGTGGTCATCCTCCTGCAGCGTCAGCTTGTCAAAGGCGTCAGTATGGGCGGTTTCGGCGGACGCTGACCCGCCCCGTCCACTAACCCTGCTTCCCGTTTCCACGACTTTTCCACCTCAAGAATGGAGTTCAGAATGACCAATGAATCGGCCAGCCCTGAAGAATGGCAGCAGCTGTCCCGCCCCACGCCGGAGTGGTTCCAGAACTCTCCGTTCGGCATCTTCATCCACTGGGGTGCCTATTCAGTCCCGGCTTGGGCGGAACCCATCGGAGCCTTGGGCACCATCGACGATGACAGGAAATGGTTCACCCATAATCCTTACGCGGAGTGGTACTACAACACCATCCGCATTGACGGCAGTCCTGCCCAGCAGTACCACAAGGAGACCTACGGCGGCGGGGACTACGACGACTTCCTGGACCAGTGGAAAGCGGAACAGTTCGATCCCGCGGACTGGGTGGAGCTGTTCAAGTTTGCGGGCGCGGACTACGTGGTGCCCACCACCAAGCACCACGACGGCATCGCCCTCTGGGATGCTCCCGGAACGGGGGAGCGGAACACCGTCCGGCGCGGTCCCCGGAAGGACCTGATCGGCGAGATCGCAAGTGCTGTCGAGGCCAAGGGCCTGAAGCTGGGCCTGTACTACTCGGGCGGGCTGGACTGGCACGTGCGGCCCTTCCCCCCGCACATCACCAGCGAAAGCGTCCATGACACCGCCAGGCCCAAAGACGCCGGCTATGCCGAGTACGCATACAACCACGTCGTGGACCTGGTGGACAAATACCGTCCCCATGTCCTGTGGAACGACATCGAATGGCCCGACGCCGGCAAGCACTTTGGCGGGCATGGGCTTGGCACGCTTTTCCAGCACTTCTACTCCACCAACCCGGAGGGCGTGGTCAACGACCGCTGGGGCGCCACGCACAAGGACTACGCAACAAGTGAGTATGAGCATTCCTCCCAGTCGGAGTCCGAATCCCAGTGGGAAAACTGCCGTGGCATCGGCTTCTCGTTCGGCTACAACCAGGTGGAAGGCCCGGAGCAGTCACTCACGGGAAAGCAGCTGGCACGCCACCTGACGGATGTCGTCTCCCGCGGTGGTCACTTCCTCCTGAACGTGGGCCCACGGGCCGACGGCACCATCCCCGAGATCCAGCGCCAGGCGCTCACCGACCTTGGACGCTGGATGGCAAACGCCAAACAGTACCTGGTGGGCGGACGGCCGCTCGAGGACGCTCCGGCAGAAAGCCAGAGTGATCCCTGGATCCGCTGGGTGGACCGGGGGACGGAGGTTGTGGCTTTTGTTGACTCACAAGGCGAGGGAGCTGAGGCTGCACTCGAACTGGGGCCGGACCGGTTCGCCCTGGCGAAGGCCTCACTGGCAGGGCCCGGCGGATCCGTGGATTTCGACGGCCAGGTACTGAAGGTGACGCTGACCGCGGACCGACTCGGACCGGTCATCGTCCGCATCCCCCGGGGATAGCCTAGGACAGATGATTACCTCCGCGACGGCGGCCGTCCCTATAAAGGGGAGGGCCGCCGTCGTGGGCCCTAGGTGTACATCAGCGAGCCGGGCGTGGTGAGCTTCTGCCCGGTGCGCTTACCTTCTCCGCGCTGCCCAGCGGATGCTACGGGGCCGTGGATGGCTGGCGCGGCTGGATGTTGTGGTTCCGGCTGAAGAGGTTGCCGGGGTCGTACCGCTGCTTGAGGTCAATAAGGTTCCCGTACTTGTCCGCCCCGTAGGTCAGGCGTGCGGCCTGCGGGTCCTGGCGGGTCTCGCCGCCCAGGAAGTTCAGGTATTCACCCTGTTCGGCGAAGGGCTGCATCCGCGCGTGTGCCTGCCGCGCAAACTCGGTGAGGCGCACGTCGTCGTCCGCGTCCGACCAGAAGCCGTAGACGTTCATCAGGAACCTTGAGGACCTGTTCGGGTAGGCGGTGGACTCCTCCGGGACCCGGCTGAAGGCCCCGCCCAGAAGGTGGATGTCGATGCCGGTGCCCTGCCACTGCACCTCTGAGGCTATGCCTGCCACCACGTCGATGACCTCCCCGTCCAGCCGGGAGAAGGAGACGTTTTTCCAGTAGCCCCGTGAGCCGGTGGGGAAGAGGCTGTCCATGGCGCTTTGCCACTCGAGCCAGGAAACCGGGCCCACCTCTTCCTGGTCCGGCGGCGCGAGTCTCCGCAGCCGGTCGATCAGGTCCAGTCCGGGCTGGTGGTCCGCGCCCGCCCAGGCGCACCCGATGACCATCCACACGGCGTCGCCCAGCCCGAATTCCGCAGGAAAGGCAATAAAGCTGACAATCGGGTTCATCTCGTCCGGCAGGCCCCGGCTCCAGGTCTCGAAACCCGCCAGCGCAGCCTTCCAGTGCTCCGGAGCGTAGAAGAGGTTCCCGCCCAGGACAGGCTGGGGGAGCGGCCGTGCCCGGAACGTGAACGCCGAAACCACGCCGAAATTGCCGCCGCCGCCCCGCACGCCCCAGAACAGGTCCGCGTTCTCATGCTCGCTGGCGCGCAGGTGGTCGCCCGCGGCGGTGACGATGTGCACGGAGTTCAGGTTGTCGAGCGCCAGCCCATCGCTGCGGGTGAGCCAGCCGACGCCGCCGCCGAGCGTCAGCCCGGCGATGCCCGTGGCGCTGATGACGCCGATGGGGACCGCCAGGCCGTGCTCCACGGTCGCCCTGTCCACGTCCGCCAGGGTTGCACCCGGCTCCACGGTGACCAGGCGGGTGACCGGATCCACCGCAACCTCGCGCAGCCTGCCCAGATCCAGGACCAGGCCGCCTTCCACGCTCCCGTGGCCGGCCACATTGTGTCCGCCTCCCCGCACCGCCAGGACCAGTCCTGTGCTGCGGGCTGCTGCCAGGACGGGGTCGATGTCCGCCACAGAACCTGCCAGTGCGATGGCCCGGGGATGCAGGTCATGCATGCCGTTCCAGACCCGGCGCGCGTCCTCGTATCCTGCATCGCCCGGTTGGAGCAGGCTGCCGCCGAGCTGGCCGCGCAACTCCGACAGCGCTGCGTTGATCCGGTCTTCTGAATGGCCTTGTTCCATGGTCTGACCTCGCCAGATAGGGTGCCGGGTCCTCGTTGATCCGGCTGGGTTGGATGTGGAGAGCACGCCTTCAACAGGCACGATTGGCAACGGCACTCCAAGTATCTGGCGGGCTACAAGGGCGGTCAATAGCGTGTGTCAGGAACGCACGAGCCCCGGGCGCGGCGGATAACCGGCGTCCGCGCTACCGCGCCGGGTCCGGGTTGCGTGGTGGAAGGGGCGGTGGGACGTCAGGGCCCGGCTTACAAGGATCCTGCTGGTCCGCCGTGGCCCCGCCGTTCTGGCCCGGTGGCTCCGTGGCGGCCGGCGGCTGCCCTTCGTGTTTGGCGGCTGACCCTGGGTTTCCGGGTCCAGGGTGCTGGCCCGGAACCTCCGGCGGGTTGCCTGCAGGATCGGGAAGGACAGCGGGTGGCTCCGCGCGGGACTCCGGCGGGCCGGCCGGAACGGGATGGGCGGGCACCACCTCCGGTCCCGCGGCGGGCAGCTCCCCGGACTGGGCAGGGCCGGCGTCGGGGACAAGACCGGCAGGAAAGCTTCCCGGCGGAGGCGTGGGAACAGGAGCGGGTACGACGGCGGCGCCTGTGCCGGGTGCCTCCGGGGGCACTGCGGGCGGCGGCTCCGCGGGGGCCGGGGCCAGGAGCCACCCCACAACGGTGCTGATGGTTCCCTCCGCGCCGTGCCGCAGCGATTCATTTCCCGCCGCTGCACCGCCGGCGATGCCGAGCGAAGCGGCCACCGCCAGCGACGTGAAGACAGCCCGGTTCCGTTTCCGGGCAGCGGTAGCAAGCGGCCGGACCACGTCCCCCGGTGATGCGTCCTGATCCATAAGCGCAGCAAGTCCGGCCGACGGCGGCGGAACGTCGAGTGTCCGGAGACCACGGATCTGCAGCAACACGTCCCGCAGTTCCGCGTCGTCCTGGAATCCGGTTTCGGCCAGCAGCGCGTCCACGCTGTGCTCGTCCTCGAGCCCGCGCTGGTGGCGGTGGTCCTGGCTGGTCATGGCGTGCCTTCTCTCAAGGTGGGAGGAAGTTTCCTCAGCCGGCACAGTGCCCGCCGCTGCAGCTGCTTGATTGCTCCCGGCGTCTTCCCCATGATTTCCGCCGTGGTTTCCACGGAGAGGTCCGCCACCACGCGGAGCGCAATGACTTCCTGCTGGTCGTGCTCCAGCGTTCCGAGCATCGCCTTCACGGTGTCTGAGCCTTCCGCCGCCAGCAGCTGGTCCTCCGCCGAGGTGCTGCAGCGGGGGTCGGATTCGGGGTCGTACCCGGTGGTTCACGGCGCTTTCACCCGGCGCCGGTGCTCATCCACGTAGCGGGCATGGGCGATGGAAAACACCAGGGACTTGAGTCCCTTGGTCCCGCCGTGCAGGTCGCCAAGCCTGGCATAGACAGCCAGGAAGACCTCCTGGGTCATTGCTTCCGGGTCCTCAACGTCGCGCGAGCGGAGATAGCTCAGAACCGCGGGCGAAAACTCCTGGTAGACAGCACAAAAGGTGCCCTCGTCGGCGTGACCGCGCGTCGCTGCCTCATCCTTGAGCTTGTGCATCCATCCCCCTGCGGCGGCTGCCCGGGCGGGCACCTGCCTGTGGTGCCGCCCCGGGAGCAAATCCCGGAGCGGCACCGTCCCTGCTGACAGGCTACCGCTGGCCGCGGCCGCCCTGGCCACCGGAGTTGCCGCTGGCGTAATCGGACTTGGATCCGTTGTTCGCGCCCTGGCCCTGCCCGGCGCCCTGGCGCTGGTCCTGGACCTGCTGCTCCTGGACCTGCTGTTCGGCCGGTTCCTGTTCCTCCGGAGCGTCGACGGTCTCATCCGCGTCGTCCTCGGGAGCAGCTACGGTGGCGCAGTAGGACTCAATGCCGCTTTCGCCCCCCGCAGCCTCCGCCAGTGCCGCGAAGGCGGTGGAGGTCTCGTTCAGGCCGCCGTTGCTGAATGCGTTGCACAGTCCGTACGCAGCCGGGCCGGTGGCGTCAGGTCCGCCGCCATCAGAGGTGGGTTCCGGGTCCGGCTCCTCCGTTTCAGTGGGCGACGGGCTTGGCGAGGCCGTCTCTGTTTCGGTTGGGGTTGGTTCAGGGGATTCGGTTTCCGTTGCCGTGGGGCTCGGTTCCGGAGATTCGGTTTCGGTTGCCGTGGGGCTGGGCTCCGGGGACTCCGTTTCAGTGGCAGTGGCAGTGGGTGTGGGCGACGGCGACTCAGCCGTCACCGAGGGGGCGTCCGGGAGCGAGTCGGCGATGGCCGCCACCCCCGTCCCGCCGACCACCAGCACACCCGCGGCGAGCACGGTGGCGGCCAGCTTGTTGCCGGAATACGTGAAGAAAGACATGAGACCCTCCGTTGTCGAAATTTTCATAGATTGCGATCAACTGCGGTTTTCCCCCGCTACTGTATGAATCGAAATTCCGGTCACAGAGGTTACGGGTCAGCATGAATTTTTTGACTAAGTTGTCATTTCCATAGTCATGCAGGAGTCAGTCACGCATTGGTGTGCGCACGTGCTCCGTTACCGGCCGGGGCTCCAGCCACACCTGCTCCCGGGGCCCCGGCGGGTAGGCATGCCGCTTGCCGGCAAGGGTGATGGCCAGCGCGGCCACCACCGGCAGCGCTGCCGCAATCGGAACCAGCAGCGGACCGCCGGCAACCAACGCGCCGGAGCCATACAGGGCGCCGACTGTGATGCCCAGCTGGATGGTGAGCACGGTGAGGCCGTTCGCCGCCTCCTGGTACTCGCCGCCGGCGCGTAGGATGGCCGCCTGGTTGTAAATGCCGATGGCCCCCAGCCCCGCACCCCAGACCGTCATCAGCGCCAGGGCCAGCGGAAGGTTCCCCGAAGCCAGCGGCAACAGGAACATCGACGCGGCGATAGCCGCCGTCGTGATGATCAGCGAACGCCGCGGATGCGAGTCCACGGTGAGGCCCGCCACCCAGATTCCCAGCAGGCCCGAGGCGCCCAGGACGGTCAGGGAAAGGCTGATGGCGTAGTCCGGCAGGCCGGCTTCGCGGACGAACGGGGCGATGTAGGTGAACAGCGCAAAGTGCGCCAGGACCAGCAGCGGCCAGGCGGTGGCCACCGCCTTCACCCCGGGCTGGGCGACGGCACGGCGCATGGAGGGGCGGGCAGCGTCGGAGATCCGCCGGACCCGCGGCAGGAGGAAGAAGGCCAGGACCGCCAGGACCAGGCCGAAGCCCGCCAGCACCAGGAACGCGGCCCGCCAGCCGAGGAACCCGCCCAGCGCGGTGCCCAGCGGCGCACCGATGGCCAGCCCCAGGCTGTTGCCGCTGAAGACGATGGCCAGGGCCTTGCCCACCTTGTCCGCCGGAACCACCCGGGTGACGAACGGCGCCATGGTGGTCCAGAGCAGGCCGTGCGCCAGGCCGCCCACCATCCTGGCGATCATCGCCGTCGTAAAGTCCGGGGCGAGGCCCACCCAGGCGTTGCTGGCCGCGAACGTGACCACCAGGCCCACCAGCAGGGCATGCCGGGGGATCCCCGCCAGCAGCCGCGCGGCCGGAACTACCGTGACCACGATGACGGCGGCGTACGCGGCGGCAAGGTAGCCGGCCACGGGCTCGGACACGTTCAACCCGCTGCTGATCTGCGGCAGCAGGCCGGACGGCAGCAGCTCTGTGGTGATGGCGGTGAAGGCGATGGTGGCCAGGACCGCCATCGCGGCATAGGGGAATCGGGCAGGGGCGGGCGCGGGCATCGCGGAAGGCATGCGAAAGGGATCCATTCAAGGGGGAGGGGGCGGAACGCGGCGTTGTTGGCCGGACAAATTCCTCCCTTAAATTTACAGGATCGGGGCCGTTGTCACGTACATGACAACGGCCCCTTCACGCGCCTTCCCGGCTATGTCCCGGCTGTGCCTGCCAGCCCGTTACCTGCCCGCCCCCGGTGCACTGATCCGGGCGTCCAGCAGGCCTGCCGCCACGGCCGGGGCGAGCCCGGGCGCCAGCGGAAGGCGCGGGACCACCAGGCAGTGCCAGAGGTGGTAGATGTCCGCCTTTCCGGACCAGACGGTGGAGGTGACGTTGCCCTTCTCGTCCAGTTCCTGCTTCCAGGATCCGTGCTCGTAGTCGATGAACCAGTCGCGGGCGTGGTCCCAGATCAGCTCGTACCAGTCCGCATACTGCTGTTCACCCGTGGCGATGTAGAGGGCTGCCGCTCCGCCGATTGCCTCGGCGGGCACCCAGCGGATGCGGGTGGTGACCACCGGCTTGCCTTCCCAGTCCACCGTGTAGACGAAGCCGGGGTTCCCGTCCGGCTGCCAGGCGTCGCGGATGGCGGCGTCGAACAGGCCGCGGGCGTCATCCAGCAGCCAGCCCGGGACCGCCAGTCCACGGGCTTCGAGCCCGGCACGGAGGTGGAGGAGCAGCCGCGCCCACTCAACCCAGTGGCCTGGGGTGCCGCCGTACGCACGGAACTGGCTGGCCCGGTCATCGGTGTTGTACTCCGGCATCGGGTTCCACTCCGGGTCGAAGTGCTCGAACACCCGGTAGTTGTTGTTGCGCGCGAACTGGTGGATGAGCACCTCGGCGATGTGCAGGGCCCGTTCCAGCCAGCGGTTCTCCCCGGTCACGTCGGCGACGATCAGGTACGCCTCCACCGAATGCATGCTCGCGTTCCCGCCGCGGTACGCCTCGGTTTCGGTGAAGTCCCGGTTCCAGGAGTCGAAGCACATGTTGGCCTCGTGGTCCCAGAACTTCGTGTCGGCGATGTGCAGCGCCTTGTCCAGCAGTTCCTGCGCGCCGGGGCGCCCTGCGGCAACAGCGCTGGCGGCGGCGAGGAGCACGAAGGAGTGCTGGTAGCCGGATTTGGTGTCGTTCACCGGTCCGTTGTCGTTGACCTCGGCATACCAGCCGCCGAACTCGTCATCATGGAAGACGCCGTTGAGCGCCGCGATGCCGTGGTCCACGAGGGTCCCGGCCCCGGGCCGTCCCAGCAGGGCGGCGACGGAAAAACTGTGGACCATCCGCGCGGTAATCCAGAGATGGGTCGGCTTGTCGGCGAACACCTTGCCGTAGTTGTCGAGCCAGCCGAATCCCGTGGGCACCTTCGATGCCGCGGCGAAATTGATCAGCCGGTCCGTCTCGGCCTCGAGCCATCGTGCGTGAGCGGCGCTGTTCAGCCACGTCATGTTGTTTCCTCTCTCTGGTGCAGGTGCGAAGTGGTTGTGTCGGTTGGAGGGGCTACCCGATGGCGTCGAGCACGCCGCGGATGATGGTGGCGGCCGCGCCCAGGTAGGCCAGGATGATCAAAAGGATCTGCGCCGCGCGGGCGGGGACGAACTTTGCGGCCACGTCGCCCAGGACCAGCCCGGCCAGGCAGGCGGCGGCGACGGCCACCCACATGCCCCAGGGCAGGACGGGGAAGGTGGCCGGGGCGGTGACCGCCTTGGAGATCAGGGACAGTGCGCCGATGGTGAAGAAGTAGGGCTGCATGGTGGCAGCGAAGGACTTATGCTGCCAGCGGGTGGCGATGGAGTACATGCTGACCGCCGGGCCGCCCACGCCGGCGGCCGTGTTCATGAAGCCGCTCAGGCCGCCGGCGGTGAGCAGGTAGCGCCGCCGCGGCGGAAGGGTGGCGGACTTGAGGACCAGCAGGACGGTCAGCCCGACGGCGAGGATCACCCCGATGGAGATCTCCAGGACCGCTGCCGGGATGAGCCGGATCAGGAACGCCGCCGGGATGATGCCGAGCAGGGCCGAGGCCGCCAGCCACAGGTACCGGTGCCAGTCGACGTCCCGGACCACACGGAAGATGATGGCGCCGGCCGTCACGGCCCCGCACACGTTCACCAGCACCACCCCTTCCACCGGGCCCAGCAGCAGGACCAGGAACGGGGCGGCCACCAGGGCAAAGCCCATGCCGGTGATCCGCTGCATCCCGGCCCCCACCACCACGGCGCCCAGCACCAGCCCGGTCGTCAGCACCTTACGGCCTCCAGGCCACGTACTGGACCTCCTCGAATTCCTCCAGGCCCAGGCTTGATCCTTCCCGGCCCAGGCCGGACTGCTTGGCGCCGCCCATGGGCGCGAACGCCACGGACGGCAGGGGGTCGTTGACGCCCACGATGCCGGCCTCGAGCCGTTCCGGGATTTCCCAGCCGCGCTTCGGGCTGCCGCTCCACACGTAGGCGGCGAGGCCCATTTCGGTGGCGTTGGCCTTCCGGATTGCCTCGTCCTCCGTGGCGAAGGTGACGACGCCGGCGGCCGGGCCGAACACTTCCTCGCCAACCAGCGGGGCGTCGTCGGGAACATCCGCCAGCAGCGTGGGCGCCAGGAAGGACCCCGTGCCGGGCACGTCGGTCCGCTGCGTGACGCGGCGCGCGCCGCGGTTCAGGGCGTCGTCCACCAGCGCCTGCACGGCGGACACCCGGTCCGCGTCGATTACGGGGCCCAGGTCCGGGACCGGTGCGCCGCCGTCGGGAACGCCGTGCCCGATGCTCATGGCATCAAAGCGCGCACCCAGCTTTGCGGCGAACTCGTCGGCGATGCTGTCCTGGACCAGGAAGCGGTTGGCCGCGACGCAGGACTGGCCTGTGTTGCGGAGCCGGCCCAGCACTGCACCCTCGACGGCGGCGTCCAGGTCCGCGTCCTCGAAGACGATGAACGGGGCATTGCCGCCCAGTTCCAGCAGCGGCCGGACCACGCGTTCGGCGGCGGAGGCCATGATTTGCCGGCCCACTCCGGTGGAACCGGTGAAACTGACGGCCCGCACAGCGGGGTGGGACAGCAGGGCGGCGGTGATCTCGCGGGAGGGACCGTGGACCAGGTTGAGCACGCCGGCCGGGAACCCGGCGTCGTGCAGGACCTCGAACAGGCCAGTGGCGGCAAGCGGCGCTTTCTCGGACACCCGGCCCACCACGGTGCAGCCGGCGGCGAGCATGGCGGCGAGCTTGCGGGCCTGGATGGACACCGGGAAGTTCCACGGCGTCAGGCTGAGGGCCACGCCGATGGGCTTGCGGCTGCTGAGGTGGCGGCGGCCCTGCAGCTCGGGCGGGCTGATGGTGCCCGTGGCGCGGCGGACTTCCTCGGCGAACCAGCGGAAGTATTCCACGGAGAAGTCCACTTCGCCCTGGGCTTCGGGGAGCCGTTTGCCTGCCTCCAGCGCCAGGGTGTGCGCGAGTTCGTCGCGGCGTTCGGCCAGCAGGTCTGCGGCGTTGCGCAGCAGGTCGGCCCGGGTCCGGGCCGTGGTGCGGGACCAGGACCCGAACGCCTGCGCCGCGGCGTCCGCGGCCCGGGTTGCATCCTCGCCGGTGCCCCAGGCCACCTCGCCCACGGTGCTGCCGTTGCCGGGGTCCGTCACGTCCTTGGTGCTGCCGGCGGAGTGCCAGGAGCCGTTCACCAGGTGGCCGGCTGATTTCAAATTCACGGATGGTGCCTTTCGTTGGGCGGGCAGGGGGCCGGGGTGCTCAGCTTGCTGGCGCCGGCGGTGATACCTGCAACGAAGTACCGCTGCAGGAAGACGTACGCCACCACCACGGGCAGGGAGGCCAGGATGACGCCGGCGAAAAGCAGCGGGTAGTCGGTCTGGAACTCGCCCTGGAAGCTCAGCAGTGCCAGCGGCAGGGTGCGGTTGCCGGGGGACTGGATGAACAGCAGCGGGTAGAGCAGCTCGTTCCAGTGGATGACGAACAGGAAGATGGCGGCGGCGGCGATGGACGGTGCGGACAGCGGCAGGGCGATGGAGGCGTAGGTCTTCCAGGGCCCGCTCCCGTCAATCGAGGATGCTTCATAGAGCTCCTTGGGCAGGGTCCGCATGAACCCGCCCAGGATGAAGACGGCGATGGGCAGGGTGGACACCACGTTGGCCAGGACCAGGCCCGCCAGGTTGTCCAGCAGGCCCAGCCGGCCGAACAGCACATAGAGGGGCACCATGTTGGCCTGCGCCGGGATGGCCATGCCCAGGACCAGGAATCCGAAGATGGCCCAGGACACGAACCCCTTCAGGCGGGACACGGCGTAGCGGCCAGGCTGGCCAGGAACAGGGTGAGCGGCACGGAGATGGCGGTGACGATGACGCTGTTCCAGAACGACGTGCCGAGGTCCTGGCCGCCGATGACCTCTGCATAGTTGGCGGGGGACAGGGACTGCGGCAGGCTGAAGGGTCCGGCGAACAGTTCCTGCGTGGACTTGAAGCTGCCGAAGCCGACCACCGTCAGCGGAACGATGATGATGATGGCGTAGATGCCCAGGATGGCACGGCGGCTGATTGAGGCGAGCATGCTGTCATTCCCCCTTCGGGGTCAGCCGGAGCAGCCGGCGCTGGAGCCAGGTGACCAGGGCGATCATCGCCATGAAGATGATCGACTGGGCCGCGGCGTAGCCGAACTCCGAGTTGGCAAAGGTGCTGTAGATACGCGTGGAGAGGATGTCCAGGGACTGTTTGGGCGGGTTGCCCGCGATGCCCAGGATCAGGTCGAAGGCCTTGAACGACTGGACCGTGGTGTAGGCCACCACGATGGCCGTTGCCGGGGCCACGAACGGCCAGGTGATGGACTTGAACTGCTGCCACCGGCCGGCGCCGTCCATTTCGGCGGCCTCGTAGAGTTCACGCGGGATGGACTGCAGGCCGGCGATGTACACCACCATCATCTGCCCGGCGTGGAACCACACCTGGGTGACGGCCACCCAGTACAGGGCCTGGGCGTTGTTGCCAGGTAGGAGCCCTGCAGGGCCTCCAGGCCCACTGAGCCCAGGACCGAGTTGGCCAGGCCGAAGTTGGGGTCGTAGATGAACTTCCAGATGAAGGCCACGGACACGGAGGACAGGATGGTGGGGAAGAAGAACAGGGCGCGGAGCAGGATGCTGCCGCGGGAGTTCTTCGTCAGGAGCAGCGCGAGGATCAGCGAGAACAGCGTCTGCGCGATGACCACCAGCAGCATGAACTTCAGGTTGTTGGTCATTGCGTTGATGAACAGCGAGTCGCTGGTGAACGCCCGGACGAAGTTGTCCAGCCCCACGTAGTTGAAGGCCGCGGAGAAGCCGTTCCAGTCCGTGATGGCGTACTGGAAGGCCTGCAGCGTGGGCATCACCAGGAAGAAGGCAATGACGGCGACGGCGGGCAGCGGGAAGAGGTACAGCGCCGGATTCACCCGGGTGGGGGAGCGGCGGCGCACCTTGGCCTCGTCGGCGCCGGTATGGCGGTGCGGCGTTTTCCGCTTGGCCGCCGTTCCGGTGGGGGTGCTCATAGCCGCTCGTCAACAATCTTCTGGGCGGCTTCGGCTGCCTGCTCCGGGCTGGTGCCGGAGATGACGGCCGTGGCGCTGGCCTCCACCGCGTTGCGGACATCCAAATTCAGGAACTGGAACCGGGCGGCCAGGGCGGTCTTCTTCTCCAGCCACGGGCTCAGGCGCTTCAGGTCCGGGTTGGTGTACTCCACGTCCTTCACGGACACGTGCTGCGCCGTCTCGTTGGCGTAGTAGGCGGCGTTCTCCGGCTCCGACAGGAAGTCGATCCACGCCGCCGCGGCGGCCTGGTTCTTGCTCGCGGAGTTGACGCCCAGGATGAAGGTGGCGTTGTAGACGCCTTCGTACTTGGCGTTGCCGTCCGAGGTGTTGGGGAACACCAGCTCGATGGGGAACTGGGCGCCCAGGCCGCGGACCGCGGCGATGTGGTACGAACCGGTGGCCAGCATGGCGGCCTTGCCCTGCGAGAACAGGTTCTGCGCCGGCTCCACCGCGGTACCGGTGGCGTTGGGCTGCAGGAACGGGACCAGGTCCTTGTACTGGTTGAGCATCTTGATGAACCAGTCGTCGGTGACCTTCAGCTTGCCCTGCTCGATCTGGGCGCACATGTCATCCACCGGGCCGTTGTTGGCGATCATGCAGTTGAACAGCTGACCGCCGTTGCCCACGTCGCCGCCGGGCCAGGAGATGGGCACCACGCCGGAGGACGCCAGCTTCTCGCACATGGCCAGGAAGGAGTCCCAGTCCTTGGGGGCGAGGTCGGCGCCGGCCTTGTCGAACAGGTCCACGTTGGCCATGGGCATCGGGAACACCACCTGGTAGGGCAGGCCCAGCACGTTGTCGCCCGACTTGCCGGCGGAGAGCAGGCTGTCCTCATAGTTGGAGACGGCCTTGCTGCCCTTGAGGTCGGTGTAGATGCCGGCTTCTGTGAAGTTCTTGAACTGTGCGCCGCGGAAGGTGGCGAACGCGTCGCCGATGGAGCCGCCGCGCAGCTTCTGCAGCGCCTGGGCGTTGTAGTCGTTGGAGGTGGAAATGTCCTGGGCCACCTCCACGCCGTCGTGCATTGCCGCGAACCGCTTGATCAGTTCGTCGAACACGGCCTTGTCCTCGCCGCGCCAGTGGGCGAAGGACACTTTGCCGGTGATGTCGCCGGTGGCCGGGGCGGCAGGGCCGGTGGCCCCGCCGGGGGTGGTGGAACCGCCGGGTCCGGCGCACGCTGCCGCGGTGGCGCCGAGGCCCAGGGCTCCAAGGACGGCCATGGCCTGCCTGCGTGAAATCTGACTCACAATAATCTCCTCGTTGAGTGTTGCTGTGCCTTATTTGCTGGCTGGATGGGGGGGTCACCGGACGGTGACGGGAATCCCCGGGAGGTTGAGGGCTGGGGTCATGCATTCGTCCGCTGGGTAGAGACGACGTCGTCAACCACCGCGCAGAGGCGCTGCAGCCGGCGGACGGCGTCGGTGGACAGGGACTCGACGACGTCGGGGGCGCCGATGCAGGACGCCCAGACGGCGCGTCCGGACAGGAAGCCGCTGGCGCCTTCCAGGCAGGCCCACCGCACGGCGTCCGGGAACACGTCCTCCGGGACCCCGGAGGACAGGACCACCCAGGGGCCGTCGATGGCTTTGGTGAGCTCGGCGCAGGCGGCGCGGACCTCGGCCTCGGAGGCCTGGCCCTTGTAGGGGACCTCGGCCTTGTAGAGGTCCGCCCCCAGGCTGCCCAGTTCCTTGGCGGCGGCCAGGATGCCGGCATTCCAGTCGAAGTCGCCGCCGGCCAGGGGCTTGCGGGAGACCGGTTCGATGATGCTGATCAGCCCGGCGGACTTGCAGCGCTCCACGAACTCGCGCACCATCTCCACCCGGCCCTCGGCGGGCTCGTCGGGACGGTACAGCACCAGCAGCTTCAGCGCCTTCACGCCCAGGGCCGCGTACTTGTGCGGATCCACCAGTCGGTCGATGGTCACCTCGCCCACGAGTTCGCCGTGTGCGGATTCGAAGTGGTCGGCGGAGGCGATGAGGCCGCAGTTCGGGTCCACCACGCCGGCCTCGATGGCCTGGTCCAGGGCGAACTGCCGGTCGATCAGGATGCCGGAGGCATAGGGGGTGAGGATACGGGCGGCTTCGAGCTTGAAGTTCCGGAGGTCCTCGTCCGTGACGGGCTGGTCCGTGTGCTCGGCGAACATGTTGCGCATGGCTTCGCGCTGGTCCACGGCGAGCATGGCGAACGCGCCGGACGGGCGTTGCAGCGGGGAAAGGTCTGTGGGGCTCATGGGCTGCTTCTTTCAGCTAGACGTTGTGGTG
The DNA here is from genome assembly GCF_000332815.1 of Arthrobacter nitrophenolicus. Lineage (GTDB taxonomy): Bacteria > Actinomycetota > Actinomycetes > Actinomycetales > Micrococcaceae > Arthrobacter > Arthrobacter nitrophenolicus. Next base: position 28,589 of record NZ_AOFD01000050.1, read on the forward strand.
GGAACGATGGTTAGGCAGGGACAGGGCTGATGGCCTGGCGGGGGATCATGGAGCGGCCGTCCAGCCCCGCGCAGGAGGCTGCGGCGGTGCGGCCGGCGAAGGCGGCGGCATCCACTAGGTGCAGGCCCGCCGCGACGGCGGCGAGGAGTGCTCCGTGGTACACGTCGCCGGCGCCCAGGGTTGACACGATGGTGGCCGGGGTGGCGGGAACGTGGACCGGCTCGCCGCCGCGTTCCAGGACCCAGGCACCCTCGGAGCCGGCGGTGGCGACGACGGCGGAAGCGCCGTCGTCCACCGCCTTCCCCAGGAGGTCCCCGGGGGAGAGGTCCTCGCCGTACTCGGCGCGGAGCCTTTCGATGGTGGGGACATACAGTGCGACGCCCCGCGGGCTGAAGGACGGGATGGGGTTTCCGGCGTCAACGCTGATCTTCAGTCCATCCGCCCCGGCGCCGGCCACGGCGTTCCAGCCAGGTGGTCCACGTGGACCCACGCTGCGGACGGCAGCAGTTCGGCGAAGCGGCTGCCGGCGGGGAAGCTGACGGGCGGGACCGGCCGGGTGACGATGGCGCGGCTCTCGGTGGCCCGGCTGACCACGATCACGCTGGCGCCGGTCTTGACGCCGGGGTCGCGGATGACGGCGGACGTGTCCACGCCCTCGGCCTCGAGGCCGGCCACGATCCGGTCGCCTTCCTCGTCGGTGCCCAGGACGCCCGCGAAGGCTGTCCGGGCTCCGGCCCGCGCCGCCGCAACGGCG
>NZ_AOFD01000051.1 GCF_000332815.1 Arthrobacter nitrophenolicus
GCGCCCTGCGGCCAACAAGGCAAGCGGCCCGGACCCTTTCCCTCGCAACGACCGGGTCCGGGCCGCTGTACCCGCCCTCTTCCGCAAGCCGCGCAAGCACCTGCCGACTGCTTCACTTCCAGGATCTGAAAGGGATATCCCCCGTGGCATCCAAAGCCCCCCGCGAAAACATCGACGAGTCAAAGCTGACCGTCACCAAACCCAAGACCAAGGCCGTAGGCATCCCGGCCGTTGCCAATGCGTTGAAAATTTCGCTGGAACAGATGGGGCCACTGCGCAGTGTCCACACGCTCCTGGCAGTGAACCAGCTGGACGGGTTCGACTGCATGGGCTGCGCCTGGCCCGAACACGAAAAGCGCAACGCCGCGGAGTTCTGCGAAAACGGCGCCAAGGCAGTGGCCGAAGAAGCCACCCGTCGCCGTGTCACACCGGAATTCTTTGCCAAGCACTCGGTTGCTGACCTGAAGACCCGCGACGACTACTGGCTGGGCCAGCAAGGCCGGCTCACCCACCCGATGTTCCTCGATGAAGGCGCAACCCATTACAAGCCCATTGAGTGGGATACGGCTTACGACCTCATGGCCGAGGAGCTGCGGGGCATGGACCACCCCGATCAGGCGGTCTTCTACACCTCCGGCCGGACCTCCAATGAAGCAGCATTCGTGTACCAGCTGCTGGTGCGGGGAATCGGCACCAACAACCTTCCTGACTGCTCCAACATGTGCCACGAATCCTCGGGTTCGGCGCTGGTGGAAACCATTGGAATCGGCAAGGGTTCTGTCAGCCTGACGGACCTGGAAACCGCGTCGCTGATCTTCGTAGCGGGCCAGAATCCCGGCACCAACCACCCGCGCATGCTGAGCGCCCTGGAGAAGGCGAAAAAGAACGGCGCGATTATCGTGTCCGTCAACCCGCTTCCCGAGGCCGGACTCCTGCACTTTGAAAACCCGCAGCATGTAGCCGGCATGGTGTCGGGAACCCGGTTGACCGACGACTTCCTGCAGATCCGCGCCGGCGGCGACCAGGCCCTGTTCCAGGGCCTTGGCAAATACCTGCTTGAAGCCGAAGCTGCCGGCCGGAACACCCCGGGCCTGGAAACCGTCCTGGACCACCACTTCATCGAAAACCACACAGTGGGCATTGATGACTACCTGCGCTACCTCGAAAAGGTGGAGTGGGATGACATCGTGGAGGCAACAGGCCTCACCCTGGAGCAAATCAGGGCAACGGGAGAACGGCTGCTTGCGTCGAATGCAACCATCGTGTGCTGGGCCATGGGGCTGACCCAGCACAAGCATTCCGTGCCTACCCTTCGCGACGTGGTCAACGTCCTGCTCCTCCAGGGCAACATCGGCAAGCCCGGCGCCGGCGTCTGCCCGGTGCGCGGCCACTCCAACGTCCAGGGCGACCGCACCATGGGCATCTTCGAAAAAATGCCGGAGACGTTCCATGACCGGCTGGACCAGGAATTCAACTTCCGGTCTCCCCGGGAGCACGGCTTTGACACCGTGGCAGCCATCCGCGCCATGCGGGACGGCAGGGTCCGTTTCTTCATGGGGATGGGCGGCAACTTCGTCCGTGCAGCCCCGGACTCGGAGGTCACCGAGCAGGCCCTGGCCAACACCAGCCTGAGTGTTCAGATCTCCACGAAACTGAATCACTCGCATCTGTCCACAGGCCGCCGGGCGTTGATCCTGCCTACCCTTGGACGCACCGAGAAGGATACCCAGCAGACAGGCGACCAGCGGGTCACAGTGGAAGATTCCATGAGCGCCGTGCACGCATCACGGGGACGGCTCAAGCCCGCAAGCGAACACCTCCACTCCGAGGTAGCCATCGTGTGCAACCTCGCCCACAGGCTGTTTGCAGACGGCCACGGCCGCGTGCCCAACACACCCCAGGCCAGCTGGCTCGCCATGCGGGATGACTACTCGCTGATCCGGAAGCACATCGAAGCGGTGGTTGACGGCTTTGAAGACTTTGAACAGCGGATCCAGCATCCGGGCGGTTTTGTGCTGCCACACCCGCCACGGGATGCCAGGAAGTTCGATACGGCATCCGGGAAAGCCCACTTCACCGGCAACGAGCTGGAATTCATCAAGATCCCTCCCGGCCGGCTGGTCCTGCAAACCCTCCGCTCACACGACCAGTACAACACCACCATCTACGGCAAGGACGACCGTTACCGCGGCATCCACGGCGGCCGGCGCGTGGTGCTCATCAACGCCGAGGATGTCAGTGAGCTGGGCTTTGCCGACGGGGACATGGTCCACCTGATCTCCGAGTTCCAGGGGACGGAGCGGCGGGCCGAAAACTTCCGCATTGTGTCGTATTCGACGCCGAAGGGTTGTGCCGCCGCCTACTACCCGGAGACCAACGTCCTGGTGCCGCTGGACTCCGTGGCGGATACCAGCGGAACGCCTACCTCAAAGTCCGTGATCATCCGGCTGGAAAAGGCCTAGATCCCCCTCAAGTTCCCCATTTCAGTAACACCAACGATTAGGAAGTGACCATGTCAGGAAACAGAGCTGTCGCCTACAAGGAACCCGGTGTCGTCGAAATCATCGACACTGACTACCCGACGTTTGAACTCAAGGACGGCCCCGGCGTCAACCCGGCCAACGTCGGCCGCAAGGTGCCCCATGGCGCGATCCTCCGCACCGTAACCACCAACATCTGCGGATCGGACCAGCACATGGTCCGCGGCCGCACCACGGCTCCGCAGAACCTTGTCCTCGGCCACGAAATCACCGGTGAAGTGGTGGAGGTGGGGCCCGACGTCGAGTTCATCAAGGTCGGCGACATCGTCTCCGTACCCTTCAACATCTCCTGCGGCCGCTGCCGCAACTGCAAGGAGCAAAAGACCGGGATCTGCCTCAACGTCAACCCTGACCGGCCGGGCAGCGCCTACGGCTACGTCGACATGGGGGGCTGGGTCGGCGGACAGGCAGAGTACGTCCTGGTCCCCTACGCCGACTGGAACCTGCTGCGCTTCCCGGACCGCGATCAGGCCCTGGAAAAGATCATGGACCTGACCATGCTCTCGGACATCTTCCCCACCGGCTTCCACGGCGCCGTGACCGCTGGCGTCGGCGTCGGCTCCACAGTCTATGTCGCCGGTGCCGGCCCTGTTGGCATCGCGGCCGCCGTCGGCGCCCAACTGCTGGGTGCCGCCGTCGTCATTGTGGGCGACATGAACGAAGACCGCCTGGCGCAGGCACGCTCGTTTGGCTGTGAAACCGTTAACGTTTCCAAGGGCGACCCGAAGGACCAGATTGAACAGATCCTCGGCGTCCCGGAAGTGGACTGCGGCGTGGACGCCGTCGCTTCGAAGCCCGCGGCCACGGAAAGGACGCCTCCCACGAGGCACCTGCCACCGTCCTGAATTCCCTCATGGACATCACGGCGGCCGGCGGTTCCCTGGGTATTCCGGGCCTCTACGTGACCGGAGATCCGGGTGCCGTTGATGAGGCTGCCAAGCACGGCTCGCTCTCGCTCTCCCTGGGCACCGGCTGGGCCAAGTCCCTGTCCTTCACTACGGGCCAGTGCCCTGTCATGAAGTACAACCGTCAGCTGATGATGGCCATCCTCCACGACAAGGTCCAGATCGCAAAGGCAGTCAACGCCCAGGCCATCCCGCTCGAGGACGCCCCGCGCGGCTACGCCGAATTCGACGCCGGAGCGGCAACGAAGTTCGTGCTGAACCCCAACGGCTACGTCAAGAACTAGTACGCGACCAACAGAGCCGGGGCCGCAGGGCAAACGCCATTTGGCGGATGTCCTGCGGCCTTCGGTTTCTCCAGCCGGAAACGGGTGACGGCCGCGCGTAAGCTGGGGCCAACGACTATTGGGGGGCCAATGAATATAAGTCCGGCTTTTGGTGTTCTGGGAGTGCTGTACGCGGTGTTCACGATCACCGTCGCCGTCCTGGCGGTCTATGCCCTGGTCCTGGTCATCGTGTTCCTTCGGCTGCGCATCGCAGAACTGAAGCGGACGGCGCCGCCCAGGGACGACCGTCTGCGTAGATGAGACGCCCAGCACTTCGTCCAGTTTCGCTCGGTTACGCTGCTCAAGCCTCAACACTTCAGCAGGCTTCGTTGCGGGTGCTGGCAGTGGCTGAGCAACGACAGTCGATTCGCTTGACGGTTCGCTGGAACCCTCGTGGTATTTACAACCTGCCAGCATGAGGCCGACGGAGACCGCCAGTAAAGCGCCCTTAGAATTTTGGTGCCGCAATCCCCCGGACCTGACATGTCCCTGAGCCTACGCCAACCCATCGATAACGGAGCTGGCATGTAGGCTGACTGGACCATAGGCCTGAGGGGGCAGCGCTATGAAACATCCGCAGATCCTTGCTGCGATACTGGCCGCGGCACTTCTGCTGACCGGCTGCACTTCGAAGCCGACGATCAACGCGCTGGACTCTCCAGCCGAAGCGGAAGACCGGCTTCCTGGCGACGTCACCATCTGGCCGCAAAATGAAATCCCAGCGAACAGTGTGAGGTTCCTGGTCGAGCACAATGACATCAGATATTTCGGAGCGAAAAGCGGCGATAGCCGGCGGGCCGGCGTTGCTGCCTTTCCCAAAGACAGCCAAGCCCGCTGGGTCGCGGGCTGCTCGGACGTGAGGGACGACAGGGAAATTTTCAATGTGAGCGGCACAGGTGTTGTTGAAGTTGTCCTGGTATCTGACGGTTACGACCTGGACAAACTCATTGGCGATGGGTGGAAACCCATCCACAAGAACATCGTGATCGCCACCCCCTAATTCTCCGACCATGGGGCTCCTACCGCTGCCGCTGGCAACTGATTTCGCTGACCCGCCAAGTTTTGGGAGTGGTTTGGGGTCCCCGGACAGCCGATAGGAAACATTGATATATCTTATTCCCATACTTGATATATGAGACTTATACTAGATCGGGGTCCGCTGGAGGATCGATTGTTGGCTCGATGAGGAGTAGAACAAATGCAGCAACTCGCGCACCGTCGCAGAAGGCTGGGCATTGCAACTGCCTTCAGCGGCGCGCAGGACGCGGCCAAGCGGAAAGATCCAGGGGAACCGCGTGCTGACCTTCCATCTGGCGACATTAATGTCCCGACGGCCCCGCTGATTGTCGCGGATTGACACGCGAGCGTGGGCAGGACAACGGAGCATGTCCGCGCCATCGAACTGTGTGAAGAACGACGTTCAGCAGCCAGGTGCGGCAGCCCTCCTCGACCTGCGGCCGAAGCGGACCCATCGAGCAGATCCTGTTCCCCCGCACCCAGAAGCACCGGATCGGCCGCGCATCAAGCGGCAGATGCTGTCTCCCTGCATCCGAATTTTCCAGGCACCACATCCTAGAGAAAGAGAATAATGACACGTATTGGCATCGTGGCCGAGTTGGGTCGCGAGACAAGGGTGGCGGCAACGCCTGCCACCGTGAAGCAGTTGTTGGGTTTGGGCTACGACGTTGTGGTCGAGAAGGGGGCTGGTGAGTCCGCGTCGTTCAGGGACGAGGCGTATGCAGCGGCGGGTGCTTGATTGTTGGTGCTGATGATGCGTGGGGCAGTGACGTGGTGCTGCGGGTCAATCCGCCCACCGAGGAAGAGATCGACCGCCTCGCTGACGGCGCCACCCTGATCGGTATGCTGAGCCCCGGGCTGCGGCCGGAATTGGTAGAGGCGCTGGCGGCGCGTCCAATCACGGCGCTGGCGCTGGACGCTGTGCCGCGCATCTCCCGTGCGCAGTCGATGGATGTCCTCAGTTCGATGGCGAACATCGCGGGGTATCGTGCCGTGGTCGAGGCCGCCCATGAGTTCGGCCGGTTTTTCACCGGTCAGGTCACCGCGGCGGGCAAGGTCCCGCCGGCGAAGGTCCTGGTCGCCGGCGCGGGCGTGGCTGGCCTGGCCGCGATCGGTGCGGCGAGCAGCCTGGGCGCGATCGTTCGCGCTACCGATCCCCGGCCCGAGGTGGCGGATCAGGTGAAGTCCATTGGTGGTACTTACCTCAAGGTTGAGGTCGAGGAAGAGATGAAGTCCTCTGATGGGTACGCCAAGGCGACGTCGGAGGCGTACAACCGGCGTGCAGCCGAGATCTACACCGAGCAGGCCCGTGACGTTGACATCATCATCACCACGGCACTGATCCCGGGCCGGCCCGCGCCGAAGCTCCTCACGGCCGATGATGTGGCCGGGATGAAAGCTGGCAGCGTGATCGTGGATATGGCTGCCGGGCAGGGCGGCAACGTTGAAGGTTCCGTGGCAGGTGAACGCATCGTCACCGAAAACGGTGTCATCATTCTCGGCTACACCGACTTGCCGGCCCGGCTTCCGGCCCAGGCGTCCCAACTGTACGGGACCAACCTGGTCAACCTCCTTAAACTCCTCACCCAGAACAAGGACGGCCAGCTGGCCCTTGACTTCGAGGACGTGGTCCAGCGCTCCGTGACGGTCGTACGCGAGGGAGAGAAAACCTGGCCCCCGCCCCCGGTCCAGGTCTCCGCTGCATCCCCTGCCCAGGCGGCGGCCACACCCGCCGGTGAGCGCCCTGCAGGCAAAGCCGACAAGAAGACCGGGCTGGGCCCTGCCGGTAAAGCCGGTCTGATTGCTGCGGGTATCGCCGCCCTGTTCGGGATCAACGCGGTGGCCCCGGATCCGCTGCCGCAGCACTTCACAGTGCTGATGCTCTCCGTCGTCGTCGGCTTCTATGTCATCGGCAAAGTGCACCACGCGCTGCACACTCCCCTGATGTCCGTGACCAATGCGATTTCCGGAATCATCGTCGTCGGTGCCCTGCTGCAGATCACCTCCAGCAGCGTGATCGTGCAGGCCCTCTCCGCTGTCGCTGTCCTACTTGCCAGCATCAACATTTTTGGCGGGTTCGCCGTGACCCGGCGCATGCTCGCGATGTTCTCCAAGGGAAATAAGGCACAGGGATGAGCGCCGTTCGCGAAGCAACAGGAATTCTTACGAGGAGCATCACAGTGACTGATACCGTTTCCGACCCCTTGACCGCAGAGTCCGTAGCCGGGGCGGCATACATCGTCGCGGCCCTGCTGTTCATCCTCAGCCTGGCCGGACTGAGCAGGCACGAGAAGGCACGCGCAGGAGTTATCTACGGCATCTCCGGAATGGTGGTTGCCCTGGCAGCGACCATCTGGCTGACCCTCCAAAACGCCTGGGGCTCCTCCCAGGTACTCACCGGCCTCATCCTGCTGGTGGCCGCGGTGCTGGTCGGCGCCGCGATCGGCCTGTGGCGGGCCCGCGTGGTGCAGATGACCGGCATGCCCGAACTCATCGCGCTGCTGCACAGCTTCGTGGGCCTCGCCGCGGTGCTGGTGGGCTGGAACGGGCACCTTGAAAGCCCCGAACTGCCCGACGCACTCAAAGCGATCCATCACGCAGAAGTGTTTATCGGTGTCTTCATCGGCGCGGTCACCTTCACCGGTTCCATCGTCGCCTACCTGAAACTCTCGGCCCGGATGAAGTCCTCACCGCTGATGCTGCCGGGAAAGAACGCGATCAACCTCGGCGCCCTCGTTGTGTTCGTCGTCCTGACCGTCTGGTACGTCAACGACTCCCAGCTGTGGCTCCTGATCGTCGTCACCATCCTGGCCCTAGGCCTGGGCTGGCACCTTGTAGCCTCCATCGGTGGCGGCGACATGCCCGTCGTCGTCTCCATGCTCAACAGCTACTCCGGCTGGGCCGCAGCCGCCGCCGGCTTCCTGCTCAACAACGACCTGCTCATCATCACCGGCGCCCTCGTCGGTTCCTCCGGCGCCTACCTGTCCTACATCATGTGCAAAGCCATGAACCGGTCCTTCATCTCCGTCATCGCCGGAGGCTTCGGCATCGCAGCACCCGCCAGCAAGGGGGACACGGACCAGGGCGAGCACCGGGAAATCACTGCCGAAGCGACAGCGGAAATGCTGGCCAACGCCTCGTCCGTCGTCATCACCCCCGGCTACGGCATGGCCGTCGCCCAAGCGCAGTACCCCGTCGCTGAACTGGCCCACCAGCTCCGCGAGAAGGGTGTCAACGTGCGCTTCGGGATCCACCCCGTCGCCGGGCGCCTCCCGGGACACATGAACGTCCTCCTCGCCGAAGCCAAAGTCCCCTACGACATCGTCATGGAAATGGACGAAATCAACGACGACCTGGGCGAAACCTCCGTGGTCCTCGTCATCGGCGCCAATGACACCGTCAACCCCGCAGCGCCGAAGACCCGGGCAGCCCCATCGCCGGCATGCCAGTCCTCAAAGTCTGGGAAGCCGAAAACGTCGTCGTGTTCAAACGCTCCATGGCCGCCGGCTACGCCGGAGTCCAGAACCCCCTGTTCTTCCGCGACAACTCGCAAATGCTCTTCGGCGACGCCAAACAACGCGTCGAAGACATCCTTCGCGCTTTCTGACCGACCCGCACCTTCCAAGATGAGGAGAGACCATGCCACAACATCGAACAGCACTCCCTAGCGTGGTTCAGACAACACTTCCTCCACGTAGGCCGAGCCAGATGATGGGCGCTGAAGAAGCACCGTTTGCCCAGGCCTTTGGCATCGACGACTACGCCGCATCGCCTTGGTTAGGCCTTCACTTCCGACACGAGCTCCTACTGCACTGCAACCACGAACTGTTGGTGGATCAGCATCGGAAGGACTAAACCCGAAGCTTCGCCCATTCCCTCGGCTCCAGTTCCAGTGGGCTGGGAGCCCGGTCAATGAGGCACGCTTCAACCTTCGCAAAGGAGGTGTGGACCGTGTCCACACCTCCTTTGCACAGGACGAACAAGACGTTCAACTTTTAGACCGTGCGGATCGAAAGGACCTCATAGACCACGGCCGAGCTCATTGCCGGTGCGCGACAGGTTAGACGGCATCGCGGGCCGCGCTGAGTACGCAGTTCAATGTCGATACGCGCCGGGTGAGGAGGGGATCCGATGATGCGGATCCGCCAGTGTTCACCGTTGCGGGAGGTCTCGACCACCCGTAAGTCATGACGGCCGGCCGGGCCGAAACGCCTGAGCGCGGCGGCGACGGCGGTCTGCTGTGCCGGGAAGAGATCGGTGTATCCGCGCAAATGCTCCGCGCTGATACGGCCGGCGAGGTGTTCTTCAATCGTGGCCACAGACGAGTCCACATCCAGACTTCCGTAGTAGACACCGTCGGGTGCAACCACGACGTTGGCTGCGAACCTGTCACCGCCTAAATGCGAACATTCCCAGACGAGCTCCGGCCACCGCTCGCTCAGCGCACGTCCCACAGGCCGTCCCCACACAGCACAGCATTGGTCATGTTGGCTGTGGGTGCAGACCAGGACGACGGGCGGATAGCCGAGCGTTCCGGGGAGACTGAGGGCCCTCGCAATCTCAGCCAGATCCTCATCCTTGCCCCACGTGCCCCAGTACTGGCGGTAGGCGCCCGAATCCTCGTGCCGCAGGACCGCCCAACGGCTCTGGCCTTCACGGCGGCGGGGGCCGGGCCGTCTCACCAGCAGCACCCGTGCCCGCGCCGCCCCCGCGGCGGAGAGCACGAGCGCCTTGGTTCCAGGATCGAGATCAAGCCCTTCAAAGCCATTGAGAGGCCATCCGCCCCGGTACTCGATGAGGACCCAGACGACGCCATGCGGCGCTGTGCCTGCAACCGGGTCGCCACGCAAGCGGGCCCCTTCAGAGCAGAAGAAGCGCTTTGTGGCCGCTACTGTGGCGAAGTCACTGTCTGGATCACTGTTCAACGGGAACGAGGACCCCCGCGCGCAACAGCCTTCCAACAAGTTCGACGCCGAGATCGCCCGCGGCGTGAATCTCCCCGTCGAGCAGGCGCGTTATCGAGGCAGATCGGTCTCTGGGAAATCGAGCCAACCCACGCGCGTGGTGAGGCGCAATCCCTCCAGCCGTGCCTCCAGTGCACCGCGAAGCCGGACCACAGACCCGGGGCCCAGGCCGCCCACAGCCGCGAGCTGGGCCAGCGGCCCCAGCGGCGCCGGACGCCCCTGGCCACGGCGGGTGCGGTAGAACAAAGGACTGCTGTCAGCCTCAACGACAGCAGCGGCGAGGCGCTCACGGACGACGTCGAGCTCTGCATCAGGCCCTTCGACTCCCAGCGGCAACGTACGGCGCATCTCGGGATCATCGCACAGCGCTGCCAGGGCGGCCTGCGCCAGCTGTTCTGCCAGCGCATAACGGGTCCAACTGTGGATTCCAAGGGTGAGGTGGATGGACACCTCGCCCTGCGCCTGGGCGGCATGCAACCAGCCCCGCGGCAGGTAAAGGACGTCCCCTGGCTCGAGCACAGTGTCGATATAGGCCTCGGCCTTCGCTGCCTCGGCCACGGCGGAACGGCGGTCGGTCCAGGGCTGGTCACGCAGCGGATCCGTGTGGACCGGCTCATGGATGATCCAGCGCTTGGTCCCCTCAATCTGCAGGACGAAGACGTCGTGGACGTCGTAGTGATCGTCGAAGCCCCGGTTCTGGGGCGGGGTGATGTAGGCATTCGCCTGCACCGGATGTCCCAGCTCTGTGCTCAGACTGCTGCTGAAGTCCGCGACAGGCGCCCAGGTGCGGTGCAGTGCCTGCAGCACCAGCGTGGCACCGTCCGCGAACGTGCGCCACAGCGCTGTGTCGTCGAGCTGGTCAGAGATGGTGGCGCCGACGCCGGCGGGCGAGGTAAACGACGAGTCGGGAAACGTGGAGCCGCCCTTGGCAACGCGGAGAAAAGGTGTGCGCAGTCCTCGGCGCGAGACCAGTTCGTCGACGGCCCCGGCAGAGAACAGATCGGAGAAGTCGCCGGCACCACGTGTGAGAAGTGCCGTGCGTCCCCAGATGTCGCGGGCGAACCTCTCACGGCCAATGTCTATCAGGCGTGTTTCCAGGACCCCGCCGCCTTCAATTGCGCCGGGGTCCTGAAAGTCAGTGCGGGTTGTGCTCAAGATTTAGATGCCCCGTTCTGCGGCTCCCCCGTCGGCGCCGCCATCGGCACCCCCGTCAGCTCCACCGTCGGCACCACCATCGGCACCGCCGTCGTGCATTCCGGGGACGCCGGACGCGCCGCCGTCCGCGGGGCCTTCGGCACCACCGTCGGCACCGCCGTCAGCACCGCCGTCGTGCATTCCGGGGACGCCGGCCGCGCCACCGTCCGCGGGGCCTTCCTGCTGGTTTGGATCCTGCTCTGGACTGGTCATGCTTCCTCCCGAGAATCGAATCGCCAGGATCAGCTCCGTTGCCGGCACCTGATCATCCAACCGGGCGATCCTCTATAGGCACCGCCCGTGATCACCCTAACCTCACAGGCCAGCCGTGGGAACAACCCTTTTCTACAACTCCTGTCCCGGCGTCTTGATACAAGGATGGAATCTCTGTGCGGGGCTTGCGAGCCTTTGTGCCGGTAATGAATCGGCCGTTATCGCTCGCGGGCATCACGATGGCTCCCGCGACGGCGTTACCCGCCTCGGCTAGGTGGCAATTTCACGGTGCCCACGAGTATCAAATGCGGCGGCTGATTCCCGCAGGAGGCGCGCTACTGTGTCGACAGGCAGGTTTGCCGTCCTGCGTCGGTCGAACCGTCGCAGGACGATACGCCTGGTCCCCAATCCAGGAACGTCCAGGACGTCCACGCCGTCCTGAACGACGCCGGCCAGAGCCAGTGTGGGTACGATCGCGACACCTTCCCCGGCGGCAACCAGCGCGAGGGCGGTCAGGGTTTCCTGGTACTGATGAACGGTCTCCGCCGCGCCGCCCGTTCGGCGGAGTCGATCGAGTACGGAAGCATTGGCCGCGGAAGGCTCGACTCCCAGCCAGGGAAGGGGCAGCCGGCCGAGATTAACGTTCTCGGTAGCGATCAGTGTTCCGGAAGGAACGACGAGTTTCCATGGCTCGTCCAGCAGCGGTTGCTCAATCATTCCGGCGCCCAATGCTTGTTGCCCTGCCGTGGTCGAGTCCAGTTCGACCACGACGGCGTCCAGCTGTTGTTGACGCAGGAGCCGCATCAGGACCGGGAAGTCGTCTTCCACAATCTGGATCTTCAGCTGCGGGTACTGGGAGCGCCATTCGGGAAGCCGTGGGATCACCAGCGTTCGCACAAAGCTCGTGAATGCGCCTACCTTAACGACACCTTCGACGGTAGCTCCACCCTGCATCCTTCCGAGGGCAACGCTCAGTGCCCGTTCGATCTCTTCGCCGGCTTCAGCTATCGCGAGGCCCGCAGGTGTCAGCGATGATCCCTTGGGTGTACGTACCACCAGGGCATGGCCCGTTTCCGCCTCCAATTTATTGAGCTGTTGGGATACTGCAGAGGGTGTGATTCGGAGCTCGTCTGCAGCTGCAAGGATGCCGCCGGTACGTGCAACAGCAAGGAGAACGCGCAACCGGCGCGGGTCGATATCCATGTTAAGCAGTTCTAAACCACACCTTCAGCAGAATGCAATTGAAGTGAAGGTCTTCATCACTCAATATTTGGCGTAGGGGGCACACTTTGCCGCCTGGCAGATGCGGGATAGCGCTGGGGAAAGGACATCATGGAACTGCTGTGGGAAGCTGCCGGCTGGGGCGGCGCAGTTGCAATTCTGAGTGCCTACTTGGCTGTCTCCATGGGCTGGTTGAAGGCCGGCAAGCGCTTCCAATCAGCGAATCTCATCGGAGCCTGTGCCTTCATTGTCAATGGCGTCTTCCATGGGGCATGGCCGTCGGTTGTGACGAACGTTGCCTGGTTCCTCATCTCTGGCGTAGCGCTCTTTCGTATGCGGGCAGTTCATGAGCCGGCCGTTGGCGAAGTTCAACCTACGCAGCTTCCCGGCGTCCCTGACGCTACAGGCCCACTGCCGATTGTTGGAGTGAGTCGAGCGGTCTAAGGAACAGCCCTCGGGAGGGCGACGCGCATGACGCCGCGGAGCAACTGATCGACCGGATGACGGACGCGGAGATCCTCGGACTGCTCGATAGCGACTCCCCTGATTGCTGTCCCCGCTAATCCCGTTGAGGCTCGGCCGGGGACCGTTCGTGACCGGAGCGGTTTCGCCGGTCGGCGTCCCAGTCGTTCAGTTCACCGTGATAGGCGCCTCCACTTTGTCCCTGCGACAGCTCCACGGGCCGCGACTCGAAACTTGTCGCTGGAGGAACGGGTCGAGCTCGCGATTGGTGTGGAGACCAAAGCGCGGGAAGCTAACGATGCTGCCTCTGTCTGCGTTAACCTGCTTCGTCACCCCCACGCGGGCGGCTGTGCTCTGCCCGCCGCCCAGCACAGCCGGTCAGCTGGGGCGGGCGCGGACAGCTTGCCGAGCCGCCCAGGACCGCCCGACGAGGATGCCGTCCCGGACGGCCGGCCAGCCCTGAGCTCGCTAGGGGCCGTGTTCCTCCGGCCTCTCGGGAAGGATGGGAGGGGCCGGCGAGGGCCCCTCGACGCGGACGGGCAGCTCGTCGTCCCTCCGCAGAATGGCGCGGAGCAGCCGCCGCTCCTCCCCCCTGAGCGACGTGAACGCTTGGCCGTCCCGCAGCACCAGACCCCCGTTCGGGGTGGCGTACCGCTTCTCAAGATCACCCAGCTCCTCGGCCCGAAGCAGCGCGACTGTGCTCCCCGCAGCCAGGTCGACCAGGCGGACCAGCGAGGAGGGTCCGGCAGATCACTCGCAACGAGGCGCTGCTCGCTCTCGGCGAGGATTGTCTTCTGCGCTGCGCGTGTCACGACCAGGGGACGGGATGGCCCGTCGAGCAGTCCGGTCAATACGTCCGCCGCAGCTTCAGGGCGGCCCGTTCTGCGTGCGGCCGCCTGCATCCGCTGCAGGCGGCCCGGTTCCCGCAGCACCTCGTCGATCTTCCAGCCGATCGTCGCGGGAGTATTGCAGCGGACCGCCGCCCCCTGTTCCATCAGGTAATCGCCGTTGCGGACCTCCTGCCCCGGAATGGTGTTCACAAGCGCCATGGGCAGCCCTGCAGCCATGCACTCCGACGACGACAGCCCGCCCGGCTTGCCCACAAACAGGTCGGCGCGTTGCAGCAGCTGCGGCATCTCCGCCGTAAAGCCGAGCACGCGGTAGCGGTCGCCAGCGGGCGCCACCAGCTGCTCGATGCGCTGCCGCAGCTCATTGTTGCGGCCGCACAGGACCGTGGCCGTAAAAGACGAGCGCATGTGCAGCGTCTGCCGTACGACCGAGAGGGCATAGTCGCCGCCAGTCGCGCCCGCTGAAATCAGCAGCATCGGTCGCTTGGTTGCATCGCGCGCGGGCGCTGGGGCGGGCGGGGCGGCAATGGGGATGCCCGTGACCGCGACGCGGTCGGGCGGCAAGCCCAGCGCCATCAGTTCAACCCTCCCCTCCTCCCTGGCGAGGAAGAGCGCGTGGAACGCGCCCGTAAGCCATAGGCCCTGGAAGTCGTAGTCCGTCGTGACGACGGCGGTCCTCGCGTCAATCACACCACGAAGGAGCAGCGACGCCAGCAGTTGGGCTGGCAGGAAGTGCGTGCATACGATCGCTGTCGGCCGGAATCGCTTGATGGCGTCAGTTACCGGAAGAGCGTTCACCCGTGTCCAAGGGTCTACTGGCCCCTGCGCCGGAACGGACGGTCGTTGATGTTGTAGCCCCACTCGACCAGCCAGGGCAAGTCCTCGACCAGGACGAAGTAACCCTTGCCCAGCAGTGTGCGGTAGAGCAAGCTGCTCACCTGCAGCACGTCCAGCACCTGCACCTCATCGATGTCGGCGCGCACGGCACAGGCCTGCTCCAACGCCGCCGCGGCGCTATTGTGCCCCGCTCCTACCCCTGCTGACAGGATAAGTACGCGTTCCCTTCCGGCGGCGTCGGGGCCTCGTGCCGACGCTCTGCGCATAAAGGGAGTCTAGCGGGCCGCATGGCCGCCGCCTGAGCCTAACTTGTACTCGATCAGCACGGGACCGGTTGAACCGTCACGGGTTGATGCCGCTCCCATCTCCCGGCGCACCAGCAGCGACCGTCCCAGCATCCGGGTCATGTCCCGCCAACCCTCTTGTGCAACCAGCGGCTGGCGAAAGAGCACTCCAGTTATTGCCAGGCTGAACTAAACAGTCCAACCTGACGTCAGGTCTGCGACGATGTTCAGTTCAGGCTTGGAAATTCCGGGGGCGAGGGCCTGCGCCAAATCGCGGGCAGTGATGCCGACGGCTGGGCGGTCGGCGATCAACCGCCCGTCGGAGCAGGGCCGCGGGCCTGGAAAGCTCCGTTTTTTCAAGAAACTAGCCTGCTGAACCCAGAAGCGTGCTTAGTTCCGGCCTCGCTCTAATCCCCTCGAACCGACGCCCGCTCACCTGTCTCATAACCAAGGATGAGTACCAGATTTTAGCTACGAAGTTATGAGACATAAGTTACGAGAATCGCCTTACGCTCGCGCGTCCACCATTCCCTAGAAGTAAGCGATTGTGCAGGTCACACGTCTCTCCGCTCGATGAGACATCTCATTTTCCCAGGGATACGAGCCAGGCGAGCAGCAGTCGCAAGCCGACCTGACTGCTTCTCACACCCGCCTCTGACATCCAAGGCGACGTTTAGGTGGGCTGAAGCACCGCCATTCATCGCCCCAGACCACACTGTGAACGGCGTGGTGGCGCAAGAACTTAGGATAAATAATTGCCGCCCATGCCGCTTCTTCTGTCAGGCAGCGTCGGGACAGTGTTTGACTTGCGATGCATCATGGCCATACGTAGCCTTGGCCCCACTGCCGCCTCCAAAAATCTGGGCCGGCGGGATCGCAGTCGCAACTGATTTGTGAAATCCGTATTGGGGGATACATGTTTTACAACAAAAAAGCTTGGAAACACTTTTGCCGGTTGGCAGCCACCTTTACTGCCGTCGTAGCGCTCATGGCGGCATCGATTGGACCGCGGGAGCTGCTGGCGCCAAAACCATAGCCGCGGCCAGCTCGGGCGTCGCCCTGCTTCAACCCAATCCGGCTCAAACGCAGGAAGCTTTGAACCGTCTAAGGCAGGCTAAGTCAGCTGATCCGCTTGGTTTTGCGGTGCGGCTTCAGATTATCGAAGAATCAAAACCGCTTACCGCTTTTCTTTCCTCTGACAGCCGCTTCGACAGCCGGCTTCAGCAAGAATTCTTAGCCGCTTTAATGCCAACTGACGTCCTGACGGCGTTAGTCGAATTAACTGACCTCGGATACCTTTCGCTGGAAGTCAGTGACGGGCCGAACAGCTTGAGAATTGCCCAGATCGTCAAGGCAAAGCCAATCATGGTTGGCGGAGGAAAAGGCAGCATGGGCATGCAGACCGCTTTTCCGCAATGCCCTGCTGCCTGGGCAGCATTCTGGGCGTGGTGGAGCACAAATGCGGCGTTCTGCGGTGCTCTCGGATTCTTCGGACCGATGGCGGCGTTGGGCTGCTCAGCCGCTATGGCCATCGCAGGAACTGTAATCGACATCAACCGAGGATGCTGATGAACAAGAAAATAATCGCAAGGAACTATTGGCTTGCCCTCGCGGCCATGTACGGGCTGACTCTGAGCGTTGTAGCAGTGGCTGAAATGCCTTGGCCCCTGATAATGGGCAGCGCTTTTATCCTCTTCGCCGTCCTCCATAGCATCCGATACCGTCAAGTTGGCAGAAAGATTCAGGGCAAGCTCGCTACCGCCAGCCCTGGTGTGGGGGTGGTTGGAGCGGTATTCGGCGCGGCGGCGGTCCTCATCCACGGCACTCCCATCGCTTTCTGGGCAGGGCCGCTCCTAGGTGCCGTGGTCTTCCTCGGAATGTACCTCTACCTTCACCGCTTTGCACGGTTCTACAGCCAAACGAACGAAACGGCTACCTGACCTGGTCAGGCGGCTATGAGCTGAAATAGTTGTGCACTGGATTATCGAGGGCCCAACTACGTTTAGCGACACTACTCGTGAGAGGGTACGCAGGACAGCAGCTCAAGATCGAATCAGTTAATCCCGAGGATTGCATTTGACCTGGACCTGGGTCGCGGCGACGCGGGAGCGATTGACGAGCTCGTTGCGCTTGGCGGTCAGCTCCCGAGCTTGCCCCGCATCTGGTTCAGGCCCATCCCACGTGTAAACGACCCCGCGGGATACGGTGATCCGGACTGGTTTGAAATCCGGAGACCCGGAATCACCGCGGTCGCCCCGACACTGCATGCACAGGCAGCCCAAGTGCTGCTCGATCTGATGAGCGGTAGGGAGCCGCCACTCACCATCAGCCGGATCCCGGGAGAGATAAGCCGAGGACCGCCTTAGGGATGCATTCGCGCCAATGGGAAGCGTCCAAGCCAAGAAGGAGCCGACGCGATGCTGTATCCATGTGGGATTGCATTGAGGCTGTGACGGCGGCAGGATCACGGGCCTCCAGTGCCCTGTGAATTTCTGTGTGTTCCTTCAGGGCAGCAGCCGCATGTCCCTCATCCGTCAATGCCCGGTCCACCCAAATGCGGAGAAGCGAACGGATGCTTTGCAGGAGCTCCTGCAGTACCTGGTTACCGGAGGCTGCCGCGATTTCGCGGTGGAAGGCAGCATCTGCCTCCACAAACGCAGCCAGGTCGTCCAGCGTGGCCGCCATCGTGTCCAGGTTGGCGCGCATCCGCTCAAGGGCCTCGTCGGTTACGCGCTCCGCCGCCAGCTGGGCAGCCTGGACTTCCAAGCCGCTGCGCAGCTCGACGAGTTCGCGGGTCCTCGGCGCACCCAGCATCAACCCCCAGCTCAGCGTCCGCGGCAAAAGTTCGGAAACGCCGTCCCGCAGATAGGTGCCCGAACCGGGCCGGACCACCACGATGCCCAGGATTTCCAGGGCGGCGAGCGCCTCGCGCACGGCTGACCGGCCCACGCCAAGTGAGGCGGCCAGCTGACGCTCCGCCGGCAGCCTGGTCCCCGGGGCAATGTCGCCGCTGGTGAAGAAGGCCAGCAGGCGCTCACGACCGCTGGGTCAAGCGCGTCTCCGGCGGCGTTGTCCGCAATACTAGAAGCACACCGGACACGGTGGCCCTGGTGATCGGCGGCGGTTCAGGCCACTACCCGGCCTTCGCTGGGTTGGTGGGGCCAGGGCCTGGCGCACGGCGCTGCAATGGGCAACCTCTTCGCTTCCCCGTCCGCGCAGCAGATCTACAACGTGGCCAAGACTGCCCACAACGGCGGCGGCGTGCTCCTGGGCTACGGCAACTACGCCGGCGACGTCCTGCACTTCACGCAGGCCCAGGATCGCCTCCGCCGCGAGGGAGTGTGTCGCTTGGCGAAGGAGGGGTCGCCGGGCTATGGAGCGTCGTAGGGGGCCGCGTTAGAGTACTCACCGGTTTTCGCTTCAAAACATTCGGTGCCCCGATGGTGAATATTCGGCGAACTCGTGCTTGCGGTCAGTGGGAGGTGGGGATACTGGAGTACATGCCTTTTGTTACCCGCCAGTACGTTCCTTCACCCACCCGACGCCAGGTACTCCGTTCGGCCGGCCTTGCCGCTGTTGCGACCGGAGCTGCAACTCTTGCCTTCCAGCCGGCTCAGGCGGCTGACCCAATGTTCGCGCATGGGGTGGCCTCCGGTGACCCATATGCGGACAGCGTGGTGCTCTGGACGCGGGTTAACCCAAGTCCGGAAGCCGCACCTGGTTCAGGACTCGGCCCGGCCGCGACCGTGAACTGGGAGGTGGCCTCGGACCCCGACTTCAGCAGGATTGTTTCCAAGGGCTCTGTGAAGACCGGGCCGGAGCGTGACCACACGGTGAAGGTGGTCGCTGGCCGACTGCAGCCGGGCACGCCTTACTGGTACCGCTTCACCTTTGGCCGCGCGGTGTCCGCGGTCGGCCGGACCAAGACTGCCCCGGCGGCCGGAGCGCAGGTGGAGCGCCTCCGCTTCGGCGTCGTCTCCTGCGCCAACTACCAGGCTGGCTACTTCAGCTCCTACCGCCATCTTGCCCAGCGCGGGGACCTCGACGCCGTGCTGCATCTCGGCGATTACCTCTACGAGTACGCACCAGGGGAATACCAGGCGAGGGACGTCGTGGTACGCCCGCACGATCCCGCCGTCGAGATGACCACCCTGTCCCACTACCGGCGCAGGCATGCCCAGTACAAGACCGATCCCAATATGCAGGCGCTCCACTCCGCTGCACCCTTCATCGTCACGTGGGACGACCATGAGGCGGCCAATGACGCCTGGAGCGGAGGGGCAGAGAACCACACCGAGGGCGCGGAAGGCCTGTGGGCCGCACGCCGCGCTGCGGCCAACCAGGCCTATGCGGAATGGATGCCCGTGCGCTACCAGCCCGGCGGTCCGCTGTACCGCCGGCTTGATTTCGGCTCCCTGGCCAGCTTGTCCATGCTGGATCTCCGCTCCTACCGGAGTGAGCAGGCTGCCAACGGGCTCGATCCCGCGGTGGATAGCCCGGACCGGACCATCACAGGCGATGCACAGATGGACTGGTTGCTGGGCAACCTCACCTCCGGCGGTCCTCAGTGGAAGCTGGTGGGCAACCCCGTGATGATTGCCCCTGTCAGGGTTCCATCGACGCTCAGCCTGGCCGAAGTGGCGGGCGTCCAGAAGCTCATGGGTGGCACCACCATCGACGGTGTCCCCTACAACGTGGACCAATGGGACGGCTACGAGGCAGACCGAAGCCGGGTGATCCGGCACCTGCGGGACCAGGGCGTCAAGGACACCGTCTTCCTCACCGGTGACATCCACTCCGGCTGGGCCTGCGACATTCCCGCGGATCCCCTCACTTACCCCACCACCGGCGACTCGGTCGCGGCTGAACTCGTCTGCACGTCGGTGACCAGCGACAACCTCGACGACATAATGAACACTCCGCCACGGACCTCCTCCCTGGCCGTGGAGGCAGCCATCAGGACTGCCAACCCCCACGTGAAGTACCTGGATTTCGACTCCCACGCTACTCCGTCCTGGACGTCACGCCCGCAGGGGTTCGGATGGACTGGTACGTCCTTGCCGACCGGACGGCCCGGGCCTCGGCAGCCACACTGTCCACCTCGTTCAGGGTCGGTGCCGGCACAGGCAAAGCCGTTCCGGCAACCGGAGGCGCCCTGTGAACCCGGACCGCCGCCAGTTCCTGCGCCTTGCCGGGTCCGGAAGTGCCGCCGTCGTCCTTTCCGCGGCGGCCGGAACCGCGTGGGCCAGCCCGACGACGAATCCCGGCACCGCCCGGACGCGCACCTACGTCCTTGTGGTGGACGGCTGCCGGCCGGACGAGATCACGCCGGGACTGACCCCGCGGCTCGCCGCCCTGCGGGCGGAGGGCACCAACTTCCCTGCCGCGAGGTCGCTGCCGGTGATGGAGACGATCCCGAATCACGTCATGATGATGACCGGCGTGCGGCCCGACAGGTCCGGAGTCCCCGCGAACTCGGTCTTCGATCCCGCCGAAGGGGCAGCGAGGGACATGGACCGCGAAACCGACCTCCGTTTTCCAACGCTGCTTGAACGCCTGCGCGAGTCCGGCCTCACCACTGCCTCCGTCCTGAGCAAGGAGTACCTGTACGGCATCTTCGGCACGCGGGCGAGCTACCGCTGGGAGCCCTATCCGCTGCTGCCGGTCACCGGACACGCCCCGGACGCCGCCACCATGGATGCGCTGCTGGCCATCGTCAGCGGCCCGGATCCGGACTTCGCGTTCACCAACCTCGGCGACGTCGACCGCATGGGCCACTCGGACCTGACCGGGACCACGCTCCAGGCAGCGCGCACAGCCGCCCTCGCCGCCACCGATCTGCAGGTGGGCCGGCTGGTGGATCACCTGGTTGATACCGGAAAGTGGGAGTCCAGCGTCCTTGTCGTGCTTGCAGATCATTCCATGGACTGGTCGCTGCCCACCAACGTCATCTCGGTGGACCTGATCCTCCAGGCACGCCCGGACCTCAGGTCCTCACTCACCATTGCCCAGAACGGCGGCGCGGACCTGCTGTACTGGACCGGCCCTGCGGATCAGAAGGCAAGCGGCCTCCAGGCTGCGCGATCCCTGGTCCAGGCCCACCCCGGTGTGCTGTCAGTACACGCACCTGCCGAGCTGCGACTGGGGCCGGAGGCCGGAGACCTGGTGGCCTTTTGCCGCGCGGGCTGGCGGTTCTCTGACCCGTACATCGTCTCCAATCCGATTCCCGGCAACCACGGGCATCCCGCCACCGAGCCCATCCCGTTCTTTATCTCCGGAGGCAGCCCCAAGGTGGCCCGCGGCCGCACTTCTTCAGACCCGGCACGGACGGTGGACGTGGCCCCGACTGTCGGTGGCCTCTACGGGCTCAAGGCACCTTCCGGCGGCTACGACGGCACGGCAAGGATGACCGGGTTCACGGCATAGGGCAAAAAGCCCGGCCCGACTTGGGCGACGGGCTGCTTGTGGAACCAAAACCACATCCATGGCCGGGCATCAAGAGGACGAATTCGTTGCCATGAGCCGCTATGAATGGTCCAAAAGAGAGAACAAGGTGTGTCCGCCGAAAAAACAGCCGTAGTCATTGAAGATGACCAGGATATTGCTGGCTTGATAAAAGGGGTTTTGGGACTCTGCGGCATTGAGGCGCACACGACGGCCAGCGGCGAAGTCGGTGTCATCTCGGCCAGACAGCAAGTACCTGACATCGTCGTCCTCGACCACGGTCTGCCCGGCTTGAACGGACTAGACGTACTTCGGCGGATCCGCAGCTTCAGCAATATGCCCGTCCTCATGCTTACCGGTTACCCGCACCTCGCAGACGAATTCATGGCAGCCGGCGCAAATGCCGTCATGACCAAGCCATTCCGGCCCCGGTCGCTGATGGAGCATGCACAGGACATGCTCGCACCTCATGAAGGCGGTGCGTAGCCACAGCCGCGTACCCTGTTGAACCTGGCACCCGGCGGCGGGCATCGGTGGGTGCCTGTAAAGCCACAAACAGGGGCAAGCTCCTACCCGCGGTGACAGGCCTGCATCCTGCCGTTTCATCCTTTGGACACCTGTTGTTGTTTCTCCTGCCATCCCCGGCGCCTAAGTTGGTTCGCGCCCTACCGGGCATCCCCATCACTCACCTGGAGCAGACATGAAGATGAAGCGCGTCCTGGCCATCACAGCGATCGCCGCAGCCGCCCTGACAGCGGGCACCTCCGCTGTGGCGACCAACGGCCAAACCCCGAAGGGCCTCACGGCAGAAGCGGAAGCCTTTGCCAAAGTCGACCGCAACACCCAGTGGAACCAGGTCCAAAAGCTCAAACTCGACTTCCCGACCTACCATCCCCAGGGCATGTCGCTGGTCGGCGACAAAATCTTCCTCAGCAGCGTCGAAATCATTGAACCAACGGTCCGCTACCCCTCGCCTGTCGACGGCTACGACCGCACCACCGGCAAAGGCCGCGGACACGTCTTCGTCCTCGACCGGCAAGGAAACCTCCTGAAAGACATCGTCCTGGGCGAGGACACCATCTATCACCCCGGCGGCACGGACTTCGATGGCGAAAAGATCTGGGTTCCCGTAGCCGAGTACCGGCCCAACAGCAGCTCAATCGTCTACACCATCGACCCGGACACCTACGAGGTCACGGAACAGTTCCGCCAGGCAGACCATGTCGGCGGGGTCGTCGCCGACCGCAAAACCAACCGAGTCAGCGGCGTCAGCTGGGGTTCCCGCAAGCTGTTCACCTGGAACCGCCAAGGGGCGCTGCTGGGCTCGCAGGCAAACCCCAGCCACTTCATTGACTACCAGGACTGCGAGTACGCCGGCGCCGGACACCAGCTCTGCTCCGGCGTGACCGGCCTCAAGACCGCTGACGGGAACCCCTTCGAGCTCGGCGGCCTGGCCCTGACCGACCTCTCAGACGGAAGGATCGCCCATGAGGTTCCCTTCCAGAAATTCTCCACCGCCGGCCACTCCGTGACACGCAACCCGGTTGCGCTGGAATCTGACGGCGATGTCCTGCGCCTGTTCGCCGCCCCCGACGACGGCGAGGAAAACGCGGGCACCGAACTGATCATCTTCGAAGCCCGCCCCTGATTAACTGGGCAGTCCGCAACCGTACATAGGGCATTCCCTCTGTCCAGGCGCCCCGCCATACACGGTTGCGGGCTGCTCCCCCTCCTGCGCCGCTGCCAGACGGCACCGGTGTACACGCCGTGACACACTTCGCGTTCACCTCTATGTCATGTGTGCGCTGCCTCAGCGTCCCCTGCGGTATGGCGGTTGCAGGAATGCTTGGGCGTGCTTAATCCCCCATGACACGATTCGGAGAATCATCGTGAAGTACACCAAGCTGCTGACCGCGGCTGCCCTGACCGCCGGCATGGCCCTGGGAACATCCCTCCCGGCCCACGCAGCGGACACCAACCCCAACGGCACGGCCAACCACTTCGACCTCCAGGCCCACCGCGGCGGGCTCGGCCTCACCGTTGAATCCACGCTCGCATCCTTCGCCAAGGCCCTCGAAACCGGCGTGAGCACCATCGAACTGGACCTGCAGATCACCAAGGACGGCCGTGAAGTCGTCACCCACGACCGGAAGATCAGCGCCCAAAAATGCCGGGACACGGCACCGGTCACGGCCGGCGACCCCCTGTTCCCCTACGCCGGCAAATACATCAAGGACCTGACCTTCGAGCAGGTCCGCAGCCTTGACTGCGGCTCCCAAACCCTGCCCAAGTACCCCGGCCAGCAGGCATCCCCCGGCGCGAAGATGCCGACCCTGGCCGAAGTATTCGAACTGGCCCGCAGCTACCGGGCCAGCCAGGTGAAGTTCAACATCGAAACCAAGGTCGAAGCCGGCGCACCCGAGCAGACCGCACCGCGGGAACAGTTCGTCGACGTCGCACTCCGCGAGATCAAGGAAGCGGATATGCTCCAGCGGGTCTCCATCCAGAGCTTCGACTGGGGCGCGCTGCGCCTGGTGCAGGAGCGTGAGCCCGGCCTGCGCACGGTCGCGCTGACCAACAAGGACTTCCTGCAGGCTGGCCAGCCCGGCGCCTCACCCTGGCTGGGCGGCATCGACTCCGACGACTTCGGCGGGGACCTCGTCCAGGCCGCATCCTTCCTCGGCTTCGACGCCATCTCCCCCGTCCACGGCACACCCCAGGACGGCAAGGTCACCGACGCCGGCTACTCCCCCTACGTGACCGTTGACATGGTGGACCGTGCCCATGCCACGGGCATGCAGGTCATTCCTTGGACCGTCAACGATAAGCCCACCATGCGCGCCCTCATGGACGCCGGCGTCGACGGACTGATCACCGACTACCCGGACCGGCTGCACGAGGTCATGGCCGAACGATCACTGAAGCTGCCCAAGCAGTACACCCTCGTTCCCGGCGCATCTGCGCCGGGAAGAAGCTGACCGGTAAGTACGAAGCCAGGAAGCCCCCTGTCCCATCACCGGGAAGGGGTTTCCTGGCATCTCCGGACCAGAGTCCCGCCATGCAGCTACTGTCTTAGCCTGTCCCTGACAGCGTGCTCGACAAGGATCGGAACGTAATCCCGCACCCTGCCGGCGTCGAGCAACCTGTGCTCTTGCTCAACGATGCCTTCGATGTGATGCCGCGGCACGTCCGGGTACTTTTCAGCGAGCCGGTCCACGACATGGCCAAGTGCCCGCATTTCTTCGATGACTCCCATTCGGAGAGTTTCGGGGCAGCCACCCCTAAATTCAAGTCTGGATTTTTTTCGTCCGGCCGGGTCGGCCACCTGCCCATCATTTTGCGGACACCAGCGACCTTCGACGGTCGTCCTTGATGCGTGGGCACCACGGCGGATGTCCCCGACACTTCGATTCGTGGAAGAACCGCACGTCGACACCAACCTGGCCGAAGACAGCCAACTCACAGCGCTCGACAACACCCTGCAGGCATCCAGCCTGGAACACGAGATCATCCAGCACATCGGCCGCGACCCGGCCACGGACATTCTCGACATCGCCACCAGCGGAGAAGCTGCCATGATCGTCCTCGGTTTGCGACGGCCCTCCGCGGTGGGAAAACTCCTCCTCGAAAGCACCGCCCAAAGCATCCTCCTGAACGCCGACTGCCCGGTCCTGACAATCCGAGCGTAAGGAAACGTGAACGCCGATCACGTACCGCAACTCAACCTGCAGATCGGGCGCGGTACGTGTTTCGGCGTTTAAGAATGCGCGACCCGTCACACACGTGAACGTGGCAGACGGGCATTGCATACCTCTCAACACCCCATGCGATGTCTGCCGTCAGCCGGAACGCCACCACAACCTGAGGTCAGCCGGTGGTGTGTCCGGCTGGTCTCGGTCTTTCCATTTTCTGGCGCCTGGACTAGGAAATCATGTGCCCGCACGTGACAGTGGACATATCCCCAGCCCACTCTGAATAAGCAGACGAGGTGTAGACACCATCCTTGAGTTCATCATGTCGTACTCGCAGCCCAAAGCCATGAACAGGTGTTGGCCCACCGGAGACCAACCCGACAGTACCGGAACGAGGAACCACCTGATCCTAGCCCGCAGCAGGCGGAGGACCCACCCGCCAAGGACCTGAACCCGCCACCCACACACCCAAATAGGCCACCGCGGCGGCCAGGCCAAAGACCGCGAACCAAGCGTCAGAGTCAACGGGCCAAAGCTTTGTACACACGCCCACAAAGAAAAACCCCCTCTGACGAGGGGGTTTGCGTGCCCGAGGTGGGACTCGAACCGCATTCCCGCCCTTGCAAACACTGGGAACCCGCGAAAACATGCGGAATCCGGAGCATTCCAAGGGATGTAGGACCCGATCCGAGACGAAAAGTGTGGACAATGTACACACGCCAATTTACGCCGACCCAACCCGCCGTCGTAGACAATGCGAAACTTGCGCGCCGGTAAAAACGAACGGGCATTCAGCTCAGGCCGTTTTCAATTTACGTGCCAGGGCCTCCCGGACGGAGGGATTGTCCTGCCCGATCTCGAGTGCGCCGTGAATGGTGTTGCCTATCCGTTCCATAGCCTCGCCAGCGGTCAGCATATGCACACCTCGGAGGAAACGCTTCTGTGCCCAACTGAGACTTTGCGGCCGTGAATGAGCACCATGGGAACGATTTCGACGTGTGGACCCAGCAGTCTTTGGTAGCCGTGGGCAGCGACGTGCATCCAGTTTGCCGTGCCTCGCCCATAACCGTCCGAGCGGACGATGAGATCTTTCTCTCCGGTGGTGCTCCATTCGTATTGCCCCCACCGGTAGAGCTTGGAATCCA
The DNA here is from genome assembly GCF_000332815.1 of Arthrobacter nitrophenolicus. Lineage (GTDB taxonomy): Bacteria > Actinomycetota > Actinomycetes > Actinomycetales > Micrococcaceae > Arthrobacter > Arthrobacter nitrophenolicus. Next base: position 26,090 of record NZ_AOFD01000051.1, read on the forward strand.
GCAGGTAGACGATGTTTCGGAAGGCAACAGCGTGGTCCACGTCTGCGTCATCGTTCCCGGGGAACTGCAGGCCGTGGTAAACGGTGACGCCCGGGATGCGCAGCAGCAGCTCCAGAAGCAGAGCTGTGCTGATTTCTCCCCGTGCACCGGCCTCGGCTCTGCCCTGGCCGTACTTTTCAACGGCAGCCAGTACCATCCCCGGTGAACCGAATACTCGGCCAGATAACTCCTCGCGGAGAGCTTCCGCCCCGGCGTGCCGCACACTCTTGATCAATCTGGTCAGAATGACGACGATTAGGACCGTCCCGGTCACCAGAACTGCAAGAGTGACCGGAGCCAGTTGATAAAGGCTTAGACGAGTCACGATAGACAGCAACGTGATCGCGGGCATCGCCACCACCATGGACACAATAACCAGGACTATCCGCAGCAGAGATCCATGTAGGACCCGCCCTACCACAGCCCGATAACGCGGAGTAGCTGTCACTTTCGCCGGCCCATGGGCGCGAAACCAGCGCCAGTCTTCGGGCAAGATGCCATACTGCCGCAAAACGCGTAAGTCAGAACCCACGTTGCCCCCAAAAATCCGCCGCACCGGCCGAACCAGTGCCGCGAGTCTAATCCTCGTGAACTAGGGCTCCAATAACCCGAACCTCAATTTTGAATACGGCGGACGCCCGACCAACCATAGTTTGATTTCTAACCGTCATGCCGTTGAGCCGCGTGCCGCTGATGGACAAGCAGAAGCTCCATCGCTGCTTGTCATTCTGATATGCCCCATGATCGCTGGGCAGGTCCTCCGCGCAACCAGGGCGCTACTGCGCCGGCCCCGGAACCGAAAACTTCTGCTTTCGACGCTGTGGAGCGTTGCCTGGGGATGAAGTTTTCGGTCCCGTTGCCGGTCCCCCAAGTTGCACTCCGGCCCCACCCCAGCGGATGGTCCCCTACCAGAACGACGCCCACCACCAACAACCGCAGAAAAGTCACGGAAACACCAAGGGTAAAGGAACAGGATCATGGAAAAGCTCACCATCAAGACACCCCCGGACGTCCTCAGCTTCATCGGGCACACCCTCGGCTTCTGGCCGAAGGAAAGCCTGGTCTGCATCACCCTGAACGAGAACAGCATCGGCGCGACACTGCGGATCGACCTCCCCCGCCTACCCGGGCAGGAACTCCCCTACGCACGCACCGTCGCCCACTACCTCACCAGCGACACCACAGCCACGTCCCTGCTCTTCGCCGTCTACACCAGCGAACCCTGCCAGCCCGGACAACCCAAACCCCACGCCGCCACTATCGCCGCACTCACCGGAGTCCTCTCAGAACAAGGCATCACCATCCGCGACGGACTCTTCGTCGGCGACGACACCTTCTCCCCCTACGACGGCGAGCCCGGACACGAACTCGCCCTACCCGTCAGCTCCACCCAGACCAGCGCGATCAACGCCGAATTCATCTACCGCGGCAGCACCGTCCAACCCACCAACCGCATCACACTCCCCACCACCAACGAAAGCGCCATCAAGGCGGCCGCCGTCGAACGCCATATGGACACTATCCAAGCCCTCCCGACTACGACCGCGACATCTCGGGCCAGGGAACTGTGGGCCGGCATGCTCGACTCCGTGTCCTTCCCCAGCGACGACGACTGTCACGCACTGGTCGCAAACCTTCAATTCCCAGCCATCCGTGACCGGCTCATCGCGGACATCCCCGGACTGGACGAACCTATGAAGCGCATCCTGTTCGCTCAAACCGAGGGTGCCCCGAAATGGTCACGAATCGAGTGGGCACAACAACTACTTCTGCATGCCTACACCCGCACCAGCCCCCAACACCAAGCACCGGTCCTCACCACCATCGGCTACATCAACTGGTGGGAAGGCAGAGGCAGCAAAGCACACCAATTCCTCCAACTCGCCCTCGACACCGACCCCACCTACCGCCTCGCACGCCTCAGCGACCAAATGATCGCCTCCGGCCTCGTCGCAGGCTGGAACATGAACAAAAACACCGCCTACAAAGCCCTGCCCTTCGAAAT
>NZ_AOFD01000052.1 GCF_000332815.1 Arthrobacter nitrophenolicus
CGGAACAGCGATCCTGCAGGGAACCGTCGAATTGGCGGCGGCCCCCTTACGCAGCTGGTCCCCATTTCAACGCGGACCCCTTAACGCAAACCAGCTCGGCAGGAGCTGGCGCCGCTATGTGGGGGGGACATAGCGGCGCCTGCTTCCGCCGAGCTGGCGCGGTGCCTACAGCGACGTCGAGACGCAGGTGACCTTGTTGCTGTTGTTGCCTTGTTCCAGGTCGACCACCGCCGTGGCAATACCCGTCGACTGGTCGCTGTAGGTGGCGGTCACGCGGATGGTCAGCCGTGCCGTGGACCGGTTCGCGACCACGATCGGCGACGTGATGTCCAGCGTGACGGTGCTGGACGCCCCCAGCGCCACGGCCTGGTTGTACGAGGGACCGTAACTTCCGTCCGCCTGCAGGGCCGCGTAGGTAAGGGAGGCAGGAGTTTTGGTCCCGGTGGCGGTCAGGGTGGCGTGGGTCCGGTTGTTGTTGTTGTTGCAGGTGAACCCGGTGAGGACATCGCCCGGCCAGATGGTTGCGGCACTCACGGTCATGGTCGCCGTCGCGCTTTGCTGCCACAAAGCCGACGCCGACGCGCCGCCCACGCCCAGCGTCACCGTCAGTGCGAAGGCGCCGACGGCGGCCCCGGCACCCGGGAGGTCCCGGAACTTGCCCATCAGGACGCCCCAGCCATGCGGGACTTGCGTGACTTGCGTACTGACGTGAAGACCGTGACGGCGCCGTAGCCGATGAGTCCGATCGCTGCGACGACGGTCCAGGTGCCGCGGTCGGAGTTGCCCAGCGCGTTGGCCACGAAGCCGACGTACGGGACTGCGTAGAACAGCTTGCCCTTGACCTGGATTTCCCGGACGGGTTCAGGATCGTTGGCGCCGTTGTTGTCGCCCCGGGTGATGAGCGTCTTCTCCCCCTGCTGCGTGGCTCCGAAACCGACCACCCGGTGCGTCTCCACCTCAGGCCGTCCCGAGTACAGCTGGAACGTCACCACGTCGCCGTACTGGATCTGGTCAAAGTCGACCGGCTTCATCACCAGGAACGTGCCCGGCGGGAACTTGGGCGCCATGGAGTTGGTGAGCACGGTGTACGTCTGCGAACCCGTTGCCACCGGCAGCACGATCAGGACCAGCGCGGCGAACAACGTGATCATCATGGCGGACATGCTGGCGATACGTCCGACGGCGGCCCAGGCACCGGAGCGCTTGCCCCGGCCGGTTGCCGCTTTCGACGGCGGCTGTTCCGTCTGCGGCGCGTCCTGCCCGTGCGGGGTGTGGCCGACGACGGGGCGTTCTGTCAGGTCAGCAGCCACCGGGCACCCCGCACAACTGACGGGCGGTGAGCGGAAGGGTGATGTTCACTGCTTGTCCTTTCACGGTGGTGGGGGCGGCCGGGCTAAGGCTGGCCTGGAAGCAGAAGACGGTGGATCCGCCTTTGGCGACGGGCTGCGAAACGAGACCGGAAGAACCCACCGGCGCGTAACTGCCGGTGGCGCTGCATTCCGCGGCGGTGGCTGCCGCCTTGGCGCTGACTGTCACGTACTGGGCAAGGCTTCCGCCGGACACATTCGCCATGACTGGCTGCCCCGCCGTGACGGTGGTGTTGAAGGTCCCGCCGGCATTGGTGTTGTTGGTGACTGCCACTCCCCCGTACACCGACGTTCCGGGCGAGAGGGTGGCCGCCGGGTTGATGGCCAGGTTTGCCGACTGCCCGTTGGCCAGCGTCATGTTCGTGACCTGCCCGGACGGAACCGCGCTGAGCGCCACATCGAACGACGCCGAGGCAACAGTCCCGGGGGCGGCCGACGCGCTGGCGCTCCAGAGGGCGTACGTGCCCTGCACCGTCAACAGTCCCAGGAGCACTGCCGCGGCGATGAGTGCCGCCGCCTGCAGTGAGCGCTTGGTGCGCATCGGTCTTCCTCCTGGTCCTGTTCCTTGGTCCGACGGGCGGGTGGCCGTTCAGCCACCCGCCGTAATGATTAGGAAAGGCCGGACTGAGTGACCTGGGTCAGGGTGAATCCAACGTTGTTGAAGTTGTACGTGGCGTTTACGTCTGACCGGGCCGCGGTGCTGGACAGGAATTCAAACGTGATGGTAGCGGTCACCGTCTGTGCCGATCCCGTGGGCTTCAGCGGGTTGGAGACAGGGTCTTCACCCACGGTGAGCACGGGTGCGGATACGGAAACGTTGGCGGGAGTGAAACCATTAGTGGCGCTGATGCCGGTTGTGGCGATATTCGCAGCCATCTTGTCGCCCACCAAAGTAACCGTCAGGTCCTGCGTGTAGGTGAGCTTGTCGCCTGGTACTACCTTGTAGGTGCCGATGGTGACCGGTTGGCCGTTGCGGTCAGTCCAGGTTCCGTTGCTGGTAGCGTTGACGACGTTTAGGTCGCCGGCTGCGATAGTGCCAGGTGCCTGACTAGCCGAAGCGTTCCAGTTGGCCAGTGTTCCGCCGCCGCCCAGCAGCAGTGCTGCACCTACGGCGATGGCTGCGGTGCCCTTAATCAGAGTGCTGTTCTTCATGACATGTCCCCTCAGACTTTGATGTGGTGTTGTCTAGCTGGGGACCACTTTGCACGGCCAAACTCAGGAACTAAGGGGTGAAAGCGTCAAAGAAGGCTCAAGTTATCTGAAAAATTGAAATCGCCCCTGACCTGCGCTTTTACCCCTTTGCCGGTCCTGGCCGGCCCGGTTCATAAAGGTCGATGATCGGCAGGTGCCCGTCTGTGCGGATGGCGTCGCCGCCGCCGTTGCGGTGGTGGTAGCCGGTGGAGTAGTTGAGGATGACGTGGACCGACTCCACGGCACGGGCGGCCCGGAGCGTCCCGATGATGAAGTCCCGTTCCTCGTCCGTGCGGTCGGCGATCTTGTGCGTGATCTGGAACGTGAAGAGGGACAGTCCAACGCTCCGGTCGTAGGTGCCGGCACCCACGAAATCCACCGGGATTCCGCCGGGCAGCATCCACCCCTCGGGGCATTTCCAGAACCGGACGTGGTGGCGCTTGCGAGGGTTGCCGTCGATCTCGCGCTGGAACGCCAGGTCCTGCCGGTTGCCGAACACATACAAAGAACTGACCGGCGCTTGCGGGTAGCTCCGCCCCAGAACCGTGGACGTCAGGGTGCGCCAGGCCGTGGCCGGCGTGATGGGGTCCGCCTCCACCCACCCTGCGGACAACATCGCCCGGCGCAGTTCGTCCCCGGTCCCCACCACCGCCAGGTTCACGGGGTCGCCCAGCACGCCGTCGCCGGTCCTGGTCCGGCCGATGAAGTAGTCCGGAATGTAGAGGCTGCTGAGGATCTTGTGGATGCGCGGCAGCAGGGCGTAAGCCAGGATCAGCCACACCGGCAGGAACACCCACGCCTGCTCCGGACCGCGGGACAGCCGCGAGAGCAGGAAGAACCACACGGCCCATCCGACAGCGACTGTCACCAGCAGGTACAGGACCCGCTGCAGCACCGCCAGCACCGTGGCCCACCGGCTCTGCCGCCGCTCGCTGGAACTCTCCGGACGCGAGTGGTCAGGCTCCTGCGGGGCCGGCCGCCCGGCGTCGTAATTCCTCTCCAAAGAGCTCACGGCTCGTCGGGGGTCAACTGCTCCACGATGATCCGGGCCGTCTCCGGATCCCCCAGGATGCGGAAGTGCCCGGCCGTGGGCAGCTCGATGTTGGTGGCACCCGGCAGGATACTGCTCCGGGATGTGGGGGTCGAACGGGCCGTAGATGGATGTGATCCGGCTGTTGATGGTTTCCTCGCGGGCCAGCTCCAGGGTCAGCGCGTTGCGCGGCGAGAAGATCCGCAGGCTCGGCAGCAGCATGTACCGCGCGTAGGTGGAGCCGGAAAAGGGCGTGCACACCGCGATCATCCGGGAGATCCGCTGCTCCGGGTCCAGGTTGAGCATGGCGTACTTCCCGATCAGCCCGCCCTTGCTGTGCGCCACGATGGCTGCGTCCCGCAACCCGGCCTCCTCGATGTGCTGCGCCACCATCCTGGCCGCCGCCGGCACCTTCAGCTTGTTCCGCTGCAGCACTGTGACCACGTGGACGGGATGGCCGGCGTCGTGGATGGACTGGATGAGGGGCAGCATAAACTGCCAGTTCTCGTACACGCCCGGGATGATGACCACAGGACTGCGGTGCCCCTGGTGGAACGAGCCCGGCTGCACGCGGGACAGCATCCCTGCGACTTGGCATATGGCTGCGTACGCGTAGTCCTGCAGCCACCACAGGCCCTTCTGCAGCGCACTCATCCGAGTGGGAATCCCCGTTTCACCCATCTGTCGAGGATAACCGCCCACCCGTTGCTCTATCACTTATGGTCCCTAAACCAGCGTTTTAGCGACCAGAAGTGATAGAGCATGTCAGTAGTTGCGGCGGTGCTTCAGGCGGGGAATCACGACGGCGAACACAGCCGCCGCTGCGAACCCCAGGACGCCGGTGGCCGAGATCCCCGCGCCCAGCGAGGCCAGGGCCGTCACCCCGGACAGGAGCACCGGCCCGCCGGTGGAGCCAGCGTCCGCCATGAACCGCCACAGCCCCAGGAACTGGCCCCGGCCGCGGTCGGGCGAGAAGTCGGCGCCGAGGGTCATCATCAGCCGGAGCTGATGCCGTTGCCGAACCCGATCAGCAGCGCCGCCAGCAGCAGCCCCACGAAGGATCCGGTGAGCGGGATCAGGAGCAGCGCCATGCCCATCAGCAGGGTGGACGGGACGGCGACGAACTGCCGGCCCCTGCGGTCCATGAGCTTGCCCGCCGGGTAGAACACCAGCATGTCGATGGCCCCGGACAATCCGTAGATCAGCGAGGCGGAGGTGGCGTCCAGGCCCAGGTGGTCCGCCCACAGCGGGATGACCACCTGCCGGGAGGAACGCAGCGCGCTCAGCAGCAGGATCCCGACGCCCAGCGACAGGAAGACCCCCGCATGGGACACCGCCACACTGCGGAGCGTGGGCTGGGGGCCGGCCGTCCCGCCGTCGGGCATGTCCGCCGCGGCCAGGTCCGGGATGGTGAGGGACAGCAGCGCCGCGGCCGCCATCGCCACCAGGCCCACCCAGTACGCGCCGCCGATGCCGGCGAACTGCATCACGGCCGCGCCCAGGAACGGGCCGATGAACACGCCGATCCGGTTGACCCCGCCCAGGGTGGACAGCGCCCGGGCGCGGAACTCCACGGGCACCGCCTCGGTGAGGTACTTCTGCCGTGCCAGGCCAAAGACGCTGCCGGCCATTCCGACGACGGCCATCGCCGCTGCGAGCAGCCACAGCCCGTTGGGAACCACGTAGGACAGCCCGCCCGCGGCCATGGCCAGGCCGGCGGCGACGGCGGCGCCCACGATGGACCACCGCTCACCGAACTTGAGGGTCACCAGGGATGCGGGCAGGTTGAAGAGCCACGAGCCGAGCCCCATCAGGGTGACGATGAGGGCCGCGACGGCAACAGAGGCGCCGAGGTCCCGGGCCGTCAACGCCACTACCGGAAGGATGGCGCCCTGCCCGATCCCGAAGAGCAGCGTGGGCCCGAAGGCGGCCACCGCGATGCGTCGAAGGCTGAAGGGCTGGGGGTCGTCCGGGGAAGTCATCAGATTTATCCTATGGCCGCGCCCCGGACGGGTTGTCAGCGGTGGTCGGCGCCCCTCATGCGGACGGCCACCACCACGCCTGAGGCAGCGGTGAGGCCGGCCACCACGGCGATGGCGGCCGGGATGCCAAGGGCGTCAGCAACAATGCCGGAGAGCAGTGCGCCGGCGGCAAAGCCGCTGTCCCGCCACAGCCGGTACACCCCTATGGAGCGCGCCCGCCACGATGGATGGGCCACATCGCCGATGGCCGCGAGCAGCGTGGGATAGACCATGGCAGTACCGATTCCGAGCAGGACGCAGCGGCGAGCCAGGTTTCGAAACCCGTCCCTGCAGCCACCATGGCCAGGGCCGCGGCCTGCACCAGCATGCCGCCCGTGATCAGCGGCTTTCGCCCGTACCTGTCGGACAGTGCGCCGGTGACGAGCTGCGCGGCTCCCCACACGGCCGGGTAGGCAGCCGCAAGCAGGCCCACTTTGTCCACGCTGAGGCCCCCGGCGAAGAAGAAGACGGGGAAGAGGCCCCAGGCCAGCCCGTCGTTGAGGTTGTTGACCATCCCCGCCTGGCTGACAGCGGACAGCGACCTGTCACGGAAACTGGTGAGGATGAAGACCTCCCGGCTGCCCAGCCCGGCATGGCGGGCGTCCCGCGGCCGGTGGGTTGCGGCTTCGGCGGCGGCGTGGTGGTGGGTTTCGCGGACTGCCAGGACGGAGAGGCCCAGGCCGACGGCGATGAAGGCGGCACCGAGGAGGAAAGGCCCCGGGCGCAGCCCGTGCATTGCGGCGATGTAGCCGGTGGCCAGGGCGGTGCCGGCCACGCCAAGATAGCCGGCCGCTTCGTTGAGGCCCATGGCCAGGCCGCGGCGTTCGGGCCCGACGAGATCCATCTTCATCATGACGGTGGTGGACCAGGTCAGGCCCTGGCTGATGCCCAGGATGACGTTGGCAGCAACAATCCACCCCCACGAATCACCGAAGATCAGCAGCAGGGGAACCGGCAGGGCTATGAGCCAGCCTGCCACGAGGACAGGCTTGCGTCCGAACCGGTCGGACAGGGTGCCGGCGAGGTAGTTCGTGGCGGCTTTCGCCACCCCGAACGCAAGGATGTAGGTCAGTGCCGACGAATACAGGCCCACGTTGAAGACCTGGCTTGCCAGCAGGGGCAGGACGGTCCGTTCCTGGCCCAGGGTCCCGCCCACCAGGGCGTTGACCGCGACGAGGAGCAGGAATTGGGCAAGGTTCTGGCGCAGGCCAAGTACGACGCCGGGACCTCCTGCCGCGTCGGAGCCGGGTGGGGTGCCCCGCATGTCACGCTCCATTCGGTTGTTGGCGAACGTCCCTGGATGGAAGGTGCCCGGGCAGGCGGGGACCTGCCCGGGCGGGAAGCCCGTGCGGGAGGGGGGACCCGCCGGGCAGTTTTCGGGTCAGTTCGCCGTGACGGCGTTCTGCTCTTCCTGCTGCCAGGCGCTCCACGCGGCATAGCTGCCATCCAGTTCGGCGACGTCGTAGCCGGCCCTGCGCAGCGCGCTTGCGGCTACGGAATTCCGCACACCGCTTTGGCAGTACGTCACGATGGTGCCTTCGGCCGGGAGCTTGTTCAGGTGCCACATGACACGGCCGCCGCTGAGCTGGTAGGACCCGGGAATGTTGCCGGCGATGTGTTCGCTGCGGTTGCGGACATCGAGCACCATGGCGGCGTCGACGTTGCCCAGGTCTTCAGGCCGGACCAGTTTTGGAACGAAGGTGGGCAGGCCCTCGATGCCCGTGACGTACCCGGCCACCTTGTCGATGCCCACGCGAACCAGGTGGTCCCACATGTCCTGCGCCGCTTCCTGGTCGGGGGCCAGGAGCACCAGCGGATTCTTGTCGGTTTCGGGGTTGACCACCCAGGCGCCGTAGCTCGCCACGGATTTGCCTGCCGGAACGTTCAGTGACCGGACCACAGTTCCCTTGTGGACCTCCTGGTTGGGGCGGGTGTCGATAAAGGTGACGAGGTCCTGGTCGAGGTCCCGGGCGACGTCCGACGTCTCCAGCTGCGGGAGCGGGGCGCGTTCGCCCAGCACAGCAGGACCTTCACGGTTCTCACGCTTCATGCGGCCAAAGTAGGCGTGCGCGTCGGGCTGGCCGTCCAGGAGTTCGGCAATGAAACCGTCCTCGTCGTTGGCGGCAAGGTAGGGACCCCACCACGAATAGAGCCGTTCATAGCCCACCGTGGAGGACGGGATGGCACCGAGCGCCTTGCCGCAGGCACTGCCCGAACCGTGGGCTGGGTGGACCTGGACGTAGTCCGGCAGGGTCAGGAACCTGTCCCGCAGGCTGGCGAAGAGTTGCCTCGCTCCCTCGAAGCGGGTGTCCACTCCCCCGGCGGCTTCATCCAGCAGGTCCGGACGGCCCAGGTCGCCGGAGAAGACAAAGTCTCCGGAGAGCAGGTAGCCCGGCTGGTCGCTGAACGCGCCGTCGGTGACCAGGAACGAGAGGTGCTCAGGCGTGTGGCCGGGGGTGTGCACTGCCTCGATGGTGATGTTGCCGATGCTGATTTTGTCCCCGTCGTAGAGCCGCTGTGCATCGAATCCGTACTGCCAGTCAGGCCCGCCCTCGCCGGAGACGTAGATCTTTGCGCCGGTCGCGGCGGCAAGCTCACGGGTGCCGGAGAGGTAGTCGGCGTGGATGTGGGTCTCGGTGACGGCCACGATCTTCATGCCGTTCTTCTCGGCGAGGTCCTGGTAGACGGCAATGTCCCGCCGGCCATCAATGACCACGGCGGTGCCGTTGGCCTGGCAGCCGATCAGGTAGCTGGCCTGGGCGAGGTCGTCGTCGTAGATACGTTCAAAAAGCATGGGGTCCTCCTGGGGACGTTGCGACTGGGGGCCATGTGGCCAGGTTCGGGTGTGGGTGCCGGCAGCGGCAGGACCGGATCCGGTCAGCTGGCCTGCTTGGCGGCTTTGGCACGCAGGGCATCCAGGTCCAGGTTCTTCACAGCCTGGATGACCTCTTCCAGGGCTGCTGCGTTGAGCGCCCCCGGCTGGGAGAAGACGAGGGTCTTGTCCTTGAAGGCCATCAGCGTGGGGATTGAGGTGATCCGCGCTGCCGCAGCCAGGGATTGTTCCGCTTCGGTATCCACCTTGGCGAAGGTGATCTCCGGGTGCCGTGCGGCGGCCGCGGCATAGGTAGGGGCGAACATGCGGCAGGGGCCGCACCAGCCGGCCCAGAAGTCAACGAACACGATGTTGTTGTTCTCCAGGGTCCCAGCGAAGGTCTCTTGAGTGATATCGATGGTTGCCATGACTAAATTTTATACCCCCCTGGGTATCGAGTAAAGCTGGATGGGACAGGACGGGTTCCTCCGGCAGGGAGGAGCCAACTGGCGCGGTCAGACGGTGGGAAGCCCGGCGCGGGTCCACGCAATCATGCCGCCGGCCATGGTGTCGGCGTTGAAGCCGGCGCGGTTGAGGGCGTCGGCCACTGCGGCGCTGCGGTTTCCGCTGCGGCACACCACGATGACGGGTGCGGCCGGGTCGAGTTCAGGCAGGCGGGCTTGAAGCTGGCCCATGGGAATGTGCAGGACTCCCGGCACCATGCCTTCGGTGACTTCGAAGTCCTCGCGGACATTGAGGATCCGGGCCTGGTTCAGGCGCCGGTTCGTCTCGGCAACGGTGATCTCAGCCATGGTTCTTCTCCTTCTCTTGTTGTTGAATGTCAGGCCGGCGAAGGCCGGCTGCTGCTTCGCCGCCTGTTCCTGCCGATGGTGCGGAGCGGGCAGGAGTTGACGAAAAGCCAGCAAATGCCCGCACCTGCAAGCGTCAGGGCGACGACGGCAGCGATGATGATCGGGCGCAGTTCCCCGGGAGCCTGCTGGGTGAGGACGAATGTGCCCATCGCCAGGACGAACCAGCCGAACGCCTTGCGGAGCGCATCCTCCGGAATGCGGCCCGCAATCCGTGAACCGACAAGGGTTCCCGCGATTGCGGCTGCGGTAACAGCCAGGACCAGGCCCCAATCCAGCTGGACCGAGGTGAGGTAGCCGGCCAGCCCGGCGAAGGACTTCATGGCGATGACCACCAGCGACGTGCCGACGGCGGCAGCCATGGGCAGGCCGCCCAGCAGCGCCAGGGCCGGGATCACCAGGAACCCGCCACCGGCGCCCACCAGTCCCGTGATGAGCCCGACCACCGCGCCGTCCAGCAGGACCCTGCCAAGCGGCAGTTCGTGCTTAGCAGGCGCCGCGCCGCCGTCGTCCTTCTTCTTCCTCCCCCGGAGCATGGCGATGGATGTGGCCACCATCATGACGGCGAAGGCAATAAGCAGGATCTGGCCCGGGATGTGGCCCCCGAGCAGACCCCCGACAAAGGCACCCGCCATGCCGGCCGCGCCGAAGAGCAGGCCGGTCCGCCACCGTACCCGGCCCCTGCGCGCATGGCTGACCACACTGACCGCCGAGGTGACACCGACGACGAACAGGGAGGCTGCGATTGCCTCCTTGGGCCCGAACCCGGCCACGTAGACCAGGATGGGGACCGTCAGGATGGAACCGCCGCCGCCCAGGACGCCGAGCGACAGGCCGATGACCAGGGACAGCGCCAGGACAAGGATCACGGCGGAACTCACGACGCCTTGGCCTCAGCTCCGGCTTCGGAACTGACGGGCAGCTGCAGGATGGCGCTCTCACGGGTGGGCTCCTTGGCGGCCCTGTTCCACGGCATCGCGGAAAGGGCCGTGCCCATGGCACAGGTGTTGGTGGCTGCGGAGAACGTCAGTCCGGCCCCGATCGCCCCGGCGAGCATCCGGACTTTAGGGGAAACGAACCTGCCGCCGGCCAGGCCCAGGACAACGAGGGAGCCGGCAACCAGGCGGACCTGCCGCTCCAGGTCCCACCGTGCCCTGCCGCGGACAACGTCGCCGCCGGCGGCAGCAAAACCCGGGACACCGCCGGTGAGCACGAAAGCCGTGCCGATACCCGCTTCACCAAGCCGCTGGCGCGCCTGCTCGGCCCTTACGCCGGACTGGCAAACCAGCACGACGCGGCTGCCGAGCCGTTGCGCCAGTTCATCGGTGTGCTCCGAGAGCAACGGCAGCGGCACGTTGTAGGAGCCGCGGATGTGCATAGATTCGAACTCCGCGGCGGAGCGGACGTCGAGCACCGTCAGGTCCTGGTGCCCGGCAAGCCAGCTGCGGAGTGTTTCGGGCGCCAGGGAGGTGACGGCGGTTGAACGGGTGGAAGAGGAGGTCATGGGAGTCCTTTCGGCAGCGGAAGTGAATACCCCACCGAGTATTACGGATACCCCCGGGGGTAGTCAAACACACCCCTGGGGGTATAAGCTGGTGCGGACACTTCCCGGATTGGAGATCCCCATGCAACTTGATGCCACTGAACTGACGCCCGTGGTCAACCGCCTGAAGCGGGCCCAAGGCCAGCTCGCAGCCGTCACTCGGATGCTTGAGGAAGGCCGGGACTGCAAGGACATCGTCACGCAGCTGGCGGCGGTGTCCAAGGCACTGGACCGGGCCGGTTTCGCGATCATCGCCAGCGGACTGGAGCAGTGCATCGTCCGCAAGGATGCCAGCATGGACACCAAGGATCTGGAAAAACTCTTCCTGTCGCTTGCCTGATCTCCCGCCATCTTTCCTGCCCACCAGACTGAGGAGGAGCAATGACCTATACCCACACCGTGACCGTCCCGTTCTCCTGGGAAGAGGCCGTGGAGCGCACGCGCACGGCCCTTGCCGGCCAGGGTTTCGGAATTCTGTCCGAGATCAACGTCCGCAACACTTTCGACGCGAAACTTGGCACCGAAGCCGCCGAGGCCCTGGGCCCCTACGTCATCCTGGGCGCCTGCAACCCGCAGTTGGCCAGCAAGGCCCTTGCGGCGGAACCAGACCTCGGTGCGCTGCTGCCCTGTAATGTCGTGGTCCGCCGCGGCACGAATGACACCGTGACCACAGTCCAGGCAATCGATCCGCAAACCATGGTCCGGCTCAGTGACAGCGCCGCCGTGCGCGACGTTGCCAACGATGCCGATGCCAGGCTCCGGGCGGCCCTGGCAGAGCTCTCCGCCACTGCCCCGGCAGGCTGACCGGCCGCGCCCCGAAAACCACGCGAAATCGCTCAAATTCGGGGGTCACAAACGGCCCGCACAGGAGTAGCGTTCGCCTTATGGGGCGCTGATCCGCGCCCATAGCCAAGGGGAGGTCATTCGATGGGTGAAGTGTGGATCCGAACGCTCGGCAACGGGCTGGTCCGGGCAGACAGAGTCACCGAAATTTCATCCACGCGCGGGTCGTTGCATGAGGACCAGGGGTATTCCTTGAAGGTCATCGTGGACGGCAAGGGCCACGTCCTGATCGACGACGCCGATCTGCAGGGCAGCATGGCCGAGCGGCTGGAGTACGCCCGGCACATGGAGGACGCCCTGCTGCTCGCCATCGATGAAGCCCGCGACAGTGACGCCTCCGTGGTGATCTCCTATGAGCCGAACGCGAGCGCTGGTCGTCGGCCGCCGTCTCCGAATTAACCGGCAGCCTTCCCCAAGTGGTCGTCTGACCCGGCGCGGGCTCCCGCAACGCCGGAACAGCCGGCGCCTGGACATCCTGGACTGCCGTCCGTGCCGGCAGCCCGCTGATGCTGGTGCGCGTGAAGCACAGCGCCCACAGCGCAGCCACCAGCACCACCACCAGGACCCACGGCAGGTCCGGCCACGCGAGCATGAACGGCACGGCCACGGCCACCACCGTCACGATCAGCAGGTACCACGCTACGTACCACCACGGGTTGGCCGGGCCGTTGCGGGCGGGGTCGCTCGACTGCCGGACGGAGGGCTTGCGCCTGCGCTGGAGCCGGTTGTGCAGCACGCCCCACACCGGCCCGTTCAGCAGCCCAACCAACACGCCGGCGAACACAGCCGTGGTCACCGCCAGCACGCCCCAGCTCTGCCACTGGCCCCAGTGGTAGGAAGGACCGGAGCACAGCCAGGAGGACCACCACGGGTCCTGGCCGGCCCCGGGCGGGCCGCACTGCACCAGGTTCCGTGCCCACCCCTGGGAGCCAAGCCAGGCCAGGGCCGCCGGGGCGCTCAGCGCTGCGGTGAGCACCGAAAGAAGCCGCGTCACCCCGAGGCTCTTGACCATGACGCGGTGCGGACGGAGGCGCCGGTCGCCGTTGAGCCCCCGCAAGGCGAGGCCGTCCGGGTCGGAGGGCGGGTCCAGGATCAGCCGGGCCAGCGGATCCAGCACCTCCACCCTGTTGCTGGAGTAGACGATGTGGTCGTAGATCAGCGCGGACCGGTTGTAGACCGGATGCTCCTCGGGACCGGGGCCGCCGTCACCCGCGGTGTCCCGGGCATATATTTTTCCGAAGACGGGCAGCGGGCCGTTGGCGTGCGTTGAAATGGGGCCGGCCGGCACGAAGTCGAACTTGCCCCAGACGTTGATCCAGCGGGGCCGGTCCGGGTTCGCCAGCCAGTCGGTCACCGGGTCCTCCCCCGTTCCGCCGCCCCACTGGGCGTACCCCAGCAGGTCAAGTCCGCTGCCCACACTGACGAAGTTCGTGGCCCGCGCCTGGTTCTGGAACAGGACCTGCCCGGTGATCGCGGCACCCTGGCTGTGCGCCACCACCGTCACCTGCGTGCCGCCGTCGTGGTCCCAGCGCTGCAGCGTGTCCACCACCCGCTGCCGCATCGCGGCGGCCTGGAGGGGCTTGCGCTTCCACACCTGCGGGTCGCCCAGGAATTCGGCGAACAGGGAGACGATCTTGCCGATCCACCGGCCGGGCCCGGGAATCCAGGCCAGGACGATGGTCAGCAGCAGCACCACCAGCACGGCCAGCAGGATGAAGAACCCGGCAAGCGCTGCCAGCGCGGTCAGGAGCGCCTGCCGCAGCCGGGCACCCAGCCAGGCGAAGCTGGCGCGCCGCCTGCCGGGATAGAGGTTCCACCTGATCAGCTGCAGGGACCTCTTGTAGACCCGCAGTGCGGTGCGCAGCGCCCAGGAGTACGTGGACGCGGCCGACGCCGGCTCGAAGTCCCTGCCCCAGGACGCCTCGGTCATGAGCACCGTGAGGTAGTCCGGCTTAATGCCTGCACAGCCGCGCAGCACCTTCACCCAGACCTCGGGTGCATCGCCTACGGCGTTGGCTTTGGTGATCACCAGGTGCGGGTGCGGGGCGTCCGGCACCATGTCCAGGGAAAGGTCGTGAAGGCTGAGCATCAGCGGCTGGGCCCACTCCTGCAGCGTCCCGCCTTTCAGTGCCCGGCCCATGCCGTGGACAAACACCACCGCGTGGTCCGGGCGGCTGCGCGGACTACCCAAGCTGCCGTTTTCTGTTGTCGCGTCCCCCAGGCCGTCGCTTGCGCGCTTGCCCATGGGCTAATGATGGACCTGCTCCCGGCCGGAAGGAAGCTTCGAGGGGCTGGCATGGCGGCACTTCCGGAACCCCGTCACGAAAGAACAGACGATGTAATAAACATCTCCATGTTGCGTGCGTCACATCCTGCCCCTACTCTGGTTGAGGCTGATGCAAACGGCCATAGCAAGAAGCTGCAGCGTCGCAGCCAATGCCGGGGAAGGCTTTACATTTTGAACTCAAAGCTCAACATTGTTGTCCGTATCGATCTCGACCACGCACGAGCCAAGGTGATTGCAAAGGGGCATATCACCGTCCATAGCGTCAACGCCCTCTATGTGGTGGCAAAACGGGCCAACTCCCTGCGGGAAGGCCTGGATCTGGAACTGGATATCTCACACGCCCGCGTGGATGATGCGGCACTGGAGATGCTCCGGACCTCATCGGAAACACATCATCTTCCAACCAAAATCGATCCGCAGCAGGCACCGTGCACCATCAGCGTGCTGGCGCCGCGCAGGAAGGCCGCCGTTCCGGCTGCCGCAATGGCCGCATAGGCCAACTCCAAGGCAACTCCCAGCGCCCAGTATGGGGCCCAGAGCCTGCCACCTTAACCTTCGATTTACAGTCTTTCGCCCTGCCCTCCAGCACGGTTGTACCCGCCTATCCGGGTAGCCGTACCGGGCAGGGCGGAATAGTCTTTTCCTCTCGTGATGTCCGGCCGCCGTCGTTCAGGCACTGACGGTCAGGCACTGACCGGCCGGCCGCCCAGGTTGGCCTGCAGCCATTCCTCCAGGAGCGGCGCCGGCAGCGGGCGGGCGAAAAGAAACCCCTGGGCAAGGTCGCAGCCCATGGCCCTCAGCGCCTGCTCCTGCCCGGACGTTTCCACACCTTCGGCAACGGCACGGATGCCCACGGCGTGGGCCAGGTCGATGCAGCTGCCCACGATGGCGGCGTCACCGGAATCCGAGCCGAGTCCCGTGATGAAAGACCTGTCGATCTTCAGTTCGTTGATGGGGAACTTCTTCAGGTACGTCAGGCTCGAATATCCGGTTCCAAAGTCGTCAACAGCCAGCCCGACGCCCAGGTTTTTCAGGGCGGTCAGCGACTCAAGCGCGGCCGCGGGATCGGACATGAGTGCCGTTTCCGTAATTTCCAGCTGCAGGAGCGCCGGATCCAGCGTCCACAGCTGAAGGGCACCCTTCACCGTGTCCACCAGTTCGGGATCGTTCAGCTGCCGGGCGGAAAGGTTGACGGCGAATTCCAGGCGCGCGTTCCGGGGGTCCTGCCGCAGGGCCGCCGCCTGTTTCAGCGTCTCGTTCAGCACCCAGGCACCCAGGGGGCGCACCAGCCCGATTCCTCAGCCATCGTGATGAATTCCGACGGCGGCAGCAGGCCGCGCGTGGGGTGCTGCCACCGGACCAGGGCCTCCACGCCGCTGGCGGTGCCGGTCCGCAGGTCGATCTGCGGCTGGTAATGGACCCGGAGCGCCGTCCCTGATGCCGCGGCGCAGTTCGCCCAGCGCGCGGAGCCGGTCCACGGTGGGATCAGTTTCGGCGGGCTCGTGCAGCTCCCACCGGCCGCGCCCGCGCTCCTTGGCCCGGTACATGGCGATGTCCGCCCGGCGGATCAGGTCTTCCAGCGTTTCCTCCGCATTGTCCGCCACCGCAATCCCGATGCTCGCGGAGGTCACAATTTCCAGGCCCTCAATCTGCATCGGCGCGCGCAGGACATCCAGCAGGCCGGCGGCCAATGCCACTGCCGCCGGGGTGTCGACGGCGGTCCGCGCCACCAGGAATTCGTCACCGGAGAGCCGGGCAACGGTGCCCGTTCCCGGGACCGCGGCCCGCAGCCGGTCCGCCACGGCCATCAAGAGCTCGTCCCCTGCCGAGTGCCCCAGGCTGTCGTTGACGGCCTTGAAGTGGTCCAGGTCGAGGAACAGGACGGCCAGTGTCACCTTGCCGCTGCCGTCCAGGAGCGGCTCGAGCGCCATCCTTAGCCCTGCGCGGTTGGGCAGCCCGGTCAGGGAATCATGCAGGGCGAGCCGCTGCAGTTCCTTCTCCGCCTGGCCCCGCCGGACTTCGGATTCCTCTGCGGCCCGGAGGGCGGCGACCAGCTCCTTTTCGAACATCCTGCGTTCATGGGCGCTGAAGATGATGACGCGGACACTGCCGGGTTCCTGCCCGGAGCCGGGGACCCGCTGCGCCGAGAGCAGCGCGGCGCGGCGTTCCCCGCCGGCGTCGATGATCTCCACTGCGATCTCCGAGACCGAGCCGTTGATGCCGAGCTGGGGAATGCAGTGGGTTGAGTAGAGGATCTGGTCACCGACCGGCATGAGGTCCTGCAGCCTGCGGCCGAGAAGCTCGGGCCGCGCGAAACCTGTCCACCGCACAAAGGTGTCATTGACCGCTGTGATGCTGCCGCCGTCGTCCGTTACCAGGTATCCGCACGGGGCCTGATGGAACAGGGCTTCAAAGTCATCCGGCGGTTTGTCATGGCCCGCGGGCGGGCCGGGGGCGTCGGTCACGGGCGGGAATCAAGGTAGTTCAGGATGGCCCGGGCGGTGTCCCCGGGCGCGCTGACGTGCGGGCAGTGGCCCGTTGCCTGCAGTTGCACCAAGGTGCTCTGCTCAAGGTGCCGGTGCACGTAGTCGCCCACCTCCTGCGGCGCGAGCAGATCATCGGAGCACTGGAGGATCAGGCACTCACAGCCCGCCTTGTCCAGCACGGGCCGGCTGTCGGAGAGGAAGGTGACCCGGGCGAAGTGCCTCGCGATCGAGGGGTTGGTACGGCAGAAGCTGCTCCGGAGTTCCTCCGCAAGCTCGGGTGCGTCCGGGTTGCCCATGGCCATCGGCGCGAGGGCTTCGGCCCAGGCCACGTAGTTGCTGTCCAGCGAGGCGAGCAGGCCCTCGATGTCCTCCTCCGAGAACCCGCCCACGTAACCGTCTGCGGCGTCGTTGGTGTAGCGGGGCGACGGGGCCACCAGGACCAGCCGGGCGAACCGGTCAGGTTCCCGGACGGCAGCGATCAGCGCGATCATGGCGCTCACGCTGTGGGCCACCAGGATGACGTCCTTCAGGTCCAGGACGGCACAGATTTCCAGCAGGTCCTCGGCGTAGCCGTCCAGGGTCCCGTATTTGCCGCGGTCATAGGCGTCCACATCGGAACGGCCCGCACCCACGTGGTCGAAGAGCACCAGCCGGTAGTCATCCGCAAAGTACGGCAGCAGCCGCCGCCACATGTCCTGGTCGCAGCCGTACCCGTGGGCGAACATCATCACGGGCCCGTCTGCGCGGCCGGCCTCTGTGACATTGTTCCGGCGGACCACCAGCGAAGCTGCCTCGGTTGCTGCTGTGACCATCTGTACCGACCCCCGGGGTTAGTAAGCAGGGTGATTTTCCTATCTCAGATAGTAGCGGCGGGAGAAAGCGAAACGCTCACAATTGCGGAAAGGTTGCAGCCCCCGCCCGGGATAAAGCTAGACGTGAATACATTGCAGGCTGTACAGTCACTTCCGTGAAAACCCTGACCCATGCACCGGTCCTGGCGCGCTTCGGCTATGCGGTGTCCGATCCCACCCGGGCCCGGATCCTGCTGGCCCTGGCCGACGGCCCGGGCTACCCTTCCGACCTTGCCGAAGCTTTGGGTGTCTCCCGCCAGAGCATGTCCAACCACCTGACCTGCCTGCGCGGCTGCGGCCTGGTGGTGGCGGTCCCGGACGGCGACGGACCAGGTATGAACTGGCAGACGGCCGGCTGGGCCATGCCATCCGCGACCTGCTGGGCGTGGTGCTGGCGGTTGATCCGGCCTGCTGCGCCCCGGACGGGACGTGCACGGCATGAGCGGCCTCCAGCTGTCACCGGCTCCCGCCCGGCGGGCGGTCCTCACCCGGCGCATCCGGATCCTCGCGGCGGGCACCATCACCTACAACGTCATCGAGGCCGCCGTTGCGCTCTGGGCCGGCGGGGTCGCGGGCTCGGCGGCGCTGATCGGGTTCGGGCTGGACTCCGTGATCGAGGTGGCATCCGCCGTCGCGCTGTCCTGGCAGTTCGCCTCGAAGGACCCGGAACGCCGCGAGCACCTGACCCTGCGGATCATCGCCCTCTCCTTCTTCGCCCTCGCCGCCTTCGTCTCCTTTGACGCCGTCCGGGCCCTGCTCAGCGGCGAACCGGCCGAACATTCGACGCCGGGGCTCGTCATCGCCGCGCTGAGCCTGGCCGTGATGCCGGTGCTGTCGTGGCTGCAGCGCCGGGCGGGCCGCGAACTGGGATCGAGGACGGCTGTTGCCGATTCCAAGCAGACGCTGCTGTGCACCTACCTCTCGGCCGTCCTCCTGGTGGGCCTGGTTGTTAACAGCACCCTGGCTGGTGGTGGGCCGATTCCGTGGCGGCCCTGGCCATCGCGGGCATCGCCGTGCGGGAGGGCATCAGTGCCTGGCGGGGCGATGCCTGCTGCGCCGGCTGCGCCTGATGCCATTCCCCATCGCACGCCCGCTCACTTACCACGCCTTCCGGACCAACGCTGTCTCACATATCGCGCCTTCCGGACCTACGCCCGCTCATTTTTGGCGCCGTTAGCCTAGGCGGAGCCGGCCCGCACCCGGTAGTTCAGCAGCACGATGCCGGAGGGATAGGGCCGGCACTCCGCAAGTTCCAGCCTTGTCCATCGCCCAATGCCGCCGAAGAACGGCACGCCCGCTGCTCCGTGGCCGCGAAGCCGTAGTCCTCAGCCTTCGACATAGCGTCTTTCAGCCAGGACAGGTCCCCACTGACGGAGCGGATGTAGCCGTCGAGGCTGGCTGCCATCCCGCCGAACACGATGGTCACACCTGGACGTTAAGCACTGCTTCATTTCCGGTCAAGAGGACAAACATTGCGGCGCCCTTAAGGGAAGCGCGTTCACCTTCATCCCTGCGACTGGAATGAAGGTGAGCGGGCGTCCCGGGTTCAGGCGCCAAAGGTGAGAGGGCGTCGCAGGGTCAGCCGGTGACGCCGGTCAGCTCGTTCGGGGTGTCCTCCAGCGTGCCCGTGCCCGTGACCTTGCCGGACTCGACATCCACGGCGCGGATGGTGTTGGTGGCCGGGTCCGAGATGAAAGCGGTGTGGCCGTTCACGTAGATGGTGGGCCGCGGGTCCTGCCACTCCAGCGGCTCCTCCCAAGCGGGGATCACCGGGAAGCTGTTGGTGACCTTGGCGGTGTCCGGGTCAATTACGTGCAGGGCGCCATCGGTGCCGAGCACCAGGGCCTCGCCGTGCGGGCCGCGCGCCAGGGAACGGAAGCTGTAGCTGGTGCCGAGGTCAACCAGCGTCAGGGACTTGGTTTCGGTGTTGATCAGCGAGATCTGCTCCGGCCGTTCCAGCTCGGCGTCCTTGTCCTGCTTGTAGTCGCCGAGGGTCACAACGGACTCGTCAGAGCCTGCCTGGTTGCCGATCCGGCCGTATTCGGTGGGGCTGTCCAGCTTGGTGATGGCCCCGTCGGCGTAGATCAGGACGCCGGTCTGGCAGCCGATGACCACGGCCTCGCCCGCCGCGGTGGCCTCGCCGTGCACGCCGGGGCAGTCCTCGTTCCGGGCGATTTCCTTGCCGTCCTCGTCCAGCACCACGATGCCGGGACGTTCCTCGTCGTTCCCGAGCGTGAGGACCAGCTCGCCGTTGGAGAGTTCGACGGCGACCCCGTGGTGGGCTTCTTCCGCCCGGTGGGTTTCCACCTCGGGCTGCCCCTCGGCAAGATCGTCGGATTCGAAGACGGTCACTTCCCCGGTACCGTCGCTGAACAGGATGGTCTTGCCCTCGTGCCGGACCACGTGTCCGGGCTTGCTGGTGGGGAACGCGATGTCCGTCATGGCCGGGTCCTGGGCGTAGTGCTTTCCGCCGTCGGACCAGACGCCGGTGTCCAGGACCTCGAAGCCCTTCGCGGTGGAGATGATGACGTGGCGCCCGTCACCGGCCGGGTTGATCCGGTTGAAGCCCTCGAGGGCGAAGTCGCCAAGCACCTCGAAGGTTTCGGGGTCCAGGACCTGGACGCCGCCGTCGTACGTGGTGACAATCCGCGGGGTGGCCGCATCAACGGTGGCAGCGGAGGCGGTGGAGGCGACGTTTCCGGCCGGGGTGGCGCCGGCGCAGCCGGTGAGCATCAGGCCGGCAGCGGCGAGTGCAGCAAGCAGGCGGACGGGCGGGGTGCGGTGTTGCATGGAGTTTCCTTCTTGTCAGGGGTGCGGGTGGAACTTACGACAATGCTTGGGTGATGCTTTCGGTGTTGGCGCGCATCATGTCCAGGTAGGTGGCGCCGGCGGACCCTTCGGCCCCCAGCGATTCGGTGAACAGCGGGACCACGGCGATGTCCTGGCCCGCTTCGGCGGCGAGCACCTGGGCCAGCCGCTCGGGCTGGGAAGAGTCGGCGAAGATGGCCACCACGCCGGCTGAGCGGATTTTGGAGGTGAGGTCGTTGAGGTCCGCGGAGCTGGGCGAGGCGAGCGTGGTGCCGCTGGGGATGACCGCGCCGATCACTTCAAACCCGAAGCGCGCAGCCAGGTAGCCGAACACGTGGTGGTTGGTGATGAGCTTCCGCCTGGC
Organism: Arthrobacter nitrophenolicus; assembly: GCF_000332815.1. Taxonomy (GTDB): domain Bacteria; phylum Actinomycetota; class Actinomycetes; order Actinomycetales; family Micrococcaceae; genus Arthrobacter; species Arthrobacter nitrophenolicus. Next base: position 20,473 of record NZ_AOFD01000052.1, read on the forward strand.
AGGCTCGATTGCGGCGAAGCTGGCCTCCATGGACGCCTCAAGCTCGCCGAGCTGCTGCACATAGGAGCCTGTCTGGGCCTGCACGGCGTCCGAGTCCACGCCGTCGACATGTTCCAGCACGCTCCCGGCGATCGCCTCGGCAGCCTCCGCCACCCGGGCGGGATCGGTCCAGAAGTGCGGGTCCTGCGCATCCCCGCCGCCGTCGTCGTCGCCGTGGGTGAACGCCAGTGGTTCGACGGCGTCCATCGCCGCCACCGTCGGCACGCCTTCCGCGGCGGCTGCCTCCACGTGGTTGAGGATCCCTTCCTCCAGCCCGCCGCCGTTGTGGACGATCAGGTCCGCGTTCTCGATCACCGCGGCCTGCCTGGCGGAGATGCCGAAGGAGTGCGGGTCGGCGTTGGATTCCATGAGCACCACCACCTCGGCCTGGTCCCCCACCATGTTCCGGGTGATGTCGCCCAAGATGTTGGTGGTGACCACCACGGTGGGCCGTTCGGCGGCGACGGCGGAGCATCCGCTGAGCGCCAGGCCCAGCACCACCAGTGCGCCGGCCAGCCGCGCCAGCCTTGCCGGGACGCCGCGCCTCACAGCCCGGTCTCCAGCATCAGGTCCGCGGCGGGCACCTCGAAGGTCCGCGCAACCCGGAGCCCGTCCGCGTAATCAATCTCATGGACAACGCGGCGGGCGGGGTCGCTGACGTAGGCGCGCGAGGCGTCGATCCGCAGCTGCGGAACCGCGTCCCCGGCAGGCGCCCCGAGCAGCGGAACCTGGGCTCCCACTTCTCCGGTGGCGGGGTTCAGCGCGAGGAGCGACCCGTCGGCGCCGGCGGCCAGCACCCGCTTCCCGTCGCCCACGGCCGACGCCGCAACCACGGGGACCGGGGTGGGAAGGTGGGTCCAGGTCCGCCTGGACACGTCCAGGTGCCAGGCGCCGTCCTCCCCCGCGGGCCCGGCAAGTTCGTTCGAGCCGGGACGGTGCGCGAGTCCTGACGCCGGCGGATGGCCCGCGCCGGCGTCGGGGTAGGGGATCTTTTCGGCGGCGAAGGCACCGTCGTCCTCGGTGACCAGGAGGGCGCCGTCGGTGCAGGCGAACACCATACCCACGCGGGTGGTGGCGTGGCCGGACAGGCCGGGGCAGTCCTGCGCGGCCAGGACAGTATGGTCCTCCGTGTCGCGGACCTCCACCCCGCCGGCCGCGGCAGGCACGGCGGCGGACGCGACGGATGCCAGGAAGTGCCCCTCGTACGGCACCACCAGTCCCCCATGCGGGGTGCTGGTGATCCGCGCGGACTCCTGCACGTTGCCGGCGTCGAGGTCCTTGTGCCTGAACACGGACGCGTAGCCGCCGGATGTGGAGAAGACGGCGATGGCCTCCCCGTCCCCGGCCACAGCGCCGGCGGCCGGCACCGCCGCAGTCCCCACCAGGCCGGGCGCGGCGCTGTAATAGTGCTTGTGCTCGCCGTGGTCCACGGTCCAGGCACCGGTATCGAACACCTGGACGCCGCCCGCCGTGGTGAGCAGGGCGTAGCGGCCGTCCTGGTAGGCGGCGCCAATAGGGCCGGAGGTGCCGGCGTCGGACGTGTCACCGGTGAGGAGGGAGAGCAGCTGCCCCTCCCCCGTCTCCTTGTTGAAGGTGAGCAGGCCGGTCTGCGGCTCCGGGTTCTCCTGGGCTCCGGCGACGTAGCCGTGCGGCGTGGCGGTTTCGTCCCGCTGCGGTTCGGCGGCGGGTGCGGCGCAGGCGGACAGGAGCAGCGGAAAGCCGAGCAGGAGGGCGGACAGTCTAGGCGTGGTGCGGGGCACGGGGAAGCGGTTCCATTTCTAGCGAGGGGACGGGTTCGACGGCGGGGGCGGGCCCGGTGCCGGGCTTGCGGCGGACTGCCCCGCGGGCCAGGGCGGAGACGAAGTAGGACAGGGCGGCCACCAGGGCGATGGTGGCGCCGGCGGCCGTGGATGCGTACCAGGAGATCCAGAGGCCGGCCGCCACGCTGGCGACCCCAATGAGGGAGCCGAGGATCATGACGGTCCTGATGGACGTTGCCCAGACCAGCGCGGCGGCGGGAGGAGCGATGAGCAGCCCGAACACCAGGAGTGTTCCCACCACCTGGAAGGACGACGCGACGGCCAGGGTGACAAGGCAGAGCAGCACGAAGTGGGTCAGCCGGGGACGGAGCCCCAGGCTGGCGGCCTTCTGCGGGTTGAACGCCGCCGCCAGGAAGGCACGGTGGAACACGGCCGCGAGGGCCAGGACCACGAGTCCGACGGCGGCGAGCACCATGATGTCGCCTGTCTCGACGGCCAGGACGTCGCCGAACAAAGTGCCGGTAAGGTCCACGGCGAACGAGCCGGAGGCGGACACGATGATCACCCCGGCGGAGAGCATGATGACGAACAGCAGGCCGATGGCGGTGTCCTGCGAGACGCGCCGGTTCCGGGTGATCGCGGAGACGCCGGCCGCCGTCGCCGCCGCGCTCAGGGCTGCGCCCACCATCAGGTTTCCACCCACCAGCGCCGCGATGGCGATGCCGGGCAGCAGTCCGTGGGACATTGCATCGCCCAGGAACGCCATGCCGCGCACCACCACCCAGGTTCCGACGACGGCGCACACCACCGCCACCAGGGCCCCGCCCAGCAGGGCGCGCTGCACGAATGAGGCATTCAGGGGATCAAGTAACCATTCCATCGCGGTTCATCGTACAGTATTAAATGAGACTCATTCGCAACAAGGAAAGGCGGCGCCGTGCAGACGCTGACGCTCAGCGGGGTGGGGTTTGCGTACCCCGACAGGCACGTGCTGGAAGGCGTGTCACTGGCCCTCGCGCCGGGGACCCACACGGTGCTGACGGGCCGGAACGGATCCGGGAAGTCCACCCTGCTGGCCGTGGCGGCGGGTGTCCTCAAGCCTGCGCGGGGGACGGTGCAGGCCGCCGCCCGTCCGGCCTTCGTCATCCAGCACACCCGGACGCCGGAGACCATGCCGTGCACCGTCCGCCAGGCCGTGGAGATGGGGCGGTGGCCGCACCGGAACGGTCTGCTCCCCCTGCGGCGGACGGACCGGCGGAAGGTTTCCGAGGCCATGGAACGGATGGGGATTGCGGACCTGGCAGGCCGGCAGCTGCAGGAGCTCTCCGGCGGGCAGCGGCAGCGGACCCTCATCGCTCAGGGGCTGGCGCAGGAGTCCGGCATCCTCATCCTGGACGAGCCGACCGCCGGCCTGGACAGCAGGGCGCACGGGCTGATCCGCGCGGCCGTGCAGGATGAGCTGCGGCGCGGGGTGACCGTGCTGGAATCGAGCCATGACGCCGGGGACATCAGCCGGGCGGACCGGGTGGTGATGCTCGACGGCGGCCGGGTCACCGCAGCCTCGCAGGCGGACCAACGGCATTAACGAAAGCATCCGCCGGCGCCCCGGGGGAGGCACCGGCGGACGTTTCGAGACCTCGGGATGCTTTCCCGTTGACTGTCCCCCCAGCCCGGCTGGCCGGGCAGTGCCGCATCCTGCTGCACGGCGTGAAAATACTGTCGCCCCCGCTCCTCAAGAAACGGTCAAGGTGGGCGCAAGGTTTTGCGAGTCTTCTGAACCGCCCACCCGTGTTTTACCTGTTCAGGGCGGTTTAGGGGCATCGATTAGGGGGAGCCCGGGATTGTTTCGGCCGCCTTGTGCAATGACACTGTACGAATTGGAAATCGGCGGTGTCAGTAGTAGGCCCGGGAGCAAAATTGATGGACTTTCAATTTTTTCGTCAGAACATGCGCGGCAGTGGCTCCAGGACTCCCTGGCGACAGGTGAGGCCGGGAGCCCATCGTTTGGCTGGTCATCGCCGGCGCCGGGTACCGGATCTGCGGTTCAACGCATTGCTGGCAGCGCTCCTGGTTGTCTTGGGCAGCGTCCTGTTGGCACCCCTGCCGGCGACCGCTGAACCGGGGGATGTGGGGGTTGAAGGCCCCTCCCATGCGGGAACAGGAACGCCCACCGGTACCAAACGGGCCAGCAGTTCCTTGTGGTTCAACGACGGCACCTGGTGGGGGAACCTGTGGAACACTGCCACGTCGGACTTCGAGATCTTCCGGTTCAACCCGGCGACGAACTCGTGGGCCAGTACCGGAGTGATGACAGAAACGCGGGCAAATACGCACCATGACGTGCTGTGGGACGGGACAACCCTGTACGTGGCCAGCTACCGGTTCGTCAACGACGGGCTGCCGGCCGAGCCGGGCTTTCCCACGAACATGCGCCGTTACAGCTACGACCCGGGCGCAGATAAGTACACGCTGCTGGGCTCCACCCAAATCAACAACTCCAAAGTTGAACTCCTGACCATCGACAAGGATTCGACCGGACGGGTATGGGCCACCTGGCAGGAGGGAAACCGGATCTACCTCAACGTCACGGGCACAGACGGCGCCACATGGGGGACCCCCTTCGCGCACCCGGCGGCGCTAAGCAACGTCTCCGTGGACGACACGTCAGCCCTGATCGCGTTCGACGGAAACAAGATGGGCCTCATGTGGAGCCGCCAGGTGGGGGACGCCACCGACGGCGTCTACTGGAGCTACCACGTGGATGGAGCGGCAAATTCAGCCTGGACGGATCCGGTCGCAGCCGTTTCCGGGCTGCGCAGCGGTGACGACCACATCTACCTGAAATGGCTGGATGCCTCCGCGGGCGGAAAAGTGTTTGCAGCCATCAAGACGTCCAACACGTCCGCGTCCCAGCCGTTGATCCAACTGCTGTCGTTGACCGGCACGACGTGGAGCGCGCACACCATAGCGACGGTATCCGAATGTCCCAACCGGGTGATCGTGCTGATCGATGAATACGCACAGAAGATCCGCACCTTCGCCACCTACCCGAAGCCCGCCGGCACCCTGAACGCCGGGGTGTGCTCCACGACGGGCGGCGCGATCTACGAGAAGTCCACGCCGCTGGACACCATCAGCTTCACTACTGAGAAGACGGCCCGCATCGTGGATGCAGACCAGTATGTGCACAACGTGACGTCAACCAAGCAGAACGTCAACAGTGCGGCCTGGGGCACGGCCAACAGCGGCCTGCTGGTGCTCGCCGATGGCAATGCCACAAGCCAGTACTGGCACTACTATGACCCCACCGGGGGCGGCGGCGGCACCACCGACACCGCGCCCCCGACCGTGACGGCGACGGCTCCCGTTGCCGGTGCCACCGGAGTGGCGGTGACGGCGAACGTGACGGGGACGTTCTCGGAGGCCATGGACACGGCGACGATTACGTCGGGCACGTTCACCTTGGCCGCGGGCACGACGCCGGTGCCTGCCACCGTGACGTACAACAGCACGGCCAGGTCCGCGACCTTGGACCGGGTGCGGATCTGGCGGCGGGAACGGTGTATACGGCGACGATCAAGGGTGGCACCAGCGGGGTGAAGGACGCCGCCGGCAACGCGCTGGCAGCTGACAGGACGTGGACCTTCACCACGGCAGCAGCCCAGCCCGTGCAGTCTCCCATCGCAGCCAAAGCGGAGTCACTGAACGGCGCCCTTGGAGCAGCCACCACGCCAGAGGTGTACGGCCTCAAGGACAACGGCGGGTACCAGTGTTTTGAACGCGGCTGCATCATGTACTCGCCGGCATCAGGGGCCCACGTCACCCTGGGCGCGATCCGCGCGAAGTGGGCGACAACAGGGTTCGAAAACGGCCCGCTCGGCTACCCGGTCACCGACGAAATCGGCGGCCTCAAGGACGGTGGAGTCTTCCAGAACTACCAGGGCGGTGCGATCATCTTCTCGCCGGCAACCGGTGCCAACATCACCATGGGGCCAATTCGTGAGAAGTGGGCGTCCACAGGATTCGAAAACGGTGCGCTGGGCTACCCGGTCAGCGACGTCGTGGGCGGCCTCAGGGACGGCGGGGCCTTCCAGAACTACCAGCGCGGCGCCATCATCTACTCGCCGGCAACAGGGGCCCACATTTCCATTGGGGCAATCCGCGAGAAGTGGGCGTCCACAGGGTACGAAAACGGCAGGCTCGGCTACCCGGTCACCGACGAAATTGGCGGCCTCAAGGACGGCGGGGTCTTCCAGAACTACGAACGGGGCGCCATCATCTACTCGCCGGCAACCGGTGCCCACATCTCCATCGGGGCAATCCGCGACCGGTGGGCGGCCACGGGCTTCGAAAACGGCAGGCTCGGCTACCCGGTCACCGACGATATTGGTGGGCTCAAGAACGGCGGGGTCTTCCAGAACTACCAGGCGGCGCCATCATTTGGTCTGCTGCGACCGGGGCCCAGATTTCCGTAGGGGCCATCCGCACCATCTGGGCGTCCACAGGGTACGAGTCAGGCCGCCTCGGTTACCCCACAAGCGGCGAGTACGCCACAGGCAATGACGGAAGCGTTGCCCAGGACTACCAGGGAGGCGTCATTCACGTCGGCCCGAACGGTTACTACATCACCTGGCGGTAACCCGCCGGGGGCACGGAGGGGTCCCGCAAGTTAATAATTTCAAGGTGGCACGCTGAATTAAGATAGCCTTACCTTGCTAAATTAGCTTGCGGGAAACCCGCCCCCTGAAAGTAGAGCTCCCCTCCGTGCCCATTCGACGCCTGATCGCAGCCACCGCAAGCCTTGCCGCCGTCGCGGCCGCCCTGACGGGCTGCGGCATCATCGGAGGGCAGCCGGCCGATCTCCAGATCTACTCCGCCCGCCACTACGACCTTGAGGGCGCGTTCGGTGAGTTCACCGACGAGACCGGCATTTCCGTGGAGTTCATCACCGGCGACGACGCAGAGCTCCTGGAACGCCTCAAGGCCGAGGGCGAGGACAGCCCGGCGGACGTATTCATGACCGTGGACGCGGGCAACCTGTGGAACGCCGCCCGCCAGGACGAACTCGCCGCCGTCGACTCCGCCGCGCTCAATGAGGCCGTCCCAGAGGACCTGCGCGATCCGCAGGGCCGGTGGTTCGGCCTGGCCATGCGCGCCCGCACCGTCACGTACAACCCCGGCAACGTGGATCCCGCCGAGTTCGACGCCGTGGACACCTACGCCGGACTGGCAGACCCCAAGTGGAAGGGGCGGCTGTGCATGCGCGACGCCACCTCTTCCTACACCCAGTCGCTGGTGGCCAGCCTGATCGACCTGCACGGACGCGAAAAGGCCCTGGAGATCGCCAAGGGCTGGGTGGCCAACGAGGTGCAGATCATGAGCAACGACGTCCTGCTGCTGGAAGCCATCGACGCCGGCACCTGCGACGTGGGCATCAACAACCACTACTACCTGGCCCGCACGCTGGAGGAGAAGCCGGACTTCAAGGTGGACCTCTACTGGGCCAGCCAGCAGGGCGCAGGCACCCACGTGAACATCTCCGGCGCCGGACTCGTCGCCGGCTCGGACAACGCCGGGGACGCGCAGCGTCTCATCGAATGGCTCGCCACCAAGGGACAGAACGCGTTCGTGGATGCCAACCACGAGTTCCCGGTCAACCCGGCGGCCAAGCCCGAACCGGTCATTGCAGGATTCGGCGAGTTCAAACGGATGCCGCTGAATGCCGAAGCCTATGGCGACCTCAACGCCGAGGCCGTGGACCTGCTCGCCGAGGCCGGATACAAATGACCGAAACGGCGGTCCTCGCGCAGGCGGGGACGCCGAAGCGCCGTCCCGGCCGGACGGCCGG
>NZ_AOFD01000053.1 GCF_000332815.1 Arthrobacter nitrophenolicus
CAGCGGTTGCCGGCCCGGCACGGCTGCGGCCGGCACGTCCGGGGCTGGGCCGCCAACCGGGACCAGGTGGTCGGCGAGGGCGCGGGTGCGGTCATTGTGCGCCACCAGGATCACGGTAGCCTGGCCGCGCAGCCTGCGGATGGCATCCTCCACCGCCACGGCCGATTCGTCGTCGAGGTGCGCGGTGGGTTCATCGAGCAGGAGGACCGTGGCGCCTGCCTCGATCCGGGCCAGCCCGCGGGCCAGGGCAACCCTGCGCAGTTCACCGGGGCTCAGCTCAGCGGGGTGTTTGGCAGCGAGGTGCCCCGCCGCGGCCCGCGCCAGGCAGGACCTGGCAACGTCCACTGTGAGCGCCCGGTCACGGGAATTCCGGGCGTGCGCGGACAAGTAGAGCAGCACCTCATCCAGTACGGTGTCGGCCACCATCACGGGATGCTGCGGGACCCATGCCACCGCGGTACGGTCCAGGCCTTTGACGGAACCGGTCACGGACGTGCCGCCGCCGTCCCCGATGGTCCCGGCCAGGACACCCAGGATGGTGCTCTTTCCCGCCCCGCTGGGCCCGTCCAGCGCGGTGATCCGGCTCTGCGGCGCCTCGAAGCCGAGGGGTCCGACGGCGGCCCGGGACCGTCCGCCGTAGGTGACCGTGAGCGCGGAGACAGTAATGGGGGCACCCGGCCGTCCCGCCCGCACGGCAGTCAGCGGCCGGGGCTCGGGTGCCCCGGTCACTGATGTGACCTCTGCGAGCGCCACGCGGCCGTCGTCGCTGGCGTGGTGGGCGGTACCAAGTTCGCGCAGCGGAAGGTAGCAGTCGGGGGCGAGGATCAGCGCCAGCAGCCCGGCCTCCAGCGGCATGTCGCCGTGCACCAGCCGCACGCCGATGAACACGGCCACGACGGCAACAGAGATGGTAGCGATCAGCTCAAGGGCCAGGGCGGACATGAAGGCGGTCCGCAGGGTGCCCATGGTGCGGAACCGGTACTCCTCGGAAATCTTTTCGAGTGCCCTGCGCTGGGCGGACGCGCGGCCCAGTCCCACCAGGACCGGGAGTCCCTTGGCCAGTTCCAGCATGTGGGCCGAGAGCCGGGCCAGGGCGGACTGCGCCTCGCGCACCTTGTCCTCGGTGTACCGGCCGATCAGCACCATGAAGAGCGGCACCAGCGGCACGGTGAGGACGATCACCACGGCGCTGACCCAGTCGGCAAAGAGGATCCGGGCGCCCAGGAGCAGCGGGATGGCGGCGCAGTTCACCAGGGCAGGCAGGAACTGGGTGTAGTAGCTGTCCAGCGCGTCCAGTCCCCGCGTGGCCAGCACCGCCAGGCCGCCGTCTGCCGGGCCGGTGCCCCGGGTGCCGTTCCGCAGTGCACGTTCGAGCAGGCCGGACCGCAGTTCCTCCTTGATGCCCAGGGCAGCCCGGCGGGCAGCAACGGCCTGTCCCCACACGGTGAGGGAGCGCAGGACCACCCCGGCCAGACCCGGGATCATCTGTCCGGCCCAGTCCGGTTCCCCTGCGGCCAGCCCCGCCAGGGCGGAAGCCACGGCCTGGCCCATGAGGACCAGCGAGAGCGCCTTGAGCGCGGCCAGGAGCCCGAGCCAGTAGAGGGCGGAGCGGGTGGCGGGACCGGCGGGGAACGTTGGCCGCACGTCAGCCCTTGGTGGTGAACGCCCTGGCGGCCACTGCCGGCAGGAAGCTGTGGGCCTCCGGGATGGACGCGGCGCTGACCCGGCGGCGGAACACCCAGTAAGTCCAGGCCTGGTAGGCAATCACCAGGGGCAGGCCGAACGCGGCGACGATGCTCATAAGGCCCAGAGTGTAGTCCGATGAGGAGGCGTTTGAAATGGTGAGGTCGAAGGCCCCGTCCAGGGTGGACGGCAGGACCACGGGAAACACCGCGCCGAAGATGGATGCCGTTCCGAGGACCAGGAATACGCCAAGCGCCAGGAAGGCCTTGCCTTCCGCCCCGGAACGGGCCAGCAGCCAGGCTGCGGCGGCCGCTGCAACGGCGAGCAGGACCGCTGCCCAGGTCCACGGTTTTCCGTCCAGGAACTGGATGCTGAGCGCCCAGGCCGCGATGGGCAGGAGCAGGACCGGGAGCAGCCGGACGAACCACTGCCGGGCGCGGTGCCGGACCTCGCCGTCGGTTTTCAGCGCCAGGAACGCGAGGGCATGGACCAGCGAGAAGCCCACCACGGCGAGCCCGCCCAGGACCGCGTAGCCGCTGAACCAGGCGAAGGGGCCGCCCTCGCGGTCGCCGTTCGCATTCAGGGGCAGTCCGGTGGTGGTCAGGGCGAGGGCTGCGCCAACGCCGAAGGCGGCGAAGAAGGATCCCAGGGCGATGGCCCAGTCCCACCGGGCCCGCCAGCGGTCGGTGTCCACCTTGCCGCGGTATTCGAAGGCCACGGCACGGAAGATCAGGGCCACCAGGACCACCAGCAGCGGCAGGTAGAGGGCGGAGAACAGGGAGGCGTACCAGAGCGGGAAGGCGGCGAACGTGGCACCGCCGGCCGTGAGGAGCCAGACCTCGTTGCCGTCCCAGACCGGCCCGATGGTGTTGAGCAGCACGCGGCGTTCGGTGTTGTTCCGGGCGAAGGCCTTCATCAGCATTCCCACGCCCAGGTCGAAGCCCTCAAGGAAGAGGTACCCGGTCCACAGCACCGCGATGGCGATGAACCAGATGGTCGGCAGCAGTTCCATAGTTCGTTTCCTCTGCGTTCAGTTCGGCTGCGGCTAGTAGGCGAAGGCCAGGACGTCGTCGGCGGGTTTGGCGCCGCCCGGTCCGCCGGGGCCCGGCGTGGCGTCCTCGTTCTCGTCCGCCGGGATGTGCGCGAGCTCCGGCATGGCGGAGACCACGCCGCCGCGGACGTACTTGACCAGCAGCTTCACCTCCACCACCAGCAGGACGGCGTATACGGCGGTCAGGGTGATGAGCGAGGCCAGCAGTTCCCCTGCCGAGACGCCCGGGGAGACGGCCGCAGCGGTGAACATGAACACCTGGTCGATGCCGTTGGGATCGGGGTTGGGGGCAACCACGAACGGCTGGCGGCCCATCTCGGTGAAGATCCACCCGGCCGCGTTGGCGCCGAAGGGCGCCATGATGCCCAGGACGGCCAGCCGCATGAGCCACGGGGAGGAGGGAACGGTGCCGCTGCGGGTGAGCCACAGGGCCACGAGTGCTGCCAGGGCCGCGAGCCCGCCGAAGCCGATCATCATGCGGAAGCCCCAGTAGGTGACTTCCATGACCGGCAGGTAGTCGATTTCCTGGCCGGCACGTTCGCCGTAGATGGGGTTGTCCGGAAGGTGGGTGCCGTAATTGGCCTGGTACTCGGGGAGCAGGGTGTTGACGCCCTTGACCTCGGTGGTGAAGTCGCCCTTGGCAAGGTAGGACAGGATGCCGGGAACTTCGATCAGGGCCACGATGTCATCACAGTCCTGGGAGCCAGGTTGCCGATGCTGAGGACGGAGAATCCGGTGCCGTCGTGGCAGGCCGCCTCCGCTGCGGCCATCTTCATGGGCTGCTGTTCGAACATGAGCTTGCCCTGGAGGTCGCCGGTGAGGGCGGTGCCTGCGAAGGAGATCATGGCCACCACGGCGCCGATCCGCAGGGACCGGATCCAGACCGTGTGGTCCGCGCGGTCGCGGCCGGGGATGGCAGCGGACTCCCCCGGGATGACCTTGCCGTCGGCACCCACGGTGTCGACGCCGTCGCGCCGCCTCCGCCAGAGGTGGTACCAGGCGATGCCGAGGAGGAAGCCGCCGGCCACGGCCAGCGCACCGAAGAGGGTGTGCGGCACGGCCACCAGCGCGGTGTTGTTGGTGAAAACGGCCCAGGCGTCGGTCATGACCGGCCGGCCGTCCACCATTTCCACGCCCACCGGGTGCTGCATCCAGCTGTTGGCCACGATGATGAAGTAGGCGGAGAACATTGAGCCGATCACGGCCACCCACAGGCAGGCCAGGTGGATGGCGGGCTTGAGCTGCTTCCAGCCGAAGATCCACAGTCCCAGGAAGGTGGACTCGACGAAGAAGGCAAGCAGGGCTTCGAGGGCCAGCGGGGCGCCAAAGACGTCGCCCACGAAGCGGCTGTATTCGCTCCAGGCCATGCCGAACTGGAATTCCTGCACAATGCCGGTGGCCACGCCCATGATGAAGTTGATGAGGAACAGCTTTCCCCAGAACTTGGTCATGCGCAGGTACTCCGGCTTGCCGGTGCGGTGCCAGACGGTCTGGATGATGGCCACCACCAGGCCCAGGCCAATGGTCAGCGGGACCATCATGAAGTGGTAGACCGTGGTGATACCGAATTGCCAGCGTGCGATTTCCAAGGCGTCCAAGGCAGTCCCTACTGTGAGCAGATGCAGTTTTCTACGTTTCGTAGAACTCTAACTTCTACAAAGTGTAGAACAAGGGGTCCGCGGAGTGGAAACCGGCCCCCTCCACAAGGATGACGCGGGATCGGCCGACGCGCCACGTGTTCTACCCAACGTAGAAAGTAGCGTCGATTCGGGGTAGATTTATAGGTGTAGTTGAAGTAACCGCGTGCAGTCACCGGCGCCAGCAGGGCGAACGGTGCGGGGAACAAAGGAAAAGTGCAATGGCAAGTCTTGGTGAACTGGAACGGGCAGTGATGGATCTGCTCTGGGCGGGCCAGGAAGCAGCCACGGCCAATACCCTGCGGGACCGGCTTGCGCAGACTTCGTCAGGGCAGGGTGGCGCGGCCGCGCACGAAGGCAAGGAACTTGCCGTTACCACCGTACTTACGGTGCTGTCCCGGCTGGAGAAGAAGGGGCTGGTGGAGCGTGAACGCGGGACCCGGCCGCACCGCTACCAGGCCGTTTCCAGCCGTGAAGAACACACCGCGGAGCTCATGCACGAAGTCCTGGGCTCGGCTCCGGACCGCGAAGCCGTGCTGGCACGCTTCATTGGCTCCGTATCCGAAGGTGAAGCCGAGACACTGCGCAAACTGCTTGGCCACCTCTAGCCACCCATGTTCTGGGCCTCATACCTGCTGGCGGTCCTGGCGATAGTACTGGCCTGGCCGGTACCCATCCTCCTGTCGCGCGCACAGTGGCCCGCGCGCTCCCCCTTCACGGCCATGCTCCTGTGGCAGGCGATCGCCCTCGCCGGCGGGCTCTCCATGATCGGGGCCATGCTGGTGTACGGGCTGGAACCGATCGGCGACAACCTGATCGCCGGGCTCCGCGCGCTGGCCGCTATGGTGCTGTTCAACGCACCCACCACGGCCCTGGGGTTCTGGCACATTTTCGCTTTGTCGGCGGCCGCGCTGCTCACGGCCCACCTGGTCTTCACCCTGCTGCTGACGTACTACAAGATCGAGCGGCAGCGGCGGCGTCACCGGGAGCTGCTGGCCCTGCTTGCTTCCCCCTCCGGACAGGACGCCGCAACCCTGGTGATCAGTCACGACTCCCCCGTGGCCTACTGCCTTCCCGGCGGCGCCCGTTCGGTGACCGTATTGTCGGACGGACTGATGGCCGCCCTGGAGCCGGCGGAGCTGCGCGCGGTCCTGATCCACGAGAACGCCCATCTCAGCCAGCGGCACCACCTGCTCCTGTGGGCCTTTGCGGCCTGGCGGCAGGCCCTGCCCTGGCTCCCCACCACCCGGCTGGCGCAGGAGTCCGTTAACTCACTCATTGAGATGCTGGCGGACGACGTCGCCCTCAAGAGCGAGAGCAAAGCCACCCTGATCAAGGCCATCGCCATTGTTGCGAGCGGTTCGGCGCAGGGTACCGGTTCGGAGCTCGCCCCCACTGCTTCCACCGCTGCCCTCGCCGGCCTGGACCCGGGTAACGGCGTCCTGGCGTCCGATTCAGCACGGACCACGCTTCGCGGGTCAGCCGGCTGCTGTCGCCGCAGCCCCAGCTGCCGGCAGCGGTGCGCAGCCTGGTCCTGACCGGCTGCATTCTCCTGCTGGCCCTTCCCACGGCCCTGCTGGTGGTTCCGGGCCTGCTCGGCTGAGCCTTCCGAAACTACTGGGTTTCGACGGGCTCAACCGTTCCGTCAGGCGTCGATGCGCTCCCGGTCCAGGCTGGCGGCGCCCGCGATGATGAAGTCCTTGCGCGGGGAGACGTCAGAGCCCATCAGGAGGTCGAAAATCTCCTCCGCCTGCTTGGCGTTCTCGATGCCCACCTTGCGCAGGGTCCGGTGCCGCGGGTCCATGGTGGTCTCGGCCAGCTGCTCTGCGTCCATCTCGCCCAGGCCCTTGTACCGCTGGATGGGCTCCTTGTACCGCTTGCCTTCCTTGGCCAGCCGCGCCAGCAGCACATGCAGTTCAGCCTCGGAATAGGTGTAGATCATCTCGTTGGCCTTCTGGCCGGCGTTGATCACCTCCACCCGGTGCAGCGGCGGCACGGCGGCGAACACCCTGCCCTCGTCGATCATGGGGCGCATGTAGCGGAAGAACAGGGTCAGCAGGAGGGTGCGGATGTGCGCGCCATCGACGTCGGCGTCCGTCATCAGGATGACTTTGCCGTAGCGTGCGGCGCTGATATCGAAGCTGCGGCCGGAACCGGCGCCCACCACCTGGATCAGCGCGGCGCACTCGGCGTTGGAGAGCATGTCCCCCACCGAAGCCTTCTGGACGTTCAGGATCTTGCCGCGGATGGGCAGCAGGGCCTGGAAGTCGGAGGACCGGGCGAGCTTGGCGGTTCCCAGCGCCGAGTCGCCTTCCACGATGAAGAGTTCGGAACGTTCGACGTCGTCCGTCCGGCAGTCGGCAAGCTTGGTGGGCATCGAAGAGGTTTCCAGCGCGTTCTTGCGCCGCTGGGTCTCCTTGTGCACGCGCGCCGAGATGCGCGACTTCATTTCGTTGACGATCTTCTCAAGCAGCAGTGCCGTCTGCGCCTTGTCGTTCCGGTTCGAGGAGGTGAGCTTGGCGTTGATTTCGCGCTCCACCACCTTGGAAACGATGGCACGGACTGCGGAGGTGCCCAGGATTTCCTTGGTCTGACCCTCGAACTGCGGTTCCGCGAGCCGGACCGTGAGGACTGCCGTGAGGCCGGCGAAGATGTCGTCCTTTTCGATCTTGTCGTTGCCGGCCTTGAGCTTGCGGGCGTTGCTTTCCACTGCCTTGCGGAAGGTCTTCACCAGGGCCTGCTCAAAGCCGGACTGGTGCGTGCCGCCCTTGGGAGTGGAGATGATGTTCACGAAGCTGCGGACGGTGCTGTCGTAGCCGATGCCCCAGCGCAGGGCAACGTCCACTTCACAGTCGCGCTCCACCTCAGCCAGCTGGCTGTGCCCGCGCTCGTCCAGCACCGGGACGGTTTCCTTGAACTTGCCGGCGCCGTGCAGCCGCCACACGTCGGTGACGGCGGGGTCGGCCGCCAGGAAGTCGACGAACTCGGAAATGCCGCCGTCGTGGTGGAACACTTCCTCGTGGGGTCCGCCTTCACCCGGGGTTCCGGAAATCCTGCGCTCGTCGCGGACAGTGAGCTTGAGCCCGGGAACCAGGAAGGACGTCTGCCGGGCGCGGGCCACCAGCTCGTCGTACGAAAACTTTGCGTCCGGGGTGAAGATTTGCCGGTCCGCCCAGTACCGGATCCTGGTGCCGGTGACGCCGCGCTTGGCTTTCCCCACAACGTCAAGGACAGAGTCCTCCACGAACGGGGTGAAGGGCGCGGCCGGATCCACCCGGGAGCCGGTGTCCTGGAACCGGCCCGGCTCGCCGCGGCGGAAGGACATCTTGTAGGTCTTGCCTCCGCGGTCCACCTCAACATCCAGCCGTGAGGAGAGGGCGTTGACCACCGATGCGCCCACACCGTGCAGGCCGCCTGAGGCAGTGTAGGAGCCGCCGCCGAACTTGCCGCCCGCGTGAAGCTTGGTGAACACCACTTCGACGCCGGTGAGTCCGGTCTTCGGTTCCTTGTCGATGGGGATGCCGCGGCCGTCGTCGTGGATTTCCACTGAGTTGTCCGCGTGCAGGATGATCCTGATGTCGTGGCCGAACCCGGCCAGTGCTTCATCCACGGAGTTGTCGATGATTTCCCAGAGGCAGTGCATGAGGCCGCGGGAGTCGGTGGAACCGATGTACATGCCCGGGCGCTTGCGGACGGCTTCCAGGCCCTCCAGCACAGACAGGTGCCGGGCAGTGTAGTCAGAACTTGGTGCCACTGGTGTTGAACTCCTTCAGGTAAAGCGGGCGCTCAAAGCGCTCCCTCTAGGGTAGTCGGCCGCGGCCCGGTCGGCGGGCTGCCACACTGCGCAGGGCCTGTGCACCGCGCCACTTGGGCACTTTTCCGGGCTGCTGGGTGAATCTTGACCGAACCTTGGGGATACGCGCACAGCGAACTTGCCCCATCCTTGCGATGGTTTTGTTACGAATACTGGTTATATAGACGTACTGATCTACTAAGGAGGCCGATATGACAACAGCAGTGGCGGACCGCACACTCAACGCCCTCGACCGGTGCGATCGTTGCGGAGCCCAGGCATATGTGCGGGTTGTACTCGAGTCCTCCGGCGGTGAGTTGCTGTTCTGCGCCCACCACGCGCGTGCGGTCGAGGCTACCCTCAAACCATTGAGCTCCGACTGGCACGATGAGACGGCCAAGCTTCATGAGAAGGCTGCCGTAGAAGTCGACTAGGCGAACCGAGACTTATCCAGGGAATGGGATTCCTCCTTTCGGAGGGGTCCCATTCCTCTTTTAAACCGCGTCTTTCACCTGCGTCCGGACCCCGCGATGAATTCTTGTGCTGCCCTGCAGGCCCACCGGCAGCTCCACATTAAGCAGCGAACGCGGGCCATTCCGCGCCTGGAAACTTTCGTTCCCTGGCGCGGAATGGCCCGCGTTGCCGTGCTGCGTCCTAGTCCAGGTAGTCCCGGAGCACCTGCGACCGCGAGGGGTGGCGCAGCTTGGACATAGTCTTCGATTCGATCTGGCGGATGCGCTCACGCGTGACGCCGTAGACCTTGCCGATTTCGTCTAAAGTCTTCGGCTGTCCGTCGGTCAGGCCGAAGCGCATGGCCACCACGCCGGCTTCGCGCTCGGACAGGGTGTCCAGCACAGAGTGCAGCTGCTCCTGCAGGAGCGTGAAGCTCACGGCGTCGGCCGGAACCACGGCTTCCGAGTCCTCGATCAGGTCGCCGAACTCGGAGTCGCCGTCCTCGCCCAGCGGGGTGTGGAGGGAGATGGGCTCGCGGCCGTACTTCTGGACCTCCACGACCTTCTCGGGGGTCATGTCCAGTTCGAGTGCCAGCTCTTCGGGCGTGGGTTCGCGGCCGAGGTCCTGGAGCATCTGGCGCTGCACGCGGGCGAGCTTGTTGATGACCTCAACCATGTGGACCGGGATGCGGATGGTGCGGGCCTGGTCCGCCATGGCGCGGGTAATGGCCTGACGGATCCACCAGGTGGCGTAGGTGGAGAACTTGAAGCCCTTGGTGTAGTCGAACTTCTCGACTGCACGGATCAGGCCCAGGTTGCCTTCCTGGATGAGGTCCAGGAAGAGCATGCCGCGGCCGGTGTAGCGCTTTGCCAGCGACACCACGAGGCGGAGGTTGGCCTCCAGCAGGTGGTTCTTGGCGCGCTTGCCGTCATGGATGATGAATTCCAGTTCCCGCTTGTACTTCGGTCCATGGAGCCGTCATCGGCGGCAATCTTCTCTTCGGCAAACAGCCCGGCCTCGATGCGGAGCGCAAGGTCCACTTCCTGCTCGGCGTTGAGCAGTGCGACCTTACCGATCTGCTTGAGGTAGTCCTTGACGGGGTCAGCGGTGGCACCCGCCGACATGACCTGCTGCACCGGGGCGTCGTCGTCATCGGCATCGGAGTAGACGAAGCCCTTGCCGCTGCCGGCAACGGCCTTGGCGGGATCGGCGTCAGCGTCGGCGTCGGCCTCCTCAACCGCTTCCGGTCCTTCGAGGATGATGTCGTCGAGATCCTCGACGTCCTCTGCCTCGTCGGGGTCAACGTCACCGGCGGATGCCTTGTTCGCGGCCTCGGCCGCCGCCTTGGCGCCAGGCTTGGGCCCGCGCTTCTTCGGCTCGCGCTTGCCGTCCGCGCCGGCAGATGCCTTGGTGGCTGCCCGCTTGGCGCCGGTCGCAGCCTGCTTGTCCTCGGGGGACACATCGTCCTGGGCGGCGGGGTCCTTCTTCGTGGAAGACGGGGTCACAGAAAACCTTTCTAGCGGTGGTCTGTGGAATCGCCATACGGGCAACACCACTATGACCCTGTCAAGTCCGTGGTGAAAACCAAGCGCCACCACGGCCGGCAGAGTCACTTAAGACAACTGCCGAAGCCGCTGCAATGTTCCCCGGAGGGCACATCCACAGGCACTCGATACACGGACCAACCGGGTCTCGGCATCCATTGTCTCATGTTTTCCCCGGATCGGGCCTCTCCGTGACCGAATCACCGCCGCGGGGCCCACCCCGCATCCCGTGCACCGCCCGATGCCCTCTGTCCGCGTATACAGTCGTTGCCAGCTGCTCCAGGCCAGGCGTGGGGCATCCGTTCAGAATTTTTGCCAGGCCGCTTCTTTCCGTCCGGCCCAGCCGCAGATTGCTCCACGGCCCACCAGTTCCAGCAGGAGCTCGGCAAAGCGGTACCCCGGCTGGACTTCCAGGGCAGAGGCAAAATGCGCGGCGGCGTAGGACCCCCGCCCGCGGCACCAGGAGATCCAGCCGCGAACCGTCAGCGCCGCCGCGGCGGCAGGCCCGCCCACCGCTGCAAGGTGATCGAGGACCACGTCCAGGGCATCGAGGGCAGCCCAGTCCGGCACATCAGGCTGGACGCCCATCAGCACGTCGGCGTAGCCCGGGTTCGCGCCGGCAGGGCTGTTCGCCTTCACGCCCGCGACTCCATGGTCCGCCACGGCATGCACCGGAGCCGGGAACGGCCGCTGCAGCACTGACGGAGGATCCGCAGCCGGAAACGGGACTGGCGGAGTCACCGGGCGGAGATCCGCGCCGTCCTTGACGATGCCGAACACGGCGGCCCCCGCTTCGGCTGCGTTCTTCCCTGCAGCTGCCATCACCAGGACCGCGTCCCGCCAGCCCGGGATCAGCAGGGATGCCCGCAGGAACGCGTCGCGTTCCACCTCCGGAAGCCATGGTTCCCCTTGCGGCCTGGCGAGCACAGCCTCCCAGAGGTCGAGGACTGCGAGCAGCTGCGCCCTGCTCCCCCTGCGGAGGTCGAGTTCTCCAGCCCACCCGGCCTCGGCTTCAAGGACGGCCTCCCGGTGCAGGCTCGGGACGGTGCAGGCGGTGGCGCCTTGCGGAGTAGTGGATTGTGCAGAGGTGGATTGTGCAGATTTGGAGTGTGCAGGGGCGGATTGCGGTTCGGGGGCCGGACCCACGCTGCTGCCGCGGTACACCATTTCCGCATTCAGCGGGCTGTCCAGGATCTCCTGGAGCGGCCTGCCCGGGAAGGGACAGCACGTGGCATCAATGCAATACGCCTCCCGCCAGTAGTCGGTGCCGACGTACCAGGCCTCCCTGACGGGCATCGCCGCGGACAGTATGGAGTCCAGTTCTGCAAGAAAGTGGCCGTAGGTGGCGGACGCCGATGCAGCGGCGCCGCCGGTAAAGATTGCCACCAGGGTGCCGTCCGCCTCCGTGTCAGCCTCCAAATAGCCGCGGACCGTCGAAAGGTATCTGCCCGGGTTGGCCAGGACCGGGCCTGCAGGCAGGTCGAGCCGGAGCGTGGCGCCGAGTCTTTTGCCCTGCATGGTGATGACCACCAGGCTGCCCTTGGGCCAGTAACCCAGCGAATGGGGTATGTACCCGAGGACATCCTCGGGTCCGGTGATTCTGAGTTGTTCAGGAGCTGTCATGGCTCCAGCATTGGCCCGATGGCGCAGGCGCTTCAGCAGGAATTTTCCCTATGTGGGTAGTCCCGCCGGTGGAGGACTAGTCGCCGCTGTCGGGAGGAGACGTCTGCCGGCGGCGGGCGAGGTTCTCGCGGCGCTGCCGGGCCAGGGCCGTCCGCAGCGGTGGAACCACCACCCCCTGGGCCGCCATCTGCCGGCGGACCTTGCGCCGGCACACCAGCATGGCTGTGGCCCCGAATCCCAGCAGCAGGAACTGCACGCTCAGGGCGATGCGGAACGGGTCAAGCCCGTACAGGACGCCGTTGGAGAAGCCGCTGGCGTACAGGACGTCCAGGACAAGCCCGATCAGGTAGATGGCAACCAGCGCAGCGATGAATCCGCCCACGTTCACGATGCCGGTGGCGGTTCCAATCCGGTGGGCCGGGTTGAAGGTGCGGGCGAAGTCGAAGCCGATCATGGAGCCCGGGCCGCCGATGGCGAGCGCCACCACCAGGCCGGCCAGCAGCCACAGGGGGGCACGCCCGGGAGTCAGCAGGACCGCGGCCCACGCGGTGGCGGTGGTGCCTGCGATCAGCAGGACCAGGGTGGAGCGGCGGAGGGGATGCCGCGACACGAAGCGGCCGATGAACGGACCCACGGCCATTCCGGCAGCCACGTAAAGACCCATCAGCCCGGCCACCGTGCCGGCTTCCAGGCCCTGGCCGGAAATCAGGAACGGGTAGCCCCAGGTCATGGCGAACACCGTGCCGCTGAACTGGATGGTGAAATGGCTCCACATGCCCAACCGTGTTCCGGGCTGGCGCCATGCCCTGGCCAGGGAGATGCCAGTGGCCTTGAGCCCCTGCTGCGCCTGCGGCCGCTCCGTCCCCGGCGGGACGTCCTTCAGGAGCACCACCACCAGGACCACTGCCAGGGCGGACAGCCCCGCCAGCATCAGGAAGGCCGGGGTCCAGCCGGCCGCATGCAGGACGAAGGCGAACGGGATGACGCTCACCAGCTGGCCCAGCTGGCCGGTCATGCCCGTCAGCTGGGTGACCAGGGGTACCCGCGCCGGGGCAAACCAGAGCGGGATCAGGCGGATCACCGAGATGAATGTCATGGCATCGCCGGCACCCACCAGGACCCTGCCCAGGATTCCGCCCGGGATGCTGTCGGCGAAGGCAAGCTGCAGCTGGCCCATCCCCATGAGGACGGCGCCGCCGGCGATCATTGCCCGCGAGCCGAACCTGTCAACCAGGAGTCCCACGGGAATCTGCAGCGCCGCGTAGACCAGGAGCTGCAGGACGGTAAAGAAGGAGATGGCGGAGGCCGTGGCATTGAACCGTTCCGTGGCCTCAAGCCCCACGACGCCAAAGGACGTGCGCTGTGACACGGCCACCAGGTACCCGAAGATTCCAACGGTCCAGATCAGCCAAGCGCGGGGTGCAGTCACGTCTTCATTATGCCCGCATGCCCGGCGGCACCCCCGCAGCTGCGCGCCGGCTGCCGCCCGGGAGGCCTACTGCCCCGGGTTCTCCCGGGCAAGGTAGGCCTCGACGGCGGCGCCCAGCACATCGGCGTCGGGCAGTTCGTCATTTTCGTCGGCGAGCAGCGAGCGGCGCACGATGCCGTCAGCCTTTTCGTCGTAGCGGGTCTCCAGCCGTGACACCACCTGCTGGACCTCGTCCGACGCGTCGATCTGCTCGGCGATCTGGCGTGTCACTTCACGGCCCGCCTCGCGCAGCCGGTCCGTGGGCAGCATGAGGGACGTTGCGGCGCCGAGGTACTCGAGGCCGGCCACCGCCGCGGCCGGGTACTCCGCTTCGGCGAGGTAGTGCGGGACGTGGATGACGTAGCCGGCAACGTTCCGCCCGGCTTCCACCAGCCGGAGCTCCAGGATGTGGCCCACGGCGGCCGGAACTTCCACGGTGGGCTTCCAGACGGAGATGCCCTCGATCAGCTCGGGCCTGTTGCCGTGCACGGTGACGCCGATGGGCCGTGTGTGCGGGACCGGCATTGGAATGGAGTGGATCCAGGTCACCAGGTTGACGTCCAGCTTCTCCACGATCCCGACGACGGCACGGGCAAACCGCTCCCACTGCAGGTCCGGCTCGAACCCGGCCAGGAGCAGGAAGGGCTTGCCCAGGCCGTCAACCAGCCGGTACAGCGCCAGCCGCGGCTCCTGGTAGTCCTGGAGGTGGTCTTCGACGAAGGTCAGGTGCGGCCTGCGGGACCGGTAGTCGATCAGCTGGTCCGCGTCGAAAACGGCAACGGGCTGGGCATCGAGGGAGTCGAGCAGCTCGGCGTTGACCTGCTTCACCACGTGTCCGGCGTCGGCGAATCCGGTAAAGCCCATCACCAGGTTCAGCCCGCGGAGCTCCGGGCTGTGGAACAGCTCGATGTTGCTCGCATAGAGCGCGTCAGGGTCCAGCAGGGAGCCGGAGATCCGTTCAAGCACGGCATGTTCCTTTCATGGATGCGGGTGGACATCAATTACAACGCGGGCGGACGGCCGGGCATTCCGGGCGGCGCTGTGGCGCACATCTCAGAAGATTCTTCGGCCGGCGCACCCAAGGGCTACGATCGGAACTGGCCTGCCAGGCGGCCTTGCACCTCCCCGGATGGCATCCGGAAGGGCCGTCATCCGGCTTTCCATGGCAGAGCGCCGAACATGCACCCCTGCCCGTACCGATCTTCGAGAATTGAGGACTCATCCCTGTGGTCAAGAATACGGAAATCAACCTTAGTACCCTCTCCCGGGACCTGAAAAAGAGCCCCAGCGACGCAGTGGTCATCGGCGTGGGGCAGGGTACGGACGGGCCGGTCCTCCTGGACAACCCGCTGGCCGCGAAGTCCGCCGAAGCGCTCACCGATTCCCTCAAGTCGCTCGGGGTGACCGGCGCCGCAGACCAGATCGTCCGCCTGCCCGGCCTCCCCGAGACAGGCGCCGGCATCCTCGTCCTCGCCGGTGTCGGCAAGGTTCCGTCCGGCACGGCACCCACCGGCGAGGCCCTCCGCCGCGCCGCCGGTTCCGCTGTCCGCCAGCTGGCCGGGCTGGGCACGGTTGCCCTGGCCTTCCCGACGGCGTCGGTGGCCGACGTCGCCGCCGTCGCCGAGGGCGCCGCGCTGGGCGCCTATTCCTTTACGGAGTTCCGGTCCGCGAAGGACGGCCTGAAGGATCCGGTCTCGAAGGCAATCGTCTTCACCGATGTGGCCGACCAGAAGGAACTCGATGCTGCCCTGAAGCGCGCCGCCCTGATCGGCCGGGCCGTCAATGCCACCCGCTCCCTGGTCAACACACCGCCCAGCCACCTGTACCCCGAAACATTCGCCGAGGCTGCCAAGGACCTGGCCAAGGGCCTTCCCGTCAAGGTGACGGTCTGGGACGAGAATCGGCTGGAGAAGGAAGGCTTCGGCGGCATCATGGGCGTCGGCAAGGGTTCCTCCCGCCAGCCCCGCCTGGTCAAGGTGGAGTACTCCCCCGCCCGGGCGACGGCGAAGATCGCCCTGGTGGGTAAGGGCATCACCTTCGACACCGGTGGGATCTCCATCAAGCCGGCCCTCGGCATGGGCGACATGAAGAGCGACATGGCGGGCGCCGCCGTCGTCCTTAACACTGTCCTGGCCCTCGCCGGACTGGGCCTGCCGGTCAAGGCGACCGCTTGGCTGTGCATCGCCGAGAACATGCCCTCGGGTGCCGCGTCCCGGCCCGCCGACGTGCTGACCATGTTCGGCGGGAAGACCGTGGAGGTCCTGAACACCGACGCCGAAGGCCGCCTGGTCATGGCGGACGGTATCGTAGCGGCGAGCCGCGAGTTCCCGGACGCCATTATCGACGTCGCCACCCTGACGGGCGCCCAGCTGATCGCCCTGGGCAACCGCACCGCCGGCATCATGGGCTCCGAGGTCGTCACCACGGCCCTCAAGGCGGCGGCCGACCGCGCGGGGGAACTTGTCTGGCCGATGCCGCTGCCGGAGGAACTGCGCCCCAGCCTCGACTCCCAGGTGGCGGACCTGGCCAACATCGGCGAACGCCACGGCGGCATGATGACCGCAGCCGTCTTCCTGCAGGAATTCGTGGGCAAGGACAAGGACGGCGTGCAGATTCCCTGGGCACACATCGACATCGCCGGCCCGTCCTTTAACAACGGCAGCCCGTACGGCTACACGCACAAGCAGGGCACGGGCTGCACGGTCCGGACCCTGGTGGCCTACGTTGAGGACATCCTGGCGGCCGCCTGACGCACCCGGCCAGTGCCGCGCGGCGTTGTGGCGCGGGGTGATCCCTCTGCCACAATGCCGCGTGACACTCGACACAAAGCGCTCCCCAAACACTGTGCCAAGGTGGAGCATGGATAAGTGGTTCGCTAAGGTGAACCACGGTAGTCACAAATGCAAGAGAGTTGCCCTGCTGACATAATCACGGCAGTGCAAGTTCCAAGACCAGATGATGCGCGCAGAAACGCGTCATCGTTCACGCGAGGGAGCGTTTAAGTGGCCGATCAGGCAACTGCGCAAGAATTCGACATCCTGGTACTCGGTGGCGGCAGCGGCGGATACGCTGCAGCGCTGCGGGCAGTACAGCTTGGCCTCACCGTCGGCCTCGTGGAAAAGGCAAAGCTGGGCGGCACCTGCCTGCACAACGGCTGCATCCCCACCAAGGCCCTGCTCCACTCCGCCGAACTGGCGGACCACGCGCGTGACTCCGCCAAGTACGGCGTGAACGTCACCCTGGACAGCATCGACATCAATGCCGTCAACGCGTACAAGGACGGCATTATCGCCGGCAAGTACAAGGGCCTTCAGGGCCTGATCAAGTCCAAGGGCATCACCGTCATCGAAGGTGAAGGCAAGCTCCAGGGCACCGACACCGTCGTGGTCAACGGCACCGCTACAAGGGCAAGAACATCGTCCTGGCCACCGGCTCCTACTCCCGCACGCTGCCCGGCCTCGAAATTGGCGGCAAGGTCATCACCTCCGACCAGGCCCTCACCATGGACTACATCCCGAAGAGCGCCATCATCCTGGGCGGCGGCGTGATCGGCGTTGAATTCGCCTCGGTCTGGAAGTCGTTCGGCGTTGACGTCACCATCGTCGAGGGCCTGCCCTCGCTGGTGCCCAACGAGGACGCCACAATCGTCAAGAACTTCGAGCGCGCCTTCAAGAAGCGCGGCATCAAGTTCTCCACCGGTGTGTTCTTCCAGGGCGTCGAGCAGAACGAGAACGGCGTCAAGGTCACCCTGGTGGACGGCAAGACGTTCGAAGCGGACCTCCTCCTCGTCGCCGTCGGCCGCGGTCCCGTCACCGCCAACCTCGGATATGAGGAAGCCGGCATCACCATCGACCGCGGCTTCGTCATCACCAACGAGCGCCTGCACACCGGCGTGGGCAACATCTACGCCGTGGGCGACATCGTTCCCGGCGTCCAGCTTGCGCACCGCGGCTACCAGCAGGGCATCTTCGTGGCCGAGGAAATCGCCGGCCTGAAGCCCGTGATCGTCGAGGACATCAACATCCCCAAAGTCACCTACTCCGAACCCGAAATCGCCACCGTGGGCTACACCGAAAAGGCCGCCAAGGAGAAGTTCGGCGAGGACCAGGTGCAGACCCAGGAATACAACCTGGCCGGCAACGGCAAGAGCTCCATTCTGGGCACGTCCGGCCTGGTCAAGCTGGTCCGGCAGAAGGACGGCCCCGTGGTGGGCGTCCACATGATCGGTGCCCGCATGGGCGAACAGGTGGGCGAGGCCCAGCTGATCGTGAACTGGGAAGCCTACCCGGAGGATGTGGCCCAGCTGCTGCACGCACACCCCACCCAGAACGAGTCCCTGGGCGAAGCCACCTGGCACTCGCGGGCAAGCCGCTCCACGGCTGATTTTCCGCAGCACCATCGAGCCTGGTGCACCCGGCACGGAAAACCCGGGGCACCAGGCTCAAAATCAGGCAGCATTCAATCGCACTAAAGATCAATAAGGAGAACGGGGACGACATGTCTGAATCCGTTAACTTGCCCGCCCTCGGTGAGAGCGTCACCGAAGGAACCGTCACCCGCTGGCTCAAGCAGGTAGGTGACCGGGTAGAGGTGGACGAGCCGCTGCTCGAGGTTTCCACCGACAAAGTAGACACTGAAATCCCCTCTCCTGTAGCTGGCGTGATTGAGGAAATCCTGGTGGGCGAAGACGAGACCGCCGAGGTTGGTGCACCCCTGGTGCGCATCGGCGACGGCTCCGGCGGCGGTTCGGCTGCACCGGCAGAAGAAGCCCCAGCGGCTGCCCCGGCCGAAGAGGCACCGGCACAGGAAGCCCCTGCCCAGGAAGCTGCTGCACCGGCAGCTCCGGCACAGGAAGCTCCGGCTGCCGCACCGGCCGCGGAGGCACCCGCCGGCGGCGGCGAAGGCCACGAAGTCACCCTCCCCGCCCTGGGCGAGAGCGTCACCGAAGGCACCGTCACCCGCTGGCTCAAGGCCGTAGGCGACAGCGTCGAGGTTGATGAGCCCCTGCTGGAGGTCTCCACCGACAAGGTGGACACCGAAATCCCGTCCCCGGTAGCCGGTACCCTCCAGGAAATCCGCGTCAACGAGGATGAAACCGCTGAGGTTGGTTCCGTCCTGGCCGTCATCGGTTCCGGCGCCGCCGCTGCTCCCGCGGAGGCTCCGCAGGCTGCTCCGGCCGCCCCCGCCCAGGAGGCCCCCGCCCAGGAAGCCCCGAAGGAAGAGGCCCCCAAGCCCGCACCTGCACCCGAGGCTCCGAAGGAAGAGGCTCCGCAGCAGGCAGCACCCGCCCCCGCGGCCGCACCGGCAACAGCCGAAGCCCCGTCGGCAGGAGGCGAGTCCGGCTACGTCACTCCCCTGGTCCGCAAGCTGGCCAACCAGCACGGCGTCGACATCGCTTCCCTCTCCGGCACCGGCGTCGGCGGCCGCATCCGCAAGCAGGACGTCATCGCCGCTGCCGAGGCGAAGGCAGCACCTGCCGCCGCTCCGGCCGCAGCACCGGCAGCAGGCGCCCCGGCCGCTTCTTCCGCTCCTGTTTCCTCCCTGCGCGGCACCACGCAGAAGGCTCCGCGCATCCGCCAGGTCATCGCCCGCCGCATGCGCGAGTCCCTGGAAATCTCCACCCAGCTGACGCAGGTCCACGAAGTGGACATGACCAAGATCGCCAAGCTGCGTGCCCGGGCCAAGAACTCGTTCCAGGCCCAGAACGGCACCAAGCTGACCTTCCTGCCCTTCATCGCCAAGGCTGTTGCCGAGGCCCTCAAGCAGCACCCCAAGCTCAACGCTGCCTACGATGAGGACAAGCAGGAGATCACGTACCATAACGCCGAGCACCTGGCGATCGCCGTGGACACGGACAAGGGCCTGCTGGTACCGGTCATCTCCGACGCCGGCAACCTGAACCTCGCCGGCCTGGCCGGCAAGATCGCCGACGTCGCAGCCCGTACCCGCGACGGCAAGATCGGCCCGGACGAGCTGTCCGGCGGCACGTTCAGCATCACCAACATCGGCTCCGTGGGCGCCCTGTTCGACACCCCGATCATCAACCAGCCGCAGGTGGGCATCCTCGGCACCGGCGCGATCGTCAAGCGCGCCGTGGTGGTTGCCGACGAAAACGGTGACGACTCGATCGCCATCCGCTCCATGATGTACCTGTCGCTGACGTACGACCACCGCCTGGTGGACGGCGCAGACGCCGGCCGCTTCCTCCAGACCCTGAAGGCCCGCCTTGAAGAGGGCGCCTTCGAAGCGGACCTGGGACTGTAGCAGCCAGCCACGGACGACGGCGGTGCGGGCCAACGGTGGGACAACCACCTGCGGCCGGCGCCGCCGTCGTCGTTTAAGGCGCTGCAGGCATTGCGCCGGCGGGTCAGCGCGTCTACTACCGGACGTAGAACAACTGGCTACACTGGTCCCATGAACATCCTCTACAACATTGTGGTTTTCCTGCACATCGTCGGCGCGGCCATGATCGTGGGCATCTGGATCGGGCAGATGAAGAAGCCCACCGTCCACCCCCGCCAGTTCGACGGCGCCATGCTGCAACTCCTCACCGGCGTCGCCTGATGGGCCTCATCCCGGCCCTCGACATGGATGCCAACTACGCAAAGCTGGGCATCAAGCTCGTCATCGCCGTGGTTGTCGGCGTCCTCGCCTTCATCGGCCGCCGGAAGTACAAGGCGGGCCAGGACGTCAGCCCCGGCCTGGCCCATGCCGTGGGCGGCCTGGCCCTGCTGAACATCGCCATCGCCACCATCTGGAACTGACCCCCATCCGTTTCCCGTCCCCCGGAGTCACAATCCACCGGGAGCGGACACGGATGCACCCGCCGGGTGAAGTCCCTAGGATGGAAAACGGCGGGGTCCAGGCAGCGGCCTGCCCCGGTACACATCGACTTGAGGAGTGAACATGGCAGCAACACGTTCAGCTAATGCAGTATGGAACGGCAACCTGACGGAAGGTGCCGGCACCACCAGCCTGGCCACCTCGGGCCTGGGCACGTTCGATGTCACCTGGAAAGCCCGCACCGAGGCGGCGAACGGCAAGACCAGCCCTGAGGAACTGATTGCCGCAGCCCACGCGGCCTGCTTCTCCATGGCCTTCAGCAATGAACTTGCAAAGGCCGGACACACTCCCGAAGAAGTCCGTGCCAAGGCCGACGTGACCTTCGTTCCGGGTACCGGCATCACCGGCAGCCACCTGACGGTCGAAGCCAGGGTCCCGGGAATCTCGGAGGACGAGTTCCAGAAGATTGCCGGCGAAGCCAAGGTGGGCTGCCCGGTTTCAGGCGCCCTGGCAAGCATCGACATCACGATGGACGCCACCCTGAAGTCCTGATCCCCAGGTAAACGGCAAAGGCCCTGCACGCCCGGAGGATTCCGGAGGTGCAGGGCCTTTTCTTGTTCCCGGACTTACCTGGCCTGGCTGCGGGCCGGCAGCGGGGCGGGACGGAGCCGCCGGTACCCCTCGCGGGCCGGCGGGCGGTCGGTAGGAAGCTCCTGGATCATTTCCTTCAACGCACCGATTCCGAACTCCAGCTGCGGATCCCGGCCGGCGGCGTACGCGTGCGGCGGGTAGGCCACTTCGATGTCGGGGTCCACGCCGTAGTTTTCGACGCTCCACCCCACGCCCCCGCTGAACCAGTTGGCGTAGCGCGGCTGGGTGACGCCGGTGCCGTCCGCCAGGGCGAACCTGTTATCGATGCCGACCACGCCGCCCCAGGTACGGGTTCCGATGACGGGACCGATACCACGCAGCTTGGAAACCTGGGTGATGATGTCCCCGTCCGAACCGGCGAACTCGTCCGCCAGCACGATGACTGGTCCACGCGGTGCGTGGTGCGGATAGGTCCGCGGCTTCTCGCCGCGCGGCATGCTCCAGCCGGTGACCTTCCGGCCGATCAGCTCCGCCACCAGCTGGGACGTGTGGCCGCCACGGTTCCTCCTGACGTCCACGATGAGCCCGTCCAGTGCGGTTTCGGTGTCCAGGTCGCGGTGCAGCTGTGCCCAGCCGTTGGCCATCATGTCCGGGATATGCAGGTAGCCGAAGGTTCCGGCGGATGCTTCCCGCACAGTGCGGCGGTTCCCGGCCACCCATTCCTGGTACCGCAGGCGCTCCTCGTCCTTGACCGGAACGACGGCGACCCGCCGCTGGGTGCCGGCCGCACCTGCGTGTGCCGGACCGTTGAGGAGGGTCAGCTCCACGGCCCGGCCCGCCGCGCCCACCAGCTGCATGGCCGGGGTGACGGACGCCGAGAGCGGGACACCGTCGATGGCCAGCAGGATGTCTCCGGCCTTCGCGTCCACGCCGGGCCGCGTCAAAGGAGACGTTGCCAACGGGTCCGAGGACTCGCCGGCCAGGATCCGGGTTATTTCCCACCCCGCCGGGGTGTGGGCAATATCGGCGCCCAGCCGGCCCTGCCCCTGGCTGCCGTTTTCGGTGACCGGCGCCGGACGGACATAGGCGTGGGAGGTGCCCAATTCGCCGTGCATCTCCCACAGGAGGTCCACCAGGTCATCGTGCGATCCCAGGCGCTCCACCAGCGGCCGGTAGCGCTTATGGATGGATTCCCAGTCCTGCCCCGCCATGTCCTCTGCCCAGAAGAAGTCCCGCTGCAGCCGCCAGGCCTCGTCGAAGGCCTGGCCCCAGACACTGAGGGGATCCATCATCACGCGGATCCGGCCCAGGTCCACCTTGACCAGCTTCCCCGATTCCTCGTCCGCTTTCGCATCCGCCGGAACCGCCGTGACCTGCTTGTCGGAGATCAGCACAATGGTGCTGCGGTCGCCGGAAAGCCGGTAGCTGTCCAGCGACTCGACGAGCGTGGCCTTTTTGCGCCGGGCGATATCGAACCGGACAAGGCTGGGGCGGGCTTCCTTGTCGTCCTGGCTCGCTTTTCCGTCGCCGGTGACGCCCGCCAGGGCCCAGTCAAGCCACAGAAGCGCGCCGTCCGCGGTTCCCAGGGAGGTGTAGTTGCCTTGCGGCACGGGGACGGTGATGACGCGGTGGGCAAGGCCCTCCGGGTCGACGGCGACTTCCGGAGTTTCGCCGGATTCCTGCCCGCCGGAGGTATCCGTCCCGGAGCCTTCGCCGCCGTCGGGTGCCACCGCCGGGCCAAAGGGCGACGGCGTCCCGGCGGCAAGTGCCACCAGGTACGGCTTGATGGGGCTCGGGAACGAGAGATCGAAAGAGTGGCCGTCATACACCGGGTCAAAGCTGCGGTTGGACAGGAACGCCAGGTATTTGCCGTCCGGGGTGAAAGCTGGTGACTTGTCGCCGAAACGGCCGTCCGTCACGTCCACGGGGGACGTGCCGGGGTTTGCCATGTCAGCCAGCCGGAGCCGGCTGCGCGAACCAAAGGACGTGACCGGCTCGGACCAGACCAGCCACCGGGAATCCGGTGACCATGCCAGCTCCCCTATGGTGCCTTCCCCGATGCTCGCCACCAGGACAAAGTCACCTGTTCGGGTGTCTGCCACGTACACCTCGCCGAAGGAAGTGCCAACGGCTACCCGGCGCCCGTCGGGGCTGGACTCCAGGGCACTGGCCCGGGACGGCAGGGGGATGCTGATCCCCGGGGCGTCCGCCCCGGACTGGGCGTCCGCTGCGGAGACGGTGTCCTCCGGGGCGACGTCGGCCTGCTGGGTATCCGCCTGCTGGTCGTCAGCGGGGACGAAGGTGCCTGCGCCGGCCAGCACCGCGGCGCCGGCCGCGGGGACGGGCTGCGGCAACGCCGTCGCCCCGTCCCCGGCCTCACCGGGAAGCTGTACGGCGCCTGCCGGGGCTGCCGCTGTCCCGTGTCCCTTGCCGGCGTGTTCCTTGCCGACGGGCAGGGCGGCGTGCGGCACCGTTGCCACAATGTCCCTGATGTGCAGCGCCTCCACGCCGCCGTGGTCGGCAACGTAGGCGATCCGGCCGTCGCCGAGCGGCCGTGGCAGGCGCCCGCGCACCCCCGGCGTCGCCTCAACGATCCGGGAGGGCCCGTCCTTGTGGCGGAGCCAGTGGATGGTGCCGTGCGATTCAACCGCGCTTGCTGTTCCTGTAGCGTCGGGCACCACTGCGCCCAGGTGCTTTGAGGTCTTCAGCAGTGCCGGGCGCCGGGACTGGGATGCGGAGCCCAGCGCAATATCCAGCCGGACGGCCTCGGAGTCCAGGCTGTCCAGGATCCACAGTTCGCCGGCCGATTCGAAGACGACCCGCTTCCCGTCGCTGGCGGCATGCCGGACGTAGAAATCCTCGTGGTCCGTGTGGCGGCGCAGGTCCTTCCCGCCGGGAAGGACCGAATAAAGGTTGCCGTAGCCCTCGTGGTCGGACAGGAAGGCGATTCGGCCATCCACCCACATGGGGTCGGCGAGGTTGCCGTCAAGGTCCGGCAGAAGGCGCTCGAACTCCCCGTTGCCGTCCGCGTCGATCCACAGCTTTCCTGCTGTGCCGCCACGGTAGCGCTTCCACCAGGCCGGTTCGCGGGACAGGACGCTGCCCACCACCACAGGACGCTCATCCCCCACCTCGGGTCCGAACGCCACGGACTCCACGGGGCCGAAGGGCAGCTCTTCCGCCCAGCCGCCGTCCACCGGGACGCTGTAGGCGTAGGTATGCCGGCTTTCGGCCTGGCGGAAGGCGCTGGTCACCAGCACGGACCCGCTGGCCGTGAAGCCCTTGACCCGGGTGGTGCTGTGGCCGAAGTAGGTCAGCTGCCGGTAGTTCCCGCCGTCAACGTCCGCGGACACGACTTCCGGTGCCGTCCCCTGGACCACGGTCCACACCAGGCGCTTCCCGTCGGGGGTGAAACGGGGGTTGCGCGCGGGCAGCTGCAGGGAGGAGACCCGCCAGGCCCGGCCACCCTCCAGCGGGGCGATCCACACGTCGTCCTCGGCCACGAAAGTGACGAGGTCACCATGCACATGCGGGTAACGGAAGTAGCTCGAAGAAGTCATCGTTTGATCATAGTCAACCCTTCCGCGGCCCTGCCGGAGGTGCCGCCGGCCGCACCCGTGGTGTGATGGAGCATGCGCATCGTTATGGCAGGAGCCTCCGGGCTGCTCGGAACCCACATGTCCGAAACTTTCCGCGACGCCGGCCACGAGGTGACCGCCCTGGTCAGGCGCGAACCAGCCTCGAGCGGGGAAATCCGCTGGGATCCGGCGAACGGCCTGCTCGACCCCTCCGTGCTGGCGGGGGCCGACGCCGTCGTGAATCTGTCAGGTGCCGGCATCGGCGACAGGCCATGGACGCGGAAGCGGGTTGATGAGCTGTTGAGTTCGCGCATTGAGCCAACCCGCACACTGACGCAGGCAATGCGGCAGCTGGATGTCCCGCCCGCGACGTTCATCAGCCAGTCAGGTGCCAACTACTACGGCGACACGGGGAACACAGTCCTCCGGGAAGACGCGCCGGCCGGCTCGGGCATCCTGTCCCGGATTTGCGTGGAATGGGAAGCGGCAGCTGCAACTGCGCCCGCGGGAGTCCGGGTTGTCACGCCCCGCACCGGTGTGGTCCTCAGCCGCTCGGGCGGGGCCATGGGCAGGCTGCTGCCGCTCCTGCGGCTCGGCGTTGGCGGGCCTTTCGGCGACGGCAGGCAGTTCTGGCCGTGGATCACCCTTCCGGACGTGTCCGCCGCCTTCCTCTTCCTGCTGGAGTCGCCGGTCAGCGGACCGGTCAACCTGTGTGCTCCCGAAGATGCCGATGTCAACACCATCGTTGAAGAACTCGCACGTGCCCTGCACCGGCCGGCCATCTTCCGGGTTCCGGCGCCGGTGCTGCGGCTCGTCATGCGGAACCTGGCCGAAGAACTGCTGCTGTCCAGCCAGCGGATGGAACCTGCCGTCCTCGCGGGCGCCGGATTCCGGTGGCAGCATCCGGCGCTGGCGCAGGCAGCGCAGTGGGTGGCCGGAACCGAAGGCGCCGAGGCCCTGGACTAGTTCCGCCGGCCCCGGCTGAAGTTCAGGACCCGGGCAGGATCTCACTGATCCGCCACCTGCCGTCAACAGACACCAGGACCAGGCGCAGGCGCTGGCCGGCGCTCGCGGCACCTGATGCAAGCACCGTTCCTGCACGGTCCTTCTCCTCGTACGCGGATGTGGCCGAAGTTGCCCCGACCACGGCCCGCCCGCCCGAGGCACCTTCCGTGACGACATCGGACAGGAGGCTGGCGAACCCGGCCAGCACATGGCCTGGGCCGCGGAGCCTCCCGGCGGTCCTGGCGTCTGCGGCAGCCGCCGGTGATCCTTTCGCGTTGACTTCATCCAGCAGTTCCAGCCTGCCACTGGCGAACGCATGGTCGCGGAGTGCCGCAAGGCCGGCCACGGCCACGGCCGGGTCTGGTGCAGCGGCATGCTGCCTTGCCTCCCGGACCGCGTCGGCGCCTGCAGCTGCCTTCCCGGCACCAGCCACAGTTTCGGCTGGCGCTCCGGTTGTACTGCCGGGTTCGGGTGTCAGCGGGCCTGCCGGCGCCGCCGCCATCCACCAGGCAACAGCCAGGGCCGCGGCACCCGCGGCAGGCATGACCAACCGCCGCAGCCGCCGGCCCGGCATGCCCCTGGGAGCGGCGTGCTTTCCGTGCACAGCGTGTTTATCGTGCACAGCGGGTGCGGTGGCAGTGGCCGGGAACGGCAGCCGCGGACCGGCGGCCCGCCCCTTGACCCACCGTGCCGCCAGATGCCGGCGATTCCAGCCATCCAGCTTCTCCTTAAGCCTGGAGGGCCGGATGATCCTGTGCCACCCGGACGACGGCGGGACATGCCTGCGCGTCACCAGTTCCGGAAGGACGGTGGGATGGACTGAGGCCGCCAGGTCGACAGGGCGGGGCGGGGCGCTCCGATAGACGGCAGCAGCCAGGGCCGCGGCCGTCGGCCGGAGCCGCCTGTCCTCGTTGAGCCCGGCTTCCAGGACGGCGGCAAGTTCCTCCGGAACGTCCGGAACGAGCAGGGAGAGCGGTGGGCGCTCGGCCGTCGCCGGCGGGGCGGCGCCGGTGAGGCAGTACCAGCCGACGGCGGCCAGCGAATAGACATCCCGTTCCGGCTGGAGACCGGCACGGACCGCATCCACCGGTGCAGGATCGAGGAAACCGGGCGTGCCGAAGGCTTGCCCATGGCCGGGATCACCCAGGATCCGTGCGATCCCGACGTCGGAGAGCAGCGGCTTGCCCTGGCTGGTGAACAGCACGTTCCCGGGCGAAACGTCAGAATGTGTGAACCCTTTGCCGTGCAGGTACGAAAGCGCCTGGGCAATCGGCGTCACAACGGTGACTGTCTCCCCCACGCCCAGCCTGCCCCGGGCGGCAACGAGCTGGGCGAGGGAACCACCCGGTGCGTAGTCCAGGACCAGCGCCGTGCCGCCGCCGGAGCTGGAATCGAAACGGACGGCGTGGTGCGCGGTGGTGAGGTGCTGATGATCCAGGACGGAGAGGATGCGGATCTCCCGCTGCACAGCAGCTTCCTGTGCGGCGTTGTCTTCCTGTACAGCGCCTTCCTGTGCAGCGTCTCCCTGTCCAGCCTCTTCGGACCGGCAACCACTGCCGCGCCGGCTTCCACGCGCCGGGCGGAAGCACTTCAGGGCGAACTCCCGGCCCGTCTGATGGTCAGTACCGAGCCAGACCGTGGCGCTTCCGCCGCAGCCGAGCAGGCGACCGGTGGTGTAGCCGGGAACCAGCGGAGCCGTTGTCTCGTCCATCCCTCATGTCTAGCCGAATCCGCCGCTCCCTGCAGAAGTTATCCACAGGCAGTGCCATACTGCGAGGTGGTGCGGGCAGGTGGTGAGGTTGGCCACTAAACCGGGTACGCGGCGCTGCGGGGTCTAAGCTGGATGCCATGACTCTTGAGTTTTCACAGCTGGGTCTGGCCCCCGAACTCGTGGATTACCAGCAGGCGTGGGACATCCAGCGCGAACTCCATGACAAAGTAGTCGCCGGCCAGGCACCAAGCACTGTGCTCCTGCTGGAACACGCTGCTGTCTACACCGCGGGCAAGCTCACGGAAGACCACGAGCGGCCCTTCGACGGCACGCCTGTTGTGGCCGTGGACCGCGGTGGAAAGCTCACCTGGCACGGACCCGGCCAGCTCATTGCCTACCCCATCCTCAAGCTGAAGAACCGCGCGGGGATCCGGGACTACGTTGAGCGGCTGGAAGCGATCATGATTGCCGTCATGGCCGACTACGGCATTCCGGCCGAACGCATCAAAGGCCGGGCCGGCGTCTGGATCAGGGCGGACGAAAAGGGTCCCGACCGCAAAATCGCCGCCATTGGCATCCGGTCCTGAACGGTGTGACGATGCACGGCATCGCCATCAACTGCAGCAATGACCTGGCGCCGTACGGGCAGATCATCGCCTGCGGCATCACGGACGCGGGAGTGACCACCATGTCCCTGGAGACGGGGCAGGACATCCGCCCGGCCCACATCGTTGAACGCATTGTGGAAGAATTCCGCAAGCACGAAGAAGCACTCGTATCAAGCCCTGAAGGAGCTCTACTGTGACACTGGCACCCGAAGGCCGGAAGATGCTGCGGATCGAGCAGCGCAACGCGGCCGTCCCGGTGGAGCGCAAGCCCGAGTGGATCAAGGCCAAGGTCCAGATGGGCCCGGAGTTCGTCGGACTGAAGAACCTCGTCAAAAAAGAAGGCCTGCACACCGTCTGCGAGGAAGCCGGCTGCCCCAACATCTTCGAATGCTGGGAAGACAAGGAAGCCACCTTCCTCATCGGCGGCTCCGAATGCACCCGCCGCTGCGACTTCTGCCAGATCGACACCGGCAAACCCTCACCCCTGGACCGGTTCGAACCCACCAAGGTGGCCCGCTCCGTCCAGTCCATGCAG
>NZ_AOFD01000054.1 GCF_000332815.1 Arthrobacter nitrophenolicus
GGATTTGGCGGCGGAGAGCGGAAGCCTTTTGGCGACCGTGACCGCAAGCCCTTCGGCGACCGGAAGCCTTTTGGCGACCGTGACCGGAAGCCCTTCGGTGACCGTCCGCGCCGCGACGACGGCGACCGCCGCGGGTTCGGCGGGGGAGAGCGCAAGCCCTACGGGGACCGGGAGAACCGGCCCTACGGTGACCGCCCGCGCCGTGACGACGCTGAGCGCCGCAGCTTCGGGGGCGGCGACAACCGCAGGCCTTTCGGCGACCGGCAGGAGCGGCAGGACCGCGACTCCCGCAGCTTCGATCGTGGTGACTCACCCCGCGGTGGTGCACCCCGCAGCGACTCCGGCCCCCGCGGATTTGGCCGCGACCGCCAGGAGGACCGTCCGGCACGCGTTCCCAACGCCAGGGACATCCGAAGCGCCAACCGCCCTGACCGCGAACGCTCTCCGGAAATTGATGAGGACGTTACGGGTAAAGAGCTGGACCGCGCCACCCAGCACCAGATCAAGACCCTCGAATCGCGAAGCGCGGAGTGGGTTGCCCGCCACCTGGTCATGGCTGGGCGCCTGATTGATGACGAGCCGGAACTCGCGTTCCAGCACGCTTTGGCGGCAAGCCGCCGCGGGGGCAGGCTTGCTGCAGTGCGTGAAGCCGTGGGCCTCACTGCCTACGCTGCCGGCCACTACGGCGAGGCCCTCCGGGAATTCCGCACCTACCGGCGCATCAGCGGCTCCAATGTCCACCTGCCGGTCATGGCCGACTGCGAGCGTGGCCTGGGCCGGCCTGACCGGGCACTTGATGTAGCCCGCTCCGAGGAAGCCCAGGACCTGGACGCCCCCGGCAAGGTGGAACTGGCAATCGTGGCTGCAGGTGCCCGCAGGGACCTCGGCCAGCTGGACGCCGCCGTCGCCGAACTTGAAATCCCGCAGCTCGACATGAACCGGGCCTTCTCCTACAGCCCCCGGCTGTTCCGTGCCTACGCTGACGCCCTCACCGCCGTCGGCCGCGAAACCGAGGCGGACAAATGGCAGAAGCAGGCCGTTGTGGCTGAGAATGCGCTGGGCCAGGGAGTCGACGAGGAGCCGGACATCATCGACCTCGGCTGGGACGAGGAAGAAGAAGCCCGCGAGGAAGCCGAGCGGCGCCGCAACCTGGAGCGCGCCTCCGTGGCCAGCCAGGCAGCCGCCGCCGGCCCCGAAGCAACCGCCGGCGCCGGCACCGCTGCAGGAACCGATGAGGTCCAGGCAGCCGGTCTCGACGACGCTGCCATCGATGACCAGGAAGCGGACTACTTCATGTCCGATGACGCGGAGTCCGACGAAGACTCCGTGGAGCACGACGAACTGGGCGATGCCTCAAACAACAGCGGTGCCTCGGACCACAGCGATGCCTCGGACTCCAGCGGCAGCCAGGACACCGAAGACAACCAGGACAGCCGGGAAGACTGACGCGAATGACAGACGTTCCCCTGATCTCCCTGTTCGATGCGCTCCTGGCCGACCTTGACGGAGTGGTCTACGCGGGTCCCCACGCCATCCCCGGCGCGGTGGAGTCGCTGCAGCGGTTGTCCGCCCACGGGGTGGGGCTGGGCTACGTGACCAACAACGCGTCCCGGTCACCGGCCCAGGTTGCGGCACACCTGCGCGAACTGGGTGCTCCCGCCGAGGACAACCAGGTGGTCAGCTCGTCGCAGGCCGCGGCCGAGCTCCTGGCGTCCAGGCTGGCACCGGGGTCCCGGATCCTCATCACCGGAAGCCCGGCGCTGGCGCACGAGATCGAACTGGTGGGCCTGGTCCCGGTTTACAGCCAGGACGATAACCCCGTGGCAGTGGTCCAGGGCTTCAACCCGGACATCGGCTGGAAGGACCTGGCGGAAGCCACGTACGTGGTCAACGCCGGAGCGCTCTGGGTGGCCACCAACACGGACATGTCCATACCCCAGGCACGGGGAATCGCCCCCGGCAACGGAACGCTGGTGGCTGCGGTGGCCGCGGCAACCAAACAGCAGCCGCTGGTCGCCGGAAAGCCGGAGGCGCCGCTCTTCCACTCGGCCGCCAAGAGGCTGGGAGCCGAGCGGCCGCTGGTGGTGGGCGACCGCCTGGACACCGACATCCTGGGCGGCAACAACGCAGGCTTCGCCACCGTGGCGGTGCTGACCGGCGTCGACACCCGGCAGACCATCCTGGCGGCCCGCGCCGCCGAGCGTCCGGGCTACATCATCGGGACGCTGCCGGACCTGTACCGGCCCTACCCGGAGGTGACGCACGACGACGGCACCTACATGTGCGGGCAGGCCTCCGCGCGCGTGGCCAACGGCGCGGTGGGCATCATCGGCCGCCAGGACAGCCTCGATGCCTGGCGGGCGGCCTGCGCTGCATGGTGGGCCGCGACCCCGGATGCCGTGGCCCCCAAGGCGCCAAAACTTGCCTGGCTGGATCATTAGGCTGGTTGCATGACTGAGCTGACCGGACCCGACGCAGCAACAGCCGAGCCGTCCCCGGACTGGCCGGAGGCACCCGGCGCCGGCATCACGGATCCTGCCGTGGCGCGGGCCCTCGCCCGGCTGGCGGACCTGCCCCAGGCGCCCGTCGCAGAGCACGAAGCAGCCTACACAGCCCTGCATGACGAGCTCCTCGAAGCACTGAACGATGAGCACCCGGACGCAGATGCGGACGATGGCGCTCCGGGCGGCGGAGCCTGATGCCCGTACGACTCGACCAGGCCCTGGTGGCCCGCGGCCTGGCCCGGTCGCGCACGCACGCCGCCGCCCTGATCGCCGAAGGCAAAGTCACGTCCGCCGGCAAGGTCCTGGCAAAGGCCTCCCTGCAGGTGGATGACGACAGGGACCTCGCCGTCGAACACGACGAACAGGACACCTACGCCAGCCGCGCCGGGCACAAGCTCGCCGGGGCCCTGGACGCCTTCCCTGATGTAACCGTGGAAGGCAAACGCTGCCTGGACGCCGGCGCCTCCACGGGTGGCTTCACTGACGTCCTGCTGCGGAGGGGCGCCGCTTCCGTGGTGGCTGTCGACGTCGGCCACGGCCAGCTGGTGCCGCACCTTCGCGACGATCCGCGCGTCACAGTCCACGAGGGCATGAACGTCCGGTACATGGAACCGGCGGACATCGGCGGACCCGCTGCCTTGACCGTCGCGGACCTGTCCTTCATCTCGCTCACCCTGGTGGTCCAGCCGCTGGCGCAGTGCACGGAGCCCGGCGGCGACCTGGTGCTGATGGTCAAGCCGCAGTTCGAGATCGGCAAGGACCGGCTGGGCCGCACAGGCGTGGTCACCTCAGGACGCGAACGCCGGCTGGCGGTGGAGAAAGTAGCGCTGGCAGCATTCGACGCCGGCCTGGACCTGTGCGGCCTGGCGGCCAGTCCACTGCCCGGCCAGGACGGAAACGTCGAGTACTTCCTGTGGATAAGACGCAGGATCGGCACAGACTTGCCTAAGATCGAAGAGCGCGGGGCAGCAGTTGCTGCCTTGCTCGGACGTATCTGGCCGAACCACTAGAGAGCGGAACCTGATGAGCAGGCGTGTACTGGTCCTTGCCCACACCGGCCGCGAGGAATCCTTGAAGGCCGCCTGGGAGGCCTGCGCCCTGCTGCACGCCTCCGGCATAGTGCCGGTGATGCAGGAGTCCGAGCTGGGGGACATGGAACGGTTCTTCGGGCACCTCGCCCAGCCCGTGGAGGTCCTCCACGACCACGTCCAGCTGCCGGACGTTGAGCTGGTGATGGTCCTGGGCGGCGACGGCACCATCCTGCGCGCCGCGGAACTGGTCCGCGAGGTGGACGTGCCGCTGCTGGGCGTCAACCTGGGCCATGTGGGCTTCCTGGCCGAAAGCGAACGGGCGGACCTTGCCCAGACCGTCGAATGGATCGCCAGCCGCGAGTACACGGTGGAAGAACGGATGACCATCGACGTGCAGGTGTGGGTCCGCGGCCAAAAGATCTGGCACACCTGGGCGCTGAACGAGGCCGCGATCGAAAAAGCCAACCGGGAACGCATGCTGGAGGTGGTCACCGAAGTGGACGAGCGTCCGCTGACCTCCTTCGGCTCCGACGGCATCGTGCTCGCCACCCCCACCGGCTCCACCGCCTACGCCTTTTCGGCCGGCGGCCCCGTGGTCTGGCCCGAGGTGGAGGCCCTGGTGATCGTCCCCATCAGCGCCCATGCCCTCTTCGCCAAGCCCCTCGTGGTCTCTCCCCGCTCGAAGCTGGCGGTGGAGGTCCTAAGCCGCACTGACGCACTCGGGGTCCTCTGGTGCGACGGCCGGCGCTCGGTGGACCTCCCGCCCGGCTCACGCGTGGAAGTCACCAAGTCGGCCACCCCCGTCCGGCTGGCACGGACCCACCAGACACCGTTCTCCGCCCGGCTGGTCCGGAAGTTCGAGCTGCCCATCCACGGCTGGCGCGGCCCGGTCCCCAAGGCCGAGGCCATCCACACCGGGCCCATCCCGATCGTCCGGACGCCGCGGCCCATGCCGCCGCTCCAGGTGCCGGAGCACGGCCGGCCCGATGCTGACCCCGATCCGTCGACCGCAAAGTGAAGCGATGCTTGAAGAACTGAGAATCCGCGATCTCGGCGTCATCACCGACGCAACCCTTCCGCTCGGCCCGGGCCTGAGCGTGGTGACCGGTGAAACCGGTGCCGGCAAGACCATGGTGGTGACCGCCGTCGGCCTGCTGCTCGGCGCACGTTCCGACGCCGGCGCCGTCCGGAGCGGGGCGAAGAGCGCCACGGCGGAAGCGGTGCTGAAGCTCGACGCCGGGCACCCCGCTGTGGCCCGGGCACTGGACGCCGGCGCGGACGCGGAAGAGTTCGACGGCGGCGCAGAGCTGATCCTGGCCCGGCGCCTGGGTGCGGACGGCCGCAGCCGCGCGTTCCTGGGCGGCCGCGCCGCCCCCGTGGGGGTCCTGGCCGAGATCGGCGAAACCCTTGTGGTGGTGCATGGCCAGTCGGACCAGATCCGGTTGAAGGGGGCAGCCGCGCAGCGCGGCGCCCTGGACAAGTTCGCCGGGGAAGCCCTGGCCGGGCCGCTGGCCGCCTACCAGGACCTCTACAACCACTGGAAAGCGAGCCAGTCCGAGCTGGACACGCTGCGCAGCGCCGCACGCGACCGGCTGCGCGAGGCCGAATCGCTGCAGACTGCCCTGGCCGAAATCGACGAGGTGGATCCGCAGCCGGGCGAGGACGAGCTGCTGAAGGCCGAGGCGGTCAAGCTCGCCAACGTGGAAGAGCTGCGCATCGCCGCCAGCACGGCCCACCAGGCCCTGATCGCCGAGGACTTCGGCGAGGAAGGCGACGCCACCACCCTGGTGGACACGGCCAAGCGGACCCTGGAACACGTGGCCGAACACGACGCCGAACTGGGATCGGCCGCCGCCCGCCTGGCCGAGGTGGGCTTCCTGCTCAACGACATCGCCACGGAACTGGCCAGCTACCAGGCCGGGCTGGACTCCGAGGGCCCGGAACGGCTGGCGGAAATCGAGGACCGGCGAGCCTCGCTGGCCAAGCTCGTCCGGAAATACGCGCCCACCATCGACGAGGTGCTGGAGTGGGCCGAAAAAGCCCGGGTCCGGTTCGACGAACTGCAGGACGATTCCTCAAGGATCGAGGCCCTGGACGCGGAGGTGGTCCGGGCAGAGGCCGAGCTGAAGAAGCAGGCCGCCGCCATCAGCAAGATCAGGGCCAAGGCAGCCAAAGACCTTTCGGCCCGCGTCAGCGCCGAACTGAAGGCGCTGGCCATGGCTGATGCAACCCTGGTGATCACCCTGGAGCCGGCCGCCCAGCTCGGACCGCACGGGGCGGACGAGATCGGCTTCCTGCTGCAGCCGCATTCCGGTGCGCCGGCCCGCCCGCTCGGCAAGGGCGCATCCGGCGGTGAACTTTCCCGCGTCATGCTCGCCATCGAGGTGGTGCTCGCCGCTGTCGACCCCGTGCCGACCTTTGTCTTCGACGAGGTGGACGCCGGCGTGGGCGGACGCGCCGCCGTCGAGATCGGCCGCCGGCTCGCCATGCTGGCCCGGCACGTGCAGGTCCTGGTGGTGACCCACCTGCCCCAGGTCGCAGCCTTCGCGGACCAGCACATCACCGTCACCAAAACCTCGGTCCGGGGCGCCGACGGCGGCACGGCCACCGGGTTCACGTCCAGTGATGTGCGCCTCCTTGACGGCCCCGAACGGGTCCGCGAACTGGCCCGGATGCTGG
This sequence comes from Arthrobacter nitrophenolicus, assembly GCF_000332815.1. GTDB lineage: Bacteria > Actinomycetota > Actinomycetes > Actinomycetales > Micrococcaceae > Arthrobacter > Arthrobacter nitrophenolicus. Next base: position 6,215 of record NZ_AOFD01000054.1, read on the forward strand.
CCGGGCAGGAGGACTCGGAATCCGCCCAGGCCCACGCGCAGGAACTGCTGGATGACGCCAAACTCCTGCCACAGCGGGCCTGACGGAGCCGGCGCGCCGGAACCCGGCCACCAGCCGCCGGTCCGAAACCCTTGATCCGCGGGCGGCCGGACCTGCAGACTTGGAGGTTTGGGGGACAGTTCCACCCGACCCGTGGAAGGCTCAATTGATGATAGGCTCGAATTCCGTGGTGCAGCGATCAAATTCCCGTGTAAATTCCCGGTTCCCGGGCTCGTCCAAGACGACCAAACACATCTTCGTCACCGGTGGTGTGGCGTCCTCGCTCGGTAAGGGACTGACGGCTTCGAGCCTCGGCCACCTGCTGCGGGCACGCGGCCTGTCTGTAACTATGCAGAAGCTCGATCCCTACCTGAATGTGGATCCGGGCACGATGAACCCCTTCCAGCACGGTGAAGTCTTCGTCACGGACGACGGCGCCGAGACCGACCTGGACATCGGGCACTACGAGCGCTTCCTCGACGAAAACCTTGAAGGTTCGGCGAACGTGACCACCGGCCAGGTCTATTCCACGGTTATTGCCAAGGAACGCCGCGGCGAATACCTCGGCGACACCGTCCAGGTCATCCCGCACATCACGGACGAGATCAAGCGCCGCATGCGCCTGCCGGCCGAGGGCAAGAACGCCCCGGACGTCATCATCACCGAAATCGGCGGCACCGTTGGTGACATCGAATCCCAGCCCTTCCTCGAATCCGCCCGCCAGGTGCGCCAGGACATCGGCCGCACCAACGTCTTCTTCCTCCACGTCTCGCTGGTGCCCTACATCGGGCCCTCGCAGGAGCTGAAGACGAAGCCCACCCAGCACTCCGTCGCCGCCCTGCGCTCCATCGGCATCCAGCCCGAGGCCATTGTGATCCGCTCGGACCGCGAAGTGCCCGAGGCGATGCGCGAGAAGATCGGCCGCATGTGCGACGTCGACATCGACGCCGTGGTCAACGCCGCCGATGCCCCCAGCATCTACGACATCCCCAAGACCCTGCACACCCAGGGCCTGGACTCCTACATCGTGCGTGCCCTGGACCTGCCGTTCAAGGACGTGGACTGGACCAGCTGGGACAAGCTGCTCGAGGCCGTGCACAACCCCAAGCACCACGTCGAGATCGCCCTCGTGGGCAAGTACATCGACCTGCCGGACGCCTACCTGTCCGTGACGGAGGCCCTGCGTGCCGGCGCTTCGCCAACGACACCAAGGTGAAGATCCGCTGGGTTCCGTCCGACGAGTGCGAAACGCGCGAGGGGGCCATCAAGGCGCTCGACGGCGTCAACGCCATCTGCGTTCCCGGCGGCTTCGGCATCCGCGGGCTGGAAGGCAAGCTCGGGGCGCTGAAGTTCGCCCGCGAAACCAAGCTGCCCGTCCTTGGCCTCTGCCTCGGCCTGCAGTGCATGGTCATCGAATACGCCCGCAACGTAGTGGGGCTGGAAGGCGCGTCCTCCAGCGAATTCGAACCGGACTCCAAGTACCCGGTGATCGCCACCATGGAGGAGCAGCTCGAGTTCGTCGAGGGCCGCGGCGACCTGGGCGGCACCATGCGCCTGGGCCTCTACGAAGCGAAGCTTGACGAAGGCTCGGTCATCGCCGGAACATACGGCAAGACCACCGTCAGCGAGCGGCACCGCCACCGCTACGAGGTCAACAACAAGTACCGCGACCAGATCGCCGCCCAAGGCCTCGTCTTCTCCGGCACGTCGCCGGACGGGAAGCTCGTGGAGTTCGTGGAGCTGCCCGCCGACGTGCACCCGTACTACGTGGCCACGCAGGCGCACCCGGAGCTGAGCTCGCGCCCCACCCGTCCGCATCCGCTGTTCGCCGGACTGGTCAAGGCTGCCCTGGACCACCAGCGTGGCGGCACCACGGCGGAGCCTGCCGACACGGCCGCTGCCGGGGCTGCCGAGGCCCAGCCGTCCGGTACGGTAGCCGCTAAGTAGTTCATACAACAGAAAAAGGACGGCGCGATGCCCGGTACACACGAAGCCACCCACGTAGTCCAGGTTTCGGATGCACCGAGCCCGCGCCGTCTTTTGTCCACCGAGAAGGTCTACGAAGGCCGGATCTGGGACGTGGTCAGCGACACCTTCCAGCTGCAGGAGTCCGGCGACGCCCTGACCCGCGACTACATCGACCATCCCGGCGCCGTGGCTGTCCTGCCCATGAACGACGACGGCGAAATCCTGCTGCTCAAGCAGTACCGGCACCCCGTGGGGATGGACCTCTGGGAGATCCCGGCCGGCCTGCTGGACGTCGAGGGTGAGGACTTCCTGGCGGGCGCCGCCCGCGAGTTGGCTGAGGAGGCCGACCTCGCTGCAAGCACCTGGAACGTCCTGGCGGATGTCTTCAATTCCCCCGGATCGTCCAGCGAGGCCATCCGCATCTACCTGGCCCGCGGACTGACGTTCGTTCCCCATCATGAGCGCCACGAGCGGACGGATGAGGAAGCCGAAATCGAATTCCACTGGATCAAGCTGGACGATGCCGTGGCGTCCGTCCTGGCCGGCCGGCTCCACAACCCGTCCGCCGTCGTCGGGATCCTGGCGGCCGCGGCCGCCCGCGCCGACGGCTACGCGGGCCTGCGTCCCGCCGACGCCCCGTGGCCGGAACACCCCAGCCAGCGGTAATGGCCCCCAACCCCTCCGTCGACGCTGCCCCGCCGTCCGGTTCCGCCCCGGCGCAGGAGGTACCCCAGGCTCCGGCGTCCGCCGGACCCACGGCGATCAGCCGCGCCATCACCGACTACCTCCAGCACATGGGCGTGGAGCGCGGACTGGCAGCCAATACCCTGGCAGCCTACCGGCGCGACCTCGCCCGTTACGCCCGTTTCCTGGAAGCCGCCGGCTGCCGGGCCCCGGAGGACATCACCCGCCAGCACGTCACCGGCTACGTCCGTGCGCTTTCGGACGGCTCTGACGGCGGTTCGGCACTGGGGGTCAGGTCGGCGGCGCGGACCGTGGTGGCGGTCCGGGGGCTGCACAAGTTCTGGGCGCTGGAAGGCTACACACCGGCCGACCCCGCCAGCGACGTCCATCCGCCCATGGCAGGCAAGCGGCTGCCCAAGGCCATCAGCGTCGATGAGGTCACCCGGATCCTCGAATCGGCCGGGACAGACACGGCCACAGGACTGCGGGACCGTGCCCTCCTTGAGTTCCTCTATTCCACCGGCGCCCGGATCAGCGAGGCGGTGGGCCTGGACGTCGACGATATCTCCCTCGCCGGGCTCGAGACAGGCCCGGCCGTCGTGCGGCTTTTCGGCAAGGGGTCCAAGGAACGGCTTGTGCCCTTGGGCTCGTATGGAGCCAGGGCGCTGGACGCCTACCTGGTGCGCGGCCGCCCGCTGCTCGCCGCGAAGGGGAAGGGCACGCCCGCACTGTTCCTGAACGCCCGCGGCGGCAGGATCAGCCGCCAGAGCGCCTGGACCATCCTGAAGGCCGCCGCCGACAAAGCCAACATCACCAAGGACGTGTCGCCCCACACCCTGCGGCACTCGTTCGCCACCCACCTGCTCGAGGGCGGGGCGGATGTGCGCGTGGTGCAGGAACTCCTGGGCCACGCCTCGGTGACCACCACCCAGGTCTACACGCTCGTCACCGCGGACACACTGCGGGAAATCTACGCCGCCGCGCACCCCCGGGCACTCGGATGAGCCGGCGCGGTGCAGCCGTGACCCTGTGCTTCCTCCTCCGGGACACGCCCGCGGGCACGGAGGTGCTGCTCGGAATGAAGCGGACCGGATTCGGCAAGGGAAAAATCGTTGGGATCGGCGGGCACGTGGAGCCGGGGGAGACTGACCAGGAAGCGGTCATCCGGGAGGTGTTCGAGGAAACCGGTCTTTCGGTGCTGCCGGAGGACCTGGTTGATGCCGGGGCAGTCCGCTTCGTGTTCCCGGCGCGTCCGGAGTGGAACATGGAAACCAGCCTCTTCACCGCCTGGACCTGGCAGGGCGAACCTGCTGAAAGCGACGAGATTGTCCCCGAGTGGTTCCCCGCGCGCAGGCTCCCGACGGACCGGATGTGGCAGGACGCCGACCATTGGCTCCCGGTGGTGCTGGAAGGCGGCCAGGTGAATGTCGTGGTCACCATGCATACAGACAATGAGTCGGTCGCCTCGTCGGAGAGCCTGCTTCCCTAGCTTTCCAGCCAACGGGTTTCCAGCCGACGACGGCGGCGCGGCAGGGACGTGCCGGACCGCCGTCGTCGGCCTCGCGGCGGTGCCGTTACGCCAGGTGCCGCTCCTCAGGACCGATGTATTCGCTGAGCGGCCGGATCAGTGAATTGGATGCCGCCTGTTCCATGATGTGGGCGGTCCAGCCGGTGATGCGGCTGGCGACGAACAGGGGTGTGAAGGCTGCCGTGTCGAAGCCCATCAGGTGGTACGTGGGGCCTGCGGGATAGTCGAGGTTGGGCTTGATGCCTTTGGCCTCGTCCATGGCGTGTTCCAGGCCCTGGTACAGGCCCAGGATCTCGGGCCGGCCGTAGTGGGCAATCATCTTGTCCAGGGCCGCCTTCATGGTGGGAACGCGGGAATCGCCGTGTTTGTAGACCCGGTGCCCGAAGCCCATGACTTTCTTCTTCTGGGCCAGCGCATCCTCCATCCATGCCTTGGCCCGGGCAGCAGCCTCTTCAAGGGACTCCTGCGGGCGGATGCCGATCTCGTCGAAGGTGTGCATGACGGCCTCGTTGGCGCCGCCGTGCAACGGACCCTTGAGTGCGCCGATGGCCCCCGTGACGGCGGAGTGCAGGTCCGAGAGCGTGGACGTGATGACGCGCGCGGTGAAAGTGGAGGCGTTGAAGGAGTGCTCGGCGTAGAGGATCATCGAGACGTTGAAGGCCTCCACCACCACGGGGACCTGTTCCTCGCCGAACGTCATCCAGAGAAAGTTGGCGGAGTACCCGAGGTCGTCGCGGGGCTCCACGGGATCCTGTCCACGCCGGCGGCGCTGGTCATACGCCACCACGGCGGGCATCGCGGCCCACAGGTCGATCGCCTTCTTCATGTTCGCCTCGGGCGAGGAGTCCTCCGCGAGCGGATGCCGGCCGCCCATGACGGAGGCCGCGGTCCTGCAAACGTCCATGGGATGGGCGGTGTCCGGGAGTACGTCGACCACCTGTTTCACCACCGGGTCCAGGGCGCGTCCCGCGCGTTCCCTGGCAGTGAACTCCGCCAGCTGGTCCTGCGTGGGCAGTTCCCCGTTCCACAGCAGGTACGCCACTTCCTCAAAGCTGCAGCGCGCCGCGAGTTCCTGGACCGGGTAGCCCCGATAGAGCAGCGAGTTCGTGTCCGGGTTGACCTTGGAGACGGAGGTGTAGTCCACCACGACGCCGGTGAGACCTTTTTTGATGTCCTGTTCAGCCATGCTGAAAACTCCTTTGTTCCTGTCGCCTGTAGGATGCCGGCCGGAGCCGGCGGGTGGCCGGGTCAGTGTTCCCCGGGAATATGGAAGTTGAAGACCCCCGTGTCGAATTGGTTGTACCCCTCGTAGTCAACCAGTTCGTAGAGCCGGGCACGGGTCAACATGCTGCTGACCTGTGCTTCCTGCGTTCCGTCTGCCTTGATCGAGTCCAGCGTACGCTCAGCGGCGCCCATGGCACTACGGAGGAGGGTGACGGGGTAGATGACCATGTTGACGCCGACTGCCTGGAGCTCCCTTGTCGAGAAGAGGTCGCTTTTGCCGAATTCGGTCATGTTGGCCAGGATCGGCACGTCGACGGCGTCGCGGATGGCCTGGAATTCGGCGAGGTCGCGCATGGCTTCGGGGAAGATGGCGTCCGCGCCGGCGTCCACCAATGCCTTGGCCCGGTCTTTGGCGGCCTGGAGACCGTCCACGGCGCGGATGTCGGTGCGGGCCATGATGAGGAAGTTCGGGTCGCGGCGGGCGTCGGCGGCGGCACGGATACGTTTGGTGGCGGTATCCAGGTCCACGACGTTCTTGCCGTCCAGGTGGCCGCAGCGCTTGGGGTTGAACTGGTCCTCGATGTGCAGCCCGGCCAGGCCCGCGTTCTCGATCTCCTGCACGGTGCGGGCCACGTTCATGGGTTCACCGAAGCCGGTGTCCGCGTCCACGATGGCGGGCAGGTCCGTCATCCTCGCGATCTGCCCCGCCCGGGTCGCTACCTCCGTCAGCGTGGTCAGGCCGATGTCGGGCAGGCCGAGGTCGTTGGCCAGCACGGCGCCGGAGATGTAGACCCCTTCGAAGCCCTTCTCCTCGATCAGCCGGGCCGAGAGGGGATTGAACGCGCCGGGGAACTGCGCGATGGTCCCGGAGTTGAGGAGTTCGCGGAACCGGATGCGCTTCTGTTCCGGGGTGGTGGTGGAGTACAGCATCAGAACAGTCCCTTCGGCGCTGCACCGAGGTCGATGACACCGGGGGCGGCGGTGATGTTCAGCTGGTCCAGTTCCCCGGGACCCAGTTCGGGGAGGCGTTCGACGGCGGCGAGGAACCGTTCGATTTCGGTGTCCTCGACGAGGCCGGCGGCGAGGGTGCGGAACTTGGTGATGTACTGCTCCCGTGCGAACGGCCGGGCGCCGAGCGGGTGGGCGTCGGCGACGGCGATCTCATCGGTGATGATGGTGCCGTCGGTGAGGGTGATTTCCACGGAGCCGCCGAAGGCTTTTTCGTTGATGTCCAGGGAGTGGTAGCGCCGGGTCCATTCCGGGTCTTCCTCCGTGGTGACCTTTAGCCAGAGATCCACGGTGTCCGGCCGGGCAGCGCGGTCGGGGGCGTAGGAGTCCACGTGGTGCCAGGCCCCGTCCTGCAACGCGACGGTGAAGATGTAGGGGATGGAGTGGTCCAGGGTTTCCCGGGACGCGGTGGGGGAGTATTTCTGGGGGTCGTTGGCGCCGGAGCCGATGACGTAGTGGGTGTGGTGGCTGGTTTTGATCAGCACGGATTTCACGTTGGCCGGGTCGGTGGCTTCGGGGTGCTCTTTGTGGAGTTTCCGGGCGAGGTCGATCCAGGCCTGGGCCTGGTATTCGGCGGAGTGTTCCTTGGTGTAGGTGTCCAGGATGGCCCGCTTGGCTTCACCCGGGGTGGGGAGGGGGACCATGTAGGAGCGTCGGGTCCGTCGAGGAGCCAGGCGATGACGCCGTCTTCGCCTTCATAGATCGGTACGGGGGAGGTCTGCCCGCGCATGGCGCGGTCGGCGGCCTCGACCGCCATTTTCCCGGCGAAGGCGGGGGCGTGGGCCTTCCAGGTGGAGATTTCGCCTTGCGGGACTGGCGGGTGGCGGTGGTGGTGTGCAGTGCCTGGCCGACAGACTGGAAGATGGTCTCGACGTCGAGGCCCAGGAGGGTGCCGATCCCGGCGGCGGCGGACGGGCCGAGGTGGGCGACGTGGTCGATCTTGTGCTTGTGCAGGCAGATCGCCTTCACCAGGTTCACCTGGATCTCGTACCCGGTGGTGATGCCACGGATGAGGTCCTTGCCGCTGGCGCCGGTGTGCTGGGCGACGGCCAGGATCGGGGGGATGTTGTCGCCGGGGTGGGAGTAGTCCGCGGCGAGGAAGGTGTCGTGGTAGTCCAGTTCACGGACGGCCACGCCATTGGCCCAGGCCGCCCACTCGGGGGAGACCCGTTCGCCGATGCCGAAGACCTTCCCGCCCTTGCCGCCGGTGCTCGGGGCGTGGGCCAGGGCTTGGCACGGGCGGCGACGATCGGGGCCCGGTTCAGCGAGGCGATCGCCACCGAGGCGTTGTCGATGATCCGGTTGATGACCATCTCCGTCACCTCAGGCGTCACCTCGACGGGGTCGGCGGCGACCACGGCGATCTTGTGCGCCAGCTGCTCCTCGCGGGGCAGGTTCTCTTCACTCTTGTACACGCGGACGTGGTGTTCCTGGACCATGGGGCTCCTTCTACAGGGATGGGGAGGCGGTTTTGATGTGGGCAAGGCTTCGGTGCAGGTGCATGATGGTGGCGGCTTCGGCAAGCCGTGGGTTCCGGTCCGCGATGGCCCCGGCGATCGCAGCGTGCTCGGCGGCTGCAGCGGACAGGCGGTCGGTATTGTCGGCTGCCATCCTCCGGATACGCACCAGGTGTACACGCAGGCTCCGCATGGCCTGCACCAGGTAGGAATTGGCAATGGCCGCATCTATGGCTTCATCCAGCCTGCCCGCCAGCCCGTAGTAGTCATGGATGCCGGATGCGGAGCCGGTGAGGAGTGCCGGGGCTTCCAGCAGTTCATCCTGGAGCAGGCGGAAGGTGGCGGGATCGCCGCGCTCGGCGGCAAGTGCGGCGGCGCGGCTTTCAAGGGTTCCGCGGAGCTCGAAGAGTTCGTCGATATCGGCGAGCGAAATCCCGGTGACGACCACGCCCCGGCCGCCCGGTGCCGTCAGGCCTTCCGCCGTAAGGCGGCCCAGCGCTTCCCGAAGCGGAGTGCGGGAGACACCCAGGCGTTCAGCCTGCTCCACTTCGGCCAGCAGCGTACCGGGGGGCAGCCGCCACTCCACGATGTCCTCACGCAGGGCGGCATACGCACGTTCGCTGGCCCGCATCGCTGCTCCTTTCGGTCCTCCGATTTCCCAGTGTATACATAAGAAAGGGAAAAGGAGCCAATGCTCTCGAAATTAGCCAATAAAGGAACTTTGTGTATACAGCGGGACCCCTGCTATCTGCCGCTCCAGCGGTACTCATTCTCGGGCCTCCCGGGCGTGCCGTACCGCGCAGTGCGGGAGACGGTGCCTGCATCGGCGAGGTACTCCAGGTAGCGGCGGGCAGTCACGCGGGACATCCCGAGCGCGTCCATCACCTCGGTGGCGGAGACCGCATCCTGGTGCTGCTTCAGGTACTCCTGGACGGACTCCAGCGTGGACACGGACAGGCCCTTCGGCAGTGGCAGTTCCGACGGCGCCCGCAGGCTGGCGAAGGCCTGGTCCACTTCGCTTTGGGATGCCGCGGATTTACCGGACCCCGGGCCGGGGCCTGCCAACTGCTGCCGGAACTGCCGGTAGCTCTCCAGCTTGTCAGCGAAGGTGGCGAACGTGAACGGCTTGATCAGGTACTGCACCACGCCGATGGCCACCGCACTGCGGACGATGGCCAGTTCCCTGACGGCCGTGATCGCGATGATGTCGGCAAGGATGCCGGCAGCACGCATCCTGCGGGCGATGTCCAGGCCGTGGAGGTCCGGCAGGTTCATGTCGAGCAGGACCAGTTCCACCGGCTTGCCGGCGGCCGAGAATTCGTTCAGCAGCCGGAGCGCGGACTGCCCGTCCGGAGCGGTTCCGGCGAGCTCGAATCCAGGCAGCCTCCCTACATACGCCGCATGGGCGGCGGAGGCAATGGCCTCGTCCTCGACCACAAGGACCCGGATGTCGCTCACGCGTCGCGCTCCTTCCCCGGGGATACTGCCGCGGGCAGGAACACTTCGAATTTGGCACCGCGCCGTCCGTTGATGGCCAGCGTACCTCCCAGCCGCTGTACAGCCTGGCGGACGAGGGCGAGGCCGATGCCGCGGCCGCCGGGGCCCGCCGGCTTGGTGCTGTAACCGTGCCGGAAGATGTTCCCTGCTGCGGCGGCCTCAAGGGGTGCTCCGGTGTCATGCACGGCGATGTCCAGTCCTTCCTCATCGGACTCCACTGTAAGTTCCACCCGTCGGGGCGGCGCCCCCTCTGCGGCAGCATCGATGGCATTGTCCAAAAGGTTTCCCAAAATGGTCACGAGGTCCTGCACGGCTATGCCTGCTGCTGTTCCGGACCCAAGCGTGGCCACGTCCAACTGGACGCCCCGCTCATGGGCTTCGGCCACCTTGCCCATGACCAGGGCGCTCAGGACCGGCTCGCCCACGGAGCCCACCATCTCGTCCGTCAATTGCTGGCTGAGTTCCAGGTCCCTGGTGGCGAAGTCCAGGGCCTCCCGGGTGCGGCCCAGCTCCAGGAGCGAGACCATCGTGTGCAGCCGGTTCGCATGCTCGTGCGTCTGCGCCCGCAGCGCGTCCGACAGAGTCCGCATGGTTTCCAGTTCGTTGCCCAGTGACTCGATTTCCGTCCTGTCGCGGAGCGTGGCCACAGTGCCGTATACAGGGTTCCTTCCGTGCCGGTCAGGTGTCTCCGGGCCTATGGCCGGACCCTGGTTGACGACCAGCACGCGCGAGCCCGTGAGGACGATCTCGTCCTTGGTGGTGCGGCCCGATTCGAACAGGTCCCGAAGGCCCTCGTCGAGGGGAAGGTCGGCCATTGCCGGCGGGCGGGTAGGGTCCTTGCTGCCGGCCTCGTCCAGGCCCAGGAGCTCGGCGGCCTGGTCGTTGTACATCACCACCCTGCCCTTGGTGTCGATCAGGACGAGTCCTTCGCGGACCGAGTGAAGCACGGACTCGTAGTAGGCGAACAGCTGCGCCAGCTGCTCCGGCCCCCAGCCGCGGGTGACCCGGCGGAGGTAGCGGCCAAGCAGCCAGGACGCCCAGGACCCGCCCAGCAGCAGTGCCAGCCCTATGGCCAGAAGGGCAGGCAGGCGGGCTGCGAAGGCCACATCCACAGTGCCCACAGTGACGCCGGCCGCAACCAGGGCCCTGACCTTGCCCGCATCATCCTTCACCGGGACGATCGTCCGCACCGACGGCCCCAGGGTGCCGGCCGTGACCTCGGTGAGTTCCCCGCCCTGCAGCGCAGCATCGATGGAACCGATGTACGGCCGCCCCAGTTCCTCCGGCCGCGGGTGGGTCCACCGGGTGCGGTCGGTCGCCATGATGGTGATGAAGTCGACGTCGGCCGCCGCCATGACGTCCATGGCGTACGGCTGCAGCAGGGCTGAGGGATCAGGTGAGGCGGCGGCCTCGAGCACCAGCGGGCTTGCGGCTATTGAATTGGCAATGCCCGCCATCCGCAGGCCGGCCTCGTCATACGTCCGGTCGCGGGCGTCGACGTAGGTGGCGGTCCCCACGATGGCGATGAACACCACCACGATGAGGAGGTTCGCCACGAAAAGCCGCCGGGCGATGCTCCAGCGCTGGATCATGTCTACCTCCGGCCAAGTCGGTGTGCCGCGACCAATATGAACGCAACGGTGAGCTGGGTCACGGCGTGGCCAATGATGGATGTCACACCGCAAGGACGTGTAGAGCCCAGAGACTGTGCCGCAGCGTCTATCAGATTATCCATAAGGAGACACATCATGGCTTCTCAACGAGGAGAGTCGCTCGACACCGTGAAATCGCGGCGCAAGGGCATCGACAAATCGCACTACCTCTACATTGCCGTCATCGCCGCCGTGATCCTCGGCGCCGTCGTCGGCCTGATGTTCCCCGAGGTGGGCAAGTCGCTCAAGCCCCTGGGTGACGGTTTCATCAAGCTCATCAAGATGATGATCGCTCCGGTGATCTTCTGCACCATCGTCCTGGGCATCGGCTCCATCGCCAAGGCGGCCACGGTGGGTAAGGTGGGCGGCCTCGCGCTCGGCTACTTCGTCGCAATGTCGACGTTCGCGCTCGCCATCGGCCTGGTAGTGGGCAACCTGATCCACCCGGGCGAGGGTTTGAAGCTTGCCCCCTACGACCCCAACAAGAAGGCTGAAGTCGACAGCACCGTAGCCTTCCTGCTCAACATCATCCCGGGTGACATCCCGGTTCTGCCGACGTTGTTCGCTGCCATCCTCGTGGGCTTCGCGCTGCAGAAGATGGGCCCGCAGGGCGCCCCGATCCTCAAGGCCATCGGCCACGGCCAGGTCCTGGTGTTCCGCATCCTGATCATGATCATGTGGCTCGCCCCCGTCGGTGCCTTCGGTGCCATCGCCGCCGTTGTGGGAGCCACCGGCTTCCAGGCCATTGTCAGCATGTTCACGCTGATGGCCGCCTTCTATATCACCTGCGCACTGTTCATCGTCATCATCCTCGGCGGCCTGCTGAAGGTAGTTACCGGCGTCAACATTTTCAAGCTCATGAAGTACCTGGGCCGCGAATACCTCCTGATCTTTTCCACCTCGTCCTCCGAAGCCGCACTGCCCCGCCTCATCGCCAAGATGGAACACCTCGGTGTCTCCAAGCCGGTCGTCGGCGTGACCGTTCCCACGGGCTACTCCTTCAACCTGGACGGCACGGCCATCTACCTGACCATGGCATCGCTCTTCGTCGCCAACGCCATGGGAACGCCGCTGGACCTCGGCGCACAGATCTCCCTGCTGGTCTTCATGATCATCGCCTCCAAGGGCGCCGCCGGCGTCACCGGCGCCGGCCTGGCAACGCTTGCGGCCGGCCTGCAGGCCCACAAGCCCGAACTGCTCGGCGGCGTGGGGATGATCGTGGGCATCGACCGCTTCATGTCCGAAGCCCGCGCCCTGACCAACTTCACCGGCAACGCCGTGGCCACCATCCTGATCGGCACGTGGGTCAAGGAGATCGACGGCGTACAGGTCAACAGCGTCCTCTCCGGCGAGGAGCCTTTCGACGAAGCAACGATGCTGGCCCACCACCACGGTGATCCGGCCCCGGCGCAGACCGAAGCCCGGCCGGTTCCGGCCAACGCCTGACCTCCCGGCCCGCCACCCGGAAGCCGCCCCCGCAGCAAATGCTGCGGGGGCGGTTTTCTTTACCCGGACGTTTAACCTTCGACCTCTACTAGAGGGTCAGGCTCACCATTCGCGAAAAGTCAAGTTCCGTCGAATACCGTGTCGGCCCCTGTAGCCTTGGGGAGAAGAAGGAACGGCGCTGGCCATCCAGCGGCAGGACAACCCCGTCATCGAAAGTGTGGACAGATACGTGAGCAGCGAACAGGGTTCAGCAACTCTGGAAGGCACCGCATTCGACCTGGACAACGCGGTGATGGGCCCCACGGGGCGCCCATACCGCGAGTTCCCGGAACCCGCGCCGCTTTCCTCCCACGGTCCCGCCCGCGTCATCGCCATGGTGAACCAAAAGGGCGGCGTCGGAAAGACCACCTCGACCATCAACCTGGCCGCGGCCCTGGCCGAATACGGCCGCCGCGTCCTCCTGGTCGACTTCGACCCCCAGGGCGCGCTGTCAGCCGGCCTCGGCGTCAATCCGCACGAGCTTGACCTCACTGTCTACAACGTCCTCATGGACCGCAAGGTGGACATCCGCCAGGCAATCCACCAGACGGCCGTGGACAACGTGGACCTGCTGCCTGCCAACATCGACCTCTCCGCAGCGGAAGTCCAGCTGGTCAACGAGGTTGCCCGCGAGCAGGTCCTGGACCGGGCGCTGAAGAAGGTCGAAGACGACTACGACGTCGTCCTCATCGACTGCCAGCCGTCCCTTGGGCTCCTGACCGTCAACGCCCTTACCGCGGCCCACGGGGTCATCATTCCGCTGATCTGCGAGTTCTTCGCCCTGCGCGCCGTGGCGCTGCTGGTGGAAACCATCGATAAAGTCCAGGACCGGCTCAACCCCCGCCTGCAGGTGGACGGGGTCCTCGCCACCATGTACGACGCCCGCACCCTGCACAGCCGTGAAGTCATCACCCGGCTGGTGGAGGCCTTCGGGGACAAGGTCTTTGAGACCGTGATCAAGCGGTCCATCAAGTTCGCCGACGCCACCGTTGCCGCGGAACCCATCACCAGCTACGCCGCCACCCACGTGGGCGCGGACGCGTACCGCCGGCTCGCCAAGGAACTGATCTCGCGCGGCGGAGCGCCGTAGCCATAACCGTGGCCGACTCCAAGCCCGGCTTCGAGGTGCAGCTCGCCAACTTCACGGGTCCTTTCGACCTCCTGCTGGGCCTCATCGCCAAGCATCAGCTGGACATCACCGAGGTGGCCCTCGCCACGGTGACCGACGAATTCATCAAGTACATCCGCAAACTGCAGGAACTCGGCGAGGAATGGGCCCTTGACGAGGCCAGCGAATTCCTCGTGATCGCGGCAACGCTGCTGGACCTCAAGGCCGCCCGGCTGCTGCCTGCCGGTGAGGTGGAGGATGACGAGGACATTGCGCTGCTCGAAGCCCGCGACCTGCTTTTTGCCAGGCTCCTGCAGTATAAGGCTTTCAAGCATGTGGCAGGCCTGCTGGGCGAGACCCTCCACCGGGAAGGGCAGCGCTTCCCCCGGCAGGTTGCCCTGGAAGAACACTTCGCGCGGATGCTGCCCGAACTGGTGTGGAAACACACCCCGGCACAGTTCGCCGCGCTGGCCGCGGCGGCCCTCCGGCCCAAAGCCCCCCAACCCACCGAGGTGGGGACCGCCCACCTCCACGGCAGCCAGGTCAGCGTGAGGGAGCAGGCGGAAATCCTGGGACTGCGGCTGCAGCAGGATTCGCCGCAGACTTTCCGGGCACTGATTTCCGACGCCGACTCCACCCTGGTGGTGGTGGCCCGCTTCCTGGCGCTCCTGGAGCTCTACCGGGACAAGGCCGTAGCCTTCGACCAGCTTTCGCCCCTGGCAGACCTGGCTGTCCACTGGACCGCCGGGCTGGGGGATTGGTCAGCAGAAAACCTGAGCGAGGAATACGAGGTGCAAGCGTGAACGAGCAGCTGCCGGACGGCTCCCTGCCCGGACAAACGGTCCATGACCTTCCCGGCGGGGCCAAGGCGCCCTGGAAGCGGTACTCATGGTCCTCGACCAGCCGGCCACCGAGGAAGAACTCGCCGCCGGGCTCGACCTCACTGTCGACGACGTCAAAACCCTGCTGGCAGAACTCTCGGTCGACTATAACGGCTATACTGGTAAGGCCCCGGATACGGAAACGGCCAGCACGCCTGGTTTTGGTTCCAGCCCCCGGGGTTTTGAATTGCGGAACATCGCCGGTGGCTGGCGTATCTACTCGCGGGCGGAATTTGCTGACATCGTTGGCAAATACGTGCTCGAAGGGCAGACTGCCAGACTCACCCAGGCGGCAATGGAAACACTCGCGGTCATTGCCTACCGCCAGCCGGTTTCCCGGGCACGGGTGTCTGCGATTCGCGGCGTCAACGTTGACTCTGTTGTACGGACACTGGCCCAGCGCGGGCTGATTGAGGACGCGGGAACGGATCCCGAGTCCGGGGCAATCCTTTACCGGACCACCTCCTACTTCCTGGAGCGTCTGGGAATCAGCTCAGTGGCGGACCTGCCGCAGCTGTCCCCGCATCTGCCGGGGCTGGAAGGCATCGCGGAGTTCTACGACGCCGAAAGAATGTAGGCCGCGGCCTGCGCAGTAATTTTTTATCAGGGCAGAGCAAATCTGCAGGGCTGGCTAGGGTTGTTGTTGGACACCTTTGACAGCCAGGAACATTGAAGGACGGGTCATGACACAGGCGGGACGCCAGGGTTCACCACGCAGCGGTTCGGGACGCAACCTCCCACAACGCAACACCTCGGGAGGCAGCGCCGGGGGCGGCTCCCGGGGAGGAGCGGCAAAGCGCTCCACAGGTTTCGGCGGCGATCGCCCGCACCGGGCACCCAAGCCGCGCGAGGAACGCTTCGTCGATCCCGACGAAGCCGGCGCCCGGCAGGGGCGCGGCGCCACTGACAAGCCCGCCAAGCCGTCGTCGCGGAAGCCCTCAGCGCGCAAGCCCGGCGCGAAGAAGGCGCCCGGAACCCCGGGTGCGCCCAAGGCCAAGCCCCGTACTGCCGTTCCAGGTGCAGCAGCTTCGCGCGCTTTCGGCAGCGAACGCTTTGGCCAGAACCTCGGCCCGCTCCGCAAGCCCTCGCG
Organism: Arthrobacter nitrophenolicus; assembly: GCF_000332815.1. Lineage (GTDB taxonomy): Bacteria > Actinomycetota > Actinomycetes > Actinomycetales > Micrococcaceae > Arthrobacter > Arthrobacter nitrophenolicus. The sequence goes on from NZ_AOFD01000054.1 coordinate 21,836, forward strand.
CAGGAAGGGTCCCGGCCGCGACGTGCCGCAGTCGGAACTCCACGACGCCGACGGCATCCGCCTGCAAAAGGTCATGGCGTCCGCCGGCGTGGCCTCGCGCCGCGTCTGCGAGGAAATGATCGCCGAAGGGCGCGTGGAGGTGGACGGCCAGGTGGTCACCGAACTCGGTGTCCGTGTGGATCCCAAGACCGCCGTCATCCACGTGGACGGCCTGCGGATCCAGCTGGACGAAAATCTGGTCTACATGGTGTTCAACAAGCCCAAGGGCGTTGTCTCCACCATGGAGGATCCCGAGGGCCGTCCGTGCATCAGCGATTTCCTGAAGAACACCAAGAACAAGGGCGAGCGGCTCTTCCACGTGGGCCGCCTGGACGTTGCCACCGAGGGTCTGCTGCTGCTGACCAACGACGGCGAACTTGCCAACCGGCTGACCCACCCCTCCTACGAAGTCCCCAAGACCTACCTGGTCCAGGTGCGCGGGCCCTTCCCGCACGGTATCGGCGCGCAGCTGAAGGCCGGTGTTGAACTGGAGGACGGCCTCGCCTCCGTGGACTCCTTCCGCCTGGTCGACTCCACGCCGGGCCACGTCCTGATCGAGGTTGTGCTGCACTCGGGCAAGAACCGCATTGTCCGCCGCATGTTCGACGCCGTCGGCTTCCCGGTCCAGCGGCTGGTCCGGGTCAAGGTCGGCCCCATCGGACTGGGCGACCAGCGCCAGGGCAGCATCCGGAACCTCGGCAAGCAGGAGATCGGCCACCTGCTGGCATCCGTAGGGCTCTGAGCCGTGTCCGCTTTCAAGAGCCAGGGCCGCGGGCACCTGGACGGTCCGGTGGTGGTGCTCGGCACCGGCCTGCTCGGAGCGAGCATCGGCCTGGGGCTGCGGGGCCGCGGAGTGCCGGTCTTCCTGTCCGACCCCTCGCCAACCAACCAGGCCGTGGCAGTGGATATCGGGGCCGGCCGTCCGCTGTCCGAACTGGGCAGCAGCCGGCCCCAGCTGGTGGTGGTTGCCGCGCCGCCTGACGTCACGGCGGACGTGGTGCGGCAGGCCCTCGCGGACTACCCGGATTCCGTGGTGGTGGACATCGCCAGCGTGAAGGCGGACATCCTCGCCCGGCTGCGGAGCAGTGGCGTGGACCTTTCCCGCTACGTGGGAACGCACCCCATGGCAGGACGGGAAAAGTCAGGGCCGGTTGCCGCGCGCGGCGAGCTGTTCACCTCCATGCCCTGGGTGGTGTGCCCTTCCGGGGAAACCTCCGGAGCCGCCCTGCAGACTGCCCGGTCACTCGCCACCGACCTTGGCGCGGTTGTTTCGCAGTTCACGGCCGACGAACACGACGAGGCCGTGGCACTGGTGTCCCACCTGCCGCAGGTCATGTCCTCACTGCTGGCCAGCAGGCTGCAGGGCACCCCGCTGCACGCCCTGTCCCTGGCCGGCAACGGCCTGCGGGACGTCACCCGGATCGCTGCCAGCGATCCCACGCTGTGGGTCCAGATCCTGGGCGGCAATGCGGCGAAGGTGGTGGAGATCCTGTACGGCGTGAGGGAGGACCTGAACCGCCTGATCAACACGCTGGAACAGCCCACGGCTCCTGGTGCGCGGCTGGACCTCGCGCAGCTGATGAGCGAAGGCAACGCAGGCCAGGCACGGATTCCCGGCAAGCACGGCGGGCCGCCGCAGGCCTATTCCTGGCTGACGGTCCTGGTGGACGACAAGCCCGGCCAGATCGCCCGGCTGCTGACCGAGATCGGTGAAATCGGCGTTAACGTTGAAGACCTGCGGCTGGACCATTCATCCGGACAGAACGTGGGCATGGTGGAATTGTCAGTGTTGCCGAACAAGCACGACCACCTGATCGAAGCATTAAACGACCGCGGATGGCGGGTACTTCAGTCATGACACAGGAACTTCTCGACACCATGCCCGCGCTGCGCATCGGCAGGCCGCTGGTCGTTGCCATCGATGGCCCCTCAGGGTCCGGCAAGTCCAGCGTCAGCAAGGAAGTGGCCCGAAGGCTCCGTCTTGCCTACCTCGATACCGGGGCAATGTACCGGGCGCTGACCTGGTACTGCGTCACCAACGGCATCGACCTGGACGATGCCGCCTCCGTGGAGCAGGCTTCACGCGACCTCGTGCTGGAGCTGAGCACCAGCCCGCAGCAGGAATTCGTGCGGGTGGGCGGGGTCGACGTCACGGACGCGATCCGGGAACCGGCCATCTCCTCGGCCGTCAGCGCCGTCGCCACCACCCTGGGTGCCAGGACCGAACTCATCCGCCGGCAGCGGGAACTGATCGAAAAGCATCACCGCCGCATGGTGGTGGAAGGCAGGGACATCACCACCGTCGTCGCGCCCGGAGCCGAAGTCCGCATGCTGCTGACGGCCAGCGAGGAAGCCCGGCTGCGCCGCCGCGGCATCCAGCTGGGCGGAACGCAAAACGCGGAGCAGCTGGCCGCGCAGGTGACCCACCGGGACGCCAAGGACTCCACCGTCGTGAACTTTACGCAAGCAGCCGACGGAGTAGTCACGCTGGACTCCTCGGACCTTGACTTCGAGCAGACCGTTGACGCTGCCCTGGTCATAGTCACCAAGGTCCTCAACCGTGACTGATGCCAGGCCGGCGGTCCCGTCCGGGTGGACCATGTCCTGGAGCAGGCCGGTGGGCTGGGCCCTGGACCACCTCGTCTACCGGACCACCGTCACCGGCAAGGCAAACGTCCCCACCGGAGGGCCGGTGATTTTCGCCGGAAACCACATCAGCTTCCTGGATGGACCGGTGATGTTCGGTGCCTCGCCGCGGCCCATGCACATCCTGGTCAAGCAGGAGATGTTCAAAGGATTCCTGGGCCGGGTGCTGACCGCCTCCGGGCAGTTGCCCGTTGACCGGCGCGGCGACAGGGCGGCGCTGCAGCGCAGCAGGGAACTGCTCGACGCCGGCCGCTGCGTGGGGATCCTCCCCGAAGGAACGCGGGGGAGCGGCGAAGCCGCCGGCATCAACGGTGGGGTTGCATGGCTGGCACTGAACACCGGCGCCCCGGTGGTGCCGGTGGCCATCCTTGGCACCCGGACGGGGAATGAGCACCTGGACTTTGTGCCGCCGCCCGGCCGGCGGTTCCACGTCAGCTTCGGCACGGCCCTCACCCTCGGCCGCCGGGCCGGCGAAAGCGGCCGTGCTTCAATGGACAGGGCAGCGCAGGAGATCCGCGCGGCACTGGCAGGGCACGTCCGGGACGCCGTCCAACTCAGCGGCCAGCCCCTGCCATTCGCCGAAACCTCCAAAGACTTAACAGCAGTAGCCGGGACGCCGGCAGATGACCACTAAGGACAGTGCAATGAGCGACACCACGCAGACCCCCGGCCTCTCGGGCCCCGGCGAAGACGAATACACGCCCACGGGCACCGACCAGGTGGCCGAACGGCTGGCAGCCATTGACGACGACGAGGCCGAGCTTCGCGCCGCCTCCCTCCGGGCGGGCCTGGAGGACTACGACCTGGATGAGGAAGACGCCGCCCTGCTCAGCGGGGAGTACGGCGACGAGGACTTCGAAGGCCCGGTCAAGCTTGACCCGGTCCTGGCCATCATCGGGCGCCCGAACGTGGGCAAGTCCACCCTGGTGAACCGCATCCTGGGCCGGCGCGAAGCCGTGGTGGAGGATACACCCGGCGTGACCCGCGACCGTGTCATGTATTCCGCGAACTGGAACGGCCGCAACTTCACGCTGGTGGACACCGGCGGCTGGGAACACGACGCCCGCGGCATCCACGCCCGCGTTGCGGAGCAGGCCGAGATGGCCGTGGAACTCGCCGACGCCGTCCTGTTCGTCGTCGACTCGGCCGTCGGGGCCACCGCCACCGACGAGGCCGTGATGAAGATGCTGCGCCGCAGCAAAAAGCCGGTCATCCTGGTGGCCAACAAGGTGGACGACTTTGCCCAGGAAGCCGATTCCGCCGTCCTGTGGGGCCTTGGTTTCGGCGAGCCGTACCCCGTCTCCGCCCTTCACGGCCGCGGAGTAGCCGACCTGCTCGACCACGTGATGGACGTGCTGCCGGAATTTTCCACCATCGAGGGCCTGGAGCGTTCCGGCGGGCCTCGCCGGATCGCCTTGATCGGCCGTCCCAACGTGGGCAAGTCGTCCCTGCTGAACAAGCTGGCCGGGTCCGAGCGCGTGGTGGTGGACAACACTGCCGGCACCACCCGCGACCCCGTGGATGAATTCATCGAGCTCGGCGGACGCACCTGGCGCTTCGTGGACACCGCCGGCATCCGCCGCCGCCAGCACATGGCGCAGGGCGCGGACTACTACGCCTCGCTCCGGACCCAGGCCGCGCTCGAAAAGGCGGAGGTCGCCGTCGTGCTCCTCGCCGTGGACGAAGTCCTCAGCGAGCAGGATGTGCGCATCCTGCAGCTGGCCATCGAGTCCGGCCGCGCCCTGGTCCTGGCCTTCAACAAGTGGGACCTGCTGGACGACGAGCGCCGCCGCTACCTGGAGCGCGAGATCGAGCAGGACCTGGCTCATGTGGACTGGGCGCCCCGGGTGAACATCTCCGCCAAGACCGGCTGGCACAAGGACCGCCTGGTGCCCGCCCTGGATCTGGCGCTGGAAAACTGGGATCGGCGCATCCCCACCGGGCGGCTGAATGCCTTCCTGGGCGAGCTGGTGGCAGCACATCCGCACCCGGTCCGCGGCGGCAAGCAGCCCCGCATCCTCTTTGGAACGCAGGCATCCAGCCGGCCGCCCAAGTTCGTGCTGTTCACCACCGGATTCCTGGATCCGGGATACCGCCGCTTCATCACCCGCCGGCTGCGGGAAACCTTCGGCTTCGAGGGCACCCCCATCGAGGTCAGCATGCGCGTGCGGGAAAAGCGGGGCCGGAAGCGTTGATCCGGATGTTGTCTTCGACACGTTGGGGCTGAAATCCCGAAAGTGTCACAGGCACCCTTCCGGATCGTGTAAGCTCTTCTAGGTGGTTCGGCCGGACTGCTGATGGAAATCAGCGGAGAACGGCGGAACCAGCGGGCTGTAGCGCAGCTTGGTAGCGCACTTGACTGGGGGTCAAGGGGTCGCAGGTTCAAATCCTGTCAGCCCGACCACAAAGCCGCGGAAACCTCAAGGTTTCCGCGGCTTTTGCGTTGGTGGAACTTTAAAGGCGCTGGCTAGCCGAGGGCGGCATCGAGGGTAACGAAGCCGTAGCCTGCCGCCCGGAGTTGGGAGATTACCTCCGGGAGGGCCGCGGCGTCGAGCGTTGAACCGTCGTCCGGGTTGGAGCCGAGGTGCATGAGGACGATCTGCCCGGGCTGCGCGGAAACCATGACGCGCTGGACGACGAAGCCCGGGCCGCGCGTTCCGTTCATCGTGCCTTGCCAGCCCAGGGTGTCAACGGTCCAGCGGACCGCGGTGTAGCCGGCGGCGTTGACGTCTGCGATCGTGCGGGAATCGCGGGCGCCAAACGGGAAGCGGAAGAACGGGCGCGGGTCTCCTCCAGCGGCCTCGATGGTCCTCTGGGCGCTGCCGATCTCGGCCGCGATCTGCGCACTGGTCAGGGTTGTGAAATCCGGGTGGGTCATGGAGTGATTGCCGATCCGATGCCCCGCGTTGTAAATCAGCGCCGGGTCTGAGGGGAACTGGTTGACCCAGTCTCCGGTGAGGAAGAACGTGCCCGGGACGCCGTTGGCTGCGAGGGTGGCGAGGATCGATCGGAGGCCGGCGTCGTTGGCACCGGCGTCGAATGTGAGTGCGACAACCTTCTGCGTGGTCGGAATGCGCTCAAGATCGACGCCCAGGAGCGCCGGCGGGACGCTGGTGTAGATGACCTCGATCCTGCCACTGGCCGTGTGCACCAGGATGGAACCGTGCTGGAAGTCGCTGCGGCGGCCGTCCTTGATGCCGTACTCGCCGCTGGTCGGGTAGCCGAGCCGGCTGCGCTCCCACCCGAGGGCCACCCACTGGGCCCGGATGGCTCCGTACACCTCGTGGGCTCCTGTCGCGGGTGAAAAGTAGATCGAAGAGGCCATGTTGGTGCCGCTGAAGTGGTTGTACCGGCCGATCCCGTCGGGGGTGCCTGTCTCGTCCGACACGGGGAATCCGAGCACG
>NZ_AOFD01000055.1 GCF_000332815.1 Arthrobacter nitrophenolicus
GGCACCATCCTCTGCATCACCGCGCCCACGCTGGAACTGCTGGTCACCGGCCGGTTCCTGCAGGGCGTCTCCAGCGCGGTCTTCGCGCTTGCCTACATCGTCCTCAACGAGAACCTGCAGGTCAAAGTGTTCGGTACGTCTGTGGGCATCATCGCCGCCATCAACGGCGGAATCGGCGGCGTGGACGGCTGGGTGGGCGGACTCATGGCCGAGACCCTGGGCTTCCGGTCCATCTTCGTGGTGGTGCTGGTCCTGACGGCGGTGGCCGCCCTGTGCATCCTCCGCCTGGTCCCCGCTGGCATTCGGGGTGCGATGGGCTGGTGGGGCTTCACCCCGAGCGTCTGGCCGCCGCCGACGAGAACCTCCTCCAAGGGGCGGATGTGTTGGATGCCGATGCGGGGGAGCATGTCCGAGATGAAGCGTCCGACGCCGCGGCGCGCCCTGATGAGGCCGTCCTCCTCGAGCAGCATGAGGGCTTCGGGAGCATAGTGCGGCTGACCGTCATGTCGGCGCCAAGTTCGGTCTCGGTGGGGAGCTTGGAGCCTGGAGTAAGGAGGTCGTTGCAGACGGCCTGGCAATCCGCGAGTACACCGCCCTGCGCAGCGGTGAGCCGGGCCGGGCGGCCACCGGCTCCTTCCATCAGCAGTCTTCTACCGACCCCAGGGTCCGTCAGTTCCACTACCCAAGGAAGCGCGAAACGCGAGATACCGGGCATCGCCATGCCCCACCAGCTGGCCAAAGGCTTCCATTGCGCGCGGATCCCCGGCACCCTTATCCGTGGACAGCCAACGGACAAGCAGCCCCGCATCCCCACTGGCCCTCACAGCCGCTCCAACAGCCAGGTCCAACTGATCCCGCAGCAACTGCACCGTGAGAACTCCGGACCGGCTGAGCAGGGGAGCGGTGTAAGCTTCCAGCGCGTCCGCTACGAGACCCTCGCGGAGCAGCCGCAGCACCAGCCCCGAGTCCGAACACCCGGCCAATCCGGGAGCTAGCCGGTACGGGTTCGACTCCACCGCATCACCCAGCATCGACCGGACCCGGAACATCTCGGTCCGGATGGCCTGCGGCGTACCCGAATCGCCGTGCAGCTCATACGCCAGTTCCTCAGCGCTCCAGCCCTGCGACCGGGAATCCAGCAGCGCCAGGATCTCCGCCCGGCGCAACGTCAGCGGCACACGGCTTCCGTCAGCCAACACTGCGGCAGGCTTGTCACCGAGCAGCTCCAGCGACGACACCCCAGCAGCAGGCCGGCGCACACCCTGCCGGGACGCACGCACGGAAGAAGACGCACCTAGGGAGGCGACGCCGTCGGACGTTCCCAGCAACGACTCCGCCACCCGGACCGCGCACCGCACCATCCGCAGCGTGTCCGCGCTGATGGTGTCCAGCGGGCCGGAAACATCGAGCACGCCCAGCAACGCGCCCGTCAAAGGTCCGTGATGGGCGCGGCCGTGCAGGCCCAGTCGTGGTGGGTGCGGACCAGGTGCTCGGCGGAGAACAGCTGCACCGGCCCGCCGGTGACCAGCGCCTCGCTGATGGCGTTGGTGCCGATCCCGGCCTCGGACCAGTCGGCCCCCTCGGAGAACTCCAGCCGGTCCGCCCGGCGCAGCGCCTCCCGGCTGCCCACCCGCCACAGGATCTCCCCGGTGGCGTCGGTGAGCACCAGCAGGTGCCGGCCGGAACTGGAATCGTCCGCCAGCAGGTCCTGCAGCGCCGGCATCACCCGCTGCAGCCGGTGCTCCCGCCGCAGCCGGTGCACCTCGGAGGGATCGTGCAGGTGCCGCGGGCTGTGCTGGTCCGGGCTGATGCCCAGCGCCATCGACCGCCGCCACGACTCCGCCAGCGGCACGGGGATCTCCGGCCGCGGGACACCGGCGATGACCAGCTCGTGCGCGCGGCGCAGGGCACGCGCGTACTTCGCCGGGTCCGAGAACCTCAGGCCGTAGTCCACCGTCTCCTCCTCACCGTCGGCGTCCTTGCCGGCAGTGCCCGTGTAACGCGCTTGTTACCCCCGCCGCGTTCCCATAGTGATGCAGCTCACGACCGCCCCAGCATACCGCAGGGACCCCGGCGGGCGGGGGCCGCCCGGACCACCTGAGGGACCGCACACAAAGGAGTGGAGATGACCGAAACACCCACCGCCGCAGCGCAGGCCTGGCTGGCCAGCCTGGACGGCGCACTGCAGCGCCGCAACGTGGACGCCGCGCTGGAGCTCTTCGAGGATTGCAGCTACTGGCGCGACTTCGTGGCGTTCACCTGGAACCTGAAAACCCTGGAGGGCAAGGCGGACATCCGCCGGATGCTCCAGGCCACGCTGGACCACGTGCAGCCCGCCAACTGGGCACTCGCCGAGGACGCCACCGGCAGCGCCGGGCCGGACGGGACCGTGGAAGCCTGGATCACGTTCGAGACCGGGGCCGCCCGCGGCTACGGCCACCTCCGGCTGCGGAACGGCAAATGCTGGACGCTGCTCACCACCATGCAGGAGCTGAAGGGTTTCGAGGAGAAGAAGGGCCCGCGCCGCGCGCAGGGCGTGGCCCACGAAATCATCCGCGGCCGCCGCTCCTGGAAGGAACTCAAGGAGGAGCAGGAGGCGCGGCTCGGCTACGAGGAGCAGCCCTACTGCGTGATCATCGGCGGCGGGCAGGGCGGCATCGGCCTCGCGGCGCGGCTGCGGCGGCTGGGCGTGCCCACCATCGTGATCGAGAAGAACCAGAACCCAGGCGACTCCTGGCGGAACCGCTACAAGTCCCTGCACCTGCACGACCCCGTCTGGTACGACCACCTGCCCTACCTGAAGTTCCCGGACGACTGGCCCGTCTTCGCCGCCAAGGACAAGATCGGCGACTGGCTGGAGCACTACACCCGGATCATGGAGCTGAACTACTGGTCCGGCACCGAGTGCGTGGGTGCAGAGTACGACGACGGCGCGCAGGAATGGGTGGTCAGCGTCCTCCGCAACGGGTCGCCTGTGACTCTCCGGCCAAAGCAGTTGGTCTTCGCCCTGGGCGTCTCCGGCTACCCGAACATCCCCGCGTTCGACGGCGCGCAGTCCTTCCTGGGGGAGCAGCGGCACTCCTCGCAGCACCCCGGCGGCGGGGACTGGACCGGGAAGAAGGCCGTGGTGATCGGCTCCAACAACTCCGCGCACGATATCTGCGCGGACCTGTGGGAGCACGGCGCCGACGTCACCATGGTCCAGCGCTCCTCCACCCACATCGCCCGCAGCGAATCCCTGATGGATCTGGCGCTGGGGGACCTGTACTCGGAGCGGGCGTTGGCTGCCGGGGTGACCACGGAGAAGGCCGATCTGCTGTTCGCTTCACTGCCCATGCGGATCCTGCCCGAGGCACAGGTGCCCGTGTACCAGGAGATGGCCAAGCGGGACGCGGAGTTCTACTCCCAGCTGGAGGCCGCCGGGTTCGAGCTGGACTTCGGCGTGGACGGGTCCGGGCTGTTCCTGAAGTACCTGCGGCGCGGCTCCGGCTACTACATCGACGTCGGCGCCTCCCAGCTGATCATCGACGGCCGGGTGAAGCTGAAGAACGGGCAGGTCGCCAAGATCACCGGCAACGCCGTGGTGATGGACGACGGCACCGAGCTGGAGGCCGACCTGATTGTCTACGCCACCGGGTACGGGTCCATGAACGGGTGGCTGGCGGACCTGGTCTCACCCGAGATCGCGGACCGCGTGGGCAAGTGCTGGGGCTACGGCTCGGACACGCCAAAAGACCCTGGCCCGTGGGAGGGGGAGCTGCGCAATATGTGGAAACCAACCAACGTCCCCAACCTCTGGATCCACGGCGGCAACCTGCACCAGAGCCGGCACTACTCCTCCTACCTGGCGCTGCAGCTGAAGGCCCGGATGGAGGGCCTGGAGACCCCGGTGTACGAACTGCAGCCCAGCCACCACACCCGCTGACCGCTGGTTGAGCCTGTCGAAACCCCGGTGGTTGAGCTTGAAACCCTGGTAGTTGGGCCCGTCGGAACCCGACGGACTCAACCACCGGCAGGCCGCCGTCGTCCTCTATTGGGGAGGAAGCGGCGGCGCCAGGGGACCCTTGTCATTGGGCAGCTCGGTCGGCTTTGAACTCGATCGAGTCGAAAATGGCGCGTCCCTCTCTGATCAGCTCCGGATTGATGGGTGGGCGGTATTCGGCCATCCAGATCACAGCGCGCTCCCCGTTCAGGTCGGCCACCCGGTAGGTTTCGCGTTCATTCTGAGTCGAGTACCAGCGTGAGCATCCGTATGAAGTTTCTGAGTGGATGCAGAACTTGCCCTCGTCGCAGGCTGCGATGTCCACGTCGCCCTCGACGGAGTGATCGAACTCGAAGCCGGAGTAAGTGCCCACCACGACCTCGACGGGAGGGGTGCTTGCCGTTGACGTCTGCGCCGTCATCGCATTAACGAAGGCTTGAGCCGACGGATCGACCTTGGCGAGCGTGCCCTGCCACGCGCATGGGTCGGTCGGCACATAGTCCGCGGGCCACCAAGCCACAATGACCGCTCCGTCATCCGGGTTATCAGGGTTGTCCTTGGACAGGCCTAGGACCTCGCCGTCGCCAGTCGACCAGCCAGCCGGGACAGTGATCTTAAAAGGAACCGTAAAGCTGGTGACGAGGTATGTGCCGCGTCGAGGTCGCCGCCCTCCGGCAGCGGTGCGACGGTGCGAGCATCCGTAGTCGATGCGGGGGATGGCGCCGCGACGGGGGTACACGCCGAGAGGCCTACGCAGGCGAGGATTATGACGCCGATGCCAAGCTGCCTGGTCCGCGCCGCCTGAGTCACGAGGCCGGGCCGGTTCAATGTCCACATGTCAGTTCCTTCGTTTGGATCCGCGAGCGTTGGTGCTTGCTCCTATCAGTGAACGGTGTGCCGATATCAGCAGGATATCGGCACACGCCCCAGCGGTATCTTCCCGATATCACCCGTCTTGACGGACGTTGGGCGGGGGCGGAGAGTGTGCTTCATGGAGGTTCGCGTTCTTGGAGCGCTGACGCTCGACGACGGCCGGATACCCCTTGCCCCACGCGATCGTGCGGTGATGGGAGCACTTACCGTCCGCCTGGGTGCCGCACTGTCGGTTGAATCCCTCGCAGAAGCGCTCTGGGGCGATAATCTCCCCGCCTCGTGGTCGAAGGTCATTCCGGGGTGCATCATGCGGCTGCGGAGGCTCATTGGACCTGCCGAGATCGAAACCACCCCGTTCGGATATCGGCTGGCCGCGGAGCACATCGACGTCGATGCGGAGAAGTTCGAGCGCCTCGTCATCAGGGGGACACAGCAGTTGAAACTTGGTGAACCGGAACGTGCCGCACACTCATTCTCTGAGGCGCTCGACTTGTGGCGGGGTGAAGCCTTCGCCGACCTTATCGAGTGGGGACCGGCTCGGATCGCCGCTGCCCGCCTCGAGGAGATGCGCCTCGGCGTCGAGGAGCAGCTCCTCGACGCGCGGCTACAGGCCGGCGAGGTGCAGGAGGTCGCCGTGTTGGCGCAGGCCCGCGTCGCCGAAGCACCACTCCGCGAGCGGCGTTGGGTCCTGCTGAGCGTGGCGCAGTACAGGCAGGGGCGGCAGGCGGACGCACTCGCGGCCGTGCGAAGGGCCCGGGCGATCCTTTGCGCCGATCTTGGACTGGATCCGTCCACAGAACTGGCTGAGCTGGAGCAGGCGATCCTGCGGCAGGATCCCTCACTGTTGACCGATCACGTGTTCCGGGCCGGGAGCCCGGAGTGCCCGTACTTCGGGCTGCCTCCCGCGGGCATTGCGGATGCCGAGCGGTACTTCGGCCGAGAGCAGGAACTTGCAGGAGCATTGCGGGCGCTTGAGGAACACGGCGTGCTGCTGGTCACCGGCTCATCGGGCATCGGCAAGTCCTCTTTCGTCAGGGCCGGGATAGGCGCGCGGTTCGCGGCACACGGCACGCAAGTGACCATAGTGGCGCCCGGCGAGCATCCCGTCAGCGCCCTCGGGATGTTGTGCGCAGCCCCGGAAATTCGCTGCTCATCGTCGATCAGTGCGAGCAGGCGTTCGCCGCCAACGACCACGCCGAGATCCCGGCGTTTTTCGAAACCCTGTTGGGAGAGATTTTTCGCAGAAGGGTGGTTATCGCCATCCGGGCCGACCGCCTGGGAGACCTGGCCGAACATCCTGGCTTTGCGGGATCATTCAGTCGCAGATGCTTATGCTCACGGCGTTCGGCACGGGCGGACTCCGTGCCGTGATTGAGAAGCCCGCAGAGCAGGCCGGGCTCATCCTGGAACCGGGCCTTGTCGAGATCCTCGTCCGCGACGCCGACGGGCGAAACCTTCCGCTGTTGTCCCACGCCCTGCGCCAGGTATGGTCGCGTCGTGAGGGCCGCGTCCTCACGATCGACGGGTATCAGGCATCCGGCGAGGTCCAAGGGGCCGTGGCCAAGACCGCGGAAGACGTCTTCGCCAGCCTCACGCCTGAGGGCCAGCGACTGCTGCGCGATATCCTTCTCCGCCTCGTGGAAGCATTCCCGGACGGTGCGGTTGTTTCCCGTCCGATCGAACGCACGCGGATCGCAATTGACGATGCCCATGCCAAGGTGGTCAATCGGTTGGTCGATGCACGCCTGCTCATAACCGATACGGAAACCGTTGGGCTGTCCCACGAGGCGCTCGCCCGCGAGTGGCCACGGCTGAAGGAGTGGCTCGCCGATGATATCGAGGGCCAGCGGATCATGCGCCACCTGGGTACCGCAGCCGCTGCCTGGGATGCCATGGGACGCCCGGACAGCGAACTCTATCGCGGCAGCCGGCAAACGGCAGTCCAGCACTGGCGAGATACGGAGAATCCCGCACTTACCGTCGTCGAACGCGAATTCCTGGATACCTCTTCAGCGGCTGAGACGGCAGGGCTCGCGGCCGCCCAGAAGCAGCTGAGCAAAGAGCGCAGCATGGTCCGCCGCCTGACCTGGCTGTCGGCCGGGGCAGCAACGCTCGCGGTTGTGGCTGTCTCAGCGGGCCTCGTTGCGGGGTTCCAGGCAAATCTCGCCGGTGAGCGGGCGACGGTGGCAGAGGCGCGGCGCGTTGCCGCGACTGCACTGGAGGAAACGGACTTCGATCGGGCCCTCCTGCTCGCAGTCGAAGCCCGTCATATCTGGGACAGCTCCGAAACCCGCACCAACATCGTGAGAGTTTTCACGCGCGCACCTCGTGTCACAAGCATCACCCGCATCCAGGAAGCTGGCGTGACTCCCACGAGCATGTCGCTCGAGAAGGACGGGAACCGCGTATCAGTGATCGACAGCGACGACGATCTGCGGCTATTCGACTTGGCCAACCGGTCCCAGCTCGGCGAATATTCGCCAATCGGAGGTGTGGTGGCAACCGACGTGGACCCTGTCTCCGGCGCCGTCGCATTCAGCGCCATGTTGGGCCTCTGTGACGCCCTGCCGTGCGATCGCGGACGGACCGGAACGTTCGATCTCGCCAGCGGGGGCAGCTCGGGACTGAAGACCTACCAGGGCTTGGCTGGGCCGGCGGCAGATATCGAATACTCATCAGACGGATCCCTGTTCGCAGCGCTGGAGGCTGCATCCTGGATCCACCCGTCCGCGGTCGCCGCCCTCTGGCGTGGCGGCGGGGATTCACCGATACTGCTGGACTTGGGCGAGAAAAGTTCGGATCCCGGCCCATCTGCCTGGGGAGGACAGTTCGGCGCGCTGAAGTTCTCCCCGGACGGCTCGCGACTGTATGCCAGCCGGTTAGGACCGACCATGGTGTTTGATACCTCCTCGGGCAGCCAGATCGATCGGATCGATGGGAACGGGCTACTGGCCGTCAGCCCGGATGGTCGTCTGATCGCCGTCCGGGATGGCTTGCTCGCCGTCCGCATCGTCGACCTTTCCGGAGGAGCGGCACCTATTACGGTCCCCGTGCCGGTGACTCCGCCCGCGGCCGACTTCGGTCCCGACGGCCAGCAGCTCGCCATCCCCACGGGCACCGGCACCATGATCGTGAACACCGGCACTGGAGACATCACGGAGACGCTCCGCAACCACAATGGCGCGGTCACTGCAGCCGAATTCCGGGCGACCGGCGAGCTGGTGACGGCCGGAGCAGACGGCGCGATCATGACGTCGGATCTCGGCGACTGGGCTGCCGGCTTCCGCATCGATCCTTTTAGTAGCGGGGAGCCCTTTGTCGAGGAGATTAATGAGCGCACCCTTGTCCTCGAACAGTCCAACGGGACCAATCAGGTGGTCGTCGCCGAGCCGGCGGCGTGGGAGGACCGTGCGTGCCGGATCGCAGGACGGGTGCTGACGGAGAAGGAGTGGGCAGATGTCTTGGGGCCTCGACCGTATTCCCCGGCTTGTGGGGGTTGACGGCGGGTCACCGGCCTTTCGAAATCTGGACTCCCACGCCTGTGCCCGCTCCGCCGCCCCTAGATGCTTGGTGCCGCGCATCTGAAAGCCCCACCGGCCGGCCCAGCGCTTCCAACACTTCCAAATCGCCGGATCCATGTCGGTGGACTGCCAGCGGATGGGGCGCGCCTTTTCTGCGGCCTGGGGCCGGTGCCGCCGACGATCCTCGTGCTGGAGCCACCCCATGTAGGGTGGAAAAACATCAAGCAACGACATTTCGGGGGAAAGATGCTTGAAAATACCGCTCGACCATCGCAGCCGCCACCGCCGGCAGCCCATCGCCACGTCCAGCAGACAGACCTTCCCGCAGAGCAGATCTACACGGGGGAAGCCGTGCCCAAACGGCGCCTCGCCGGCTGCGTCCTGGCGGTACTTCTCGGCGGCTGGATGCTCGCAGTTCCCATCGCCATCATCGATCTGCTCAAGGACGTTCCGGGACCCCGGGCGGGAGCGGTTACAGTCCTGGTCGTCGCCTGTGCCGTGGCAACTGCCGCTCTTGGAGGCTTTCGCTTCTTCAATGCCACGGACGAACGCAGGGCCGTGTCCGTTGCCCTAGTGGCTTCCTTGGCCGCGGCGGTTGCCGCGGCCGTCACGTCTGCGTCCATCCCCGGCTACGGGCTGCTGCTGCTGATCCCAGCCCTGGCCGCCGGAGTGCCTGCCCTGGTCATGCTCACCAGAGACCTTCGCCGAAGGCAGCCGGACGGCGTCGACCAAACTGACGAGCGGGCAAGCAGGCGTGGGGAAGAAATGCCAGGACATGACCAGTAAGCGCATCGGAAGATGGTCCAACGCCTCTTCGGACTGGCTGGGGACCCAGGCCCAAGATCTTTCACCGCTGACGCTGATCCTGGCGGCTTTCGGGCCTGGCGTCCTGGCCCTCGTCGTCGTCCAGACAGGGGCCAGATACTGGACCGCTGTCGTCGCCTTTGTGATCCTTGAAGCTGCTGCGCTCTTGCTGGTCCGTCGGGACTATCTGCGGATAAGATCAGCCGAAGATACCCCGACTCCAGACAAGTCAGTGCCACCAGAGCCGGGGTGACCGCTAGCACCCGATCGGCAGGCAGCCTCCTATTCGGAATGCCTGTCCCCGGACAGACCCGCTTTGAGCCACAGGGTGTCGTCCTCCACCCGGTCCAGGTCATCCGCTGCAAAATAGGCGTGGCCCGTCAACAGGCCAGGCCTGTCGACTTCCACATAACCGACCCGCAGCAACCTCTCCGCGGTATGATGCGGCAGCTTCGACGTGGCGGCAAAGGCGGCAATCCCGGTGTTGACGAGGCCCCCGGTTTCCGGGTCGGTCTGCCCTTCCGCGGTAACGGCCTCCGGATCACCCATTTTCAGGTCCTTCACCTTGCCGACCTTTTTCCCATCAGACGCCACGACGTGCATTCCTTCACGCACCTGTTCGATGACCTCCATGGGTTCTCCTTTAGCCGCAACCAATGGGGTTAACAGCCAGTGTAGGACTGCCGGGTCACCAGTAATAGGGGCGCGACGACGGCGGGCGGCGAGTGCCGCCGTCGGCCTTTCCCTTCCTTCGGCAGGGAGCGCCGTTGTAGGGTCGGGGCGTGATTGTCCCCGATATCTCGCAGGACGCCGTGGCGGTGGCGGATCACTACGACGCGCTCGATCCCGTGTACCGCCGGGTGTGGGGGGACCATGTCCATCACGGGCTGTGGGCGACCGGCCGCGAGTCGCCGGGCGAGGCCGTGGAAGCGCTGGCCGACACTGTCGGCGGCCGGCTGCGCCTGGTGCCCGGCCAGGCGTGCGTGGACATCGGCTGCGGCTACGGTGCCACCGCCCGACGGCTTGCCGTGGCACGAGGGGTCAGCGTCACTGGCTTCACGTTGTCAACCGAGCAGGCCCGTTACGCCGCCGCCCATCCCGTAGCCGACGTGGACATCCAGGTCCGCGACTGGCTGGCCAACGGCCTGGCCGACGCCTCGGTCGACGCGGCCTGGGCGATCGAGTCGAGCGAGCACATGGTGGACAAGCCCGGGTTCTTCGCCGAGGCGCACCGCGTGCTCACACCCGGCGGCTGCCTGGTTGTCTGTGCGTGGCTGGCCGAAACCGATGCCGGCGGCTGGAAGGTCCGTCACCTGCTGGAGCCCATCTGCCGCGAAGGGCGCCTGCCGTCGATGGGCACGCGCGGGGAGTAT
Organism: Arthrobacter nitrophenolicus; assembly: GCF_000332815.1. Taxonomy (GTDB): domain Bacteria; phylum Actinomycetota; class Actinomycetes; order Actinomycetales; family Micrococcaceae; genus Arthrobacter; species Arthrobacter nitrophenolicus. The sequence continues at coordinate 10,554 of NZ_AOFD01000055.1, forward strand.
GAGGCGATGGCAACGGCGGCGGGCTTCACGGTCACCGGCTACGAGGACGTCAGCCGCCGCGTTGCCCGCACCTGGTGGGTCTGTGCCGGCCGGCTGCTGAAGCTCTGCTTGTCGACGGCGAGACCCGCCACGTCGCCCTCGGCGCACGCAACCGCGGCGCCGTCCTAAGCATTCCCCGCATGATCCTGGCCTACCGCACCGGCGCGATGCGCTACGGGATCTTCACGCTGCAGAAGGGCGCCACCGATCGGGAGCCCCGGCGGGCCGGTTAGCTGCCCGGGGTGATCGTATGGAGCCCAACTTGAGTCGCTGCCCTAACGAGCTCCTTGTCGAAGGCGACCAAAGTCTGCGCTTCGAGTCTGATCGCAGCGGCGAGGTGGATCGCATCGGCGCTGAGCAATCTACCAGGGAGGGCGGCGGCGTAGAGGAGGTCTGAACGCGTCAGGTCCACGAGGTTGATTGCGTCCAGCACAGCGTTGACCAATTCCGGCGGCAGTCCGCGGCGGTTGGCGGCACAGTGCAGCTCCGTGTGGAGAAGCATTGAGGCTACAAGCCGGTCACCCCTCTGTCCGGCCGACGATAGGAACTCCGCGGTAGGACCGGACTCCGGTTCCTCGACCACCAGCTTTAAGGCGGCCGAGGTGTCCACGTAGATAATCACCGGTCGCCGCGAAGGTCGTCGATCATCTCCGCTGTGCCGACATCAGAGGTCACGCGCCGGAGCAGCCGGAAGTCGACGGGGCTTTCGGATGCCTGCCGCACGCTGCCGGACCTCAGCAGGCGCTCGAAAGGTGAGGCTGCAGGCGGGATGAGGGTGGCGGCAACTTCACCATTGTTCGTGACGTCGATGGTTTCGCCGTTCTTGACCCGCTCCAGGATCTTGCTGCTTTGGTTCCGGAGCTCGCGGTGGGGGATTGTAGTCATGGCGTACCTCCGTAGCAATCGTAGCACTCACAGGCCGGCACCTCGCTTTGCATGTTGAGTGGACGGACCAAAATTGGGGTCTTTCCCCCTATCCAGCCGGGGTCCCGGGCGCGGAAGATGTCCCTTATGAAAAAGCTTGTGCTGGCCGGCTTCGCCGCTGTTGTCATGGTTACTGGCACCCTCCTAGGTGCAGCCGTCCCGGCCGGTGCCGCGGCCGACCCCGCAATTACGGCGGGGCAGATCCTCGTGAAGTTCCGCGACGGCGGTGCGGCCGCAGGAGTGCTGCGCCAGCACGGCCTGGTGGAGGGGCCCGGCGTCGGCAGCACCGGCGCGCACGTCATCACGGTGCCGACCGGGAAGGAGCTGCAGCTCATCGAGGCTTTGAGTCGGAACCCCGTGGTGGAATATGCCGAGCCGGACTACGTGGTAACAGCGGCTTCAGACGACACCTATTTTTCCAGGCAGTATGCACTTCAGAACGACGGACAGACCTTTACCAACACCGCCGGCACCATCCCCATCAAGGCTGGCAAGGCGGACGCTGACGTCGACGCCGTGGAAGCGTGGAAGGTCACCAACGGCAACGGCACCAAAGTAGCTGTCCTCGACTCCGGCGTCGCCACCGACAACCCCGACATCCATCCCAAGGTCGTTGCACGGGCCAACTTCACCACGTCGAGAAACAACGAAGACAACTACGGCCACGGCACGCACGTCGCCGGCATCGTCGCTGCGACGGCAGACAACGGCATTGGCGTCGCCGGCGTTTGCCGGGGCTGCACGATCCTTGACGGGAAAGTCCTCACCGACTCCGGGATGGGGTCCAGCTCAGGGCTCGCGAACGGCATCAACTGGGCGGTCAAGAGTGGAGCGAAGGTCATCAACATGAGCCTCGCTGTGGGGTCCTCAACCACTCTGCAAACTGCTGTCAACAACGCCTGGAATGCTGGTGTGGTGCTGGTCGCCGCCGCCGGCAACGGGAACAGCACGACCATGATGTACCCGGGGGCCTACGTCAACGTTATTGCTGTGGGGGCGACCGACAACGAGGATTTGAAGGCATCGTTCTCCACCTATGGCACATGGGTGGATGTCGCAGCGCCGGGGGTCAGCGTCTATTCCACTTTCCCCAACCACAGGTTTGTCATTGCGAGGGAGTACAACCGTTCCCAGGGTTACGACATAGGCAGCGGCACGTCGATGTCTTCGCCGATTGTCGCTGCTGTTGCCGCACTCGCCTGGAGTGCCAACCCCGGCGCGAGCAATTCGGAAGTCCGTGCCAAAGTCGAGTCCAGCACCGACCCAGTTGGTCGCATCGGGACTGACTGGGCGAATGGCCGGGTGAATGCGGACAAGGCTGTACATTGGTGAGGCTGCAGCTCACCTCCTACGCGCTTCCCTGCCAGGTTCCTACTTGCTCGGGGTCGCCTGGCGGGCGCTGTGGCGCACGACAAGGGTCGGCGGGATCGGCGTGCGGTCCACGTCCCGCCCCTCCATGGCACCCAGAAGCACCTCGGTGCTCATGAGCGCCAGTGCTGTGAAGTCCTGGCGCACGGTGGTCAGGGGAGGCAGGAAATAATCTGACCCTTCAATGTCATCGAAGCCGACAATGCTGACATCGTCCGGAACCCGGATGCCGTTCTCGGCAAAAGCGCGGATCAGCCCGAGCGCGGTGTGGTCGCTCGCGGCGAAAATTGCCTGCGGAACCCTTCCCTCACGTACCAGCCGGAGACCCGTTTCGTACGCCCACTTGGGGCTCCAATCACCTTCGATGCACAGCCCCTGCTCGAGTCCCGCATCCCGCAGCGCCGCTTCCCAGCCCCGCTTGCGGACCCGGCCATCGAACCAGTCCATGGAGCCGGCAATATGGGCAATGTCGGTATGGCCCAGGTCGATGAGGTGCTGGGTGGCGAGCCTCGCTCCCAGCTCCTGGTTCTCGGAGTAGGTGAAGACATTGGGAGTTGACGAGGCTCCGGCGGCAATCATTTCCACCGGCACACGGCATGTGGCATTCCAGACGGCTGCCGCCATGTCCACCATGGGGGCAATGACGATAATTCCGCCCACGCCGGTATCGTCCAAGGTGTCGAGCGCTGCCTGGACCGACTCTTCGTAGGGCTTTTCGACGCTTATGACTGTTGTGGCGTAGCCCTTCTTGCGTGCAACGTTCTCGAGGGCCATCAGTGTGCCCACCGGGCCGAACCGGGGGGAGCCGTCGGAAAGTATGCCGATGGACGTCGACTTGCTGGTGACGAGCGCCGTGGCTGCCCGGTTCCGCCGGTACCCGATGTCCTTGATGATCTGAAGAACGCGTTCTCGGGTTGCGGCGCTGACATCAGGAGCGCCGTTGAGGACCCGCGAGACCGTGCCGAAGGAAACCCCGGCCATGCTTGCCACATCGTTGATGGTGGGCTTCCGGCGCCGCGGCGGGGCATCCGGTGACCGCTCGTTCGTCTCAGGGGGAACAGTTATGCCTGCCACGCTCTCTCCTGTCTTGCACCTCACGCCCGCAACCTCGAGGTTCCGTGCCTTTCGATCTTACGTCGGCCCCGACGTCCACGCCGCCATGAATAGCCCAAGATGTGATGCTTGACACCTTTCTCCGTGAACGTTTACGATGAGGTCCGTAAACGTTCACGGTAAATCCGTAAACGCTAACGGAGCAATATTTCAATGACGAAAGGAGCGGGATGCCCCACCGCATCGCCCAAGCACTCGCGCTCGATCCGGCTGCCGGGCTTCGGGACGTCGACCAGGCCCAGTGGGCACATCTCGAAATGCTCCTGGAGGATGCGGGGCCCGGCGAGCTTGGAGCCGCTGTCAATGCGTTTGTGGCTGCCGGCACCTCGGCGGTCGTCGGAATCTTCGATGACGATCTTTTGTGGGCGAGCCTGGTCGTCTCAGTCGACAACTCGGGCAAACCCGCGTCAGTGTCCACCGTTCGCGGCCCCGCTGCGGAACCGGGCAGTGACATGGCGAAAGCGGCCAGCGAGGCGGTGAAGTGGGTCCAAACCCACCACGGGCCGTGTTCCCTGGGCTTCTTCGTCGACAAAGCCCATGCAGCGGAGCTCCTGAAAGCTTCAGACAAGGCCGCTGCAATCCGCACAGCCTCGGCCTCTGGCCGGCTCGTGCTTTCCCCGGTTCCGGCCGCCCTGGCCATGGCCCTCGCCTGATCCACCCAGGCATCCACCCCTACCCATCCACCCAAAGCACTGGAGAACAATGATGATCCGCAGGCTTCCCATTGTGGCCCTTGCCGCAGTCCTGTCACTTTCCGTCGCTTCCTGCAGCAGTTCGACAACAGGCACGTCGAACGCTCCCGACGCCGGCGTGTCCGAGAAGGCTCAGCAGGCCCTTGAGGACATCAAGGGACAGGTCCTGAGCAAGGGACCCAACGGCGAGACGCCCTCCCCGGCGTCCGCAGCAGAGCTGACTCCCGAAGAGATCGAGAAGGTCAAGGCACTCAACGCAAAGGCCGCCGTCGTGATGCATTACGGCGGCAATGACTGGGCTACCGCCCAGGTCAACGGACTTAAGAGCGAGTTCGAAAAACTCGGCATCAAGGTCATCGCCACAACCGACGCGAACTTCAAGCCGGACAAGCAGGTTTCGGACATCGAAACTGTCATGACCCAGGACCCTGACATCATCGTCTCCATCCCCACGGATCCTGTGGCCACGGCCTCCGCCTACAAGAAGGCCGCGGAAGCCGGCACGAAACTCGTCTTCATGGACAACGTTCCCCAGGGGCTGACTGCCGGGCAGGACTACGTGTCTGTTGTTTCCGCTGACAACTTCGGGAACGGCGTCGTCTCTGCCCACCAGATGGCCAAAGCGCTCGGTGGCAAGGGAAAGATCGGGCTTGTCTTCCACCAGGCCGACTTCTTCGTGACCAAGCAGCGCTACGAGGGCTTCAAGGAAACGATCACGAAGGAATACCCGGAGATCCAGGTCGTCGAGGAGAAGGGCATTGCCGGTCCGGACTTCGCCGGAGACGCCCAGGCTGCCGCCAACGCAATGCTGAGCAAGTACCTGACCTGTCCGGCATCTGGGCGGTGTGGGATGTTCCTGCAGAAGGCGTGATGGCAGCAGCACGCGCCGCCGGCCGGCAGGACCTGAAGATCGCCACCGAGGACCTCGGCAAGAACGTCGCGATTGCCCTCGCCAAGGATGAACTCGTCGTCGGCCTGGGAGCGCAGGTTCCGTTCGACCAAGGTGTCACGGAAGCCCGGCTGGCCGCAGGGGCACTCATCGGCAAGGAAGCGCCCGCTTATGTGGCGCTGAGTGCCCTCCCGGTTGACCACTCCAACGTCCTGGAAGCCTGGAAGCAGGTCTACCACGAGGACGCCCCCAAGGATATCCAGGACTCCTACAAGCAGTAGCGAAAACCGGCGGTGCGGGGGCCCACCCCCGCACCGCGCCGAAAGGGCAACGATGAACACCGCAGACAATGTCGTCGAGATGCGCTCGATTTCCAAGGGCTTCAACGGCGTTCCCGTATTGAAGGACGTAGATTTCGACGTCCGCAAGGGCGAGGTCCACGCGCTCGCAGGCGGCAACGGCGCAGGGAAGTCCACGCTCATGAAGATCCTCCAGGGCGTGTACCAGGCAGACGCCGGCGAGATCCTCATTGGCGGCAAACCCGCCGCCATCAACTCCATCCATGACGCGAAGGCAGCCGGGATAGGAATGGTCTTCCAGGAGTTCAGCCTGGTACCGAGCCTGACTGTTGCAAAGAACATCTTCCTTGCCGCGGAACCGCTCGGCACTGCCGGACTCATCGATGACCGTGCCGCGGTGCGCCGGGCCAGGGAAGTCTTCAGTGAGATGGAGGTCGACGTCGACCCCCGCGCCGAGGTCTCGCGGCTCGGCACCGCATACTGGCAGCTGACCGAGATCGCCAAGGCACTCGCCCAGAACGCCCAGGTGCTGATCATGGATGAGCCCACTGCAAGCCTGGCCCGGCATGAGTCCGAAGCACTCTTCGAACTTATTGACCGCCTCAAGCAGCGTGGGATCTCGATCATCTACATCTCACACCGCATGGATGAGGTGTACAGGCTCGCGGACAGGATCACCATCCTCCGCGACGGCCGGCACCTCCTCACAGCCCCGCTGACGGACGTCACTCCCGAACAGATCGTGGAGGGCATCGTCGGCAAGAAGATCGAAGGCCAGCTTTCCTATCGTGCCCGTGACCACGCGGTGCATGACGGGGCGCCGCTGCTGGAGGTCCGAGGGCTCAACGCGGGGCCACGGGTTCGGGACGTTTCCTTCGCGCTCCGGCCCGGCGATATCCTCGGGCTGGCAGGGCTGATGGGAAGCGGTCGAACCGAACTCGCCCGCACCCTCTTCGGCATTGACAAGGCGGACAGCGGCGAGGTTCTCCTGCGGGGCAAGAAGGTCACGCTTGGCTCGCCCCAGCAGGCCATCGACGCGGGCCTCGCCCTCATCCCGGAGGACCGCAGGGCCCAGGGCCTCGTCCTGGAGCACTCGGTCCAGGACAACCTGCTGCTTCCCCTCCTCGGAAGATCCAGCGGGGACCCCTCCTGGACGGCGCCAAGGGCAAAGAATTGTCCTCCTCCCTGATCAAAAGGTTCGCAGTGAAGGTGGCCCACCCGCACCGCCCGGTACGGCTCCTCTCCGGCGGCAACCAGCAGAAAGTGGTGATCGCCAAGTGGCTGGGCACCGATCCGGACATCCTGATCCTGGACGAGCCAACGGCGGGCGTCGACATCGGCACCAAGAGCGAAATCCTGGACATGATCCGCGAGCTGGCCAGCGCCGGCAAGGCTGTCATCGTCATCTCTTCCGAGTACCCGGAACTACTCGCGGTCAGCGACCGCGTCCTCGTCCTGAAGGACGGCTCCATCATCCGCGATATACCCCGCAGCGACATCGCTGACGAGGAATATCTCCAACTCGCAGTACAGGGAGTCTGAAAGTGAGCAAGGGAAACACCATCGCGCCCCGGGACACCGCGGCATCCCGCAATTTCGGCGCCATCCTCAAAGACCTCGACTGGCGTCGCTACGTCATCTACATCGGCTTCGTCGTCGTCTTCCTTTTCTTCGCCGTCCTGCTCCGCGACCAGGGCTTCCTGTCGCCGAACAACCTGCTGAACATCTTCCGGCAGACCGCCACGATCACCGTCATCGCCGTCGGCATGACCTACGTGATCGCCTGTGCAGAAATCGACCTCAGCGTCGGCTCCGTGGCCGGGCTCTCAAGTGTGTGCACTGCGATGGCCCTGTCCCAGTTTGGCCTGATCCCCGGGATCCTGGCAGGGCTCGCCGTCGGACTGGTGGTCGGCTCGATCAACGGTGCCCTGGTAAGCCTCCTTGGCATACCGTCCTTCCTGGTGACACTAGGCATGCTGGGGATAGCCGTGGGCGTTGCGCAGTGGATTACGGCGTCGGCGCCCCAGCCCATCCTCAACGACACGTTCAACATGCTGTTTGGATCCGGCAACTTCGGTCCGATTCCGGGCCTCGTGGTCTGGAGCGCGATCTTCGTGGCCATCGGCGCCGTCGTGCTGAACCGCACCAAGTTCGGCCGCCAGGTCCTGGCCACGGGTGGCAACCGCAACGCCGCGGAGTTCACCGGGATCAACACCAAGCGCATCAAATTCCAGGTGCTCCTTATCTCAGCCATGGCGGCAAGCGTCGCCGGCATGCTGTACGCCGGCCGTCTCCAGTCCGGTCGTTTCCAGTGGGGATCGGGAGACGAACTCTCCGCCATCGCGGCCGTCATCCTGGGTGGAACCAGCCTCTTCGGCGGGTTCGGCTCCATCATCGGCACCCTCTTCGGTGCCCTGCTGATCGGCCTGATCAACAACGGACTGATCCTTGCCGGGCTCGACAGCAGCCAGCAGCAGGTGGTCCGCGGCGCAATCATCATCCTGGCCGTCGCCCTGGCCCGGAAGAAGTAGCACACATGCCACCCACCTCCTCTTCGGCTCCTGAAAGGCAGAAGCAATGAAACTCGGTTACTGTTCCATCACCTGGGGCGGCGTCGTCGGCCACCCGCAAGGCGTAACAAGCGTGAAGGACCTCTTCTACCTGACCCACGGGTCCATGCGGGACGCCGTCCAGGACATCGCCTCAGTCGGCTACCAGGGTGTTGAAATGTTCGACGGCAATCTCGCGGAATACGCGGAGAAGCCTGAAGAACTCAAAGAAATCCTGGGTACCGCCGGCGTAGAACTGACAAGCGTCTACACCGGGGCGAACTTCATCTACGCGGACATCCTTCCCGACGAACTGCACCGGATCCACCGGGCTGCCGAACTGGCCGCAAACTTCGGGGCGGAACGGCTGGTGGTAGGAGGCGGAGCCCGCCGCGCGGCCGGCACCACCGAGGAAGACTACCGGCGGCTGGGCGAAGGGCTGGACAAGGTAACTGACATCGCAGAAAGCTTCGGGCTGACGGCGAGCTACCACCCGCACCTGAGCACCATCGTCGAGAGCCCGGATGAACTGGACAAACTGATGCCGCTCACCCGGATCGGCTTCTGCCCGGACACCGCCCATCTTGCCGCCGGCGGGGCGGACCCGGCCGCAGTCATCCGGAAATACCCGGACCGTATCCGGCACGTCCACCTCAAGGATTTCCAGCAGGCTCCCTTCACTTTCCTCCCTCTGGGGCAGGGCGAGCTGGACTTCCCGGACATCATCGCTGCGATCCGGGAAAGCGGGTATGACAGCTGGCTCATGGTCGAACTCGACAACTACGACGGCGACCCCCGGGAAGCAGCCGCCATCAGCAAGAAGTACCTGGAAGAGCTCCTCTCCAACTAATTTTTCAACCGCAGGGCACTGCCATGGACGGCATTTGCCCTGCCTTCCGGAAGGAAAAGGATTCACATGCAGAACCTCAACGTCGGCCTCATCGGAGGCGGCTTCATGGGCAAGGCCCACTCGCTGGCCTACGCCGCCATGCCCATGTTCTTCTGGCCCGCACCGGCATTGCCGGTCCGAAAGGTCATCGCTGAAGCCAACGAGGACCTTGCTTCGGAAGCGGCCCGCCGCTTCGGCTTCGAAAAGTCCACCTCCGACTGGCGCAGCATTATCGACGATCCGGACATACACGTCGTCGACATTGCAACGCCCAACCACCTCCACGCCGAGATTGCCATTGCCGCCGCAGAGGCCGGCAAGCACATCATCTGCGAAAAGCCCCTGGCCCGTACGGGCGAAGAATCCAAGGCGATGTACGACGCGGTCAAGGACAAGAACCTCGTTCACATGGTGGCCTTCAACTACCGGAGGACCCCTGCTGTTGCGCTGGCAAAGAAATACATCGAGGAAGGCGCCATTGGCCGCATCCTCAGCTTCCGCGGGACCTACCTGCAGGACTGGAGCGCGGACCCCAACTCACCGCTCTCCTGGCGCTTCCAGAAATCCATCGCAGGCTCCGGCGCCCTCGGCGACATCGCAACCCACGTTATCGATATGGCGCGCTACCTCGTGGGCGAGTTCAGCGCCGTCAATGCCGTCCTGTCCACCTGGATCCCCGAGCGGCCGCTGCAGTCCGGTGGCGCAGACGCGCTCGGCACCGTCCGTGGCGGAGAAGGGCCCCGCGGCCAGGTTGATGTGGATGACGAAGTGATGACCATGATCCGCTTCGCCAACGGAGCCGTGGGGTCCGTGGAAGCGACCCGCAACGCCTACGGCAGGAACAACTACATCACCTTCGAAATCCACGGAACCGAAGGCAGCATCGTGTTCAACTACGAGCGGCGTGACGAGCTGCAGGTCTGCTTCGCGTCCGACCCGGGTGACCGCCGGGGATTCCGCACTGTCTACACCGGACCCGCACACCCCTATGGCGATGGGCTCTGGCCCATCCCTGCGCTCGGCATCGGATACGGCGAAACGAAGATCATCGAGCTTACGACTTCTTCAAGGCCATTGCAGAAGGCGGCAGTGTCAGCCCGAGTTTTGCCGACGGATACCAGGTGGCCCTCATTGACGACGCAATCGTCGAGTCCGCTGCGAAGGAATCGTGGGTCGAGGTTCAGCAGATCAACAGTTGACCAGACGGGAGGGGCGGCCGTGCCGCCCCTCCGTCCCGGCACAGGGACAGCGGAGGACGCACAAATTGCCAGAGACAACTGCCAGCCAAGAAGAAGCGCAAGTTTGGCTAATGCCAGTGTTTATCGCAAAACCAGGGCAGGAAGCGGAGCTTCAGGAAGCACTCGCCAGGCTGCAGTCAGCGAGCAGAAAAGACGCCGGATGCCTCGAATACACGGTCTTCGCTGACGGCCAGAGGCCGGGTACGTTCGTCCTCTTTGAAGGCTGGGCCCGGCACGAAGACCTTGAGGCCCACAACGAAGAAGACCATGTGAAGGACTTCGTGAAAAGGGTGCAGCCACTGCTGGCCGTACCGTTCTCCGTCACTCCCATCACGCCTCTTGCCTGTTACAGTCAGGCTCCATGACCGAACTTGGCCCCGACACTGCCCCCACGGTCGGCTTCCTCCACACGGCGGAGGTCCACGTGGCAACGTTCGAGGCCCTGGTCCGGGAGCTCATGCCCGCGGCCGCAACGGTCCACAGAGTGGATCCCGAAGCGCTGGAGGTTGCCCGGCAGGACACGACGGCGGAGAGCGTACGTGCCGTCGTCGCCGCCCACCTCTCGACACTCCGCGGGGACGGGTGTGAGGTAGTCCTCTGCACCTGCTCCACCCTGGGCGGGATCGCGGAGGAACTCGCGGGCGACGGCCTGAAGGTCATCCGCATCGACCGGCCGATGCTCCGCCGGGCCGTGACCCTCGGGCCGCGGATCGGCGTCCTGGCGGCCCTCACCAGCACCGTCGAACCAACCACCCGCCTCCTCGCCGAGGAGGCCGCGGAAGCGGGAGCCGACATCACTGTGGAGGCCAGCGTGGTGGAAGGTGCGTGGGAGTCGTTCCTGGCGGGCGATGCGGAGGCCTATCACGCAAGCATCGCCAAGGCGGCGCGTGCGCTCGCAGGCCGTTGCGACGCCGTCGTCCTCGCCCAGGCCAGCATGGAACCTGCCGCCGCCCTCCTGGCCGGGCTCGAAACACCGGTCCTCACGAGCCCCCGCTCCGCCGTCGAAGCGGTCGCCGCCGTCTTGCGGCCAGCCCCCAGTCCGTGAACCCGCGGTCGGCCTAACGCACGCGGATGTTCGACGGCTGGCCTGGGACGTCCAAGGGGTTCATTCCCACGGCCCGTGCCTGCAGCACGCACCACTTGCGCAGCTGCATGCCAAGCACCTTGGGGAGTGATCCGTGGTGCTGCTTCACCAACGGTGCGCCAACCGCTCCGAACAGGGAAACGCTGATGCCGGTGTCCCCGTGAAGCTGCGGATCATTGAGCACCGACCGCCATGCCCGTTCCAGCGCCTTGGCCGCGGCGTCCTTGCTGCCGTTGACACCCTTGAAGGTCCTGTCGAGATGAGCCTGCATCCGCTGCTGCTCGGTCAGCCCGGGGGCTTTGGCCGCTACCGCCGGCGGGGTTGCGGCTGTGGCAGGTGCGGGTGCGGGTGCCGGTGCGGGTATGGAAGCAGCGGGATGCCGGGCACTGTGGTCATCTAGTGGGGTGCCCGCCAGCATCAGGGCGGCAAGCTCCTCGTGCAGCGCAGCGATCTGGCGGTGGATCGCGCTGATCCGCTGGATCCGGTTCGCGTGCTCGCTCTGCTTCGACCTCTGGAGCTTGGCCTTCACATCAGCCGGAAGGCTGGTGCGGAACAGCGCACACAGGGCGGCGGCGAGGCCGAGCCGGGTGCCGCCGTCGGGCAGGACAAGCGGCGCGGGACTCGTGGCGGCCGAAAGGACAGCGGCCAGGTCCGGCTGGCTGCCGTAGACCCTGCCCCAGCGGATGCGCTCAATGACGGTCCGCTCGTCCACCTGCGGGGAGTACACGCTCTGCATGAGGCGCAACTGCGCGGGGTCGAAGCCCGGGAAATGCTCCGGAAGGATCGAGATCCGCAGGGCTGACCGGACGGCGTCGAGCTGGCGCGATACCTGCTCCACGGGGTTGGCCACCATCAGCCCGCCCTCCAGCTCCCACTTCGCTCCCGTGTCCGCCGCACACACGACCCGCTGGGGGAAGCCTTTCCACTCGCTGACCATCAGTGTCCCGTGCCGGGCGTTGTAGAAGAACCAGTCCACCTCCGCCACCGGCCTGCCCGGTGCATCGACCCGGCAGTTGCTGAACGCCCAGACGTCGTCGTCGAGCAGCTCGCTGAGCTTGGCCACATCGCGCGGGGAGGGACCGTGGGCAGCTGAATTGACGGAAGGAAAGTGCAGCAACGATGGCCTTCTGGGGAGCTCAGCCAGCCAAGGGACCCCCACGCCCAAAACCAGTCGCGCCTCGTGCGCTACGTCATCATCACCGGAGCGGCGGTCCGGCCGCAAGACCTATCCGGCATTGGGCCATGCTGCGGTCAGCGGAGCGGCTGCCGTTCGCCGACGCTCACTAAAGCGCCGGACGTGACGTAGTCCCGCCGCCGTCGTTCCAGCCGTTGCTGCTGCCCCGGCGACGGGATCCGGGCCCGTTTGGCCCGGTTGCACCTGGCGCAGGCGGCAACGAAGTTCTGCAGGCTGGTGGATCCGCCTTGGACCACGGATAGAAGTGGTCGCCGTGCTCGGCGGGGCGGGTGCAGCGTCGGCCGAACCCGGCCTCCAATTCGCATTGGCCGCCGGCCCGAGCCATGCCCTCGCGGCGCTGCTGGCGGGTGAAGCGCCGCACCGGTCCCGGCGTCGGACATCCCGGCTGATGAGGACGGCGGCCACGATGCCCAGCACGACGGCGGCCACGCCCGGCAGTGCAGCCGCAGCGACGACGCCGTTGACCAGATTTCCCAGGACCTCCCCGGCAGTGGATGGCCCCGTGCCGGTAACAGGTGCGGTTTTCGACATCAGCGCGTTCAGCACCGCGACGGCGAGCCACACCATCACTGCTGAGTAGGCCAGGCGTAGGCCCTGGCGTGTCCAGTAGATGCGTTTGAGATCCAGCATGAGTCGTCCCCCTCGTCCCCGGCCCGGTGAAAACCTCCTGACCGGACTACGGGGAATCGTACAGTGCAGGCGGTCGCGTGCGGCAGAACAATGATGTGGTTTTCAGGGTCCGCATTCCTCAGCCCTGGTGCCATACTGAGCCATGGTTTCTTCCTCTGGCGGGAGCACTCCCGGTGTGATTGCGGTGGTCGGTGCGACGGGGCGGCAGGGGTCGTCCGTGACCCGGCACCTCCTGAATGACGGATGGCAGGTGCGGGCGCTCACCAGGAACCCGTCAGGCGAGCGAGCCCAGGCTCTGCGCGCGCTCGGGGCCGAGGTACGGCAAGCGGACACCGAGGATCCTGCTTCACTCCGAACGGCCTTCGCCGATGTGTACGGGCTCTTCAACGTGCAGAATCCGCAGACCAGCGGTCTCGATGCCGAAATTCGCCAAGGCAGCAACGTAGCGGCAGCCGCCGCTGAGGCCGGCGTCCGGCACGTTGTGTACGGCGCGGCCGGAGTCGGGGAAGACAAGACAGGCGTGGGTTCCTGGGATTCGAAGCTGGTCATCGCCCGGCGGTTCCGTGATCTCGGGTTGCCCCTCACGGTGCTCCGGCCGATGGCGTTCATGGAACTCATGACGGATAAGGGCTACTACCCGCCGGTCTCCACATGGCACCTGATGCCGAAGCTGATGGGGCCGTCGCGGCCAGTCGGGTGGCTTTGTGTTGACGACTTGGGGGCCATCGCGGCCAGAGTGTTTGCGGATCCTGACCGGTGGACAGGTGCCGTGCTGGGGTTGGTGTCCGACGTCCAGTCGATCGACGAGTGCCGTGGGCTGTGGAAGGAGCGGACCGGAAAGAAGCCCCGGGGCTTCCCCATGCCGGTCTGGCTCTTCAAACGCTTCGTGGGAACTGACCTGATCACCATGTGGCGGTGGCTCCGGACGGAACGCTTTGACATGGGAACCAGCACGACCAGGGAAATCCTCCCCGAAGCCTTAACCGTGCAGCAGTGGCTGGCCCGGCAAAGCCTGTAGGAACCCGGATTTGGCCTCCTATTCCAAAGTCCTTAGTGGAAGACTTCGCGTATGGGCATCGAGCAATGGTGGACAAGACTGCAGCCATCCACGCGGGAATGGCTGATTGAAAACAACGGCGGCGTGGTGCCGGAAGACGTGGTGGCCGAGATCGCCCGCGCCGGGGGACCGGCCAGCGCCGATCCGTGGTGGGTAAGCCAGGGCGAAGAACCGGGCCACTATTTCCCGGACGAAGCCATTGATTGGGTCGAAGCGATGGCGAATGATGAGAACCCGGTCTAAGAAGATGCTTCCCGCTGCAGCCCTGGGAGGTGGCTTTGAACGGAGTCTCTGGTCTGAGCGGACCGCACTGGCGCAGGGTCATGGCCGCGCTTGCCAGCCGGGAGGCGCGGACAGCGTACGCGCAGATTGTGCTGGGTGAAGTCGTCCTGCCCGGCGCGAAGGAGCAGCGGCGCTCCAAAGCCATAGGCATGCTCCTTGAAGCTGGCCTGGTCGAGTGGTCCGGGGACAAGGGGCTTGAGGCTTCGGACACGGTCTTCCGCGGTCTCCTGTCGCAGCACCCGAAGCGCCAGCCCAAGACCGGGGTGGACCGCTTCCTCCGGCTTGGCCGGATCGACCGGTACCCGGCCAGCCCCGCCGACCGGCGTGAGCTTCTAGCCTGGGTGGTGGGCCAGGCCATCCGGTCGGGGGAGGACCTCACCGAGCGGCAGGTGAACGAGCGGCTCCTGAACTACACGGACGACGTCGTGCTGTTGCGCAGGTATCTCGTCGACTTCGAGCTGCTGGAGAGGACGGCGTCCGGGTCCTCATACCGGAGGGTGGTCTAGGACGTGAGGACAGTCCGGTGGGACGGGCCTAACCGCCGGCTGCAGGCTCGGGGCACTCGCTGCTCTCATGCGAGTTCCCCTTGCTTATCCCGCCCTTGGCAGTGGTGACATAGATGGAGACGGAGTTGGCGCGGCACGTCGTGTCGCCGTCGATATACGTTGTCTGGCTGTTTATGGTCGTCACGTTTTCGAGTTCGTTGTAGTGCCGCTTCCAGTCAAATGAGTCGCCATCCTCCTCGGTCCACTGATCCCGCGAGTTGGTCGTGTTGTAGTAGCCGCCATGGTGCCGCACCACTTCGTGATATTCGTAGCTGGATCCATCGTCGAAGACGAGTTCGCGTTGTTCCACGTGGGCGCCGTTGCCGCCGTCGTCGGTGTGCGCGGCCAGGGCCGGGGAGGCGGTGAAGGTGAGGGCGACGCCTGCGCAGGAGGCGGCAAACAAGCGCGACATGCGGTTCATTGTGGGGGGTCCTTTCGTTCCTCGTCGGGCTCCCCAGCGCGCGGTGAGTGAATGTTAGCGATGGCGTTCTACTGGCGTCAACCACTCCCGGGGAGTAGATTTTCCCGTTGTCACCCACCGTCGGGGAAGATGTGTCCGGCGGCGGAGGTCCGTACGCCAGGGCGCCCTTCGGGGCTTGTTATTGGGGAAACAGTGCCACGGAAGCTGTTCTGCGAAATCTCGCCAATGACGTACCGCATGTCGGTCCAGCGCATGATCCTCAAGCGGCGGGTCCAGGATCTCCTCTCCACCGCGGTCTTCGCCCGCCAGCGGCATGATGACCCCCTGCCTGCACTCGTGTACCGCCACAACTCCTTGATCCGGCGGAAGCTCGGCAATGTCGACCTGCACCTGCAGGAGAACAAGGCCGTCAGCCTCGGCATCGCGGCTCCCCTGGTGAACTCGGTGGTGATCCGGCCGGGGGAGACCTTCTCCTTCTGGAAGCTCGTGGGGAACTGTACGGAGGCCAAGGGATACCGGGAAGGCCTGGTCATCAACCACGGCCGCCCGGACTCGGGCATCGGGGGAGGGCTGTGCCAGTTCACCAACCTCCTGCACTGGATGGTCCTGCACAGTGAACTGACCGTCGTGGAACACCACCATCACGGCGACCTGGACCTGTTTCCGGACTTCAACCGCCAGATCCCGTTCGGCTCGGGCACCTCGATCATCTACAACTACCTGGACTACCGGGTCCGTAACGACACCGGCCAGGCCTACCAGTTCCTGGTCAGCACCACGGACGAACACCTGTGCGGCGAGCTCCGCGCCGAGCGGGTCCCGGACGTGAAGTTCCACATCCGCGAAGAAGACGCCTACTTTTACGAATCAGACGGAAAGGTCTACCGCCACAACAGGGTCATGCGCCTGACCAGGGACAAGAGCACCGGGCTCGTGACAGCAAAGGAACTCGTCATCGAGAACAATGCCTTGGTCCTCTATGACCGGGCACTGATCAACTCGCCGATCCTTGACGTTCCGCCCCTCCCCGCGGCCTAACCGCCTTCCGAACGGCCCGGCGCCTGCTGCTGGCTGGTGGTCCACTTGGCGTGCTCCTGGGAGATCAGGCCCTCGATCCGCTCCGCCAGCTGCCGGTGCCGGTCGCGCCGAGGTAGGGTCCGGCCTTGGCCAGGTACAGGTAGCGCTCGTGCTTGAGCGCCTCCGCGGTGGAGCGGTACGTGATCCAGCGCTCCTGGAACTGGTAGAGGTGCTGGGCTCCCTCCAGGACCACGATGACGGCGGCCAGCGTGCCGGTTGCCAGGGCCGGGCTGCCGATCCCCGCAACCACCGGCAGCGCCGCAGCGACCGCCAGCTCCAGGAGCTTCAGCCACTTGTAGCGCCGCTGGTTGTCCCCGCTCCTGCCGTCGTACCAGGTGATCTGGTCCTCCAGCCGGTCCCAGGTGGGATCCGCCGTGGCCGGCGGAGGGACGGCCTTGATCCGCCGCGCCCGCACGGGTCCATGCTCCCGGTGCTCCATCCGTATCCCCTTCAACCGACGCCGGCTATTCGGCCAGGACGAAGAACTCCTGCCACCTGTCGGGGCAGAAGCGTTCCCCGGCCAGTACATAGCAGGGCCAGATTGTCCACGAGCCGGCGCTGTCGATCAGGACCCGGCCCTGGGCGTTGACGGTTTCACCGGGCTGAAGGACCTTTCCTTCGTTCATGTCCTCGGTATCCCGGTGGTCATCAGCCGGGTCCCGCACCCCCACAAACGTGTACTCCAGCTCCAGCCGCTGGTCCGTGGTGTTGGTCAGGGCATAGCTCACTGTGACGGTGTCACCCACCCGGGGAGACTCAGGATCGCGACGGCTTGCCGCTTGCAGCCCCGTCAGGCGCAGCCCGTCTTCGCTCGTCACCGGCGAGGAGTCGACTTCGATCCCGCCGCCCGCCCCGACCGGCGCCCCGCCGCCGGAGTTGGCATCCGGCGACGATCCCGGCTGCAGGTTCGCCACGAGCAGGACCACCAGCAGGACCACGACGACGACGGCGGCCGCCCCGGCCAGGACCAGCGCCCGCCTGGGGAGGGGCCGGGCGCTGCCTGTCCCCGGGCTGGGGTGCGGCC
>NZ_AOFD01000056.1 GCF_000332815.1 Arthrobacter nitrophenolicus
CGCCCGGGGAAACGGCCCCGCCGTCGCCCGCCCCCACCGAAACGGTTCCGGCGCCGCCCGCTACGACAAGGCCCTGCAGCCGGTGACGGTGGCCAACGGCAGCGGCGTGCCCGGCCGTGCGCAGGAAATCGTGCAGGCCCTGGTCTCCGGCGGATTTACCCAGGCCGCCCAGTTCGAAAGCACAGCCGTGGAGCAATCCGTGGTCTACTACGGTTCCGACTTCGCCGATGTTGCCGCCGACGTCGCGGCACTGCTGGGCATCCCCGCGGGCCAGCTGGTTCCCGCCCCTGGCGTCTCAGGAGTGCAGGTCTACCTCGGCACGGACTTCGCCTCGGGCACCACCTACGGGACCGGGGCAGGGGCCGCGCTGCCCGAGGATATCGTGAACCAGACGGCCGGCGACGCCACATGCCAGCAGGCCAACCCGTACCTGATCGTCCAGGAGTAGAGCGTCCGCGAACCGAAAGCGGGGCGCCACCCCAAAGGGTGGCGCCCCGCTTCCAGTTAAGGGCAAGGTCCGGGACAGCTACCAGATGCTGACCCGCTCCGCCGGCGGCATCCACATGCCGTCCTCTTCGGTGACGTCGAAGGCCTCGTGGAAGGCGTCCAGGTTTTTCGCGATCGCGTTCGTCCTGAACTCGTTGGGGGAGTGGGGGTCGGTGGCGAGCCGGCGGACGGCCTCTTCCTGCCGGATCACCTGGCGCCATCCGGCTGCCCACGAGGCGAAGAAGCGCTGCGCGCCGGTGAGCCCGTCCAGGACTTCCGGTTCCTTGCCGTCCAGGCTGATCAGGTAAGCCTTGTACGCGATGGCTAGTCCCGCCAGGTCGCCGATGTTCTCGCCCAGGGTGAGCCGTCCGTTGACGAAATGCCCCGGAGCAGCCGACGGCGACAACGCATCGTACTGTGCCACCAGCTTGGCCGTGAGCTGTTCGAACGCCTGCCGGTCCTCGTCCGTCCACCAGTTCCGGAGGGCGCCGCCGCCGTCGAACTGCGAACCCTGGTCATCGAAGCCGTGACCGATCTCGTGGCCGATCACCGCACCGATGCCCCCGTAATTGACGGCGTCGTCGGCCTCGGCGGTGAAGAATGGCGGCTGCAGGATCGCGGCCGGGAACACGATCTCGTTCATCATCGGGTGGTAATAGGCATTGACCGTCTGCGGGGTCATCAGCCACTTGTTGCGGTCCACCGGCTTGCCCACCTCATCAAGGTGGCGGTCGACGTCGGCGTTGTGCGCCCGCTCCACGTTGCCCAGCAGGTCGGCAGGATCGATCTCCACGGCGGAATAGTCGATCCATTCATCAGGGAAGCCGATCTTTGCCCGGAAGCCTTCGAGCTTCCGCAGCGCTTCGGCCTTGGTGGCCTCACCCATCCAGCCCACCCCGGTGATGCTGCGGCGGTAGGCCTCGATGAGATTCGCAACGAGCGTCTGCATCCGGGCCTTGTGGGTTTCCGGGAAGTGCCGGGCCACGTAGATCTGGCCCACGGCTTCGCCCAGGGCGGCCTCCACCACGCCCACGCCGCGCTTCCACCGGTCCTTGTTACGGGGCGTGCCGCTGATGGTGGTGCCGTAGAACGCGAAGTTCGCGTCAACGAAGGCTGCTGACAGGTACGGTGCCGCGGCACTGATCACGCGCATGGCAAGCCATTCCTGCCACACGGACAACGGTTCTGATTCCAGTAGCCCGGCTGCGCCTTCGAAGAACGGCGGCGTGCTCACCACGATCTCCTGCCGCTTGTCGCCGTCGATGCCCGCCGCCTCAAACCAGGTGGCAAGGTGCGGGAACAGGGCCGACGCTTCGTCCGCGGTCTTCAGGTTGTAGGTCTTCTGCGGGTTCCGCAGGGTGACGTTGTCCCAGTGGTGCGACGCGAGCTTCGTTTCGAGCTCCACTACCCGCCCGGCCGCGGCTTCCGCGTCCGCCACGCCGGCAAGGCCGAACATGGCCTGCACATGCGACCGGTACGCGGACACCATGGGAGCGAACTTGTCCTCCCGGTAGTAGGACTCGTCCGGAAGACCCAGGCCGCCCTGGCCGGTGTAGAGCAGGACCCGGTCCGGATTCCCGGCGTCCGGGGCCGGATAGATGTAGAAGAGGCCGCCCACGTCGGAGCGGAACAGCCGCCCCGCCAGTGCTATGAGGTCGGCGGTGGAGGCCGTGGCGAAGACGTCCGCAAGCCGCTGGCGGATGGGTTCCATCCCCTTGGCCTCCACGGTCTCCTCATCCATGAAGCTGCTGTAGAGGCCGCCAATCTTGCGCTCGATCCCGCTGGCCGAACCCGCTTTGGCTGCCGCTTCCTCGATGATGTCGCGGACGGCAATTTCGGAACCGTCCCGCAAGGCGGTGAATGTGCCCTCGAGGGGGCGGTCGTCGGGAATTTCCGTGGCCTTCAGCCAGGCGCCGTTAACGTGCTGGTACAGGTCATCCTGCGGCCGGACCGTGTGATCTATGGTGGACAGGTCGATCCCCGAAATGGGCACTGAAACTCCTTTGCTGCAGGCCCTGCATCCGGGCTCCAGCGCCGGGGAGGTCTGCATGGTGGACTTTGCGGACGGTAGTGCCCTTTCATCTTACGCACGCGTGCTAGGCTCAGAATGTGCGTGCAGAGCTCCTTCTCCTTAGCTGCCGCGGCGAGGCCCCAGACGCGATCTAGCGCAAGGCCACCCCTCGCTGCGGAGTTTGTGTTGCCCGGCCACCCTTTCAATGAAGATCTCCAGAAAAGGCCCCACGTAATGCGAAACGCACAAAAGCCCTCCGGAATGCCCGCCCACCGGTACACGCCGTTCCAGGACCTGATCAAGGTCGAACTGCCGGACCGCACCTGGCCGGACAAGGTCATCACCAAGGCTCCCCGCTGGTGCGCTGTCGACCTGCGCGACGGGAACCAGGCCCTGATCGACCCCATGAGCCCGGCCCGCAAGATGAAGATGTTCGACCTGCTGGTCCGTATGGGCTACAAGGAAATCGAGGTCGGCTTCCCGTCCGCATCCCAGACCGACTTCGACTTTGTCCGCCAGCTGATCGAGGGCAACCACATCCCGGACGATGTCACGATCCAGGTGCTGACCCAGGCCCGTGAGCACCTGATCGAGCGCACGTACGAATCCCTGGTCGGCGCCAAGCAGGCGATCGTCCACCTGTACAACTCCACCTCGGTCCTGCAGCGCCGCGTGGTCTTCAACCAGGACGAAGACGGCATCCTGGACATCGCGCTGCAGGGTGCACGGCTGTGCAAGAAGTACGAGGAAACCCTCGGCGATACCCACGTCACCTACGAATACTCGCCGGAATCCTTCACCGGGACAGAGCTCGAGTACGCCGTCCGGGTGTGCAACGCCGTCGCCGACGTCTTCGAGGCGTCCGCCGACCGGCAGGTCATCATCAACCTGCCCGCCACCGTGGAAATGGCCACGCCCAACGTGTACGCGGACTCCATCGAGTGGATGAGCCGCCACCTGCACCCCCGCGAAGGCATCATCCTGTCCCTGCACCCGCACAACGACCGCGGCACCGGCGTCGCCGCCGCCGAACTGGGATACATGGCGGGCGCGGACCGGATCGAGGGCTGCCTCTTCGGCAACGGCGAGCGGACCGGCAACGTGGACCTGGTCACGCTGGGCCTGAACCTGCTCGTCCAGGGCATCGATCCCATGATCGACTTCTCCAACATCGACGACATCCGCCGGACCGTTGAGTACTGCAACCAGCTGCCCGTCCCGGAACGGTCCCCGTATGGCGGCGACCTTGTCTTCACCGCCTTCTCCGGCTCGCACCAGGACGCCATCAAGAAGGGCTTTGAGGCCCTGGAACGCGACGCTGCCGCCGCCGGAAAGGACGTTGCGGACTTCACCTGGCAGGTTCCGTACCTGCCCATCGACCCCAAGGACCTGGGCCGCAGCTACGAGGCCGTCATCCGCGTGAACTCCCAGTCCGGCAAGGGAGGCGTGGCCTACCTGCTCAAGAACGAGCACAGCCTGGACCTGCCGCGCCGCGCGCAGATCGAGTTCTCCGGCGTCATCCAGCGCCGCACCGACACCGTGGGCGGCGAGGTCAGCGGCGCACAGCTGTGGCAGATCTTCCAGGACGAGTACCTGCCCTCCGGCAAGGCTGATGCGCAGTGGGGCCGCTACGCGCTCGGCGCCGTCAAGACCGAAACGGACGACGACGGCGGCATGACCCTGCACGCCGCCCTCACCATCGACGGTGTGCAGGTCAGCCGCACCGGCACCGGCAACGGGCCCATCGCCGCGCTGCTGGGCATCCTGCATGAGGACGGCGTGGACGTCCGCGTCCTGGACTACAGCGAGCACGCACTCTCCGAGGGCGGCAACGCCCTGGCCGCCGCGTACGTCGAGGCGGCAGTGGGGGAGCGGGTCCTGTGGGGCGTGGGGATCGACGCCAACACCAGCATGTCCGCCCTGAAGGCCGTCATCTCCGCCGTGAACCGCGCCATCAGGGACGCCCAGGCCTGACAACTGCGAGCCGTGCCGCCGGGACATCCACCCGGCGGCACAGCTGTGTCCGGTGGGATGGGAAGCCTAGAGGATGGGAAGATAAAGCGTGGCCCAACACTCTTTCGCCTCCCGCGCATACCGGGATGACGCCGTCGTGCTCCGCACGCACAAGCTGGGCGAGGCGGACCGCATCATCACCCTCCTGACCAAGCACCACGGCCAGGTGCGCGCGGTGGCCAAGGGTGTGCGGCGCACCAGCAGCCGGTTCGGGGCGAGGCTGGAACCGTTCATGGTGGCAGATCTCCAGCTGGTCTCGGGACGCACCCTGGACATCGTCACCCAGGCCGTGGCCAAGGGCGCCTATGGCGGGAGCATCGCGGCCGATTACGGCCGGTACACGGTTGCGGCGGCCATGACCGAAACCGCCGAAAAGCTGACCGACGTGGACGGTGAATCCGGCACAGCCCAGTACAACCTGCTGGTCGGCGCACTGGCCGCCCTCAGCCGGGATGAACACGCGCCCGGCCTGATCCTCGATTCCTACCTGCTGCGGGCTCTGGCCACCGGCGGCTGGGCGCCAAGCTTTACCGAGTGTGCCCGCTGCGGACTGCCGGGACCCCACACCGCTTTCGCGGCCCCACTGGGCGGGATGGTCTGCAACGAGTGCCGGCCTCCCGGCTCGCCGGCACCGGCCCCCGAAACCGTCGTCCTGCTCGCAGCGCTGCTGACGGGCGACTGGAGCACGGCGGATGCATCCCTGCCGGTACACCGCAAGGAGGCTGCGGGCCTGGTCGCGGCCTACCTGCAGTGGCACCTCGAACGAGTCCTCAAATCCCTCAAACATGTGGAGCGAAGCTGATAGTGGCCCTGGGAAAAAAGAACAACGCAGCCCGCAAGCGGACCCGCCCGGTGGTGGCGCCGTACCCACACCCTTCCGGGGCCGTGGCGCCGTCCATTCCGGCGGAATTCATCCCCCGCCACGTCGCCATCGTCATGGACGGCAACGGCCGCTGGGCGAACCAGCGCGGACTGCCGCGCATCGAGGGCCACAAGGCCGGCGAACCGGCGCTGCTGGACGTCATGGCCGGCGCCATCGAGCTGGGCATCGAATACGTCAGCGTCTACGCCTTCTCCACCGAGAACTGGCGGCGGTCACCGGAGGAAGTCCGCTTCCTGATGGGATTTAACAAGGATGTGCTGCGGCGCCAGCGGAACCAGCTGGACGAGTGGGGGGTGCGGGTCCGCTGGTCCGGGCGGCGGCCCAAACTCTGGGGATCCGTCATCCGGGAACTCGAGGAGGCCGAGGAATTCACCGCCGCCAACAGCACGTGCACGTTGACCATGTGTGTTAATTACGGCGGCCGCGCCGAAATCACCGATGCCGTGTCCGCCATCGCGGCCGACGTCGCCGCCGGCCGGTTGAAGCCGGGCGCCATCAGCGAACGGACCATCCAGAAGTACTTGGACGAGCCGGACCTTCCGGACGTGGACCTCTTCCTCCGCAGCTCCGGGGAGCAGCGGCTGTCCAACTTCATGCTGTGGCAGTCCGCGTACGCCGAGTTTGTCTTCATGGACACGCTGTGGCCGGACGTGGACCGGCGCACGCTGTGGGCAGCCGTGGAAGAGTACGCGCAGCGGGACCGCCGCTACGGCGGAGCCGTGGATGCGGCGCGGCCGGCGGACGCCATCCGCCAGGACCAGGCTTGAACGCTCAAAGTCCAGGGCTGCCCTCGGCAGGATAGCCGCTGAGCCACGCGGCGAGGTCCCGGTAGGCCTCCTCCCGCACTGCCCGGCGGGACAGCAGGATGTCGTGGATGGCACCCGGGTAGCGGAAGACAGCCACCCGCCGGCCCAGGCCCAGGGCACGCCGGGCTGTCTCCTCGACGTCGATGACCGCATCCGCCGTCATCATCTCCGCAGACCATTCGAGCTGGATGTGGGTACGGTCGGACAGCAGCACAAGCGCGGGCGCCTGGATATCCAGGCGGCGCTCCACTGCGGCGTGGCCGGCAAGCACCGCACGTGCCCACCCTGCCCTGATCGGAAATGAGGCCATGGGCCGCCACACCGGGTCAAGGTTCCATTCCCCGTGTGCTTCCTTGCTCACGCTTTGCCAGTAGCCCGGCATGTCCGGAAGCCGGAACGGGTAGAGCGGGTTGCTCTTGGAGAGCGGGTCCACCAGATAGGTGGCCAGGCTGCGGAGGAAGCTGCTGCCCTGCAGTTCGAGCCACGGGGCATTCAGGATCAGGGTGCCCAAAGCCTTCGGGTTCCGGTCAGCCCACAAGGCCGCGATGAGGCCACCCAGCGAATGGCCCAGCAGGTGGACGGTCGGCGTGACGCCGGGGCCTGCCTTCTCTGCCACGTCGTCCCTGACCGCCTGGATTGCCGCCGCCAGGTCCTCGTCGTACACGGCAAGGTCGCTGGTGTACCCGGGGGTCTGCCAGGAACGGAGGCTGCGCCCAAATTTACGCAGGTCCACGGCGTAGAAGGGGAACCCTGCACGGGTAAGGTATTCGGCCGCTTCCGTCTGCAGGAAGTAGTCCGCCCAGCCGTGCACGTAAAGGACCGCGTCCATCCGGGCAGCCCCGCCCGCGGGGGACGGCCTCACCGCCGGGACCGCGCACCGCACGAGGGTTGCGACGACGTCGCCCTCCTCATCCGGTGCAAGCGGCAACGTTCGCTGCTGGTACGGGGGACCAAGGATGTCCGCGGTCCATTCGCCGCTGCGTTCCCCGACAGCGGAATACTCGGCCGTCATGGATGCGGCCCGGCCGGGGCGGGCGGAAGGGGATCGCCGCCATAGGCGGACAGCCAGCGGGCCAGCCGGGCGTAGGCGTCCGCACGCACCGCGGCAGGCGAGAGGAAGACGTCGTGCAGCGCGCCGTCGATCCGTTCGATCGTCACCGTCCGGCCGAGGGTGAGGGCCCGGGCGCTGATGGTGTTGACATCAAGGACCGCATCCGTGCGCCGCATCTCCTCAGACCAGAACAGCCCGTTCGCGCTGCCGCGGGAGAGCAGGACCAGGATGGGCACCTCGATGTTCAACCGCGCGCCACCTTGGCGTGCCCCGCCAGCACTGCGCTGAGCCAGCCGGCGCGGACCGGAAAGGCCATGGGCGGCCGGTACCGCTCATCGAGCGGCCACTCTCCTTCAGCCGCGCTGCTGATCGTGCGCCAGTAGAAGCCGCGCTCGGGCAGCCGCAACACCGCTTCGGGGCGGAGCCGTGCCACCGGGCCCACCATGCCGGAGGCTGCCCGGCGCACCAGGCTGCTGCCGTGCATTTCCAGCCAGGGGCTGTTCAGGACCAGGTGGGACACTGTCCCGGGCCGCCTGCTGGCCCACAGCACGGCCACCAGGCCGCCGGTGGAATGACCCATCAGGGTCACAGGCCCGGCCCCGCCCTCCCGGCTGATCAGCCGGAGGGCCTCTTCGATTTCGGCGTCATAGTCGGCCAGGTCCGATACATATCCGCCCGGATACTCGGGCCGCAGGCTTCGGCCATGGTTGTGCATGTCCAGCGCGTAGAAGTCGTAGCCCGCCTCCTGCCAGAACCGTGCCAGGTCCACGTTGAAGAAGTAGTCGCTCCAGCCGTGGAGGAAGAGGACGGCCCGGCGCGGCGCCCGGGACGGGGCGGAACCGTCCCCTGCAGGGCGGAATCGGACCAGGGTGGCGGTCCGTTCGACGCCGTCGGGGCCTGCCGCAGTGAAGGCAAGGGATTCGAACTCCTCACCCAGGATGTCCTGCTGCCAGCCCATGGATTCATGCTAATGCGCACCGCATCCGCTCCGCGTGATTTTGGAACAGGCAGTCCGAGACGGAAGACTGGAGGCATGCGCGTTTACCCCACTTTTTTCAGGCTGGCCTTTTCATGGATGGACGCCGAGCGCGCCCACAAAATCGGTTTCAAGGGCATCCGGCTCGCGCATGCTTCCGGCGCCGGAAAAATCCTGCAGAAACTGACGGCTCCGGCGCCGTCGCTGCAGACCACGGCTTTTGGCGTGACCTTCCCGTCGCCGTTCGGGCTCGCCGCGGGTTTCGACAAGGAAGGACTTGGCATCGAGGCCCTCTCCGAGCTGGGGTTCGGCCACGTGGAAGTTGGCACCATCACGGGGCAGGCCCAGCCCGGCAACGAGAAGCCGCGGCTGTTCCGGCTGGTGCAGGACCGCGCCGTGATCAACCGGATGGGATTCAACAATGACGGCGCCGCCGCCGTCGCCCCCCGCCTGAAGGCCGCCCGTGCCGCCCTGCAGCGGACGCACACAGGCGTCCGTCCCGTCATTGGCGTCAACATCGGCAAGACCAAGGTCGTGGAACTCGCCGACGCCGTGGACGACTACCTGGTCAGTGCCCGCAGCCTGGCCCCTGCCGCCGACTACCTGGTGGTCAACGTCAGTTCCCCGAACACGCCCGGACTGCGGCTGCTCCAGGACGTGGAGACCCTCCGCCCGTTGCTCACCGCGGTAGGGGAGGAGGCGGACCGGGCCGCCGGGCGGCACGTGCCCCTGCTGGTGAAGATCGCCCCCGACCTCAGCGACGAGGATATCGACGACGTCGCCCGGCTGGCGCTGGACCTCAAGCTGGACGGCATCATCGCCACCAATACCACCATCGCCCGGACCGGTCTCACCTCCCCGGCCGCCGAGGTCGAAAAATGCGGAGCCGGCGGTCTCTCGGGTGCACCCCTGAAGCAGCGGTCGCTCGAGGTGCTGCGGCGCCTGAAGCTGGCAACCGGGGATGCCCTGACGCTCGTGGCTGTGGGCGGCGTCGAAACAGCACAGGATGTCCAGGACAGGCTCGATGCCGGGGCAACACTCGTCCAGGGCTACACCGCATTCCTCTACGAAGGCCCGTTCTGGGCGGCCCGGATCAACCGCGCTTTGGCCAAGAAACGCCGCCCGTAGCGACCTCCTTAAACCGGCAAACCCCGGCGGGTCATCCCGCCGGGGTTTGCTGTTGCTGCAGTTGGTGCCGCTAACTCAGGCCGGGTACTGGCCGCGCTTGACCTGGGGCTTGGGAAGGCGCAGTTTGCGGAACTGCAGGGAGCGCATGGACCCGTACCAGACGGTGCCGCGCTCCACGTCCCCGAACTTCTCCGTGAGCCGCTTGCGGAGTTTGCGGGACAGGATGAAGACGTCCAGGAACACGGCCAGGAACATGACCCAGAACCCACCCAGGACGTAGATCATCAGGTCGCTGGAAGCAGGCACCACCAGGGACACCAGGACAAAGACCAGCGCACCGAACATGAGGTATTCGCCGAGGCTGAAGCGGGCATCCACGTAATCGCGGGCGAACCGCTTCTGCGGTCCCTTGTCCCGCAGGGGGAGGAACCTCTCGTCACCGGTGTCCAGCGCCTGGCGCATTTTCTGCCGCTGGTCCTGGATCGCCTGCCGCTCTGCGGCCTTGGACGCCTTGCGGTCCTCCGGCACCAGCGGGCGCTTGCGCGCTGCTTCCTGGGCCTTGCGGGTTGGGGTTGGAGCTCCCTTGCCAACAACACTGTTAGGCTGCGCCGCAGCGTCTGCCGCCTGCCGGTCTACTGATTCCTGCGCCGAGGGCGCTTCCTTTTTACGTCCGAACACCAGAACAGAATACCCTTGCAGGCCGGTGCAGGCCGCCCTCCGGGTCCGGGCTGCCGCAGGGCCAGATGTGACGCGGGTAATGTTTTCGCCATGACTTCATCACCCCAGGCTGCTCCTACCAACCCTGCCCGTCCCGCCACCCCGGGCCAGGCAGGCCAGAATGTTACGGAAGAACTCCGCGCGTCAATCGACAGCACCTTTGACCGGACCCTGGCCCGGCTCAAGGAACTCGTCGCCATCCCGGGCATCGCCTGGCCAAGCTTCGAGCGTGCGCCGCTGGAACGCAGCGCCGAAGCAGTCGCTGAACTGCTCCGCGCTGCAGGCCTGGACCCGGTACAGGTCCTCGCTTGCCCGAAGGAGGACGGGACTCCCGGCGGTCCGGCCGTCGTCGCCCGCCGTCCGGCCGCCGAGGGCAAGCCCACCATCCTGCTCTATGCCCACCACGACGTCCAGCCGGCCGGAGACGAAGCGCTCTGGGAGACGCAGCCCTTCACCGCAGTGGAGAAGGACGGGCGCCTCTACGGGCGGGGCGCGGCGGATGACAAGGCCGGCATCATGGCCCACATCGCCGCTTACGCCGCGGTGTCCGAGGTCCTCGGTGACGCGCTGGGCCTCGGTGTGACCTTCTTCTTTGAAGGGGAGGAGGAGGCCGGATCACCCACCTTCCGTCCCTTCCTCGAAGCCCACCGGGAGTTGCTGCGGGCCGACGTCATCGTCGTCGCCGATTCGAGCAACTGGAAAGTGGGCGTTCCCGCCCTCACCACCAGCCTCCGGGGGCTCGTGGACGGCACCGTTGAGGTCCAGGTGCTCGAACACGCGGTGCACTCCGGCATGTACGGCGGCCCCGTGCTGGACGCGCCCACGCTGCTGGCCCGCCTGATCGCGACATTCCACGACGCCGAGGGCAACGTCGCCATCGACGGCCTCGTTGCCACGGACCAGGCAACGGTGGACCTGCCCGAAGCCGACTACCGCGCCGATGCCTCCGTGCTCGACGGCGTCCGGCTCGCCGGTTCGGGCAGCATCGCCTCGCGCCTGTGGACGAAACCGGCCCTGTCGATCATCGGTATCGATGCCCCTGCGGTAGCGGTCGCATCCAACACGCTGCTGCCACGGGCCCGTGCCAAGTTCAGCCTTCGGCTCGCCCCCGGCCAGGATCCCGCGGCCGCCATGGACGCGGTGCGCCGGCACGTCGAGGCCCACGCACCTTTCGGTGCCAGGATCATCTTCACCCCGGGGGAGAGCGGCAACCCCTTCCAGACCGACACCTCCTCACCGGCCGCCAAGGTGGCCATGTGGGCCCTCGGCGAGGCATGGGGTGTCCCGGCCGTCAAAACCGGCATCGGCGGTTCCATCCCCTTCATCGCGGACCTGCTGGAGCTTTATCCGGACGCCCAGATCCTGGTGACGGGCGTGGAGGATCCGGACTCCCGCGCCCACAGCGCCAACGAATCCCTCCACCTCGGCGACTTCCGGAAGGCCATCCTGGCCGAGGCGCTGATGCTCGTGCGGCTGAACAGCCAGGGATGACGGGGCCAACGGGAGTGAAAACGGCGCACAGGGAACAAGCGGCGGCCTTGCATGGTTACGTCAGGAGTTAGAGCTACAGGGCTGTCCCGCGTAGCATGTAGCTATAGCCCATACCCCAATCCGTAGGGGCTGGCACCGCCAAGGCGGAGCCGCCAGGACCCGTCCTAAGAAGGTAGGCCAATGAGCACCGCAACCAATGAGAACAGCACCGAAACCACCAGCGCTGCCGGCGAGCTGCCGGTTCATGAGGTCAACCTGACCGACGTCGCAGCAGGCAAGGTCCGCAGTCTTCTCGAGCAGGAAGGCCGTACGGATCTGCGCCTTCGGGTTGCCGTGCAGCCCGGCGGCTGCTCAGGACTGATCTACCAGCTCTACTTTGACGAGCGCCTCCTCGACGGAGACGCCGTCCGCGACTTCGACGGCGTCGAGGTCGTCGTGGACAAGATGAGCGTCCCGTACCTCAGCGGTGCAAGCATCGACTTCGAGGACACCATTTCAAAGCAGGGCTTCACCATCGATAACCCCAATGCCGGTGGCTCCTGCGCCTGTGGAGATTCCTTCCACTAAGCCGGTTGTTTCGCCTGATGCCGGCGCCGTGCCCCCTGCCATGAACATTGGTTGGAGGCACGCGCCGACATGTGGGCGAAATGCCCGGGGGAGCGGTAAGCTCTACACCGAGTAGTAAAACTTTTAGTGTGCCCGGGGCGCCGATGTGCGCCCGGACAACAGCAACAAGTAGGAAGGGCCGTCTGTGAGTTCGCAGAACCGAACCGGCAGCCGACGCAAAACGATCACTACGATCACTGGCTTGGCTATTGCCGGCGCGTTGGTTTTGACCGGATGTTCGCCAGAGGTAGAGAAGGGGTGGCTGCCCACTGAACGTGGCACCACCAGCAACACCGACCGCATCATGGACCTCTGGGTCAACTCATGGATTGCCGCCCTGGTTGTGGGCATCATTACCTGGGGACTGATCGTTTGGTGCATCGTGGCCTACCGCCGCCGCAAGGGCACTGTCGGGTTCCCGCGGCAGACCAGCTTCAACCTTCCCCTGGAAGTCTTCTACCTCACCATCCCGCTGTTCATGGTCCTGGTGTTCTTCTACTTCACCGACCGCGACCAGCAGGCCATCGATGACCGCTCCCAGCCCGCCGACGTCGTCGTTGACGTCCGCGGCAAGCAGTGGGCGTGGGACTTCAACTACAAGGCCGGCGACGTCATCGAAGAAGACGTCCACGAGGCCGGGGTCCAGGCGCACCTGACCGGCAACACGATCGACAAGGAACAGCTCCCCACCCTATACCTGCCGGTGAACAAGTCCGTTGACCTGGAACTGAACGCACGCGACGTCATCCACTCCTTCTGGGTTCCCGCCTTCCTGCAGAAGCGCGACATGATCCCCGGCAAGACCAACTACATCCGGTTTACCCCCACTAAAGAGGGCACCTACGACGGCAAGTGCGCCGAACTCTGCGGCGAGTACCACTCCGAAATGCTGTTCCGCGTGAAGGTGGTGTCCGAGGCTGAATTCCAGGCCCACATGGACAACCTGAAGGCTGCGGGCAACACGGGCCTCCTCGGTGTGGAGTACGACCGCAACCCGAACCTGAACGAAATTAAGTAAGGGGAGCGACGTGGCTACGTACACTCAATCCGCACCCACCGGAGTCCTGCCGGCTCCCGTGGTTCCCAAGTCCAAGGGGCGCATTGTCGTCAACTGGATCACCTCCACCGACCACAAGACCATCGGGTACATGTACCTGATCGCGTCCTTCGTGTTCTTCTGCCTGGGCGGCGTGATGGCGCTGCTCATCCGTGCCGAACTCTTCGAGCCCGGCATGCAGATCCTGCAGACCAAGGAGCAGTACAACCAGCTGTTCACCATGCACGGCACCGTGATGCTCCTGATGTTCGCCACCCCGCTGTTCGCCGGGTTCGCAAACGTCATCATGCCGCTGCAGATCGGTGCACCCGACGTCGCGTTCCCGCGCCTTAACGCCCTGGCGTTCTGGTTCTTCCTGTTCGGCTCCACCATTGCCGTCTCGGGCTTCATCACCCCGCAGGGCGCCGCCTCCTTTGGCTGGTTCGCCTACGCGCCGCTGTCCAACACCACATTCAGCCCCGGCATCGGCGGTGACCTGTGGGTCTTCGGCCTGGCGCTGTCCGGTTTCGGCACCATCCTGGGCGCCGTCAACTTCATCACTACCATCATCTGCATGCGCGCCCCCGGCATGACCATGTGGCGGATGCCGATCTTCACCTGGAACACGCTGGTCACGGCCATCCTGGTCCTCATGGCCTTCCCGCCGCTGGCTGCAGCGCTGTTCGCGCTCGGTGCGGACCGCCGCTTCGGTGCCCACATCTTCGACCCGGAGAACGGCGGCGCCGTCCTGTGGCAGCACCTGTTCTGGTTCTTCGGCCACCCCGAGGTGTACATCATCGCGCTGCCGTTCTTCGGCATCGTTTCGGAGATCTTCCCGGTCTTCAGCCGCAAGCCGATCTTCGGCTACAAGGGCCTCGTCTACGCCACCATCGCCATCGCCGCCCTGTCTGTCACCGTGTGGGCGCACCACATGTACGTCACCGGTTCGGTGCTGCTGCCGTTCTTCGCGTTCATGACCATGCTGATCGCGGTGCCCACCGGCGTGAAGTTCTTCAACTGGATCGGTACCATGTGGCGCGGCTCGCTGACGTTCGAAACGCCCATGCTGTGGAGCGTCGGCTTCCTCATCACCTTCCTCTTCGGCGGCCTGACCGGCATCATCCTGGCCTCCCCGCCGCTGGACTTCCACGTCTCCGACTCCTACTTCGTGGTGGCGCACTTCCACTACGTGGTGTTCGGCACCGTGGTGTTCGCGATGTTCGCCGGGTTCTACTTCTGGTGGCCCAAGTGGACCGGCAAGATGCTGAACGAGCGCCTGGGCAAGATCCACTTCTGGCTCCTCTTCCTCGGCTTCCACGGCACCTTCCTCATCCAGCACTGGCTGGGCGTTGAGGGCATGCCCCGCCGCTACGCCGACTACCTGGTGGAGGACAACTTCACTTGGATGAACCAGTTCTCCACGGTTGCGTCCTTCGTCCTCGGTGCCTCGCTCATCCCGTTCTTCTGGAACGTGTACATCACCTGGCGCAACGCCGAAAAGGTCCAGGTGGATGATCCCTGGGGCTTCGGGGCCTCGCTCGAGTGGGCCACGTCCTGCCCGCCGCCGCGGCACAACTTCACGTCGCTGCCTCGCATCCGCTCCGAGCGTCCTGCCCTGGACCTGCACCACCCGGAACTCCGCCAGGTGCACACCGTTGAGTCCCCCGCTCCTGCAGCCCAGGTCCTGGGCAACGCCGACCAGAAGGACACCGCACAGTGAAAATCGAATCCTGGATCTTTGGCGCCGGAGTCTTCTTCTTCGTCCCCGTAGCCCTGGTATACGGCTTCCTGACCAACTGGGGTGAATGGGTCGGCATCCTGGGTATCCTGCTGGTCGGCGGCCTCGCCGGCATGATCGGCGGATACCTCGGCTTCACCGGCAAGCGCGTCGGACTCCGCCCCGAGGACCGCAGCGATGCTGAGATCCACGAGGGCGCCGGCGAGCAGGGCCACTTCAGCCCTTGGAGCTGGTGGCCGCTGGTCCTCGGCCTCGCTTGCGCAGGCGGATTCCTCGGCCTGGCAGTCGGATGGTGGATCCTCTTCATCGCCGCCGGCCTCGCCGTCGTGGCACTCATCGGCTGGGTATACGAGTACAGCCGCGGAGACCACGCCCACTAGGCAAGCAGCTTCATAAGTACGACGTCGGGCCCCACCTTAGGTGGGGCCTGACGTCGTTTGTGTTACCGGCGCGCGCCGCGGCAGTGCAGGGGGCCTGGCCCCGCGGCTGCTAGGGCGCCCCCTGGGACTCCAGGAGGCCGGCAAGGTCCTTCAGGGCCTCGCGGGCTTCCTGATGGCTTGCAGGCCCGTTCAGGGCCGTTTCATTGACGCCCAGTTCCACTTCGCAGCCGTGGTGGAAATCGGCCGCCATCACCTGGAGCAGCGACCGGGCGTCCACACCGCTGATACCGGCCTTGGCGATGGTCACAGGCAAACCAGTGTCGGTGACGGCCCGGACGAAAACCGCGGCAGGACGGGCGTGCAGCCCGACAGAGGCCGTAACCACGGCCTTGTGTGTTGGCAAAGGGGACTCCTTCGTCGCGACGGCCCCCACCCGTCGGTGCTGATTTTTCCTGACCAAATATATCGGCCGCACACATTCACCGCCCAAACAGAACCTAGGCCGGACCGGGCTGGTCTAGACCTGACCTACCATAGAAGGGGAAATTCGACGGCAGGGAGAGACCATGGCGCCGGGCGCTCAGGGCATCAAAGGCGAAATTGACCGCACCAGCGGAACGTCCATCTACATCCAGCTCCGGGAAATCCTGCGGGCCTACATTGCTGAGTCATGCCCTCCCGGCAGTGCGCTTCCGTCCGAGCGCGACCTCGCCGAGCGCTTTGGGCTCGCGAGAATGACCGTCCGGCAGGCCATTGACGCGCTGGTCGGCGAGGAGGTTATCGAACGGGTGGTAGGGCTGGGCACATTCGTCCGCCGGCCCAAAGTTGACCTGCAGGTCAAGCTGACGTCCTACAGCGAGGAGATGCAGCGCCGTGGCATGGTTCCGGCGGCCAAGGTGCTCAGTTTCGAGCAGATCGGTGCCAGTGCATTCCTTGCCCGCGAACTCCAGCTCGATGAGGGAACCCCGCTGGTCCGCTTCCGCCGGCTGCTCCTGGCGGACGGGGAGCCCATGAGCGTGGATGAAAACTTCATTCCCGCCCACCGTGTCCCCGGACTCCTGGACGGCGAACCTCCCACGTCCCTGTACAACGTCCTCAGCGAGCAGTTCGGGCTGGTGATGGAGTGGGGCGAGGACATGATCGAGGCGACGGCCGCATCGCCCTCCACGGCCCGGCTCCTCAATGTTGAGGTGGGGTCGCCGCTGCTGAAAATCCAGCGGCACGCGTTCGTGGCGCGGGCGATGGTGGACTACTCCGTGTCCTACTACCGGGCGGACCGGTACAAGCTCTGGGTGCCCCTGCAACGTCCGGGAGCGCGGCGGGCCCGCAACCATTAGAGCCGCCGCTTCCCAGCCCGCAGCAGCCCCCGGAACGTGCTGCCAGGGGGTTAAACAGAAGAGGCCCGGTCCATGCGGACCGGGCCTCTTCTGTTGTGGAACCTAGTGGGACAGGCTCTTGGCTTCCTCGGGAGCTTCGACCGCTGCGTGGCCGTGGCCGTGTGCAGCCTCAAGCTCGGCAGGGGTTGCCGGAGCAACGCGGTCCTCAAAGAACCACTTGGAGAGCAGTGCGCGGCGCTTCTCCTTGCGCGTCACCACGCCGTGTTCGTTCGGAATCGCCGGAATAACTTCCGGTGACTCGAAGCCCACCAGCTTGTAGCGCTTGTACTCATCCAGCGGTGCGTGGACCTCGATGAACTCACCGTGGGGGAGACGGACGATGCGGCCGGTCTCACGTCCGTGCAGTGCGATTTCGCGGTCCTTGCGCTGGAGCGCCAGGGCAACGCGCTTGGTGACGATGAACGCAATGATCGGGCCGATGAAGAACAGTGCACGCAGCCAGTACGTGACGTCGTTCAGCGAGACACCGAAGTGCGTCGCGATGAGGTCGGATCCTGCCGCGGCCCACATCACGCAGTACCAGACGAAACCGGCCATGCCGATCGCGGTGCGGGTGGGGGCGTTGCGGGGACGGTCAAGCACGTGGTGCTCGCGGTCGTCCTTGGTAACCCAGCGTTCGATCCACGGGTACATGAACATCACGGTGAACAGGATGCCCGCCGGGACAAGGGCCGGCAGCAGCACGTTGAACGTGAAGACGAAGCCGAACCAGTTCTGCTCCACCTGCCAGTCACCGAAGGTACCCGGCATCAGGCGCAGGGCGCCGTCCACGAAGCCGATGTACCAGTCAGGCTGGGTACCGGCGGAAACGGGGGAGGGATCGTAGGGACCGTAGTTCCAGATCGGGTTGATGGTGAAGAAGCCGGCCATCAGGGCCAGGACACCGAAGACGATGAAGAAGAACCCACCGGCCTTGGCGGCGTACACCGGACCCAGGGGGTAGCCCACAACGTTGTTGTCGTTGCGGCCCGGGCCGGGGTACTGGGTGTGCTTGTGGACGACCACCATGAACAGGTGCAGGACGATCATGAGCAGGATAAGCGCCGGCACCAGCAGGATGTGCAGCATGTACAGGCGGCCGATGATGGCGGTGCCCGGGAACTCGCCACCGAACAGGAAGAACGAGATGTAGGTGCCGATGACCGGGATGGACTTGATGACGCCGTCGATGATGCGCAGGCCGTTGCCGGACAGCAGGTCATCAGGCAGCGAGTATCCGGTGAAGCCGGCAGCCATGGCCAGGATGAGCAGCACCCCGCCGACAACCCAGTTCATTTCGCGCGGCCGGCGGAATGCGCCGGTGAAGAAAACGCGGAGCATGTGCACGGCGATGGAGGCCACGAACAGCAGTGCCGCCCAGTGGTGTACCTGGCGCATGAAGAGCCCGCCGCGGACATCAAAGGAGATATCCAGGGAAGAGTTGTAGGCCACCGACATCTCCACGCTTGAGGGGGACGTAGGAGCCGTCGTAGTGGGTCTCCGCCATGGACGGATCAAAGAAGAACGTCAGGAAAGTGCCCGAGAGCAGTAGGATGACGAAGGAGTAGAGGGCAACTTCGCCGAACATGAAGGACCAGTGGTCCGGGAAAACCTTGCGGCCGAATTCCCGAAGGATTCCAGAGCCGCCAACGCGCGAGTCGACGAAGTCGGTAAACCGGCCGGTCTTGGTTTTGGCGACGAAAGCGGGCTCAGCTGTTGATGCTGCGCTCATGCATATCACGCTCCCAGTAACTTGGTCCTACGGGTTCTTTGAAGTCGCTGGTAGCGACCAGGTAGCCCTCGTCGTCAACTGCGATGGGCAGCTGGGGGAGAGGCCGGCTGGCGGGGCCGAAGATCACCTTGCACTCCTGCGTGAGGTCAAAGGTGGACTGGTGGCACGGGCACAGCAGGTGGTGCGTCTGCTGCTCGTACAGAGCAACAGGGCAGCCGACGTGGGTGCAGATCTTGGAGTAGGCAACGATGCCGTTGTAACCCCAGTCCTCGCGTCCCTCGGAAGGGTTCAGCGAGGCAGGATCCAGACGCATGAGCAGCACAACGGCCTTGGCCTTTTCGTTGAGCTTGCCCTCGTGGAGTTCGTTCAGCCCTTCGGGAATCACGTGGAAGGCCGAACCGATGGTGACGTCCGCAGCCTTGATGGGGGTGCCATCGGGGTCGCGGGCGAGGCGCTTGAGCTTGCCGTCCTGCGGCGCCCACATGGTGTGCGCCAGCTTGTTGTCCGGGCGCGGGCCCAGGTCGCCGAAAATGGCGACGGCGGGGAGCGGAGCCAGGGCAACGGCGCCGAGAAGCGTGTTGCGGATCAGCGGGCGGCGCTTGATGCCGGTCTCCTCGACGATGTCGTCGACGATGCGGACAGCTGCCTTCCGGTCCTCTTCGTAGCGGATCGCGTGGCGTTCCTCGGAGACCTCGTGATCGGGCATCAGGGCCTTGGCCCAGTGCACGATGCCGGTACCGATGCCGAGCATCGCGAACGCGGTACCAAGGCCCAGCAGCATGTTCTGGAGCCGGATGGTGCCGATGGTGGACTCGTCGCCACCCAGATCGATGGCAAAGTACGCCACCAGGAAGATCAGGGTTCCAACAACAGAGATGCCAAATAGTAAGGCGACCTGCCGTTCTGCCCGCTTTGCGGCCTTCGGGTCCGTGTCAGCCAGGCGCAAACGGTGCGGGGGAATTCCAGGATCCTGGAACTTCTCCACCTCATTCTGACCAGCCGTAGCTACGGTGCCCGAGTGGTTCGGACTGCCGTCACTATGGTTGCCCATAATTCGCCTCATCCTTCTCTCGTCCCGGCGGGTGCCGGGTTAGTTTCTAATATCAATCTGCTGACGGTGCAGCAGTAATTCTTGGGCTTGGGCCGGACGTCAGGACGTACGGGAGGTCAGCCAGATGGTGAACGCGATGATGACACCGAGGCCGGCGACCCAGACAAACAGGCCTTCTGCGACCGGACCCAGTGAACCGAGGTCGGCGCCACCGGGGGAACCGGTGGTTTCGATCTGCTTCAGGAAGGTGATGATGTCGCGCTTGCCCTCGGGGGTGATGTTTGAGTCACTGAACACCGGCATGTTCTGCGGGCCGGTGACCATGGCCTCGTAGATGTGCTTTCCGGAAACGTCGGCCAGGGCCGGAGCGAACTTGCCCCTTGTCAGGGCACCGCCGGCGGCAGCTGCGTTGTGGCACATGGCGCAGTTGGTGCGGAACAGCTCGCCACCCTCGGCGGCGTCGCCGCCTTCGTCCAGCAGCTCTTCTTCAGGAACTGCCGGGCCGGCTCCCAGGGAAGCAACATACGCTGACAACTGCTGGGTCTGCTCATCGTTGAACTGGACAGGCTTCTTGAGTGCCTGGGGGCCGTTCATCTGCATCGGCATGCGGCCGGTGCCAACCTGGAAGTCAACTGCAGCGGCACCTACGCCCACCAGGGAGGGTCCATCCTGGGTTCCACTTGCACCGAAGCCGTGGCACGTGGCGCAGTTGGCGTCAAACAGCTTGCCGCCCTCTTCAACGTCGTTCGCACTGTAGGTGGTGGTGGAAGCCTTGGCCTCGTTGACGGTGGTGGCAACGGCGTACAGCCCACCCGTGAGGAGGAGCCCCATCAGGAGCAGCGCTATTGCTGCAAGTGGGTGACGCCGCTTTTGTGAGAGTGCCTTCACGTGGTGGTTCCTTTAGTCGTTCCTGCGCCGGCTCCGGGAGCCGCTACCTGAAATTCTGCCTCTTGTAGAAAAAGAATCAAAGCTGGCTACTTGAGTACGTAGATGACCAGGAAGAGGCCGATCCACACGACGTCCACGAAGTGCCAGTAGTAAGAGGTGACGATCGCAGACGTTGCTTCGAAGTGCCCGAACTTCTTCGCGGCAAAAGCACGGCCCATGATGAGCAGGAAGGCGATGAGCCCGCCGATCACGTGCAGGCCGTGGAAGCCGGTGGTCATGTAGAACGCGGAGCCGTAGGCGTTGGAGGAGAGCGATACGTGCTCGGAAACGAGCATGGCGTACTCGGTGGCCTGGCCGGCGACGAAGAACGCACCCATAAGGAACGTCAGGAGGAACCATTCGTTCATTCCCCAGCGGGAGAACTGGAACGCACCCCCGGTCCGGCGCGGCTGGAGCCGCTCAGCGGCGAAGACGCCCATCTGGCAAGTGAAGGAACTGGCCACGAGGACGATCGTGTTGGCGAGCGCGAAGGGGAAGTTGAGCTTGGCTGTCTCGTCCGCCCACATTTGCGCGCTGGTGGAGCGCAGGGTGAAGTACATGGCGAAGAGACCGGCGAAGAACATCAACTCGCTGGACAGCCACACTACGGTTCCAACGGAAACCATATTGGGGCGGTTCAGCGTGGGGTGCGCCGGGGTACTGGGGGCATGGGTCGCAGATGTCACATAGACATTATGTCTGTAAAAGTCCGTGCTGCCCAACGCAAACCGCCTTTTCGGGGGACTTTTTCTACAAAGACGCGAAATCGCTGCGAAAAGTTCCCCGGGCCGTTCATATTGGTCAGCCCGCGGCTTCCCTCGATAGCATCAGGAGGTGACTTCACAGGCTTCTGCAGCGTCCGCCAACTCGTGGCCCCGGCTCATCTCGTCCTTGATCAGCGGCAGGGACCTTACGGCGGACAACACCTCCTGGGCGATGGACACCATCATGTCCGGGGAGGCCACTCCGGCGCAGATAGCCGGTTTCCTGGTTGCCCTCAGTGCCAAGGGTGAAACCGTTGAGGAGCTTTCGGGCCTCGTGGACGCCATGCTGGCGCACGCCAACCCGGTGACGATTACCGGCGAAAAGCTGGACATCGTCGGCACCGGTGGTGACCAACTTAACACCGTTAATATTTCCACTATGGCGGCCCTCGTCGCTGCCGGTGCCGGTGCGAAGGTGGTCAAGCACGGCAACCGGGCTGCGTCGTCGTCGTCGGGATCAGCGGACGTTCTGGAGGCGCTCGGGGTCCGCCTCGACCTGTCCATCGAGCAGGTGGCACGCAATGCCGAAGAGGCGGGAATCACATTCTGCTTCGCCCAGGTCTTCCACCCGTCGTTCCGCCATACCGCGGTGCCGAGGCGGGAGCTGGCGATTCCCACGGCATTCAACTTCCTGGGCCCTCTCACCAACCCCGCGCAGGTGCAGGCCTCCGCCGTCGGGGTTGCCCATGCCCGGATGGCGCCGCTGGTCGCGGGGGTGCTCGCCCGCCGGGGGAGCCGGGGGCTTGTTTTCCGCGGAAATGACGGACTCGACGAGCTCACCACCACCGGCCCGTCCACGGTGTGGGAAATCCGCGGCGGTGCCGTGAACGAACTGACGTTTGCACCCCAGGACCTCGGAATCAGCCTGGCCACTGTGGAACAGCTGCGCGGCGGGGACGCGCAGGCGAATGCGGCCGTGGTGCGGGAAGTCCTGGCAGGCAAGGAAGGCCCCGCACGGGACGCGGTGCTGCTCAACGCCGCGGCCGGGCTCGTTGCCTTCGACCTTGCCGCGGAGGGACCGTTCCTGGACCGGATGCAAATGGCGTATGCCAGAGCCGCAGAATCCATCGATTCCGGTGCCGCAGCTGCAGTGCTCGACAAATGGGTGGCCCTGACCAGGGCCTAGGCCCCTATTGCTCGAAGCCGAGCGAGAACGCCGCGTCCAGGTCGTGCTGCGAGTAGGCGCGGAACGCGATGTGCGTGGTGGTATGAACCACGGCGGGAACCTTTGAGAGCTTGTCGGCGATGACATCTGCCAGGTCCTCATGCCTGCGGACCCGCGCAACGGCGATCAGATCCCATTCGCCCGTGACCGAATAGACCTCGCTGATCCCGTCGATCGCTGAGATCTCCTCCGCCGTCTCGGGAATACGCGAAGCGTCGGTCTTGATCAGAACGAATGCGGTGATCACGTTGAACCCCTCCGGATCAGTTGCGCCGCGGCAATGCCCGGCAGGCTTGTTAGTGCTGCCAGCCTATTACATCCGCGCGCTGCGCCTGCCCGGCCAGCCAAGTCCAAGGTTACGTTCTCCGGCGGCGGACACCGGCGATGACCAGGCGGTAGCCCACCAGGAGAACGCCAAGGCTCAGCAACGCCACAATAACGAAGGGGAGTACCACCGTCTGGCCGGTGACGGCCCGCAGCAGCATGCCTCCCACGAGGCTGCCCAGCCAGACCGCCAGGCCGCTCCTGCGTACCGACAGGGGATCGCGCCATGCCCGCGCCGCCAGCCATCCAGCTGCCGCCCCTGCCAGGAACGGCCATGCCGTGAGGAGCACGCCGGAGACCACATCCCCGCGCTGGTGGGCGTCACGTCCGACGGCGGCGAAGACCAGGATCAGCACGAGATCGGCTACAGCGGCTGCCGCCGCCACAGCGGTCAACGAAGGCTTGGCTGGCTTCAGATTCCGGGAACTCATGGATTCGACCTTAGCGTCCCGTTCCCGCAAGGGGCGATCCGGATTAGGCTCAAGCCGGAAGGGAGCAAACTATGCCGCGTCGTATCGGGACCTGCCTCTGGTTCGAGAACCAGGCGGAGGAGGCCGCAAAGTTCTACGTCAGCGTCTTCGACGAATCGAAGATCATTGATGTCTCGCGGTTTGGCGAGGGCGGCCCGGGAGCCGCGGGTGAGGCAATCGCCGTCGACTTTGAACTGGAAGGGCGCCCGTTTACGGCATTGAACGGGGCCCGCGGGTCCAGCTTCACCGAAGCCGTGTCCTTCGTGGTGGACTGCGAGGACCAGGCCGTGGTGGACCGGTACTGGACAGCGTTGACCGACGGCGGTTCGGAAAGCATGTGCGGCTGGCTGAAGGATCGGTACGGGGTGTCCTGGCAGGTGGTGCCTTCCGTGCTTCCATCGCTGATTGCCGGACCGGACCCGGAGGGCTCCCAGCGGGCAATGCAGGCCATGCTCGGGATGCGGAAACTGGATATCGCCGAACTGCAAAAGGCCTACGAAGGCTGATAGATCAGGGTTCCCGCCCGCCGCATGCCGTGTATACGTCTGCTGATTGCGCCGGCAGGGGAGGGGGAGGGGCATGGAAGTCCAGGCTACTTTGGAGGTTGCGTGAACAAGCCGCTCTGGATCTGCTGCCTGGTGGGTGCCGCCATTGGCATCACCCTCGGCCTCGCCGTCTTCGACAGCCCGGTTGTCGGTTTCGCCGTCGGCCTGGGACTTGGAGCCATCGTGGGTGCAGGAATCGGCACCAGACAGCCGTAACGGTGATTCGGATTGACCATGTGGCCTGCTGCCCGCAGCCGGGCTGCCTGTGTTCAAGTGGCGGCAGGCCACTGCGGGGCAGCCAGGAGGCGTTCCGGGAGAGCGGTGAATCCACGTTACTG
The DNA here is from genome assembly GCF_000332815.1 of Arthrobacter nitrophenolicus. GTDB lineage: Bacteria > Actinomycetota > Actinomycetes > Actinomycetales > Micrococcaceae > Arthrobacter > Arthrobacter nitrophenolicus. The sequence goes on from NZ_AOFD01000056.1 coordinate 24,015, forward strand.
GCATCCCTGCGGATCTAAGCCGGTCGTATTCTCTCGAGAGTCGGATGAGGAACAGAGCTGGGATAAAAGACCACGTGTGCGATAAGCGGTCAGCCGGTATCGTCTCGGAGTAGCAAGGACGGCTACTAGTGGAAGCGATCGACATGCGTGGAGTAGGGCCCTTTTCGCAACGGCAAAAGCTGATAATGACGATCGGGACGTCTAGCTTGACCGCGCTTGCGTTTATTACGTTTGTCGTGCACCTAGTCACAGGTAGCGGCGAATGGCCGTTTTATGGATTGTGTGTTGTAGCTGGAGTAACCATGGTCGTTTGGGTCCGAAAGGCTCCGACTACTGGTGCTCGAGGATGACCGGTCTCGGTTTGAGCCTGTTCGCGATTGGCGCTGTTGGTTTGTTGGCCAGCGTCGTTTATGCGCTCATCGATAAGCTGAAAACTGGGGTCCTGTTTCGGCGGAAGAAACTTCTACTCCCTGTGGCGTTCGGGTCGGGTGCGCTTGGTCTGGTCGGCATGCTGATCGTTTATTTCTCCCAACAGCCTTGAACGGATGAGGCAGGTGGTTCCCAAGCGGTTGCCTCAGGGTCTGGTTCTGAGGTTGACGTAGCGGGACCAGGCGTCGCCTGCCGCGTCTGCGTGGAGAAAGGCTACTTGGTGGCTGTATCCGAGTGCGTCCGCGACCAGTGGCGGTGGTGAGACTAAGAGGTGTTCGTCGAGGGCCGTGTTTCGTGCGCCCCGAAGGTCGATGCCCAAGCTTCGGAGCCTATCCATGATGCCGTTTGGGTGAAGTGGTTGTCCGGCCCGGGTCCCCGGGAAGAGCCAGGGGCTTTGTGCGTCTGATCCTGTTCTGAGATTGGGACGGCCTGCAAGGTGCTCTCGAAGCAAGTCGGCGAAGGGTTCGGGAATGGGCACTGGGTGCGGGCCGAAGGTGATCCGCATGTTCCCGGTGCTTTCATTGGTTTCGATAGCGTCGGTCCGGAGTTTTGCGACCCGAACGAGCGGCTGGGCATAGAGAAGCAGCAGGATGCCGGCGACTCGGTAGGGCAGGGACTCGCTGGTGCCGGTAAGCAGTTCCCGGAGCCAGGCCACGCGCTGGTCCTGGGTGATCGCGGGGCGGGTTTTGGCTGCGTAGTGGCCCATGTCCACTCGGTGGTTTTTGCCGGTGTTCTTGATGAAGACGATGAAGGTGCGGATGGCTTTTCTTGTCGTGGGACCGGTTGCGAGCCAGGTTTCGATGTCTTGCTGGGTGCAGCTCGCAGCCGTCCGCTGGTGGGTTTCCCAGAGCCAGTCCAGAAACTTTACGGTTTCGGTGATCTCTTGCTTGGCCGAGTGGACCGGGGCTTGGGCGCTCTTCTCCGGTGTTGTGATGGACCGGATGCGCCGGAGGTGATGCCAGGTGGCGAACTGTGCGACGGGTTTGGCGACCTCCTCGGGCAGGTGGCGGACCTTGTCGTCAATCCAAGTTTCGAACCGGGCCAGATACGGGTCTTGGTAGGGGAGGAGTCCATGATGAATGAACAGGGCGCGCAGGTGATTGGCTTCGCGGCTGGCTGACTTAGCCGCGGCATCGAGTCCTTCGTGCGTCAAGGGGGTTTCCCCGCTCGATAGAGAGCCGAGGAGTGCTTGGACTATGAGGGAGCGCTTCCACGTGATGATGCTCTCGGGCCGGTCCGCTTTGCAAAGGGCCTCGACGATTTTGCCGGCGGTGTCCGGGTCGACGGGGTGCATGAGCAGTAGTTCGTTGAGGTCCTCCCGGAGCGCAGCGGGCGCATATGCCGCGCCGGTAGAACTCGCCCTCCGTATTGCAACGGGTGCAGTGGAAGTCGTGGATGATGCCGGCGCAGGGCGCGCAGCGGGGCCCTCCGGCAGCCGCGGGAGGGCCTGGCAACAGTCGATGCTGGCCGCAGTCCGGGCAGGTCCCGTGGGTGCGGGTGGCGGTGGTAAAGCATGGGCCGCAGATTTTCCCTTCGGGCCAGGTGGCGCGGGTTTTACCGGCGGCCCGGCCGCAGCGTGCGCAGGTAGCAGTCCCGGTGGTGCGGGGCCGGCCGCGGCTGGTGTTGCGGGGGCTGAGACCTTCGGGTTTGTCAGTGATCATTGTCGATGATGCGTGCGCGCCGTGGTCTGACGGTGCGGTTTAGGTCGACGACGTTGGGGGCGCTGGTGCCGGTTTTGCGTCCGCGGACGTCGGCGGCCGTGACGGTGATGAGGTCCTCGGGTCCGCAGGAGAAGATGTCGCAGATCGCGGCGATGACCTGCAGTGCGACGCGTTCAGGTTTCTGGTTGACGAGCCGGTAGACCTGTGGTCGGGACAAGGTGATCCCGCGCTCGGCCAGCAGTGGGATGAGGTCGGTGGTGTTGTGAAGTCCCCGTGCCGCCATGAGCTCGGAGAGCCGCCACTTGTATTCAACTTCGCGTCTCACCATTGACCTCGCATCTGCACGCCCAGGACTTCATCCAGGGTGCGGTCCAGCGCAGCCCGGAGGGTCGTGTTGCGGAAGTCGTCGCTGACGAACTGGTAGATCCCGGTGGTGGAGGCGTGTTCGTGGCCCATCTGATGTTGCACGAATCTAGGATCCCATCCGTCCTCCAGCAGGTGCGTTGCATAGGAGCGCCGGAGCGAATGCAGGTCCAGGCCATCCATTGGCAGGCCCAGCTCGTCGAGGTAGCGCCGGAGCCGGCGCAGCAGGGTGGATTCACAAATTAGGCCACCGCGTTCGCTGGGGAACAGGTCCAGGGTGTCGAGCGTGCCTCGTCCGTTGGCGAGCCAGTCCTCGAGGACGCCTGCGGTCCAGTCGAAGACCGTCAAGACGCTGCGGGGTTTGTGCGGGGACCCCTTGCGGGATTTGCCGAACCGGACCTTGCAGACGCCTGCCTTGCCGAACCTTCGTGCTTGGGGGTTGGCCGCAAAGTCGATGGTTTGCAGGTGCCGGAGTTCGTTGAACCGCAAGCCGTACGAGTAGGCGACTTTCAGCATGACGGCGTCCCGGTAGGCTGCCTGCCAGCCTTTCTTGCCCGAGGCGGCGATGAGTTCGACCTGGTCGTCGGCGTGATCGAACAGCATCTGCAGTTCCGTCTTGGTGAAGGGCCGCTTGGAGGCGCGTCCTTCGTACTCCTGTGTGTGGGAGGCGGTGTTCCAGTCAAAGAAGACCTGGGACGGGTGTGTGCCGAAGCGCTGTTCGCAGACCTGGTCCCAGCCGTAGTCGGGGTTCGACACGTAGGACGTGAACCGGCGGAGCGTGGACTGGTAACCCCGGATAGTGGAGTGCGTCAGCTGGTGGATTGAGCGGAGGTCACCGAAATACTCCTCGACGTGCTCCGGTGCCCAGTTCCAAGGGAACTCGTTCACATGGTTGACGAACCTGCGGACACTTGCGATTCCCTTGTCGATCGTGTCGAACTGGAGGTTCCTGGAGAGCTGCTGGTTGCGCCACCCGGTCAGCATGTCCTCGAGCGTCTGTTCCTCGGGATGCAGCAGCTGCACCGCGCTCAGCTGCAGCACACGCCCGGACGCGTCGACCGCCATTCTCACCCCGCTTTTCCCTCGAAGTTGTGCTCAAATCCTGAATCAATGATTCATTAAATGCATCATCAGCACAAAACTGCAGGTCAGAGGCTTGTCATGACTGCTTAAAGGTTCAGCCGTGCAGCTGCCGGACAGCACCTGACCAGCTGCACATCAAAGCTTTCGCGTCGAATGTTCCGCGGAATCTCAAGGAAGTTAGAGATCTGCTCGCGCATCCGGGGGATCGGGACGATTGATTCATCTGATGCAATACGCAGAGTACTACTT
>NZ_AOFD01000057.1 GCF_000332815.1 Arthrobacter nitrophenolicus
AGGTGACCGCCCGCCGTCGTTCCCCACCCGCACCCTCGCCTCGCAAGCTCGGCCAGGGAACCCTGCGGGCGTGGGCCCGTTCTTTGGTTATGCCTTCTGCAGGCCGGTCCGCGCCATTGCGTCGGCGTAGGCAACGCGCATGTCCTCCAGGTATTCCGCCTGGCGGGCCGGGGAACCGGCGAACGCGCGGCCGCTGAGGGAGCGCACCTTGTAGGTCTTGAGCCCCCGGCGCCACAGAAGCGGCACCTCGGTCTTCAGCAGCAGGTTTGCCAGGCGGTTGGCTTCGGTGCCATGGGCCACGATGACGGACGCCCGGGGGACCAGGGCCAGGAATTTGAGCAGCGGCTTGAGCCCGGACTGGATCTGGTCCGGGGTGAACTTTCCGTTGGCCTCACCGGGGACGTGCCAGGGGTGGACGTTCCACGGCATCACGAACTCCGGGCGGAGGCCCAGCTTCCACTGGATCCCGAGCATGCGGGTGGCGGCGTCCTGGTCGCCGGCGGTGATGAAACCGGAGGGATCTGCTTCACCGATGTTCGAGAACAGGCTGATGATGCGGCATTCTTCGACGTCGTGCATGGGGTCGACGTAGGGAACCACGGTGCCGGGCCTGGTCTCCTGCAGGGAATCGCAGAGTTCGTTGACGGCGGCGACGTTGGGCTCGTAGCGGCGGCTCAGGAGCTGCTCATGGAATGATTCGGGGGCCAGTGCTGTCATGTACTGCTCGGTCTCCTGCGGGGATTGGCGGTGCATCCGCAGCTGAAACGGGCGCACGGGGGCGCGGCGCATCAGCGGCGGCAATTGGGGGTGGGCCGGTTCCTGGCCGGCCTTGCCCAGTCTACCAAGCCGCGCGAAACGAAACGCCGGTCAAGTCCCCCAGCGCGCAGGTATCAGGGTTTGTCGAATTGATTGACAGAAACCGCTTACGTTGGTTGGCTGTTGTCACAGTCCGCAATGGGGGACATGGCGGCTGGACTCACCTAATGCACTCGAAAGAGGTAACGCGCTGTGAAGAAATCCTTGAGGACCTTGCCGTGTCCGGAGCCCTGGCACTCGCCGTCGTCGCAGGACCGGCCCCGCTGGCGCAGGCCGTCGGCGAGGGACCGAACTATGACGGCAACGGCCAGGTCACAACCTCGAAGCTGGCTACCTATGACCAGATGGTTTCCTTCCTGAAGGACCAGGACGCCAAGCAGCAGGCAATGGAGCTGGAAGTCATCGGGCAGACCGTCAAGGGGCGGGACCTCCACCTGGTCAAGTACATCTCGGACCCGGACAATCCCACCATCCTCTACCTCACCCAACAGCACGGCAATGAACAGCTCACCACCGAGGGCGCGCTGGAATTCGTTAAGCACCTGGGGACGGGCAAGTCAGGGGACATCCTGTCCGGCGTGAACATCCTGATCGTTCCCATGCTGAATGCAGACGGGGCCATGGGCGACGTGAACTTCCCGCTGGACGATTACGTGGCGAAGGGTGACCGCAACCTGACCCGCTACAACGCCGAGGGCGTGGACCTGAACCGCGACCATGTTGCCAAGGTCCAGCCCGAAACGCAGGCGCTCCACAACAATGTGATGCGCAAGTACGACATCGACTACATGATCGACCTGCACCACCAGGGCACCCGCAGCGAGCGTGACGGCGAGCTGGTGTCCGGCTCCATCCTGTACCCCACCACCCCCAACGCGGACCCCGCCGTCGTCGAAAGGTCCAAGCAGCTGGGTGCCGTGGTGTTCGACAATGTGGACTCCACAGGCTGGGGTCACCTGGGCAAGTACCAGGGCGGCAGCGCCGAAACCATCAGCCGCAACGGCATCGCGGTAGAGTACGGGATCTCCACCCTGCTGTTCGAGATGCGCGGCATGTCGGACCACTACCTGGACGGCTACGCCCTGGGGCTGCGCAGCAACGGCTACCTGATCAAGCAGACGGTCACCACTCTGACGTCCACCGCCGCGGCCATCGCTGACGGTTCAATCGCCGACGCCGACACCTCCTTCTGGGACGGCCTCGCCGAGCAGACGTCCCGGCCGGGCGGGGAAGCTGACGACGAGTAGGGCACAGGCCCACCGGTTGCGGCCCTCCTTTGCCTTGCGTAAAGGAGGGCCGCGGCCAAACGGGGGACAAAGGGCACCATCGGCTAAACTTGGGTGGTAAGGGCCCCGGGGCCATCGCGCCGCAGTCCCGCCCGCGGGACAACGGACGCCGGTCCACTCGGGGCATTCTCATGAACGGCGCTGCACCAGGGCCGCCACGATGTGGCGGGCTGCTGGGGAGCCCGAACGAATGGGGGAGGATCCCATGCCAGCAATTGTGATCGTAGGAGCCCAGTGGGGCGACGAAGGTAAAGGCAAAGCCACCGACCTGCTGGGCGGCCGCGTCGATTACGTCGTCAAGCCGAACGGCGGCAACAACGCCGGGCACACCGTCGTCGTAGGCGGTGAAAAGTACGAACTCAAGCTGCTCCCGGCAGGTATTCTCAGCCCCAACGCGGTTCCCATTATCGGCAATGGCTGTGTAGTGAACCTCGAGGCACTGTTCCAGGAGATTGACGGCCTGCAGGCGCGCGGCGCCGACACCTCCAAGCTCCGCGTCTCCGCCAACGCACACCTCGTTGCCCCGTACCACCAGGTGCTGGACAAGGTGACCGAACGTTTCCTCGGGAAGCGTGCCATCGGCACCACCGGCCGCGGCATCGGCCCCGCCTACATGGACAAGGTGGCCCGCCTGGGCATCCGCGTACAGGACGTCTTCGACGAATCCATCCTCCGCCAGAAGGTGGAAGGCTCGCTGCACCAGAAGAACGAGGTCCTGGTCAAGATCTACAACCGCCGCAGCGTGGTGGTGGACGAGATCGTGGAGTACTTCCTGTCCTTCGCCGAGCGTCTCCGGCCGCTGGTCATCGACAGCACCCTGGTCCTGAATACCGCCCTTGACGAAGGCAAGGTGGTCCTTATGGAAGGCGGTCAGGCCACGTTCCTGGACGTCGACCACGGCACCTACCCCTTCGTCACCTCGTCCAACCCGACCGCAGGCGGCGCCTCGGTGGGCTCGGGCATCGGCCCCACCCGCATCTCCCGGTCCATCGGCATCATTAAGGCCTACACCACGCGCGTCGGTGCCGGCCCGTTCCCCACGGAACTCTTCGATGACATGGGCTTGTACCTGCAGAAGACCGGCGGTGAGTTCGGCGTCAACACCGGCCGCCCGCGCCGCTGCGGCTGGTACGACGCCGTCCTGGCCCGGCATGCTTCCCGGGTCAACGGTTTCACGGACTACTTCGTCACCAAGCTGGACGTCCTCACCGGCATCGAGCAGATCCCTGTGTGCGTGGCCTACGACGTCGACGGCGTCCGCCATGACGAGATGCCGATGACGCAGACCGAGTTCCATCACGCCAAGCCGATCTTCGAGTACTTCGACGGCTGGACCGAGGACATCACCGGTGCCCGCACCCTGGCGGACCTGCCGGACAATGCGCGCAACTACGTCCTCGCCCTGGAGAAGCTCTCCGGCACGCGTTTCTCCGCCATCGGCGTGGGACCGGACCGGGACCAGACCATCGTGGTGAACGACCTCATCAACGACTGACCCTCCAGGCCAGCCAGTCCTGATACGGCGGCGGCGGACCACCATTTCCAGGGGTCTGCCGCCGCCGCTTTTAAGGTGGCAGGCAATTTACACAGGGTTAACGGGGCTGGTCTTGTGAGGGCGCGGGCGGGGGCCGCAAACTTTTTTAATACTTGGTGTACCGATCACCTGCAGTTCACACAACCCGCGGAAATCGCAGCGATGCGTACGTGCCGGCCGGCGCGAGGGCGTCGCCAGCATGATTTCCCTCTGGAAGGATGTCGCTATGGCCGGGAACTTCGAAGTGTTTGTCGACGCGGACTCGCTGTACAGGTTCCGGTTGCTGGGGCCTGACGGCACGGTCATGGCCGTCTCCCAGGCGTTCAAGGACAAGCCTGCCGTGAAGGCAGGGATCGACGCCGTCCGCGAATGCGCCGGCACCGGACTGGTGACCGATCTTTGCCCGGCCGGGGCAGCTGCTCCGCCGGCGCCTCTTCCCGTCCACGAGCCTGCGCCGGCCGCTTCGCAGGGCGACTGCGGGCCGCGGCCCGCGACGAGGCTGCACATTTTCAGCCTTGCCAAGGGACCGCGCGGGCTGGCGGCCGCCCCGCGCTGGACCCGCGCCGTGGCACCGTAACCGCCCCACCAAAAGATTCTTAAACTTTTTCCGGAACCGCGTAACCCTTCCACCGGCTCCGGCGATTACCTTTATGTAGCGCCGGCCTGGAACTTGTCCCCCATCACGTTCCAGGCCGGCTCTTCCATTCATCCGGCGGCAGGGGCAGCTGCTTTCACACCGGAGCCGGTACCGTCCGTGGCGGTCCCGGCGCAGCGGTTACTGAGGGGTAAAGTTAGCCGGGGAAAAGGCATTCCGTCCCACGGTCAGGCCTTGAACCGAGCGTTCCCCTCTTTGACTGAAAGCACTACGTCCGTGACCGATGCACTGACTGACGAGGCGCTCCGGGACCAGTCCCGGCAGCCCGCCGTTTACAGCCTCGTGTACCGGACTTACGCGTCACAGGTCCTGGGCTACCTCACGGCCCGTGGAGTCGAAGATCCGGAGGCGGCAATGCAGGAAGTGTTCCTCTCCGTCCTGCCCCGGCTGGACTCGGTGCATGGTGGTGCGGCAGGACTTCGCACTTTCATTTTCTCGGTGGCCCACGCCCGGATGGTGGACGATCGCCGCCGCCAGAGCCGCACTCCTGCCCAGGTGACGTTCGAGCCGGAGCTCGACCGCCGGGAGGATGCGTCGGCTGAATCCGAAGCGCTGGACCGCATTTCGCCGCAGGAAGTCCTCCGGCTGCTTGATGACCTCCCCGATGACCAGCGGGAGGTCCTCTCACTGCGCCTTGTAGCCGGGCTCACCGTGGAGCAGGCAGCGGAAGCAATGGGCAAGAGCGCCGGCGCGGTCAAGCAACTGCAGCGGCGGGCGCTCCTCAAGTTAAGGGACCTTGCGGCAGTGAAGGAGTACCTCAAACCATGACCCCCCACGCCACCCGCCTGCCCGCACTGGTCGAGGACATGCTCGCCGACGCCGGCCATCCCGAAGATACGGAACTCCGCACCGCCCTGTTCTCACTGGGATCCTTGGCATCCCTGCCTGCGCCCGCGCCGTCGGCGGAACTTGCCAGGCTGATGGCCGGCGCGGGAAAAGTCACCCCGTCCGTTGCTCCGGCCGATGAACTCGCCCGCCGCCGTCGTCGCATCCACAGGCCTACGGCGCTGGGGCTTGCCCTGGTGGCGGGAATGGCAACAGGGATAAGCGGAGTCGCAGCCAGTTCCCAGGCTCCTGTGCAGGCATGCAGCTCCTCCGTGCAGGAACTGCTTGAAGACTGGCGGCCGTCCTGGAACATTGCAGCCCCGGGGGACCAGGAAATCCGGCTGCCGGACACGTCAGGCATTGATCCCGGTGCAGTGGCAGCGGACCCCGTTACTGATGGTGCAACCGTCCCTGCCGAGGCTCCTGGCGGGCAGCCTGCCGCACAGCAACCTGCTCCCCGCAAAGTACCGGGGACACCCGCTCCTGATCAGCAAACCCGGCAGGGAAACGGTGGCGTGACAGGCGCTGGCCGCCAGAATAATCCCCAGGCGCCAGCCCAGGAACGTGTCACATCGGATGGCCCGGGTACGGACCTCCCCGGCGCTGGACAGCCCGGCGGAGACAGCTTGCCCGGCGGGGAGAAGCTGGTGGGAGAAGGCAGCCTCACCGAGGAGGCGTTGAAGCCGCTGGCGGAAGTACTCCAGTCCGTGAACGGCGCCCCCGCAGCGGCCGGCACGCCGGCGCCCGGTGACAGCTGGCTGCAGAAGTTCAACCGATGATGTGCAGCCGAACGCTGGCGTGCAGCCGTGGCCATCTGCGGACACGCAGGTAGCTAAGGCCATGGGCCACACTAACGATCCAGCTGTCATCGAACGCTTGATGCGGACCAAGGGCCGGTGGGCCATCGTCGGCCTCACAACCAACGAATGGCGCGCCGCCTACGACACGTCCCTGTTCATCAGGGACAGGCTGGGGATGGACATCATTCCCGTGAACCTGCCCGGCGATCCGGTGCACGGCGAACAGGGATACCGCAGGCTCAGTGATATTCCCCCCGGGAAGCATCCCATCGACGTCGTGGATTGCTTCGTGAACTCGCAGAAGGTGGGTGCGGTGGTGGACGAGGCGATCGCCGTGGGGGCGAAAGCGGTGTGGCTTCAGCTTGGCGTGATCGACGAAGCGGCGGCGGCGCGGGCCAAGGCGGCGGGCCTGCACGTGGTGATGGACGTCTGTCCCGCCCAGGTGGCCTGGCAGTTCAATCTCTGACGCCGGCCGAGGGGTGCGGCACCGGCTTACTGCTTCATCAGCTCCGGATAGTGCCGCTCGGTGACATCCGGATGGGCGCGCATCCGGCCCTTGAGCATGTTCATCCCAAAGGACGCGAGCAGGGGGTTGGCGGGATCATCGGTGATGCCGCGCGCAGCCGCCTTGAGCTCCGGCGGCAGGGGGACCGGGCCGATGACGGCGTCCAGCCGGGGCGACCAGAAGAACGGCACGGAATAACGGTCAACGCCGGGCGGGGGCGCCTGTACCCTGTGGATGGTGGCCGCAAGATACCCTTCAGTGGCCACTTCCAGCATTTCGCCGAGGTTCACCACCAGCGCGCCGGGGATCGGTTCCACCGGTATCCATCCCGTAGTACCGGGCGGCTGTACTTCCAGCCCGCCCACCTCGTCCTGCAGCAGGAGGGTGACGAAGCCGTAGTCCGCGTGCGAACCTACCCCCTGGTCCCCGGCCTCCTCCACTACACCGCCGACGTAGTGGACCAGTTTGCCCATCCATGCGGGCGCATCACGGAACGGCTCGTCAAAGTAGTCCTCAGGCAGCCGGAGTGAAACGGCAATCGCACGGAGGAGCTCCATGCCTACCGAAGACATCAGCCCGGCCCACTCCATCGCAGCCGGCTTGAGCTCAGGAAAGGATTCGTCAGGCCACAGGTTGGGGCCCTGGAGCAGCCAGTATGGCTCGTCCGGCGGATAGTCACTGACCGGCTCGCGTTCGGGGGAGTAGTCAATCTGCTCGCGCGCGTCCGCCCTTCCCTGGGTCACCTCGGTGCCCATGCGCGTGTATCCGCGGAAGTGGGGCGACAGCCGGTTGTCCAGCTTGAGCCGTTCCTCCAGGGGCAGGTCGAAGAAGCGCCTGATCACGTCCAGGAGATGCTCCGCCTGGCCGGGCGCCCCGCCATATCCCGTGATCTGGAAGAAACCGACGTTGTGGGTGGCGTGCCGCAGTTGCTCGATGAATTCCGGACTGAAAGACCCGTAGGGCTGCCGTGCGGTGCTTAGGTCCAGAACAGGAATGCTGCCCTGATCGTCTGACATCCTCGCAGACTAGCACCGCTGTGGCCTGCTTTATAGGCTGGCTTCATGGACCCCGACGCACTACGGATAATCTGCCTGTCCTTCCCGGGCGCCTATGAGGATTACCCGTTCGGGCCGGAAACGGCAGTATTCAAGGTCCGGGCCCTCAGCGGCGGTGGAACTGCGTCCGGGGGCAAGCTTTTCGCCTTGTCCTCGATGGACCTCCGGGACTTTTACGTGAACCTCAAATGCGAGCCGTCCCTGGCCGTTCAACTGCGTGCTGCCCACCCGGAGATCACCGGGGCGTGGCATATGAACAAGATGCACTGGAACGGCGTGCGCCTGGACGGGGCGCTGCCCGATGACATGGTCCGGGACATGGTGGAAGACTCCTACGACCTGGTGGTGGCGGGACTCAACCGGAAGCAGCAGGAACAGCTCGGGTGGGCGCGGCTGTCGGGCGCCGGCGGGGCGCAGCCGTGACCGGGAAGCCCCTGGTGAAGGGCATCCTGAACTATCCGGGCGTGGGGAGCACGGAACGGGGTGCGGCTCCTGCGGGATTCACCGGCGTCCTGGAAGAAGTCCGGCTGGGCACCGGCATGGACGCCTACCGGCGGGTGGCGCAAGGCATCCTGGCGTGGGAGCTGCACAGGCGGGCAGGGCTGCGGGTCAGGCTGATTCGCCCACAGCTGTGCCCGGAGCCCGGGTAGTAAGCGGGTTCGGTGCGGGACCTTTCCGCCTCAATGCGCCGTGCGAGGTGGTCTGGGTCCATCAGCCCGCCCCGGACGGCGTGCCGCAGTCGGCCGGTTTCGGCTACGGGACGCTGCCGGGGCACCCGGCCCGCGGCGAGGAGTCCTTTGAGGTGGAGATCAACGAGGCCGGCGAGGTGCTCCTTCGGATTCGGGCCTTCAGCAAGCCGGGAAACTGGTTCTACGCCGCGGGCGGACTGGTGACCAGGGCCGCGCAGCGCTACGTGACTTCCCGGTACATTGAAGGGGCACGAACACTCGCCGCGGAAGGAACGCCCCCGTGATCTTTATCGTCGTCAAATTCAAGGTGAAGCCGGAATGGTCGGAGCGCTGGCTGGGCCTGGTGGATGGCTTCACCAAGGCCACCAGGGAGGAACCGGGGAACCTCTGGTTTGACTGGTCCCGCAGCGTGGACGATCCGAACGAGTTCGTCCTGGTGGAAGCCTTCAAGGACGATGCCGCAGGCGACCACGTCAACAGCGTCCATTTCAAGCAGGCCATGGCTGACATGCCCCAGGCGCTCGCCGAGACCCCCAGGATCATCAGCCGCCAGCTCGACGGCGATGGCTGGGACCGGATGGGCGAGCTCACCATCGAGTAGGAAGGTCCGGGCCCGTGTGGATCGGCTGGATTGAGTTCGACATCCTCCTGGGCGACGTCCACAGCCTGAAGGGGAAGCGGTCCGTCGTCAGGCCCCTGCTCGCCGAACTCAAGCGCCGCTTCGATGTCTCGGTGGCAGAAGTGGGCGACCACGACCAGTACCGGCGCTCAAGGGTGGGCGTTGGCCTCGTGGCCGCGGACCGGGCGCACCTCGTGGAAGTGCTCGACGCCGTCGACCGCTTCGTTGCCGGGCGCCCGGAAATCGAACTGCTCAGCGCCCGGCAGCGGGAGATCCACAGCGAGGACTGACCAATCGTTACCAAGCAGCCTTCCAGGTGACCTCCGCCAGGTTCGCCTGGCCCTGGAGGCTCGGGTGGAAGTAGTCGAGCCGGCTCACGTCACTTGCATTGAAGGCGTAGCCGAACACCGCCCCACCGTCGGTGCGGCAGGACTTGTACTGAGCGCAGGTCTGCTCGAGCACGGCGTTGAAGGCAATCTCCCGGTCCAGTACCTGCTGCCGCATTTCAGGAGTATTGGTGGAGGCAAGCATGGACTGGCAGATTTGGGCAGCGGACCAGACCAACCGTGCCACCTCGTTGTCCTTCAGCACACTCCACAGCTGATAGATGTTCGGGATGCTGCTGACAAACACTTGCGGCCGTGGGCGCATCTGGTCCAGCGTTTGCAGTGCGTTATTGACGTGCTCTCTAAAGGTTTCCACCTCGGTCATCCCGCTAATTGATGATGTGCACACATCATTCGCCCCGATCAGGATGGTGACGTACTCCGCTCCCTGGCTGACGGCTGCCTGAGCCTGCCTGGAAGGTCCGATGCCTTTGCACCGCTGCGGGAGTTGTTGAAGTTTTTACCGGCTATGTCGGGCTGCAGCTGGAGCAGCCGCTCGTAGTGGCTGGTGATGCCGTCGAACCGTCCGTTGCCCGTGGACCACGACTGGGCCGGGTGGTTGCCGTACCAGCAGCAGACGTCGGTGGCCTGGGTGATCGAATCTCCAAGTGCAGCCATGCTCGTGGGGTATCGGGCCGCTGTTGCAGGCTGGACGCCGGCAACGATAAAGAAGAACAACAGTGGGAGCAGCAGGAACCTTGCGACTTTGCGCATAACAGCCTCCTCGGGCCGGCCGTCGCATCCTTGCCGCGGCAGCCGCTGACATGTGGATAGAAAAACGCTACGCCAGCTGTCCCCTGGCTGTCGACGGGCCGGACGCTGGTTCCAGGACTTAAAAAAGGTAGAGCCTGGTGGGAACGGATTCATCCGTTCCCACCAGGCTCTACCCAGGCTGCTGGACCCACGCCCTCAGGGTGTGATCCTAGCCGAAGTACTTCGGCAGGGTCCCTTCGTGGGCCTCGCGGAGGGCGTCCAAGGACAGGCTCTCCACGCCGTTGATGTCCAGGGTTCCGCTGGCTGCGTCCACCACGCCGATGCGGGTGTGGGCAAAGCCGCGGGCCTTGCACATGTCGGTGAAGCGGACTTCCTCCGAACGGGGAACGCCAACGATCGCGCGGCCCTGGGACTCGGAGAACAGCGCCGTGAACAGGTCCACGCCGTCCCGGTCCAGGACGTCCTGCAGTGCGATCCGGGCACCCACGCCGTAGCGCAGCGAGGATTCCACCAGGGCGGCCGCGAGGCCGCCCTCGGAGAGGTCGTGCGCCGAGTCGATCATGCCGTCACGGGACGCGTTGATCAGGATCTCGCCCAGGGCACGCTCGGCGTCGAGGTCCACCTTCGGCGGCTGCCCGCCCAGGTGCCCGCGCATGTTGGCCCATTCGGAACCGTCCAGCTCTGCAGCTGTGGTGCCGAGCAGGTAGATCGCCTGGCCATCCTCGCGCCAGCCCGACGGCGTGCGGCGGGCGACGTCGTCGAGCTTGCCCAGGACTGCCACCACGGGGGAGGGGTGGATGGGCGTGGTGCCCGTCTGGTTGTACAGGGAGACGTTGCCGCCGGTGACCGGGATGCCCAGCACCATGCAGGCGTCCGACAGGCCGCGGATGGCCTCGGCCAGCTGCCACATGACGTCCGGGTCCTCGGGGGAGCCGAAGTTCAGGCAGTCGCTGACGGCCATGGGCACGGCGCCGGAAGTGGCGACGTTGCGGTAGGCCTCGGCCAGAGCCAGCTGTGCGCCGTGGTACGGGTCCAGGTAGGTGTAGCGGCCGTTGGCGTCGGTGGCCAGGGCAACGCCCAGGCCCGTTTCCTCGTCCACGCGCACCACGCCGGCGTCGTCCGGGAACGCCATGGCGGTGTTGCCGCCCACGTACCGGTCGTACTGGTTGGTGATCCAGGATTTGGAGCACATGTTCGGCGATGCCACGAGTTCGGTCACGGCGGCAGCCAGGGAAGCCGGGGAAGACGGGCGGCCGGCGTCCTGCACGGAACCGGTGAAGGTGTCAGCCTGCACGCGGTCCTGCCATTCGGGGCGGGCGTACGGGCGGTCGTAGACCGGTCCGTCGTGTGCCACGGTGCGGGGGTCGACGTCGACGATCACCTCGCCTTCCCAGGTGATGATGAGGCGGCCGGTGTCGGTCACTTCGCCCAGCCAGGAGTACTCCACGGCCCACTTGTCCATGACGGCCTCGAACGCTTCCACGTTCTCCGGGGTCACCACGGCCATCATGCGTTCCTGCGACTCGGACATCAGGATCTCGCCCGGGGTCAGGGTGGGGTCGCGCAGCAGGACGGAGGTCAGCTCAACCTGCATGCCGCCGTCGCCGTTGGAGGCAAGCTCCGACGTCGCGCAGGAGATGCCTGCGGCGCCGAGGTCCTGGATGCCCTCCACGAGGGAGCCCTTGAACAGTTCAAGGCAGCACTCGATCAGGACCTTTTCGGCGAAGGGGTCGCCCACCTGGACGGCGGGACGCTTGGACGGCTTGGTGTCGTCGAAGGACTCGGAGGCCAGCACTGAAGCGCCGCCGATGCCGTCACCGCCGGTGCGTGCACCGAACAGGACCACCTTGTTGCCCTTGCCGGAGGCGTTGGCGAGGCGGATGTCCTCGTGGCGCATGACGCCCACCGCGAGGGCGTTGACCAGCGGGTTGCCCTGGTAGACGGAGTCGAAGACCATCTCGCCGCCGATGTTCGGCAGGCCCAGCGAGTTGCCGTATCCGCCGATGCCGGCAACGGCGCCGTGCATCACGCGTGCCGTGTCCGGGTGGTCGATGGCACCGAAGCGCAGCGGGTCCATGACGGCCACCGGGCGGGCGCCCATGGAGATGATGTCGCGGACGATGCCGCCGATGCCGGTCGCAGCGCCCTGGTAGGGCTCAACGAACGACGGCGAGTTGTGCGATTCGATCTTGAAGGTTACGGCCCAGCCGTCCCCAAGGTTGGTGACGCCGGCGTTCTCGCCGATGCCCACCAGCATGTCCTTCTTCATTTCCTCGGTGACCTTCTGGCCGAACTGGCGCAGGTGGTTCTTGGAGGACTTGTAGGAGCAGTGCTCGCTCCACATGACGGAGTACATGGCCAGTTCCGCGCCGGTGGGGCGGCGGCCCAGGACCTTGACGATTTCGTCGAATTCGTTCCGCTTGAGGCCAAGCTCAGCCCAGGGCAGTTCGGTGTCCGGGGTCTTGGCGGCGTTCTCGACCGTGTCGATGTTGAACTTCTTGGTGGTGTCGATGCTCACTTGTCGCCTCCCACAATCTTGGTCAGTACGGAGGTGAAGAAGCCCAGTCCGTCGGTGTCGGAACCGCCGATGCCGTCCAGGGACTCCGGACCGAAGCCCTGTTCGGTGGCGTGCTCCGGGTGCGGCATGAGGCCCACCACGTTGCCGGCGGCGTTGGAGATGCCGGCGATGTCGCGGCGGGAACCGTTGGGGTTGAAGCCCACGTAGCGGAACACCACGCGGCCCTCCGCCTCCAGCGCGTCGAGGGTTTTCTCGTCCGCGATGTACTGGCCGTCCTGGTTCTTCAGCGGGATGGTGATTTCCTGGCCCGCCTGGTAGTCCAGGGTCCAGGCGGTGGTGTTGTTCTCCACGCGCAGGACCTGGTCCCGGCACAGGAATTTCAGGTGGTCGTTCTTGATCATCGAGCCGGGCAGCAGGTGCGATTCGGTGAGGATCTGGAAGCCGTTGCAGATTCCGAGGACGGGAAGCCGTGCGTCGCTGTTGGCGGCGTCGATGATCCGGGACATCAGCGGGGCGAATCGGGCGATGGCGCCGGCGCGCAGGTAGTCGCCGTAGGAGAAGCCGCCGGGGATGACGACGGCGTCCACGTCACCAAGTTCGGTATCGCCGTGCCAGAGTTCGACGGCGGTGCCGCCGGCGAGGCGCACGGCGCGGGCGGCGTCACGGTCATCAAGGGTTCCGGGGAAGGTGACAACGCCGATCTTCGCGCCCGCAAGCCGCGGGTTGGCGGCGACGGCCACAGCCTCGCCGATCAGGGGGAGTTCAGTCATCTCAGGCCTCGACGACCTCGACGTTGACGACGTCCTCGATCACGGGGTTGGAAAGGAGGGTCTCGGCAGCGTCGCGTGCCTGGGCCAGGATGGCCTCGGTCACCTCTCCGTCGACCGTCAGTTCAAAACGCTTGCCCTGGCGGACAGAGCTGAAGCTGGTGAAGCCCAGCCGGGGGAGAGCACCAACGATCGCCTTCCCCTGCGGGTCCAGAATCTCGGGCTTGGGCATGACGTCAACAACGATCCGGGGCATCCGGTAACTCCTGTGCGTGAGCTTGGGTAATGGCGCAGCGGAGTGGTGCCGTCTCACGCCGTGCCGGGGTGTTGAGGGGCATGGTGGTCCTGCCTTGGACAACGTTGAGGACGGGCGCTCCGCGAGCTTGCCCTATCATTCTACCGGCCGGAACCGGCCTGCCTGTATTCGGTGGTTTCGGAGCCCGGAAGCGGCCCTCAACCAGGTATCGCCGGGCTGTCCGCAGGAGGTTCTGGAGTTGCCGAACCGGCTTCACTAGGATTGCTGGATGGCAGAGAATTCGAAGTCCGTCCTGTTGCCGGTAGTCGCCGCGGCCGTGTTCGCCGGACTTGGCCGGATGGTCCTGCAGAAACTGAAAGCGGACCGCCTTGCCAGGGAAAACCGCGTGGCCGGGCCCGTTGACGAGAAGACCCGGCAGTGGATCAGCGAGGTGGTCAGGACGCCGCGGCAGTAGCCGGTCCCTTCCTGCCGCGGTGTATTGGGCGTCCTTCGGGATGCCCTTTTTTATGCCCCGGCGTACGCCGGGACGGCTTTGTGACAACCGCAAAATTTCCCTCTGTGGCCTATGTCATATTGGGCTCTCACTCTGTACTGTTTGAACCGGCTGGTCTCATCCATTACAAGATCTGTAAATCGATGTGCCATGCCAGTCGTTTCTGGCCCGCACCCATGGCTGGGCCGGTACATCGTGAAAGGGTTGCACGTGAGATCAACTGGAAGAAGCCCCATGCGGGGCGGGGGGCTCCGGAAGGCGGCGGCCCTGGCTGCCGGGTTGCCGCTTCTCCTGGCGTCGCTGGCCATACCTCCTGCCACCGCGGCGCCGGCCGGCATGGACAACGGGACTGCCACCAGCCCCGGAACCACGCAGTTCAAGGACGGTCCCTACATCGTGGTTCTGGCCGGTGCCGCAGCAGCAGCCTATGAGGGGGAAACTGCTGGCCTGGGCGCCACCCGGCCCGAGACGGGCAGGAAGCTGGATGCCGGTAGTCCAAACTACAAGGCTTATGACGCGTACCTGCGCCAACAACAGCGTGATGTGGCGGCGAGCCAGGGCGTCACTCCCGCAAAGCAGTACACGGCAGCCCTGAACGGCTTCAGCGCCCGGCTCACCGCTGCGCAAGCCACGGCACTCGCCAAGGACAGCCGGTCCTGGCTGTGGCGCCGGATGTGGAGAACGCTCCTGACTACACCACCACGGATTTCCTCAAGCTCACCGGCCCGGACGGCGTGTGGGCCAAGCAGTTCGGCGGTGAAGCCAATGCGGGCAAGGGCGTGGTGGTGGGAGTCATCGATTCCGGTTATGCGCCGGACAACCCTTTCCTGCAGGGCGAGCCGGTGCAGCCGCTGCAGGGCCCCGCCCAGGTGGGCGTCCCCTACCGCACCGCCGACGGCAAGATCGCGATGCTTAAAGCAGACGGCACCACCTTCGAAGGCGAATGCCAGAAGGGCCAGAAATCCGGAGCAACCTTCGACGGATCGCAATGCAACTCGAAGGTGATCGGCGCGAGGTACTTTGCGGATTCGTTCCTGCAATATGTCGCTCCGCAGGACCGTGCGCGCGAAGAGCTGATCTCACCGGTGGACGTCGGCAGCCATGGAACACACACGGCCACCACGGCGGCGGGAAATGCCGGCGTCCTGCAGGTCATTGACGGTGCTGACTTCGGCAGGAGTTCCGGCGTGGCGCCCGCAGCGAAAGTTTCCGTCTACAAGGTGTGCTGGGAGGACAACAACCCGGATACGGGCGGCTGCTATTCATCCGCGTCAGTGGAGGCAGTGGAAGCGGCGATCAAGGATGGGGTGGACGTCCTGAACTACTCCATCTCAGGAAACAACAACAGCACCGTCGATCCGGTGGCGCTTGCATTCCTGAACGCTGCTGCCGCCGGTGTCTTCGTCTCGGCCTCGGCCGGCAACTCCGGGCCTGCATCCTCCACGGTCAACCATGCCTCACCCTGGCTCACCACCGTCGCCGCCTCCACGTTCCCCAGCGACCTGGTGGGCACGGTCAAGGTCTCTGACGGCTCGCTCTACCGCGGCGCGTCCATCATGAAGACAGAAGTGGCGGACAAGCCAGTGATCATTGCGGCGGCAGCAGCCGCGGCCGGAGCAACGAACGCCAACCTCTGCGCTCCCGGGTCGCTTGATGCGGCGAAGGTGGCCGGGAAGGTGGTGGTTTGCGACCGGGGTGTTGTGGACCGGACAGCCAAGAGCCAGGAAGTCCAGGACAAGGGCGGAGTCGGCATGATCCTGGTCAACCTGACCAGCAGCTCCGAGGATGCGGACAACCACGTGCTCCCCACCGTGCATGTCAACGCCCCCAGGAGCCTGGAGCTGAAGTCCAAGCTGGAGGCAAACCCTTCCCTGACGGTCAGCCTGGTGAAGGGTGACCTCACCGGCCAGCCACCGGCCCCGGCGCCGCAGATTGCCGGGTTCTCCTCCCGCGGGCCTTCCCTTGCGTCCGGCGGGGACCTGCTCAAGCCGGACGTCGCAGCCCCCGGGGTTAACGTCCTGGCCGGCGTTTCCACCATCGGCAACGACGGCGACCAGTTCGGCTTCATGTCCGGCACCTCCATGGCTGCCCCGCATATTGCCGGCTTCGGCGCCTGGTGCTCAGCAAGCAGCCCACTTGGAGCCCTGCCATGGTCAAATCCGCGATGATGACCACCGCCTACCCGCTGGTCAATCCGGACGGCTCCGCGAACACCGACCCCTTCCAGGGCGGCGCAGGCCACATCGACTCCACCGCGTCCTGGACCCGGGACTCGTCTACAACTCCGGCGTCAGGGACTGGCTGGGCTTCCTCAACGGGCAGGGGGTGGACACCGGCGCGCCGCAGGCCGGAAGCATAGCTGCCCGCGACCTGAACCTGCCGTCCATCGCGCTGGGAAGCCTGGTGGGGGAAGTCCAGGTGAAACGCCAGCTGACGGCACTGGTGCCGGGAACGTACCGGTCCGAGGTCAGCATGCCGGGCTTCAATGTACAGGTGGAGCCGAAGGCCTTGAACTTCACCAAGGCAGGCCAGACCCGCGAAGTGACGCTCACTATCAGTAACGCCGGCGCGCCCACGGGCAAGTTCAGCACCGGAACCCTCACCTGGAAGGGGCCGCGCACCGTCAGTTCCCCCCTCGCGGTCCGCCCTGTCGATGCGCAGATTGCACCGTCGTTCTCCTTCAGTTCCACGGCCGGAAACGGCAGCGGAACCATGGAGCTGGTCTCGGGTTCGGACAATCCCATCACGGTGGGTGTGGAGGGGCTTGCCCCGCTGAGCCAGACCGCCATCACCAAGACACCCGGCGGGTTTGAACCCGTCAACAACGAGCACAATGCGCTGTTGCAGGTGGCTGTTCCTGAGGGGGCCTCCTTTGCCCGGATGGGAATCCAGGCCCAGTCCGAGGACGTCGACTGGGACATGGTGGTGTACGCACCGAACGGTTCCGGAGGACTGACGGCCACCCAGGTGGCCACGGCCGCCGCCAGCGAGTTCCTGGACCTTGAGTCCCCGCGGGCAGGAACGTACTACATCGTGGCAAACCTTTACTCCACGCCGGACAACGGGCCCGCCAGCGCCTCCGTGCAGTCGGCGGCCTTCACCGGCGACGCCGGCAACCTGACGGTGGAGCCCAACCCGATCGTGGCGCGGAACGGCACTGCCACGTCCGCCACGCTGTCCTGGACCGGGTTGACCGCGGGCGCGCACGTGGCGCGCCTGAGCTTGGGGGAAAACGGGATCCGTACGTGGGTGAATGTCCAGGTGGGCGCGCCGGGCGCTGCGGCACCGGCCGCAGGTCCCTCCATATCCCTGGCCCAGGCCGTTCCCGCGGCCTGACGGACATAGCCTGAGAAGACGTATGGCCCTGGCGGTTACCAACCGCCAGGGCCATTTCGTCCTGCAGGGAGATCAGGTGGCGCGGCCGCCGCCCAAGGGACCCCCGCCCAGGAGGGGTGCCATGGCATTCCACCGGGAAATTTCGCAGCCGTCCGTCCGGGTGAACACCGATTCCACCTGGCGGCCATGGAAGCTTCCGGTGACCACGGCGACCTGTGGTCCGCCGTACTGCTGGGTACACAGCCGTGGCGGTCCCGGCTGCGGAAAGAACACCTGCTCACCGAACTGCTCCACTGCGGCAAGGGCCGCCGTCGGGTCGGGCAGGGTGGAGTCACCGGACAAAACCCCGTCCCGGGCCCTCAGCTGGAACACGTACTCGACGCCGGCAGGGTCCTCCTTGAGCCTGATGGTCAGGTCAATCATTGTGGGACCTGAGCCGAGGCCGCGGCCAGTTCCAAGGCCAACCTGTCCCGCAGCACAGCTGCCTCGGCGGCGAAGGAGCGCTGGTGCTCCACATAGGCGGCCTTGCCGTGTGGTGTCTCGATGGGGATCGCGGGATAACCCCATGCCGCAAGGTCATACGGGGATGCCTGCATGTCCATGGCCCGGATCCGCCAGGACAGTTCAAAGCAGTCCATCACCAGTTCACTGGGAAGCAGCGGGAGCAGCTTGTAGGCCCACTTGTACAGGTCCATGTTGGCGTGCAGGCAGCCAGGCTGTTCCATGAGCCGCTGGGTCTCGCGGCTCGGCGAGACTTCGTTCAGGGGCACGGCATCGGGAGTGTAGAAGCGGAAGGCGTCGAAATGCGTGCAGCGGATCCGGTTGTCCTCCACCACCTTGTCCGTGCCCTCCGGACCAAGGCGGAGCCGGAGGTACTCGTGGCGCAGGTCGAACCTGTCCTGGTGGTAGACCATGGCCCATTCGTGCAGGCCGAAGCAGCCAAACTGCGCCGGCCGTGCCGCGGTGCCGCGCAAAATGATGCCGGCAAAATCCACTGCGTCCCGCCGGTCGTCAAGGAAAGCGGCCACATCGACGGTCACCGCGGTGCTGTCCGGCGGCAGCCCCAGGGAGGCGAGTTCGCCGTCGTCGAGCGTCCGGTAATGTTTCCAGTCGCTGCGGGCGGCCGCGTCCGCCCCCGTCAGGACCATCCCGGCGCCGGGATGCCAGCGCCGTAACTGTCCGGGTTTCTGGGTGTAGTACGTGAAGAGGAAGTCCTCAACGGGGTGCTTTTGGCCGGCGGAACGTCGTGCCAGGTAGGGGTCGGCGTAGCGGCTGACGCGCTGTTGGTGGGCTTCCTCCAGTGCCCGCCATTCGTCGGCCGCCAGCAGCCTAAGCTGCTCCACCGGCAGCACCCAGGACATCCTTCGCAGCGTCCCAGGCGCTGATTTCGCAGCCGTTGGTGCGGGAAAATTCGGCCTCCACGGGCACGCCGTCCACCACCCCGGTAACAATGGCTGTCTGCGGTCCGCCGTACTGCTCGGTGCACGCCTGGTCCGTCGCGCGGGGTTCGGGGCTCAGCAGCGCGGCGTTCTCCTTCAAGGCGGTACAGGCAGCCTCGGCGGTCGGGTGGCTGCTCTCGGCGGCAGGGACGCCGGCCTGGCACACCAGGGTGTAGTTTACGGCGGGTTCGCCTTCAGCTGGAGTCACGGTGATGGCCAACTCCGCATTGCCCTCGCCTGGCCCGCCAGCCGGGCGGGAAGTTCCAGGCGACGGCGCGGGAACGGAAGTTTCAGTGTCCGGGGACGGCTCGACCGCCGCGCTGGTGGTCGGGGACTGGGACGTAGGCTCAACCGACGGCGTGGCCGGGCTGCCGCCGTCCGGCGTGGGGGAGCAGGAGGACATCA
Organism: Arthrobacter nitrophenolicus; assembly: GCF_000332815.1. Classification (GTDB taxonomy): domain Bacteria; phylum Actinomycetota; class Actinomycetes; order Actinomycetales; family Micrococcaceae; genus Arthrobacter; species Arthrobacter nitrophenolicus. Next base: position 19,099 of record NZ_AOFD01000057.1, read on the forward strand.
GCAGCGCAGCAATTGCCAGCCCTGCCATCTGCAGCCGTGTCCTGCGCACCGCCCTAGTCACCCTTCGATTCTAGCTCCACTATCGCGCCTTCCCGGTGGTTCCGTCCTTACAGTACCTGCCACCTCCGTCGGCTGCGGCGTCCCGCCGGAGGTGGCAGCAATGAGCCCCATCATGGACGCATGCAGATCCATGACCTGGCTTCGGGTCAAGCCAAGCCGTTCCATCATGGTCCCGGGAACTTCCAAAGCCTGTTGCCTGAGCGCCGCCCCTGCAGGCGTAAGTTCGACGGCGAGTGCCCGCTCATTGCCGTCCGCCCGGCGGCGGGTGATGTATCCGGCGGCCTCGAGCCGGCGGAGCAGCGGCGAAATGGTGGCGGGCTCCTGGGCCAGGGCATCGCTGATGTTGCGGACGGTCCTGGGACTGGTTTCCCACAGGCTCAGCATCACCAGGTACTGGGGGTGGGTCAGGTTCAGCTTCTCCAGGACTGGCTTGTACGCGCCAACGACGCTGCGGGCGGCAACCGTCAGTGCGAAACAGAGCTGGTGTTCCAGGAGCAGGTCGTCATCCTGGCTGATATCTGCCGGAGCTGGGGCGTCCATAAGTCCTCCAATTATTAGTGCACTAACTATTAGCGTACACTTGCTGACAGAAGACCAGGGGAAAGGAAGGAGCCGGGCGTGGCCAAGGGCAAGCCGGACAACAAGGACAACGCGTCGCAGCGCTTCATGCGCGCCACCGGCAAGCTGAGGGCCATCTTCGGTCCCGCGAACCGCTCCTCCCTGGTCCACGACATGACGGAGGAGAACCGGAAGCTGCTGGCGCAGCGCCAGGCTGAAAGCCAGCAGTGGGAAACCATCACGCGGCCGGACGGCAGCACCTATGTGGTGCCCAGGAACCCGGAAGATAAGTCCCTCCGCTGACATGTCCCAACCCGCGTAGCGCCCTTGCCTCTGGCTCCACGGACTGCCTTTCGGCCCGCTCCTTTTCCCGGCTTCGGGCGTAAAATGGGGGCACTGGCTCCCGCAGGAGGCAGCAGCTCTTTGCCCCGATCAGCGGGAAGGGGGTGGGAAACAATGGCACGCATTGTCAGCGGATTCATGGGCGCGACAGACAGGCTCCGCTTCTTCTTTGGACCTGCCACCCGGCTGGACCCTGATGCGCCGGTGGTGCACAAGCACGATGCATTTGAACAGGCTTCCGAGGAAGACCTCTCGCACTTTGTAGTGGAATCCGATTCGTCCGGCCATCACTACGCTGTCCGCCGCGAAGACCTTGAGCGGGAGAGGCCATGATGTAAGACCTGTCTGCCCGCGGGACAAGCGAAAAGCCGGGCCGCCTCCGAATGAACGGAGGCCGGCCCGGCTTTGCTGCGGCGCGTTTCTGCGGGGGTCCGGTTTAGCGGCCGGTTCCGCCGTACACGGTGGCTTCGTTGTCCGCATCCAGGTCGAAGGCCTTGTGGATCACGCGCACGGCCTCGTCCAGCAGGTCGGCATGGGTGACCACGGAGATGCGGATTTCCGAGGTGGAGATCATGTTGATGTTGATGCCGGCGTCGGACAGCGCCTTGAAGAAGGTGGCGGAAACGCCGGGGTGGGAGCGCATGCCCGCACCGATGAGGGAGAGCTTGCCGATCTGCTCGTTGTATTCGATGCTCTCGAAGCCGATCTGGTCCTGCGCCGAGTGCAGTGCCGCCAAGGCGTCTGCCCCTTCCACGATGGGCAAGGTGAACGAGATGTCCGTCCGGCCCGTGCCATGCGTGGACACGTTCTGCACGATCATGTCGATGTTCGAGTGCGCGTCGGCGATGACTTGGAAAATGGCGGCGGCCTTGCCGGGGATGTCCGGGACGCCAACAACGGTGACCTTGGCTTCGGAACGGTCGTGCGCAACGCCGGAGATGATTGGCTGCTCCAAGGCAACTCCCTCTTGAGTGGTGATCTTGTCTTCGGCGCTGGGGATGACCCAGGTGCCTTCATGCTGGCTGAATGAGGAGCGGACGTGCAGCGGGACGCCGAACCGGCGGGCGTACTCCACGCAACGCAGGTGCAGGATCTTGGCGCCGGACGCGGCAAGTTCGAGCATCTCCTCGCTGGAAATGGTGTCGATCTTCTGGGCCGAGGGCACCACCCGGGGGTCTGCGGTGTACACGCCGTCCACGTCGGTGTAGATCTCGCAGACGTCGGCCTCGAGTGCCGCAGCCAGTGCCACGGCGGTGGTGTCGGAGCCGCCGCGTCCGAGCGTGGTGATCTCGTTGGTGGCGCGGCTCATGCCCTGGAAGCCTGCCACGATGGCGATGTTGCCTTTGTCGAGGGCAGTCCGGATGCGGTGCGGATCGACGTCGATGATCCGGGCCTTGCCGTGGATGCCATCGGTGATCATGCCGGCCTGGGAACCTGTGAAGGATTGGGCGGAGGCACCGAGCTTGTTGATCGCCATGGCCAGCAATGCCATGGAGATGCGCTCTCCGGCGGACAGCAGCATGTCCATCTCACGGGCGGGAGCGGAATCGGTCACCTGCGCGGCGAGGTCCAGGAGCTCATCGGTGGTGTCACCCATGGCAGACACCACAACCACCACTTCATTGCCGGCTTCCTGCGCGTCAACCACGCGCTTGGCAACGCGTTTAATGCCGTCGGCGTCAGCACGGAGGAGCCACCGAACTTCTGCACGATGAGCTGTTTGGTCACCGCCCTGCCGGCGGACAGCCCTTGCTGCTGTGTTGCGTTGTGCACTTCGGTAGTGGGCGTACTCATGCGCGTACCTTCGTTGGATTGGTTCTTGAGGCCAGGCAGCCTGACGCCGGAACGGCGCGACTTTCCCGGGACAGTTTATCGCCGCCTGATGCGAGGCGTTGAATTGTGACCGAATCTCAGCCCGCAGCAGGGCTTTCCCGCGGCGGGGCTGGGATCTGGACAGCCCTCCGTCGCTGGACCACCATTGAGGCAGTTGCAAATTCAGGTGGCCGGGTACCTCCCGGCCACAGCCGGGGCTGGGGCTGTCCTTGGAAAGGTGGCTCCCGTGGCCGATGAGCAGCAGTACGGCGCCAAATCCATACCGGAGCCCTACTTCGAGCCGATAGGGCCGAGGTCTGCCGAGTGGTTCCAGCCCGCAGATGATGACGACGGCGGAGCCCGGCGCGGGGGGCCCGGCCTCCAGGCAGAGGTACGTGCGGGTGCAGCCGACTGGGCCGCCAGCCTGGGGACCTGCGCTTCTGGGCAGTCGCAGTGGGGTCCTTATGCGCCACCTGGGTGGTAGTCGCGGGACTGGTCCTCCTGCCCGGACCCGGCGGGGACTCAGCTGAATGGATGCCCGTCCCGATGCTCACCTACGTGCTGGCGTCGTCGTTGCTTCCGGCCGCGGCGGCCCTGACGGCAGTTCATTGGGGCATGTCCGCCCAGGGAGGGGCGGCCGGCCACGAACGTGGCGGCAGGCTCCCCGCGGCAGTGCTCGCCCCCGCGCTGCGGAGCCTGGTGTTCGCCCTGCTTATCCTGCTGACGCTGCTGATGCAGGCGGCTGCCGCCGGCCTGCCCGGCGCCCTGGCGGCAACCTCGGCGGGCCTGGCAGCGGTGGAAGGTGCCATCTTCGCTGGCATGGGAGTCGCAGTTGCAGCGCTTGTGCGCCGCCGGTTCCTGCGCCTGCTCTTGGGGTGGTCGCTGGCTGTATTCATAGTTGCCGGGACGGTCGCGGCCGCGTCCTTCCTGGTCCCGGCCGTGCGGGCGGAGGAGCCGGTGACCGTGGCCCTCAACGTGGTGCGGGCAGCGGACGGAACCCCCGTGGCCTATGACTGCAGCAGTATTGCCCTCGGAACCGTCGAGCTGTACCGGACGGAACGGGTCACGTGGCTGGCTACCGCCAGCCCCACCGTGGTGTTCGTCGCGCTGGCCGGCGAGTCGGGCGCCGGCGCCGACCTGCTGGGCTGGCTTTCAGCGGCTCTGCAGCAAGCCGCGGACGGTACCGCGGTTCCCTGTATCAATGGTGAACCGCGTAGCCTGGATTCCCCGCGGTTGCCGTTGCCGGCGCTGGGCCTTCTCCTGCAGACAGGCGTTGCTGCCGCGCTTTTGGCCACCGCCGCGGCTGCAGCGCGCCGTCGGAACCCTATTCAAGGGGCATAACGGCCTTGGCCGGCCGGAACGGATCAGGTCAGTGCGTTGCGGCGGCCTTCGAAGGCACGTCCCAGGGTGACTTCATCCGCATACTCGAGATCCCCGCCCACGGGGAGGCCGGACGCCAGCCGCGTGACCGTGATGCCGATGGTCTTGAGCATGCGCGCCAGGTAGGTGGCGGTCGCCTCTCCCTCAAGGTTGGGGTCCGTGGCGATGATGACTTCCTGGATGGCGCCGTCGTTCAGCCGGGTCAGCAGTTCACGGATCCGGAGTTGCTCGGGTCCGATGCCGGCGATCGGGTTGATGGCCCCGCCCAGCACGTGATACCGGCCGCGGAACGAACGCGTGCGTTCCACCGCCAGCACGTCCTTGGACTCCTCCACCACGCAAATGACGGCGGGATCCCGGCGGGGGTCGCGGCAGATATTGCAAAGTTCCTGCTCGGTGACGTTGCCGCAGACGGTGCAGAACTTGACCCGGTCCTTGACGGTGGTGATCGCGTCCACCAGCCGCTTCATGTCCTGGGGATCCGCTTCAAGGATGTGGAACGCCAGCCGCTGTGCGGACTTGGGCCCCACGCCTGGAAGGCGCCCAAGCTCATCGATCAGCTCCTGGACAGCACCTTCGTACACAGTTTCCTCTTTAGCTTGGAATGGACAGCGGGTCATGCAACAGCGGTTCCATCCGGTTCAGGCCGGATGGCGGGGTCAGTACCGGGGCGGGAGGGGGCTTCCGTCCGCGGACCGCTCCTCGATCAGCTTTCCGCCCAGAATACGCTCCACCGCTGCACGGCCGAACACTCCGGATTCCTCGATGGTCTCATCGTCGGCGCTGGGAATGTCCTGCACGTAGGTGGACGCCGCCACGGACGCGCGTGCCGGGGCCTTGGCGCGGCCGGCCTCAGCCTCCGGGCTGTTGGACAGCCGCTGGTAGAGGCTTTGCCGGGTACCGGTTCCTGGTGACGGGGCGGCGGTTGGAGAGGCTGCGCCGGCCTTGGAAGGAACGGCGGCGGGAGCAGCCGCGGGAGCCTGTCGCACCGGGGCAAGCGTGGCCGGGCCGGCGCCGGGCGCAGCAGCCGCCATTGCGTACTCCGGGGCGCGGACGCCTTCCGGATCCGCTGCAGACGGCGCGGCAAATTCGCGCCCCTGCCGGATAGACGGTTCCTGGCCCGCATCCGGGTGGGCAGGAACCGTGGCCAGGCCCCAGTCGGGCTCCGTGGCTGCACCCGCCGAGGAGACCGGTATGGACGGGGGAACCTGGGCCGTGGCCGGTTCGTAGCGGGGAGCGGGTGCGGGCGATGGGGTGTCCGCAGCGGTTGAGGCGGAGAAACGTCCTACGTTGCTTTCGTTTCCGACCACCCATACACCCGGTGCCTGCTCGACTGCCCGGGCCCAGGGTCCTGGACGGCGGTATCCGCTGCCGGCTTTTGTGCGGCTGCCTGTGCAGCGGCGGCAGGGGCTGCGGCCGGTGCCGGTTCATATGCCGGTTCCAGCGTAACTGCAGAGGTGCGGCTGACCGTACGTGCAGCCGAAGGCTCCCAGTCTGCCGGAGGTTCTTCATCCAGCGGGGGAGCGTCCTCATCCCGGGGCGGGCCCCAGTCGTCATCCGAGTAGGAGTAGTCGCCCTCCAAGGCCGGGTAGGAATTCTGGCCGCCTGCGGCGCGGGCAGGGGTCTCCTGGGACGGCGCCGCCGTTTGGCGTCCTCCTGCCTGGTGCGCCGGGCTGCCCGGTCCGGGTCCGGGTGCGGGTGTGACGGGGGTCGGTGCCGTATTGCCGGCGCCCGTCACCGGCGTGGAAGGTGCGGGAGCCGGTGTCCGGGTGGACGCGGCTGAGGGCGCTCCCTGTTCGGCGGACGCCGGAGCAGAAGCGGGTGCAGGCGCGGAAGGGCCAGGCGATGCCGACGCCGGGGCCGATGCCGGGGCAGGCGCTGCCGGTGCGGGCGCAGGGGCCAGGCCCCACGCCACATCAGCTGAAGTGGGGGCGGCCGCCGGACGGGCTGGTGCTTTTGGGTTTGGTTCAGAGCTCGCCTGGCTGGAGCCACCGGCAACTGCGTTGATCTGGCAGTCGATCCCCACCGTCTTGTGGATGGCCTGGCGCAGGTTGTCGGAATGGTCGGCCCGCCCGAAAGCGCCGGCGAGACCGGAAGTGGTGAATGACAGGGTCAGGACGGCGCCGTCAAAAGCGCTGACCTGGGCGTTGGGCTCCACAAGTGCCCAGGTGCTGCGTTTGATCCTGGACAGCGTCTGCAGCACGTCAGGCCAGGCGCGGCGGAGAACCTCCACGTCGCCCATGGCCGGGGGAGCGGCAGGCGGAGCTTTTTGGGGAGCAGTATCTGCTCCCGGAGCCGCCGTGGCAACTGCCGGAACCCGCCCCGGGGCGGGGCTTTCCGGTCCGCGCTGTTCCGGTCCCGGGCGTGCAGCAGCAGCTCGCTCGGGTGCAGCGCGTTCAGGCATGGGGCTGTGGGACGGCGGGCGTTCCGCGACCTGGCGTCCAGTCGACTGCTGGCCCGGTCCTTCAACCGGCCAGTCGTTGGTGCTCACGCGTGGAGGGGTCAGGGGAGACCTGGCACCTGGTTCGGGGGAACCGTGGCCGCCGGGTGATGGGACGGCGGGACGCGGTTCAACTGCAGTGGATTCCGGTCCGGCCGGCTGGACCGCGACGACCGGCTGGGGCTGCCGCCCGGCGGCGCGGGTGTCACGCTCTGCTCAGGGGCAGG
>NZ_AOFD01000058.1 GCF_000332815.1 Arthrobacter nitrophenolicus
GGCGCCGCCGATCGCGATCATCTGGATCTGCCGCGGCTTCAAATTCTTGTGGTAACCCTTATCCTCGGCGTGCAGGGCCTGCTCCGATGCATGCGCGTGCCCGCCGTCGGCCTGGGAAATGCCAACCTCGTCATTGGGGTTTTTGGGCATGGTTGATCCTTTCGATCCGGGAAAGATCTGTCTGGGTGGGGGGATTAAGGTGGGAGCGGGCTTAGAAGACGGACCAGCCGGTGAGGTCGGACAGTTCGGCGAGGGCGGCAGTGCCGGCCAGCGAGTTGCCTTTGGCGTCCAGGCGCGGGCTCCAGACGCAGATGGTGCATTTGCCTGGAACGATCACCAGGATTCCGCCTCCCACCCCGCTTTTGCCCGGAAGGCCCACGCGGTAGGCGAACTCGCCGGCGGCGTCGTACATCCCGCAGGTCAGCATGATGGAACCGATCCGCTTGGCTTCGCTGGGGGACAGGACCGATCCCCGGGCGCCCTGGCCGTCCCGGGCCAGGAAAAGCCCGGCCGTGGCGAGTTCAACGCACGACATCATGATCGAACACTGGCGGACATAGCTTTCCACCACCGCTTCGGCGGGCCGCCGGAGGTTACCGAAGTCCTTCAGGAAATGGGCCAGTGCCAGGTTGCGGCTGCTGCGAGCCAGCTCGCTGGCGGCCGCGGCCTCGTCGATGAAGGGCCCGGGCAAGGTGTCCTCCGGCCCGTTCCCCGCCTGTTCGGTGACGAACCGCAGAAGCTGCGTGGCGGCGTCGGGCGCTTCCTCCATCAGGTGGTCCGTGACCACCAGGGCGCCGGCGTTGATGAACGGGTTGCGTGGAATGCCGTGTTCCACTTCCAGCTGCACCAGCGAATTGAAGGACGTTCCGGAGGGTTCGCGCAGGACCCGCTGCCAGAGCGCACCGGCCTTGCCGCCCTGCAGTGCCATGGCCAGCGTGAAGACCTTGGAAATGCTCTGGATGGAAAACGGGACGTGTGCGTCCCCGGAGCTGAAGACTTCCCCGGAGGTGGTGGCCACCGCGATCCCGAACCTGTCGAACGGGATCTCCGCGAGGAACGGAATGTTTCCGGGGACGGATCCCGCTTCCCGGCGGGGACGGTGCTTGCCGACGATGTCGTCGAGGAGGCCACCCAAAGGTGGTGCCTGGAGTGTTGCGGTCATTTCCTGCCTGGCAGATCGTGGTGGTTGGCCGCCCACTCCTGGATGTGGAGCAGGGCGACAAGGGAATCGCGGGGGTTGCCGAAGTCCAGGCGGGTGACCCGCGCGGCCTTGCTGACCCGGTAGTAGACGGTGTTCTTGTGGAGGTTCATGCGCTTGGCGCACTCGGCGACGTCGAAAGACGCGTCGAAATACGCACGCAGGTCCCGGCGAGCTCGGCATCCTGCTGGAGCAGCGCCGCCAGGCTGCGGTGACGGAAGGGGGACGACGTGAAATTGCGGACCGCCTCGCGGAAGAGGATCTCCTCCTCGAAGTCGTCCACCGTGGCAACGGCACCCGCGTCCGCACTCCCCACGCAGGCCAGCAGGGCTTCGGTGATGCGGGTGGCCGTATGGATGGACAACAGATCCGGGACCACGGGACCGACGGCGGCAAAGGGGGTAAGGCCGAGGTGCTTGCGCGCATCCCGGACAATGGCCTCGGCCAGGGTGCGCAGCCCCGGCTCGGAGGCGGTGGACTGCAGCCCGGGGATGATGATGCGGTATCGCCATTGAACTGCCCGACGACGGCGGAGGCCTTGTACGCGGCGGCGTGGATGGATGCGAGGTTGGCCAGTTCGCCGTGCTTGAGTGCCGCGTCGTCGGCCTGGGAGTCCGCGGCGGACATGCCGAGCAGGACCAGGGCGGCCGGCCGGTCCGCCGGGATCTTCTCGCTGTGGGCGCTGGCCGCGGCTTCAGCCGGACCGGACAGGAGCCGCACGATGCGGTCCTCCCGCATGTGCACGGACTGCTGGTTGCGGTAGCGGATCAGCTCGGCGGAAACCCGCGCGGCGGATCCTGTCAGGATGTTGTCGACGTCCGGGCCAAAGCCTTCGCCGGTTTCCTGGAGCCAGATGTAGCCCATGATCCGGTCGCCGGCGAACAGGGTGATGGCTACCCGTTCACGCAGCCCGTCCTGCGGCCTGGCCGGGACGCGCACCGGCAGCCGTGTGCGGTGGAGTTCACGGTAGGCGCCCAGGTCCTTGAGGAGCAGTTCGTATTTCCGCGGACCGCGCCGGGCCAGGATGGAGGCTTTCCGCAGTTCGTCGATGTCGTTGGTGACCGTGGAGTAGGCGAGGACCTTGTTGGCGGCGTCCTCGATGACCACGTGGCTGGAGGTCAGCCGGGCCGTGGTCTGGGCGATGGCAAACAGGTCCTCCTCGAGGAGGGTCAGCACCTCGCTCTGGTAGCTGCGCGGCTGGATCCTGTCCTTCGCAATGGACAGCAGGCGGTCCCAGTCAGCTCCGGGATCCACCAGGAGCAGCCCTGCCCCGGCAGTGTGCAGGAGTTCCTCCGCCTCGGCAACGTCTTCCCGGTTGCCCTTGATCGCCACCACCGGCGGGGGATTCTGCAGGAGCCGGCGCAGGGCAGGCAGGGCAGAACGGCCGCGCACGCCGATCAGCAGGACAAATGCCCCTGCTGCATCCGCCGTCCCGTCATCGGCGTCCAGGATGAGGAGCCGCTCGATGGCCGACCGGTCGGGGGCGGGCCGGAGGATGAGGCTGGCGGAACCCAGGGGGAGATCCGAGAGGATGTCGTCCACCGTAACCGCGGCCATGGGTTTCCTTTTGCGTTGATTCCGCCGGACGGCTCTGTCCGGTCACCTCATCGTAACCAGCGCAGCGGGCCCCAATTATGGAATGCGAACCAAGCCTGCAGTCCCCTTTTTGGATTCCGGCCCATGGAAGGGGCAGTACCGAAAGTCCCCGCCACGGCGTGCTGTTTCGAAAAAGTTGTTCAACAATACCTTGCCAAGATTGTTGAACAACCTGTATTGTCACTGGGGACGATAATTGTGACTCCAGTCACCTTAGGCAATGGATGGAAACCATGGCAGAACCCGGCATCAAACTGAACCTGAGCACTTCCGCCCGGCGCACCGCGCTCCTTGGCGCCATGTTCCTCATGGCCACCAGCGCCATCGGACCGGGCTTCATCACCCAGACCACGGTGTTCACAGCCCAGATCGGGGCCGCATTCGCCTTCGCGATCCTAGCCTCGATCCTGATCGACATCGCAGTCCAAATGAACGTCTGGCGGGTCATCGGCGTCACCGGGCTCCGGGCGCAGGAACTTGGCAACAAGGTCCTTCCCGGCGTCGGCTGGTTCCTCTCCGGCCTGGTGTTCCTTGGCGGCGTGGTCTTCAACATCGGCAACATCGCCGGTACCGGCCTCGGCGCCAACGCCATGATGGGTGTGGACCCCAAGATCGGCGGTGCGGTCTCGGCCGCCGTCGCCATCCTGATCTTCATCAGCAAGAAGGCCGGCATGGCGCTGGACCGGATCGTGGTGCTGCTGGGTGCCGTCATGATCCTGCTGATGATCTACGTGGCCATCGTTGCCGCCCCGCCGCTGGGAGAGGCCCTGAAGAACACGTTCCTCCCCGAAACCGTGGACTTCCTCATCATCACCACCCTGGTGGGCGGCACCGTGGGCGGCTACATCACCTACGCCGGTGCCCACCGCATGCTCGACTCCGGCGCCACCGGCATCCGGCACGTCAAGGAGATCACCCGCAGCTCCGTCCTGGGTATCCTGGTGACCGGTCTGATGCGCGTGCTGCTCTTCCTGGCCATCCTCGGCGTCGTTGCCGGCGGGACGGTCCTCAGCAGCAACAACATGGCGGCCGAGGCCTTCGGCGCGGCCGCCGGTGAAATCGGCATGCGGATGTTTGGCGTGGTTCTTTGGGCCGCTGCCATCACCTCGGTCATCGGCGCAGCCTTCACCTCTGTCTCCTTCATCACCTCCTCCCGCACTCCCGAGCGCAAGCGGAACCTCATCACCGTCGCGTTCATCGCCGGCTGCGCCATCGTGTACATCTTCCTCGGCCAGGCGCCCCAGCAGCTGCTGATTTTTGCCGGCGCCTTCAACGGCCTGATCCTGCCGGTGGGCTTTGCGGTCCTGCTCTGGGTGGCCTGGCGCCGCCGCGACCTGATGCACGGCTACGCCTACCCGAAGTGGCTGCTGCTGGTTGGTGCCGCAGCCTGGATCCTCACCGTGTTCCTGGGCTGGAATTCGGTCATGGGCCTGGCGAAGCTGTGGGCATGATGGACCGCTCCAGCACTACCCCCGCCGCGGCGCGCGAAGCGTTCCGCGGCGGGCTGGTGGAACCGACGTCCGGCTGGTCCCGCGGGTACGCGCAGGCGAATGTGCTTGCCATCCCCCGGGAGCACGCCTTCGATTTCCTGCTGTTCGCCCAGCGCAACCCCAAGCCGTGCCCCATCCTGGGCATCCTCGAACCGGGCGAAACCAGCGGTCCGCTGCTGGCCGGCGGGGACATTCGCACCGATGTGCCGAAGTACACGGTGTACCGCGACGGGGAGAAGGTGGACGAGCCCACGGACATCACAGGCCACTGGCGTGATGACCTGGTGACGTTCCTGATCGGCTGTTCCTTCACGTTCGAGGCCGCCCTGCAGGACGGCGGCATCGGCATAGCCCACATCGAGCAGGGCGTGAATGTGCCGATGTACCGTACCAACCGCCAGTGCGCCCCCGCCGGCACCATGTCCGGTCCGATGGTGGTCTCGATGCGTCCCGTCCCCGCCTCGCAGGTGGCCGATGCGGTACGCATCACCTCCCGCTACCCGGCCGTGCACGGCGCACCGGTCCACGTGGGCAATCCCCACGAACTGGGCATCAGCGATCTTGCCCGGCCGGATTTCGGCGATGCCGTGACCATTCCGGATGGCCACATTCCGGTGTTCTGGGCGTGTGGCGTCACGCCGCAGGCCGCGGTGATGCAGTCCCGGCCCCCGCTGGCCATCGGCCACGCGCCGGGCCACATGCTCATCACCGACGCGAGGGACAGCGACTACCTGGTTCCTTGAACCTGTCGCCTATAAACGGAGAGGGCCTGCACCGGTTGGTGCAGGCCCTCTCCGTTTTACAGCTGCCGGTCAGTGCCCTGTCCCGGTCAGTGCCCTGTCCCGGTCAGTGCCCTTTGGTGATCAGTGTCCCGTGCCGGCCAGGTGGCCCAGCAGCTCGGCTTCGGCGGCATCGAGGTAGGCGCGCAGCCCGGCCGCCGCCTCCTCCCGTTCACCCGCGCGGAGCCGTTTCACAAGCTCCACGTTGCGCTCCACATAGTGGCTGTGGAAGTCGGGGGCGGAGGCCATGGCATGGAAGACCAGCCGCATTTCGGCGAGCACGCGGTCCATCAGCTCCTGCAGCGTGGCGCTCCCTGTCAGGCCCACCACCGCACGGTGCAGGGCCTGGTTGGCATCCGCCATGTCCGTGACGGAGCCGGCGTTCCGGGCAGCCTGGGCGCGCTGGACAATGGCTTCCATCTCGTCCAGTGTCCGCGGAGTGAGCTCACCCCAGAGCACGGCGGCAGGTTCGATGGTCCGGCGGATGCGGTAGATCTCGCGCACTTCCTCAGCGCCGGGCGACGCCACGAAGACGCCCCGGTTGGGGATGCGGGTGACGACGGACTCGCCGGCAAGGATGGTGAACGCCTGCCGGAGGGTATTGCGGGACACGCCCAGCGAGGTGGACAGCGACTGTTCGGAAAGCTTTGACCCGGGGGTCAGTTCGCCGGCCGCGATGCGGTTCCGCAGCACGGAAGCGATCCATGCCGTCGTGTGTGCGTGTTCTGCTGCGCCGTGTGTCCCGGTATCCATGTCCGCGCCCCCAATCTCCAAGTCAACATCCGATGTTAGCCGACCGTGCCCAGCACTTCGCCGCGCACGACGACGGCCCCCGGCTCCTGCGCACCGCGGCGGAAGGTGCCGGCACCGGACGCGGCCACCACGGTTTCCATCTTCATCGCTTCCACGACGGCGAGGGGCTGGTCGGCGGCCACCTCGGCGCCGTCCTCGGCCAGCCATTTGACCAGGTTGCCGCCCATCGGCGCGGTGACCCGGCCGTCGTCGGCGGCGTCTCCGCTGTGGGTGCCGGCACCGGCAGAACCTGCACCGGCCGAAACACCGCCACCGCCGTTCATCAGGGCCGCATAAACCTGTGCCGGGAGTCCCAGCTGGACGGCCTTCCCGTCGATTTCCACGGTGAGGGTTTCGCGCCGCGCCACGGGCCCGGCAATTCCGCTCTTTAGCGAGGCCGCGAGCCGGCCGGAGAACTCGGACTCAATCCACGTGGTGTAGACGCCCAGTCGGTCCGTCGCCGTGAAGTCCGGGTCTCGCACCACGGCCCGGTGGAACGGGACCACCGTGGGCACGCCTTCGATCCGCAGTTCGTCCAGCGCGGCACGCGCGCGGCGCAGCGCCTGCGCGCGGTCCTCGCCGCGGACGATCAGCTTGGCCATCAGGGAGTCGTATTCGGCCGGGATGACGGAGCCGGAACGGACCCCGGAGTCCACGCGGATGCCGGGGCCGGTGGGTGCCTCAAAGACGTCCACGGGGCCGGGGGAGGGCAGGAAGCCGCGGCCGGCGTCTTCGGCGTTCAGCCGGAACTCGATGGCGTGGCCGGTGGGCTGGGGGTCCTCGGTGATGGAGAGCGGCAGGCCTGCGGCGATCCGGAACTGTTCGCGCACCAGGTCGATGCCGGAGGTTTCCTCGGTGACCGGGTGCTCCACCTGCAGCCGGGTGTTGACTTCGAGGAAGGAGATGACGCCGTCGGGTGCCACCAGGTACTCCACGGTGCCCGCCCCGGTGTAACCGGCTTCCCGGCAGATGGCGCGGGCGGACTCGTGGATGCGGCTGCGCTGCTCCGGCGTGAGGAACGGCGCCGGTGCTTCCTCCACGAGCTTCTGGTTGCGGCGCTGGAGGGAGCAGTCACGGGTGCCCACCACCACCACGTTTCCGTGCGTATCGGCGATGACCTGGGCCTCGACGTGGCGGGGCCGGTCCAGGAAGCGTTCCACGAAGCATTCGCCACGGCCGAAGGCTACGGTTGCCTCACGCACCGCGGAGTCGAAGGCGTCGTCGATGTCCTCCATCCGGTAGGCGATCTTCAGCCCGCGGCCGCCGCCGCCGAAGGCCGCCTTGATGGCCACCGGAACGCCGTACTGCGCGGCGAACGCCCGCACCTCGTCGGCGTTTGCGGCGGGTCCGTCTGACCCGGGGACCAGCGGGGCGCCGGCGCGGACGGCGATTTCCCGGGCGGTGACCTTGTTGCCCAGGCTGCGGATGGCTTCCGGTGACGGGCCCACCCACGTGAGTCCGGCGTCGAGCACCGCCTGCGCAAAGTCGGCGTTCTCGGACAGGAAGCCGTAGCCGGGATGCACGGCGTCGGCACCGGCGCGGGCTGCCACGGCCAGGAGCTTCCCGATGTTCAGGTAGGTTTCCGCGCTGGCGGACCCCTCCAAGGCGTAGGCCTCGTCGCTGAGGCGCACGTGCAGGGCGTCGGCATCGGGATCCGAGTAGACGGCGACGGACGCCAGGCCTGCATCGGCGCAGGCGCGGACGATCCGGACGGCGATTTCGCCACGGTTGGCGATCAGGACTTTTTTCATGGCTGCTTCTTTCACAGGCTGTTCGTGGCAGGCGTGGGGGCGGTGGGTTCCGGCTGCTGCAGGGCGCCGGGCCGGAGCGGCTCCATGGTCCCTGGGTCCACGGCCTGGAACCGGACGGTGGTTCCGGGCGGGAGCTGCGCCGCCACCGGCAGGTCTTCGGGAACGACGACGGCGATCACGGGGTAACCGCCGGTCACTGGGTGGTCGGCGAGGAAGAGGACGGGAAGGCCCGACGGCGGCACCTGCAGTGAGCCGGCAACCACTCCTTCGCTGGGCAGTTCCTCAGTCCGCGAGCGTTCCAGCGGTGTCCCGCCGGCTGAAGTATCCAGCCGCACGCCGATCCGGTTGGACTCGGCAGTGACCGCCCAGTCCTGCCCGGTCAACGCGGCGAGGGATTGCGGTGTGAACCAGTCGTCGCGGGGACCGGGGGTCACCCGAAGCACCACCGGGGCGCCGTCGGTCCCGCCCTGGCTGAGGGCCGGATGCAGGGTTGGCGGTTCCGGCTGGCCCACCACACGGCCGCGGTCTGCCGCGCCTACGGGCAGCACCGTTCCGGCGTCCAGCGGAGACGGTCCAATCCCGGACATCAGGTCCGTGGACCGGCTGCCCAGCACCGGGGGAACGTCGATGCCGCCCCGGACGGCAAGGTAAGTGCGCAGGCCGGCCTCCGGCGTGCCAAGGTGGAGGCTCTCGCCGTCGTGCAGCGGGAAGGGGGCGTACAGCGGGGCCGGGCGGCTGGCGCTGCCTGACCGGATCTCCGCGTCCGCGGGAGCGCCGGTGAGCGCGGCGGTCAGTTCGCCGCGGGCGCGGACGGACAGTCCGCCCAGGACGGTTTCAAGTACGGCATCACCCGGTGGGTTTCCCACCAGGCGGTTCGCCTGGCGGGCACCGGCGGCGTCGGCAGCGCCCGCGGGGGAGACGCCCAGGTCTCCGAAGCCGGGACGGCCAAGGTCCTGGATGAGGGACTGCGGGCCGGGGGTGATGATCTCCAGGGCGGGAACCCCGGCAGCCTGGACCCCGGCAGGGGTGTCCGGCTGTGCGGCGGGTCCACCCTGTCCGGCGGATTCACGCTGTCCGGCGGGTTCCGCGACCGTCACGACTTCCACGACTTCCCGCACTGCGACATACCGGACGGTGCTGCCGGGCCGGAGCATGGCAGGCTGTTCACGGTCCAGGTCCCACATCCGGGCAGCGGTGCGTCCGATAAGCTGCCAGCCGCCCGGGGAGCGCCGCGGGTACACGGCGGAGAAATTGCCGGCCAGGGCCACGGAACCTGCGGGAACGGCGGTGCGCGGTGAGCTGCGCCGTGGAACATTCAGTGCGTCATGCTCGCCTACCAGGTAGGCGAAGCCGGGGGCGAACCCGCCGAACGCAGCCGTCCACAGCTGCCCGGTGTGCGCGGCGATTACGCCGTCGGCACCCAGCCCGGTCAGCCGGCCCACTTCGGCGAGGTCGTCGCCGTCGTACACCACCTCGATCCGGACCGGTTCGGCGCTGCCGGCGTTCACCGCGGCCGCGTCCCTGTCCAGCGTGGCGACGGCGGCACGGGCCGCCTGCGCCGAGGCGCGGGAATCGAAGACCGCAAGGACGGTCCGTGCGGCGGCCAGGACATCCACCTGCCCCGGCAAGGGCGTCTCCTGCAGCCGGGCGTGGACGGCCAGGACGGTTTCCAGGGAGTCGAGTTCGAGAAGGAGGGCGCGGGGCCCTGCCCAGCGGATGTGGGGGGAGCTCACACGAAGCTCCGGATATCCACGCCGGCGGCTTCAAGTTCACGACGCACCGCCGCGGCCATGGAAACGGCACCGGCGGTGTCGCCGTGCAGGCAGATGCTCTCCGCTTCCGCCTTGATGGCGGACCCGTCGCGGGCAATGATGGTTCCCTCGGTGGCCAGCCGGACCATATTGGCGGCCACGGCGTCCTCGTCGTGGAGGACAGCCCCGGCTTCGCGCCGGGAGACCAGGGTTCCGTCAGGGTTGTAGGCGCGGTCCGCGAAGGCTTCGGCCACGCCCCGGAGGCCAGCGGCCTCGGCACGGGCCAGGGCTACGGAGCCGGGGAGCAGGAGCAGCGGCAGGTCGCCGCCGAAGGCCTTGACCGCGTCCACGACGGCCTGGGCATGCGTTTCGTGCGTGACGATGGTGTTGTAGAGGGCACCGTGCGGCTTGACGTACTGGATGCGGCCGCCCGCGGCCGTGGCCAGCGCGCTGAGGGCACCCATCTGGTAGAGGACGTCATCCGCGAGTTCCGTGGCGGAGCAGTCCAGGAAGCGCCGGCCGAAGCCGGCGAGGTCGCGGTAGCCCACGTGCGCGCCGATGACGACGCCGGCCGCAACGGCGTCGCGGCAGGTACGGGCGATTGTGGACGGGTCTCCGGCATGGAAGCCACAGGCGACGTTGGCGCTGGACACCGAGCGGAAGATTGCTGCGTCATCGCCCATGGTCCAGTTGCCGAAGGATTCCCCGACGTCGCTGTTGAGGTCAATGAAGGCCATAGTGATTCTCGTCTCGTTGAAGTGGTCTCTCTAGGATGCACGAGAATCTAAGATTGTTCAACAATCCTGGGGTATTTTTTACCGCGCCCGAGTGCTGCGGAACATGCAACGAGCCCGGCGTCCCGGCTGAAACGGCGCGGGAGTCCCCGCCAGGGCCTAACGGACCTCTGCACTGAGGAAGGGCGGACGACGGCGGGTGCTTCCCGCCGTCGCCCGCCCTTCCTGTGTTCGGGTCGGAACCTCACGGGCTCAATCAGGTGCAGGCCCGGTGGATTGGCGGATTGTGAGATGAGTGGGCATAACAGCAAGCTTCCGGCTTGCTCCGCCGGGTACCGGATTGAGCTGGGACAGCAACATGGCCACTGCAACGCGTCCAGCCTGCTCGATGGGACTTGAAATTGTTGTTAGAGGGGGGTTGCAGAAGTCCGCCCCGAAAATGTCGTCTGATCCGACAATGCTCATGTCTTCCGGTACGCGAATGCCCCGCGCCTGGAGTCGCTGCAACATTCCAATAGCCAGCAGGTCATTGAAGACAACGCACGCTGTTGCCCCTGTTCTCAGCGCTGCATCTGCTGCTGCCGCCCCTGACGTTGTCTTGGGGATGAAAGGACCAATGCGGTGGGTCTCCATGCCGCGCCTCCTGGAGTCCTCCTCAAAGACTTTCCAGCGCATTTCGTTCGACCACGATGTGGGCGGACCTCCCACGTAGCAAACTCTGTTATGGCCCAGTGAAGCCAAGTGGTCCAAGGCCTGGATGATGGCGGACGGGGTGTCGATTACTACTGACGGTGCATCAGCGGATGCCCGGTTGATGGTCACCAAGGGCTGGGACCCGGCCACCTCCGCAAGTTGCGCATCGGTGAGGCGTGAGGCTGCAAGGACGAAGCCGTCGGCCGAGCGCCGCATCTTGTGGAGTGCATCCAATTCCATCTCACTGGACTCTTCTGTATCCACCAGCAGTTGGGTAAGGCCGGCGGCTTTGAGCTGGTGCTGTGTTCCTCTGATGATGTCGAAGTAGAAGGGATTGGTGATATCCGGCACCAGGACCGCAACCGTGCCCGTCCGGCCCGAACTGAGGCCCTTTGCTTGTGAACTGGGAACATAGTTCAACTGGGCGGCAGCTTCCTGGATGCGTTGCCGGGTGTGCTGGTTCACCCGGTCAGGCTTGGAGAGGGCCCGTGACACGGTGGACGTTGCCACCCCCGCGAGTTCTGCAACGTCTTTGATTGTTGGCATCCGGTCCGCAGGCGCGGGACCTTTGCGGGCTTCTTCATGTGCCGGGCCAGTAGCAGGAGTGATCATGGGGCGTTCCTTTCGCGCTGACGCGTCGGATCCCGTTACCACTGCGGAAAACGCCAACAGAAATATTTCATCAGTTTTGGCAACTTATGGCAATCGCTTGCCGCAACATTGCTGCGCTCCTAAGCTGGTCGATGAATCGCCTGCAGTGACGTGCGCCACTTGTCCTTGTGGCCGTGTGGGCGTCCCAGAGGAGAGAACAATGAGGTTTAGATCGTCTACAGGGGTCGCAGCAATCGTTACGGCGGCAGCTTGGCACTGACTGGCTGCGCCGCTGGTTCAGAATCATCCGGCACTTCAACGAACGCGGACGGGAAGGTGGACGGCACCGGCAAGACCCTGAATGTCCTGGTCGGGGTCCTTCCCCAGTACCCGGAACAGCAGAAACAGTGGCAGAGCGAGATCGCCGAGAAGTTCAAGGCTGAGACCGGGGCTGAAGTGAAGTTTGAGACCTTCGCCTCGGCGAATGATGAACTCACCCGCATCCAGACATCAGTGGTGTCCGGCCAGGGCCCGGACGTGTACGGCCTCGGGACGACGTTCACACCTACCGCTTATGCCACAAATGCGTTCGTCAAGCTGTCAGATGAAGACTGGGACAAGGTGGGTGGCAAGGACCGTTTCAATCAGGCCACCCTCGGCATTTCAGGCCTGATGAGGAGAACCAGGTAGGCATCCCCTTCGTGAGCCGCCCCTTCGTGATGGCCTACAACAAGGACCTGCTGGCTGCGGCCGGCATCGAAAAGCCCGCCACCAGCTGGGACGAACTCGCCGAGCAGGCAAAGAAGATGACCAAGGACGGCACCTACGGGATCGCCACCGGATACAAGGACAACTTCGACCCCTGGAAGTTCATCTGGGCCATGTCGGTGCAGGCCGGGAACCCGCTGGTGGACGGCGACACATTCAAAATGGATGATCCCGCCGTCAAGAAGGCCTACGAGACGTACTTCGGCTGGCTGACGGAGGACAAGGTTGTGGACCCCGCATCAGTCGGGTGGAGCAACAGCAACGCTGTGGCCGCTTTTGCCAGCGGAAAGGCCGGTTACCTGATGATGACCACGTCCAGCTCGATCCCGACTCTCGAGAAATCGGAAGTCGCCGGAAAGTACGAGTATGCCCTGATGCCCACCATCGCCCCGGGGGAGACGGAGTCCAAGTCCGAGGATGACGCCGCGAGTATCCTCTCCGGCGACAACCTGGTGGTGGCTGACTACTCCAAGCAGAAGGATCTCGCCTTCGCCTATATCAAGCTGGTCACCTCCAAGGAAGAGCAACTGAACTACCAGAAGATCTTCGGTGACCTCCCGGCCAACGCCGAGGCTCTTGCCAGCCTTAGCGACCCTAAGCTCAAGCCTCTCGCCGAGGCAGCCGAGAAGTCACAGGCAACGCCTTTCACCGGCGCATGGGGTGACATGCAGCTCGGCCTCCTCAACGTTACTGTCCAGTCGATTCCCGACCTTGCCGCCGGCAAGGTGGACAGCTCCGCCCTCGAAGCAAGGATCAAGGAGGCCCAGGAGAAGGGCCAGGCATCCCTGGACCGGGCCTCCAAGGGATAAGTTCTGATGTCAACCGACGCCTCCAACGAAATCCGGCTTGCGGCGGAGTCCGCCGCAAGCCGGGCGGCAGAGACTGCCGCTGATGTCCCCGGCCAGGAGCCGGGCAACCAGAGCAGCCCGCGCCGCAAAGGCCTGAGCGAACGGGACCGGCCGCTGTGGATGCTTATCCCGGGCGGGTTCCTGATGATCATCATCATCGTGGTACCGCTCGTCCTGGGCATCTACATGTCCGCCCTCGACCTGGACCAGTACACCCTGCGGAAGTGGATCAGTTCCCCGTTCATCGGCGTGGAGAACTTTGTCGAAGCCGTGACTGCTTCGCCGCTGCTGAACGCAGTCTGGCTCAGCGTGAGCTACTCGCTGATAGCAATGGTCGTGACACTGCCGCTGGGCATAGCCGCTGCAGTTGCAACCCAGAACGCGTTCAAGGGCCGTGCAGTCATCCGCTCGGTTTTCCTGATTCCGTACGTCCTGCCCTCCTTCGTTGTGGCAACAGTCTGGCGGACGATGTTCCAGCCCGAGGGAATTATCGACAGGGCGTTGGGCACTTTCGGAATCGACGCGGGACTGTGGCTGAACGGTCCCCAATCGTTCTGGACCCTGGTACTCGTCCAGATCTGGGCGTCCTGGCCATTCATCTACCTGCTGGCGCTCTCCGGGCTGCAGGCCGTGGACCACGAAGTGCACGAGGCCTCAGCCCTTGACGGGGCGCTCTGGTGGAACAAGCTCCGGTATGTCGTGTTTCCCTACCTAAAGGGCCCGCTGGCGCTGGCGTTCCTGATCGGAATGCTGCACCACATCAACAACTTCACGCTTCCCTTCGTGCTCTTCGGTGTACCGGCGCCCGCTGATGTGGAGGTTCTCCCCATCCTTACCTACGTCACGAGTTTCCAGAGCTTCCGCTTCGGCCTGAGCGCGGCCATGGCTTTCATCTCCCTGGTCCTCATTGCCATTCCGCTGTTCATTTACCTCCGCGCCGTTAAGCTCGACGACGCCGAATCACCAGGAGCCAAGAAGTGAGCACCTCGACCGCCAGCCGGCATTCGGCAGTACACCACGACATCCCCCGACCGGGTTCGAAACGACAGCACGAAGTGCTGCGACTCCTGCCGGCGCCCCTGCTGATCATCATCCTGGTATTCCTGGGCGCAGTGGTCCTGATTCCTGTGCTGTACATCTTCCTTGCGTCAGTGAACTCCGATATCGGCGTGGCCAACGGGGAGTTCTGGCCTTCATCGGTCACTTTTGAGAACTACGCCAAAATCTGGACCAGCGTGGGCCTCGCCACCGGCCTCACCAACAGCGTGCTGGTAGCGGGGGCCACGGCGGTAGTCTCTGCCGCCTTGTCCGTCTCCACCGCGTTTGTCCTGGTCCGTTACAGCTTCCGTGGCAGGCTGACCATCCTCCGGGGCCTGTTGGCGCTGCAGTCCGTCCCCGGAACGCTCATGGTGCTGCCGGTCTTCGTGCTGTTTTCCTCGGCTGCAACCTATCTCGCATCCAGGTCATCGGAACGCAGTGGGGTCTTTTTGTCACCTACCTGACCTTCGCGATGCCGTTCTCCACCTGGGTGATGGTCACCTACCTCCGCGGGCTTCCCAAGGAACTGGAAGAAGCCGCACGGATCGACGGCGCATCCAACCTGGGAGTTCTTTTCCGGATCATCCTGCCCCTCAGCTGGCCCGGCATCGTCGTTTCCGGCATTTTCGCTTTCCTGCTCGGCTGGAACGACGTGCTGTTCGCCTCGGTCATGACCCGGCCTGAGAGCCAGACCGCTGCCGTGGCACTCCAGATTTTTGGGGCATCGCAGGAGGGCGGGGCCATCCCGTCCTACGGCCAGATGATGGCCGCAGCCCTGGTGTGTGCCGCGCCAGTGGTCATCCTTTACCTGATTTTCCAGCGCTACCTAGTAGGCGGCTGACCGCCGGAGGAGTTAAATAACCATGGTTTCGAGCACTCAGGTCACCTGGCAGCTGTCAGGCTTCGGAGACGAGATCGACGACGACCCCGCAGTCCAGATTGCGGTGTTGCAGGCCCTCGGAGCCAACCACATCGAAGTCCGCAGCGCGTGGGGCACCAACATCGTGGACCTGAGCGATGAACAGCTCCAGTCCCTTGCGACGCTGCTGGCGGAGAAAGGCATGAAGGTCTCGGCTATCGCTTCCCCCATCGGCAAGGTGGACGTCACCCTCCCGGTGCGGCACGAAGTGGAGCGGCTGCGGCGGGCAGTGAATGCCACCACGGTCCTGGGCGCCAAATACATCCGCATCTTCTCCTTCTACTACGGCGGTTCGGTGCAGGTGGAAAGCATCCGAGACGACGTGATGGAGCGGATGCGGGCACTGGCCGATGTGGCGGAGGAAGCCGGCGTCATACTACTGCACGAGAACGAAAAGGACATCTTCGGCGACGTCCCCGACAGGGTCCTGGACATCATCCAAACCGTCAATTCGCCGGCCCTGAAGGTGGCCTGGGATGCCGCGAACTTCGTCCAGGTGGGGGTCAAGCCCTTCGACGAGGGGTATGCGAAACTGCGCCCGCACCTTGAGTACCTGCAGGTCAAGGATGCTTTGTTCGAGAACGGGCATGTGGTTCCGGCCGGGGAAGGGGACGGGGATGTGCTCCGCACCGTAGAGGCACTCAAAGACGACGGGTACGAGGCTTCGCCTCCCTGGAGCCGCATCTTGCCGGCGCCCACGGGCTCGGCGGATTCTCGGGTCCCACAGCCTTCGGTATCGCAGCACGCGCATTTGCAAAAGTCACCGCAGAAGCAGGAGTCCAGACGGCATGAGCACTCTGAACGTAGCCATCACCGGATGCGGAGTCATCGGGCGGACCCACGCCGTAGCCCTTAGGGAGTTCCCGGAGGTGCGCATTGCCGCCCTCGTTGACGCCATCCCGGCGGCAGCAGAATCCCTCGCAGACTTCATTGAAAAGAACGGCGGCGAGCGGCCGCCACAGTACCCCACGCTGGCGGAGGCATTCGCCGCCGAAGACATCGACCTCGTGGCCCTGGCAACCCCCAGCGGCCTCCACATCCAGCAGGGCCTGGAGGTCCTGGCTGCCGGCAAGCACGTGGTGATCGAAAAGCCCCTTGACGTTGACCTTACCCGGGCCCAGGAAATAGAAGCCGCGGCCAAGGAGGCCGCGGCTAAAGGGATCGTCGCTTCAGTCATCAGCCAGCACCGGTTCGACCAGTCAAGCGTCGCGGTCGCCGACGCCGTCACCAAAGGACGCTTCGGCCGGCTCACGTCCGCCATCGCCTCCGTTGCCTGGTGGCGCAGCCAGGGCTATTACGATTCCGGCGACTGGCGCGGCACGTGGTCCATGGACGGCGGAGGTGCGCTGATGAACCAGGGCGTCCACACCGTGGACCTGCTCCTGTGGTTCATGGGACGCCCCGTGGAGATCCACGCACACACCGCCCGGCTTGCCCACGAACGGATCGAGGTGGAAGACACAGCGGTTGCCACCGTCACCTTTGAAAACGGCGGACTGGCAGTCCTGCACGCCACCACGGCGGCCTACCCGGGCCTGACAGTCCGCGTCCAGCTGATGGGATCCGAAGGATCCGCCGTGGTGGACAACGACCGGCTGGAGTACTTCCACAGCAAAGACGCCGGCGGCGAATCGGCGGACATGGGCCTCCAAGGTGGTGGCAACCAGGCGGAACAGGAACTGGCCAGGTATCCGGAGGAAGACTACAAAGCGGCGGACCCCACCGTCTACCCCGCCGGGCATGTCCGGCAGTACCGCGATATCCTGTCCGCCATTGCCGACGGAAGGCAGGCCGGCGTCACCGTTAGTGACGCCGTCAATGCCCTCGCGGCGGTGCGCTCAGTCTACGTTTCGGCAACCCTCGGCCAGCCCGTCCTCTTCGACGACGTCCTGGCCGGCAAGTACAACGACCTTGAAGTCCGCACCGGCAGCTCCGCGGCAGAAAGCGCCTAAAGCCATGAAGTTTTCCGTGTTTACCGCATCCACCCCGCAATGGACCCCCGAAGAAGCAGTGCAGCACCTGGCCGACCAGGGCTGGGACGGCATTGAGTGGCGCATCACGGACCAGGCAGACGCCGCAGAGCCAGGCTTCTGGGCCGGCAACAAGGCCACCGTCCCGCTTACCGGAATGGAAGACCAGCTGGAAAGGATCGCCGCACTCACCTCCGGTGCCGGGCTGGAATTCTCCGGCATAGGGGGGTACGCACGCTGTGACAACCACGCGGACGTAGACCGTATGCTGGCCGCTACCGCCACGCTGGGCGCCGAAAGAGTCCGGGTGACCACACCTGCGCTGGGAACCGCGGCATGGGGCGGCGAACCGGCCAGTGGCACGCCCTACCCCGAGCTCTTTGATGGAGCCCGCCGCGATTTCGAATGGATCGCCCAACGGGCAGCGCACCATGGCGTCAAGGCTCTCGTGGAACTGCACCACCGGACCATCACCGCCTCGGCGTCGTCAGCACTCCGGCTGCTGGACGGCCTGGATCCGCGGCACGTGGGAGTCATCCACGACCTGGGCAACCTGCTCATCGAAGGCCAGGAGGACTACCTCCCGGCCTTCGAGCTCCTGGGCGACTATCTGGCCCACGTGCACGTGAAGAACGCGGTATGGGTCAACAGCGGTGAAACCGACGAGTCCGGCGCAGCTGTCTACCGGAACGAGTGGGCTCCCCTGCGTTCGGGCCAAGGCAGCGTGTTGCAGTACTTCAAGGCGCTCGCCGCCCATGGCTATGACGGGTGGGTGACCGTAGAGGACTTTTCCACCGAACGGCCGTTGGCTGAGCGGACGGCAGACAACCTTGACTACCTCCGTTCCGTAGCGGAACTGGCAGGGCTTTCCGTCCCGGCAGGGAGGCGCTGAACCATGGGCCAATTCATAGCGGATCATCCGGATCGGCTGCTGCCGGCCGATCCCGGTGTCCGGGATATCGCACGGTCACTGTACAAAAAGGTGGAGGGGCTGCCGATCATCTCCCCCCACGGTCACGTGGACGCGGCCGTCATCGAACAGAACAGCCCATTCCCGGACCCCGCCGCCCTCTTGGTCACTCCGGATCACTACGTCACCCGGCTGATCCACGCCGGCGGGGTACCGATGGACCAGTTGGGCCTCGGCAGCCAACCGGCCGGCTCCCGGCAGGTTTGGCGGCACTTCTGCGAAGCCTGGCCAGCCTTTGAGGGGACCGCGTCCGGGTTCTGGATCCGGCAGGAGTTCGCCCACGTATTCGGGCTGCAGGAGGAGCCGACCGCGGACAACGCGGACCGTCTCTACGACGCCTTGCAGGCCAAGCTTTCCGAGCCCGGTTTCCGCCCGCGTGAGCTGTTCAAGGAGTTCAACATCGAGGTGCTGGCTACCACGGATGACCCGCTGGACTCCCTGGACAGCCATGCAGCCCTGCAGGCGGACCCTGCCTTTGCCGGCCGGGTGCTGCCCACCTTCCGGCCGGACCAGTACCTGAACATGGCGCACCCGGCGTGGCAGGACAACGTGGAGCGCCTCATCAGCGCTGCGGGGGAGGGCGCCACCGGTTACGCCGGGTATATCAAGGCGCTGGAGGCACGCCGGCGGCACTTCGTGGAGCGCGGGGCGGTGTCCGCTGACCATGGCGTGTTCACGCCTTACACAGTGAAGCTGGACGACGGCGAGGCGGAGCGGCTTTTCGAGCTCGGCCGCTCCGGCCAGGCAGGGCCCCGGGAACGGGATGCCTTCGAGGCGCACATGCTGTACCAGATGGCCAGGATGTCGGTGGAGGACGGCCTGGTGATGACCATCCATCCAGGCTCGTTCCGCAACCACCACACGCCCACGTTTGAGGCCTTCGGGGCCGATACCGGGCATGACATTCCGGTTGCGGTCAATTACACGGAGGCCATCCGGCCGCTGCTGCAGGACTTCGGGACGGCCAAGGACTTCCACCTGGTGCTGTTCACCCTGGACGAGACGGTGTTCTCCCGGGAGTTGGCGCCGCTGGCCGGGTTCTACCCGGCGGTGTACCTGGGGGCACCATGGTGGTTCTTGGATGCGCCCGACGCAATGCTGCGCTTCCGGTCGGCGGTAACGGAGACGGCGGGTTTCTCGCGCTCCTCGGGCTTCATCGACGACACCCGGGCGTTCTGCTCCATTCCTGCCCGGCATGACACGTCCCGGCGGATCGAGGCATCATTCCTGGCACGCCTGGTGGCCGAGCACCGGATCAGCGAAGAACGGGCCCAGGAACTGATCATGGACATCGTGGATGCTTCTCCCCGACGGGTGTTCAAGCTGTGAGTGCCGCGCCGCCTGTATTGAATCGCAGCCTAAAGCCGCTGCCTAAGGCGCCGGTGCGGATCGTGCACCTTGGGTTGGGTGCGTTCCACCGCTCGCACCAGGCCTGGTATACCCAGCATGCATCGGACGCGGCGGAGTGGGGAATCGCAGCGTTCACCGGTCGCCGCCCTGATGCGGCGACGGCGCTTTCCACGCAGGACTGCCTCTATACCCTGGTTGAGCGGTCAGCAGGTGGTGACAGCTTCGAAGTCATCGGAAGCATCGTCGAAGCCGTGGACGGCGCCAATGTGGACAGGCTTTGCGAGCTGATTGCGGCCAATGAGACGGCAGTCGTCATGTTGACCATCACCGAGGCGGCCTACGGGCTGGCAGCGGATGGGACGTTCGACGCCGACTCGCCGGCTGCCGCGGATGATCTCCGTGCGCTCTCGGCAATCGCAGCCGGCGGCACAGGGGCGCCTGGGTCGCCGTTGGGACGATTGGTGCTGGCCCTTGCAGGCCGGAGGGACAGCGGCGGGGGACCACTCGCCGTCGTCAGCTGCGACAACCTCTCGGCCAATGGCGACGTTGCCCGCCGCGCCGTCCTGGGCCTGGCGGCTGCCTTGGGCACGGGCCTCGGGGAGTGGATCGGGGCGAACGTGAGCTTCGTCAGCACCTCCGTGGACAGGATCACCCCACGAACCACGGCTGAGGATATTGAAGAAGTGGCAGAGCAGTGCGGCTACAGCGACAGCTCGCCGGTGGTGGCCGAACCCTTCCGGAACTGGGTCCTCAGCGGCGATTTTCCTGCCGGACGCCCGCGCTGGGAGGAGGCTGGCGCCGTCGTCGTTGACGATATAGAGCCCTATGAAAACCGCAAACTGTGGCTCCTTAACGGTTCGCACTCGATCCTGCGTACGCCGGGCAGCTCCGCGGTCACAGCACAGTTGCCCAGGCCTTGGCCGACCCGGTGTGCCGCAAAGCCGTGGAGGATTTCTGGGACGAGGCGGCAAACCATTTGAACGCTGATGGCCTGGCCATCCCGCAGTACCGGCAGGCCCTGCTGGAGCGGTTCGGCAACGCCCGTATCGCCCATCGGCTGGCCCAGATCGCGGCTGATGGAACCACCAAGCTGCGCATGCGCGCCGTGCCCGTCCTGATGGCCGAACGGGCTGCCGGCTGCACCGGCGCCGGGAGCGCCCTCATGCTTGCCGCCTGGATCGATTATGTCGCCACCTCCCAGGACTTCCAGGATCCGCTGGCTTCCGAAATCCAAGCGGCCAACACGCTGGAGGGCGGCGAAAGGGTCCGGGCCCTGCTCCGCCTGGTCAGCGCCAGCATCGGCAATGATGCCGCGATAGTTGATCTGGTGCAGGGGCTCTGCGGATCCCTTACAGCCAACAAGGCGGCTGCCGCCGTTCCCACACGTCCCTAGACCCCCGCTTTCACTTCCGGAAGGAACAGTTGATTTCCATGAAAATCGTTGCCGCCGATGTCTTCGTGACCAGTCCGTCCCGTAACTTCGTGACCTTGCGGATCACCACTGAGGATGGTGTGACCGGTATTGGTGACGCCACCCTTAATGGTCGGGAGCTCGCCGTCGCCGCCTACCTGAAGGAGCACGTTGCGCAGCTGCTGATCGGCAAGGACCCGCACCGGATCGAGGACACCTGGCAGTTCCTGTACCGGTCCTCGTACTGGCGCCGCGGCCCGGTGACCATGGCCGCGATCGCGGC
The DNA here is from genome assembly GCF_000332815.1 of Arthrobacter nitrophenolicus. Lineage (GTDB taxonomy): Bacteria > Actinomycetota > Actinomycetes > Actinomycetales > Micrococcaceae > Arthrobacter > Arthrobacter nitrophenolicus. The sequence goes on from NZ_AOFD01000058.1 coordinate 20,933, forward strand.
GGTGGACATGGCGTTGTGGGACATCAAGGGCAAACTCGCCGGGATGCCCGTCTACCAGCTCCTGGGCGGGGCGTCCCGCACCGGGCTCCGCGCCTATGGGCACGCCTCGGGCGCGGATATCCCGTCGCTGTTCGATTCGGTCCGGGAGCACCTGGAACTCGGCTACAAGTCGATCCGGATCCAGACCGCCGTGCCGGGCATCAAGCCGTCTACGGTGTCGCCGCGCAGGCGCAGGCCTCGGGGGAGCGGTACGACTATGAGCCGGCCGGCCGGGGCGCGTTCCCGGTGGAGGAGGACTGGGACACCCGCGCGTACCTGCGGCACCTGCCCACCGTGTTCGAAGCCGTCCGGAACGAGTTCGGGCCGGAGATCCCGCTGCTGCACGACGGGCACCACCGGATGACCCCGATCCAGGCCGCGAAGCTGGGCAAGGCGCTGGAACCGTACGACCTGTTCTGGCTTGAGGACTGCACCCCGGCCGAGAATCAGGAGGGCCTGCGCCTGGTCCGCCAGCACACCACCACCCCGCTGGCCATCGGCGAGATCTTCAACACCGTGTGGGACTACCAGACCCTGATCAAGGAACAGCTGATCGACTACGTCCGGGCCGCGTCCACCCACTTCGGCGGGATCTCGCCGTTGAAGAAGGTCATGGACTTCGCCGCGCAGTACCAGATCAAGTCCGGCTTCCACGGCCCCACCGATATTTCCCCGGTCGGGTTCGCCGCACAGCTGCACGTGGGCTTGGCCATCCACAACTACGGCATCCAGGAATACATGCAGCACTCCGACAAGACCAACGAGGTCTTCGAGCAGTCCATGACCTTCAAGGACGGCTACCTGCACCCCGGCGACAACCCCGGCATCGGCGTCGAATTCAACGAAGAAGCTGCAGCCGCGTACCCGTACCAGCAGGCCTACCTGCCCTACAACCGCCTCATCGACGGAACGGTGCACGACTGGTGAACACGATCAAACCTGCCACACCCGGCAAGCTCCGTGTGGTGGTGATGGGCGTGTCCGGCTGCGGCAAGACCACCATCGGCGACCTCGTCGCCCGCGAACTCGGCGTCCCGTTCCTGGACGGCGATTCGCTGCATCCGGTGGAGAACGTCGCCAAAATGGCCGCCGGCACCCCGCTGACCGATGATGACCGCTGGCCCTGGCTCGCCACCGTCGGCGCCGCTCTGGCCCAAGCCGGTGACGGCGGTTTGGTGCTCGCCTGCTCGGCGCTGCGCCGCAGCTACCGCGACGCCATCCGCGAACAGGCCCCGGACACCGTCTTCCTGCACCTGCACGGAACCAAGGAAGTCCTGAAAGCCCGCACCGAAGGGCGGACGGGGCACTTCATGCCGCCCGCACTCCTGGACTCCCAGCTCGCCACGCTGGAACCGCTCGAAGCCGACGAAGCCGGATTCGTCGTCGACATCGCTGCCCCCGTCGCGGACGTTGTGGCCGCGGCACTGACAAACCTCGCCGCCGTCGTACGCCCTGCCCCTGATCGGGCAGGCACCAAGCCGCGGCAGCCCGGCGTCGACCTGGCTGCTCCGCCGTTCAATCTCGACGGCGACGCCATCGCCTGGGTGGAAGGCACCATCGGTGCCATGACGCTTGAGGAGAAGATCGGGCAGCTTTTCATCAACCACAACAACAGCTACGCGCCGGAGTACCTCGATGGCGTGCTGGACACCTACCACGTGGGCGGCATGCGCTACCGGCCGGGTCCGTCCGCGGCCGTGCAGGAACACATCCGGTACGCCCAGTCGAGGTCGCGCATTCCGCTGCTGGTCGCGTCCAACCCGGAGATGGGCGGGGCCGGAAGCTGCGACGACGGCACATTCGTGTCCACGCACCTGCAGGCCGGCTCCCACCCGGACAAGGGTATTGCCCGGCAGATGGGCCAGGTGGCCGGCGTCGAAACCGCGGCCCTGGGCTGCAACTGGGCGTTCGCGCCCATCGTGGACATCCACTACAACTGGCGGAACACCGTGGTTTCCACCCGGGCCTTCGGCAATACGCCGGAGATCGTGGTGGAGCGGGCAAAAGAGTACTTCGACGGCATCAGCGAGTCGCCCACCGCCTGCGCAATGAAGCACTTTCCCGGCGACGGTGTTGATGAACGAGACCAGCATGTGGTGACGTCCTACAACACTTTCAGTTATGAGGAGTGGAACCGGACCTACGGCCACGTGTACCGCCAGATGATCGCACACGGGGTGCAGTCCATCATGGTGGGGCACATCGGGGCGCCGGAGCTGTCCCGGCACTTCCGGCCGGGACTGCCGGATTCCGAAATCCTGCCCGCCACGCTCGCACCCGAGCTGCTGCAGGACCTGCTCCGCGGCGAACTGGGTTTCAACGGGTTGGTCCTTACCGACGCGTCGCTGATGGTAGGCCTGACGCAGGCGATGAAGCGCAAGGACCTGGTGCCTGCCACCATTGCCGCGGGCTGCGACATGTTCCTGTTCTTCCGCAACCCTGCGGAGGACTTTGGCTACATGATGGATGGGTACAAGTCCGGCGTCATCAGCGAGGAGCGGCTGCACGATGCCCTGCGGCGGATCCTTGGGCTGAAGGCCTCGCTGGGGCTGCACCGGAAGCCTTTGGACGAGCTGGTGCCGCCTGTTGAGGCGCTGTCCGTCATTGGTTCCGAGGCGCACCGGGCCATTGCGGCCGACGTCGCGGACAAGACCGTCACCCTGGTCAAGGACACGGCGGGAAACCTGCCCATCACCGCCGAAACCCATCCGCGGATCCGGCTGTACGGCATCTCCGGCGGTGCTGACTTCACCCGGGCCGATCCGCTGGCCTACCTGGACACCGTCAAGGAGGAACTCGAGGCGGCCGGTTTCGAAGTCCATGTCTTCCGCACTGCCGAGCAGCGTGAAGCTGCGGGGGGAGGCGGGGGTGAACTTCATGACCGTCCTGGCAGAGGAAGCCACGGGGGACTACCCGGAAAAGTACGACGCCGCTTTCGTGTTTGCCAATGTCAAAGGCTTCGCACAGGAGGCGGCCATCCGGATCAAGTGGTCCTCACCGATGGCGGCCGAGATCCCCTGGTATGCCACGGAGGTCCCCACGGTGTTCGTTTCGCTGAACCAGCCGAACCATTTAATTGACGTTCCGATGGTCCGTACGGCGATCCACGCGCACGCCGGTTCACGGGAGGCCATCCGGGCAGCCATCGAAAAGATCCAGGGCAAGTCTGAGTTCCAGGGGACGTTCAACGACAACGTGTTCTGCGGGTCCTTCGACACCCGGCAGTAGATATCGCGCTGGCGGCCGGGACGCCGGGCGCGGGGATGAACCCCTGCGTCCGGCGTTCTTCCGTTGCGTCACAGGGGATGTTCGTCAGGCACGTCCGGAAGCGTCACGGGCGGCCTTCTCGCTGGCGGCCAGCATGTCGGTGAAGGTGGCTTTCAGCATCCTGTCGAGCAGTGGTCCGGTGAATCGGCCTATGGGGCCGCCGCGGGGGACGTAGCGGTAATCGAAGGTCGCCAAGGTCCCGTCGTCCACGGCTGCAAGTGAGAGTGAGGACTTGGCACTTTTGAACGGAACCAGCGCATTCGGATGATTCTCTGTGTCCATCCTGCGGCCTTTATCCCAGACAGTGACGGTTTCATCCATGGTGCCCATGGGCTTGAGCTCGACGCGCCGGCGGGCACCCACTCCGCTGGACTGGTCGCCAATGGCACGGGTCGCTCTGAGGCCGTGCCAGTGCTTGGCGAGATGCGGGAAATCGGAGTAGAAATCCCACACTGAATCGGCGGGAACGGGCATCCGACGCTGCACGGTGATATGGCGTTCCGGCATGTGAACCACTTCGAATCTGCGCCTGACGGGAGGGTGTGCAGTTCCATGATCCCGCTGGCAGAAGCAGCCCGCAATCCTTCTCGAAGCCTCTCTTCGGTAGCCAGAAATCGCGACACCTGCGGCCTGGAACCCAGGAAAGCAAAAAGGTCCCGGTTCCTTTGTCTCAAAGGAACCGGGACCTTCTCATCTGGCGGTGACGGTGGGATTTGAACCCACGTTGGCTTTTACACCAAACAACATTTCGAGTGTTGCACCTTCGGCCGCTCGGACACGTCACCAACCTCAATAGGGTACCGGAGCGGGGCGCACATCCCCAAAACGGGCGACCATCCCCGGTGGTAGGACTCGCTGCCACCGCGACCTTTGGGGGCGGCTGGCGGGGGTGAGCAATTGTGCAGAGGTGCCTGCCAAAATGTCATACCCCCATTAGAGGATGTCTTTATGGGAACCGGCACGCGCACGGCGTCAGCGATGGAGGGCATTCGTTCCACCATGGCTGCCCTCGAGGCGCTGTTCCTCGAAGAGGAGGAACTGGAGGCTGCGACCGCAGACGGGAATGCCGACGAATCCGTGGTGGATGTCATGGGGCGGTTGTATCGGCTTCGGTTGGCGCGACTGGAGGTGGAGTCGACACTGGAAGCCCAGAACGCCGCACTGAAAGCCCGGGACTCGGCCGAGGCCTTCGACCTGCAGCAGGCCATGACACCACCCGACGCCTCCACTCACGACCGCACGTACGCGGAAATATCGGCAGTGGAAGAAATCGCCGGGGTCCTGACCATCAGCTCCGGGGCAGCAGGGGCGTTCCTGTCCCAGTCCCGGCGGGTCTGCTCCCTCCCCTCGGTCTACGGGAACCTGTTTTCGGGGGCGTTGTCGTGGCAGGGCGCCAGGATCATCGCCGACGAAACCGAGGCCCTGGACCATCCCGCCGCCGTGGCCCTCGCGGACCACTTCCTGGACCCGGACGCGCCCAACCCGGCCCGCGGCTGCCCGGCCGCGAACCTTGTGCCGTCCCGGCTGCGGGCCAAGGTCCGAGCCTGGCGCGAACGCTACCACCCCGAATCCATCGAAAAACGCCACACAAAATCCGCAGCCGACCGGCGGGTCG
>NZ_AOFD01000059.1 GCF_000332815.1 Arthrobacter nitrophenolicus
CCTACGGACCCGTGGCCGGCGCCACCGTGGGGTGGCTGTGGTGGCTGCAGCTGGTGGTGGTCATCGCAGCCGAGGCGCTCGGCGCGGCGGGCCTGCTGGCCACCATCTTCCCGGCCCTGCCGGTGTGGCTGATGGCCTTTGTGTTCATCGTGGTGCTCACCGCCGTGAACCTGACCAGCGTCAAGAACTTCGGCGAGTTCGAGTTCTGGTTCGCGCTGCTCAAGGTCGTTGCGATCGTCGGGTTCCTGCTGGTGGCTTCGCCCTGCTCTTCGGCTTGGTGCCGGGCGTGCAGTCGCCGGGCCTGTCCAACTTCATGGGCGAAGGCTTCGCACCGAGCGGCTTCGCCGGGATAGCGACGGCGCTGTTCGTGGTGGCGTTCGCGTTCGGCGGCACCGAGATCGTGTCCGTGGCTGCTGCCGAGACAGCTGAGCCCGCCCGCAGCGTGAAGAAGGCAGTCCGGACGGTGCTGTGGCGCATCCTGGTGTTCTACATCGGCGCCATCTTCGTGATTGCTGCTGTGGTTCCGGTGGGTTCGGCGGGGCTGAAGAGCCCGTTCGCCGCGGTGCTGGACGCCGCTGGTATGCCCGGCGCGGCGACTGCAATCACGCTGGTAGCCGTTGCTGCGCTGCTGTCCGCGCTGAACGCCAACCTGTACGGCGCGTCCCGGATGGCGTTCTCCCTGGCCGAGCGCGGGGAAGCGCCACGTTGGCTCGCTTCCGTTTCGAAGGCCCGGGTTCCGGTGGCCGCGGTTGTGGCCAGCGTTGCCTTCGGCGTTGTCACGGTGGTGCTGGAGCTGGCGTTCCCCGAGATGGTGCTTGGCGTCCTGCTCAACATCGTGGGTTCCACGTGCCTGCTGGTGTGGACTTCCGCGCTCCTGGCCCAGCTCGCGCTGCGTCTCCGCGCCGACGGTGACGGAACGGAGCTTCCCCTGCGAATGCCCGGCTTCCCGTGGCTCACTTCCCTTGGCCTGCTGATTCTTGCGGCGATCTTCACGGTGGGCTTCATCGGCGAGGATTCGCGACCCCAGCTGTTGAGCACGTTCGGGCTTGTGGCGGTTCTTGCGGTGAGGTGCTGGGTGAACCACCGATCGGGAAGAGTGTCGGCCGCTGGTAAAGCAGCTGACGAGAGCAAGCCCCGGGTGCTTGTCGACTGAACCAACCCGTTGAAACCTCTTGTTGTTACGTGCACGAAGGACGCGTACGGTTAGGCTGGGCGCGTCCTAGGCAACAAGTAGCAGCTGATCAATGCGCGAGACTCCTCCCCTTGGCGAAGCAGCGGTGATACCGGCGAGGCGCAAGGGCAGTCTGCCCTGCTTCTGCCGAGCGAGGGACTCAATAGATCTGGAGTCGTTAGGTCAAGAGTTACGAAGGGCAAAGAGCGTCAGCCTGCCAGGCTGAACTTCGGAAGGTGCCGGAGCTTGAATGACTCCGAATGAACCCACCGCAAACGGTCAGTGCTGACATCGCCTGGCTCCCGAAGAGCGACATTCCGTGCTCCAGCACCGCCTACAGACAGACTCCGGGCGGCTTCAGCGCCACCCCTCAGCCACAGCCTTACCACCTAGACTTGCCCAGGGACGTGTGAGTCTTTGAGCGCGAAGTGGTTAGACTCGTCCTTAACCGATGTCCAAGAGGGGGATGACGATGGGTGTGTCTGCGCACCTGTTCTGGTGTTGACGCTCGCCGAGGGCATCGGCGAAGAGTGTTTAGCGGCTGAATGGATCGGCCGTCTTATCGTCCTGGGTTCTCGAGCAGAGCGGTTCGTCCGGGACCATCCCCAAAGGCAACTGGTGGTTGCTGCGTCCGTTCCGAGCAGAGAATTTGCTGCAGCTTTGATTGGTTGCGGATGGGTCATGTCATCCACGGGTCCGGTGCTACCTGATCCTGTTGAGACGCTACGCACGCTCGTGCCGGGAACTCCTGTTCGCGCCATCAACGGCCACCAAATCATCAACGGCCACTTCTGGGCCTTGAACGAGTCGGCCAGTCCTCCTCGCGTTCAAATAGACGGATCGACCTGGCCCGTGGACCGTTTCACGGCGCTTGCCGTATTGCCCGAAGTTGAAACGCCGTTGAGGGCTCCGCGTCCTCAGCCTGGGAGTGTCGGCCGATGGGCAAGACTTGACCAAAATTGGGACGCTCGGCTCGCTGCCCCGGCAGCCGATCTAGCCATCGTTGGCACCACCGCCTGGCTGAAGGACGATTTTGACGCACTTCTTGGCCACGAAGGCGACCGGGACTCAGCGCCCATTCACGACCTACTCCTGCCCGATATAGGAGAGCTTGGAACCTGGTCCACGAGGATTTACACATCTTCCCACCTGGCCGAGCACCTACCACTTCCCGAGGACCTGCGCGCCGTCATCCTCGACGGATCCGCCGCCATCAAGTACATACAATGCATCGAGTCATCGGCAGTCTTCTGTGTCATTGACCGGTCCGTCGCAGACGAGACGGCAGCCGAGATCCTGGTGCAGATGCGAAACAGCCGCGGTGAATCCGTCTCGCTGCCCCAAGACCTCAACTGGCTTGCACCCGCCGGAGTAGAAGCCCTTGCATTCACGGTGCCGCTATGAGTCGTATTGAAGCCCTGAACCGCCGCTACGCCGCCTCATCGTCCCTCATCCGCAATGGCGTGGAAATCTTGGCAGTGGGAGACCCTGTCGGCGCACGCCTGAACGCGGCCTGCCGTTGGCTTATGTTCAGGGTGGGCGAGGATGGCCCGGAGCTTTGGGATGACCTGCTTGGGTCTGTGAAGTCACTCCGATGGCGGCTCATGACCCAACCTCAGCCCCTGGACTTCAATCCTGCGCTTCGGGACGGAGCTTCTGAGGTCTTCCGCCAGACACACCTCCTACGTGGGGCGGTGGTGGAGGACGCGCTGCTTGACGAGCTCGCCGCGGCCGCCGCAGGGGTCAGCGCGCAAGATCCTGTTCTCGGTGACGTCCTGCTGCGCTCGGTGCAGGAGGTTGGAGCCACCGACTGTGTCGTAGTCGCCGCAAATGCCTCCGCCAGAGCGGCAATGGGCGAATGGCTCCGGCCCCTAGGAATCAACGTGCTGACGGTCAGCGCCCTCCGGCACGTGAAGCCCGGCGTTGAACAGTCCTATGCAGTTGGCCCACCGCGTTACTTCGGCCCCTCGCTCGTCAATGCGCCGGTGACGGACGATGTGACCTTCCTGATGCCTGCTTGGTTCCGCGACCGGCAGATTCCATGCTCAGTCCTCACGCCCTATGCCGAGGGGGCAATACGTGTGAGGGCACGGCTCTTTTTGGAAGGTGATTTAGCGGAACCAGCATTGCAAGGGGAGGGCAAGGAGGACTTCGAGGAGGAGTTCCTTCCGCAGCCCGTCTGGGGCAGTCCTCGGTCTCCCGATCGGGAACCCTTGAGCGATGAAGTCGAAGCTCGAAAACTTCTCCTCAGCGGTAACCGGGGGCTATGGCTCGATAATGGGGAACGCATACGCGCCATAGATCCTGAGCAGCCGATCGGCGAACGCGTTGTTTACATCGACGTGGAGTCCGTGCGGGTCGGGACTTACCTGCTCCTGCGAGAGGGCGAAACCGAACATGAGGTTCTGTACGATGCAGCCCTTAGTCGGCTAGGCGACCATTGTCTGGAAGTCGCTGCAACCCAAGAGGCTTGGAAGGAGCGCTTGCAGAGGCGTCTAAGTCAGTTGGGGCGCTCAAGGGTGGAACACGAGCTCCGGAGTGCGGGCGTAAGGACCGTAGAGAGGGCTCCCGCTTGGAGGGAACCACACCTCGTGCGCCCACAGAGCGACCAGGACTTCGAGAAGCTGCTTCAGTGGCTGGATCTCCCTGTTCAACCGTCGTTTGGTAATGCGACTTTGCTACGCCGTGAGATCTACAGGACCATCGCCCAGATTCGGGAGCAGCTGGAGGCCGCCGTCTCCGCAGCGGACCTCTCTGTTCTTGAACGCGACGGACATCTCAGCCTGGACGTCGAATCGGCTGGATTCCGAGGAATTTTAGCTGCTCGTGTTATCGCCATTTCTCCCCAGACCGAAATCATTCCCCGCAACGAAGCGAGAGTGCCCTTTGACGATTGGAGCGGAAAGTGGCTCGAATGATGCCTCCTTACTGCCCTAACGACGCTCCCCCGGGAGAGAAGGCGCTTTACGCCGTGCTGAGTTCCAGCAATGACACCGTGGATTGGGTCGTGCTGCACTCTCTCGGGATTGCAGAGCATGTGCGACAGGTCGAAGGCGAAGCCGATTTCGTGATCCTAGTGCCAAATAAGGGCATCCTTGTCGTTGAGGTCAAGTCGCACCAAACCATCCAGCGCCAGGCCGATGGCCGATGGAAGCTTGGCAACGATGCTCCGACATCGCGCGGCCCTTTCCAGCAGGCACGAGAGTCCATGCACAGCCTGCGGGAGTTCCTCGAAAGGAAGCACGTAAACTTACGATCCGTCCCCATGCTGTATGCCGTCTGGTTCACGGGCGTACGTGCACGCGCGATGCTGCCTGAAGACCCCGAATGGCACAGCTGGCAGATTCTCGACTCCGAGGATCTCAAATGCGCTCCCGCAGCGGTCATTCGAACCTTGGAGGCGGGCACCAAGCACCTAGACGAAAAAATCAGATTCTTCTCATTCGGTGGGATCGGACCGGACGCGGAGGAAACAAAGCGCATCGCCTCCACGCTTCGCCCGCGATTCGACCTGGGAAGCGTATCCGGCGATCGGCGTAGAGCAAGGAGGTCCGAGCTCGTCGCCTTTATCGAAGAGCAATACCGGGCACTGGATGCCGTTGCCGAGAACAGGTCTGTGCTCTTCTCAGGACCAGCAGGAACTGGCAAGACATTCCTTGCCATGGAGGCGGCCCGACGCGAAGCCGCCATGGGCAAAAGCGGACGTCTCCTCTGTTTCAACAAATTCTTGGGAAAGCGTCTCTCGGCAGATATGTCCGATGTCAACCATCTGACGGTCGGGACCTTCCATCAGGAGCTCCTTCGTCTTGCGGGACTCCGGAAAGCTCCCGACGGAGCCGACCGGTCGTTCTGGGAACAAGAACTGCCTGAACGGGCTCTGGAAGCTCTCGTCGAAGACGAAAGACTCACCTACGACTTCCTCGTGGTCGACGAGATACAGGACATCGCTATCGATCCATATCTGGACGTCCTCGACTTGATGGTCGTCGGAGGCCTGAAGGACGGCCGCGTCCTGTTCTTCGGCGACTTCGAACGTCAGGCTATCTATGAGAACGAGCAAGGCAAGGAGAGGCTCCGCGCACGTGCTCCCCACATGATGTCCCACAGACTCTTCGTTAACTGCCGAAACCTGCCGCGCATCGGTTTTCAGGCGAATCTGCTCAGCAAGCTGGAGCCTGGCTACAAGTCAGAACAGTTCAGACGCCTCGATGATGGTGTTGACCCCAGAGTCCTGCCTTACGCGTCAGGCCAGGATCAATCTATCCAACTGCTTGAGGCGATCCGAAGCCTCAGGGACGAGGGGTTCGAGCTCAACGAGATCGTCATCCTCAGCCCGCTCGCGAGCAGGTCAACTGCCGCGACCACGTCGGACACTTGGCTGCGCCAAGTGCTGCATCCAGCCGACGGCGGTCCCAGGCGCAAGGGCCAGCTGACGTTTGGCACCATCCACGCGTTCAAAGGCCTGGAGGCGCCCGCAGTCATAATTACCGACATGGACCGAAATGTCCCCAATTATGAAGCCTTGCTCTATGTCGGCCTCACCAGAGCGACCGACCGCTTGTTCGTACTCATCGAGTCCGGGACGCTCCGGGCGGTATTCGGAGGTAAACCATGACCGGGCTGCAAGCACGTGGCACCATCGAGGCCCAGCTCCGGAGGGAGCTCTTTGGCCCACTTCACGGCGATGAACCGCAGGGCAAGCCAATTGACTGTTCCAGTGGCTCGATCCATTTCGCTTCCGCCGAGGCCGCCCGCGGGCAGTTCCATGACGCAAGTTCGCTCCAGGAAATCCTCAACACCAGCGACCCGCTTCGACGTTACGGCGTGGGCGTGCTCCACAGCGGTGCAGCAGTCGGTGGGACTGAGATAGACGCGGAGGGGAGTGAAGACGTAGACCTCACAGGCTTCACGGGCATCGCTCAGAGCGAGGACAACCCGTCCGGGGAGCCAATCGAGATCAGCGGCTCGCTGCGTTTCGACGAAGCCGATTCCGACGACTTCGACCTTAGCGATGCCAACACGTTTAAGCCATCTGCGATGGCCATCTCGTTCCAGTGCCGCGTTCCCACTGGAGGTTCTCTCAGCGTGTCGGTGACGGGAGCGCACTACAAACGGATCAGTGCCCACATTCCAGGGATGAAGCAGGTCGACTGGTGGCTCCGCGCACCATTCGAGCTGAGCGGCACTGTGCCGGGCGCCGTCCTGCTCAACGAGACCAACCGGCTCAAGATCCTACGCATGAAGCCGCTCGCTGAGCTACCTACCATCATGCCGACGACCCAGGTGTTCAGTCGGTCAGTTCCGGGATCCACCGATCCGGAACTTCGGCTCGTGACGGTCGCTGTCGCGAACCAGGTCCTCGGCACCGGCCCAAGCAGCGCCCTGTTCCAGATGGGCTTCATCGTCACTGCAACAGGAACGCTGTCCATTGAGCCATACCCGGAAGTGGAGGAGCCAGATCACGGCGAAGAAGAGCAATCAATCGAATTGCTCTATCGCAACAAGCGCACGTACGCGATAGGCCACGGTTGCGCGGCAGAATGGGGTGAGAGCCAAGGGCAGACCTTGCCGAACGCCCCTTGGGTACAGGCCGTGGGGATGCCAGCTCATGAGGTCCTCACCCTCACACCCAACGTGTACCTGACTGATGAGGCTGGCAACCACATCCTCGACGCCAAAGGGAATCGCAGAGCTGTCACCGCCAGCATGGCTGCCCTCGCAGATGGAACCCCAGAAGGCCGAGACCAGGTGGACATGATCCTTCGGCTTTACGAAGAGTGGATTACGAAGCAGAAGAAGCTCATCCCTGACTTGACGTCCAAGTTTCAGGCGGCCGCCGCCCGGCACATGGAACTAGCCGGCGAAGCCCTGCTGCGAATGCAGGCCGGCTGGCGGCTCGTCCAGTCCGATGACACGGCGAGCCGGGCATTCCGGTGGGCCAACGAGGCCATGCTGTACCAGCAGATCAGATCAAATTTCCCCCTGCGCGAGGTCAAACCCGGAAAAGACGACATACTGCGGCCCGTAGGTCCACATCCGGAGCCGTCGATACCAAATGGAAAGGGTACGTGGCGCCCTTTCCAAATAGCCTTCATCCTGGCCAGTCTGCCCGAGCTCGTGGACCCCACACGGCCCATGCGATCGCTTGTCGACCTGATTTATTTTCCTACCGGCGGCGGCAAAACGGAGGCCTACCTCGGCGCCTCCTCGATCAGCCTCCTTGCCAGGCGACTGAGAGACCCCGATGACGCGGGCACCGACACCCTGATGCGCTACACGCTGAGGCTGCTCACAGCGCAACAGTTCCTCCGCGCAGCCTCCCTTGTGTGCGTACTCGAGGAGATCCGCGCCCGCAACGAGGACGCGCTCGGAACGTCCCCGTTTGGCATCGGGATCTGGCTGGGCCGCACATCGACGCCGAACAGCTGGAAGACGGCAGTCGAGGTCCTCGGCAAGCTCCGACGGAACCCCCAGGAGCAAAACCTCTTCCTGCTGCTACGGTGCCCTTGGTGCGGTACTCAGATGGGCACAAAGCCCAAGGGCAAGGGCGGTCAGCACGTCATCGGATACGAACAACTTGGGACGAAGGTTATTTTCCGTTGCGTTGATACCCAATGCCGCTACTCGCGACGTTCCGGGCTACCTATCCACGTCGTGGACCAGGACATCTACGATGTGCGGCCGTCCATCGTGATCGGGACCGTCGACAAGTTCGCCATGACGGCATGGCAGCCGATGGCCCACCGCATCTTCGGGTTGAACACCGACGGCGGCCGGGACGTTTCGCCGCCGGGCCTCATCATCCAAGACGAGCTGCACTTGATCTCCGGCCCGCTGGGATCGATGGTTGGCCTCTACGAGCCGATCATCAATGACCTCTGCACCGACCGTCGGGGAGCTGAGCCTGTTCCACCGAAGATAATTGCCTCCACTGCCACGGTCCGGCGATACGAAGATCAGATCAGAGGCCTCTTTGGCCGAGAGACGGTCGCGCTCTTCCCGCCCCACGGCCTTGAGGAGGGACATTCGTTTTTCGCCGAACCAGCGACCCTGTCTGATGGTTCACCCGAACCAGGACGCCGCTATCTGGGCATCATGAGCGCATCCCTCGGCTCAACCCAGACAGTGCAGGTCCGTGTGGCAGCAGCCACGCTTCAAGGCGCAGCCAAGATCTCTGAAGGCGACCGGGACGGCTATTGGACCAATCTGAACTTCCTCAACAGTCTGCGTGAACTTGGCAACACCGTGTCGCTCCTTGAATCCGACATCCCAGACTATTTGACCGGACTGATTCGTCGGGATGGCATCAATCCGCGCTGGCCACGTCGCACCATGGAACTGACATCACGTCGCCGATCGGACGAGATCCCCAAAGCAATCGAGCAGCTTCAGACAGGCTACGGCGAGGAGGGTTGTGTGGACATCTGCCTGGCCTCGAACATCATCGAGGTTGGGGTCGACATCGAGCGCCTCGGGTTGATGACCATTGTCGGCCAGCCGAAGACGACTGCACAGTACATCCAGGTCAGCGGTCGTGTCGGTCGTCGGGCAGACGTCAGCCCGGGCTTGGTGGTGACGATCTATGGTGCCGCCAAGCCGCGGGACCGCAGTCACTACGAGCGGTTCCGGACTTACCACCAACAGCTCTACGCACAGGTTGAGCCGACCTCTGTCACGCCCTTCGCCACTCCGGTCCTGCGTCGCGCTCTGCATGCCGCCGCTGTCGCACATGTGCGCCAGGCCGCGCCGGGAATTATGCCCCACCCATTCCCCCAGAAGGAGTATGAGCACGCGATCGACCTGCTTCGAGAGCGTGCTGCAATCGTCGACCCCGACGAGCTGGCAATCCTGGAGCTGATGGCCGATAACCGCGCCAAGCAATGGGCTGCGTGGGAACGCACTGATTGGGATGCCAACCCGCAGTGGGGGGACCCGAAGCAAGGCCTAATGCGGTTCGCTGGCACCCTGCCGGATTTGGACAGCAGAGCAATGATCTGGGATGTGCCGACCAGCATGCGCAATGTCGATGCCGAGTGCCGTCTTACGGTCTCTCTGGCATATGCCCGGGAGGACGCCGCAACCAAGGAGGACGGTCTATGAGTACAGGTGCAATGCGACGAGCCCAGCTCGTCACCCCTTTCGGCGTAGGCGCAATGAGCGTCCTGGTCAACGGAACCTCAGTCGTCACGGCTGGGCTCGACCACTGGTTCGATGTTGGCGACCCATCCATGATTGCGCTTGAGGAATACCAAGTACACGACTGGCGGCTGGAAGCCCGCCTAGGAGTCTCCGAGTTCCGCCTGCCACCTGACTACCGGCCTCAAGGACAAGGTAATGATAAACGCAACGTCAAGCTCACGGTGCCTGTACTGCGCTTCCCGCGCTGGTGCTTCTGCATGTACTGCAAACGGCTCGAACTGAGCACGCTGACGATGCGGCAACCGGTGACGTGCCGGGACAAGGAACACGCTGCGAAGAAGTACAAGCCGCGCATGTCACAAGTGCCCTTTGTCGCCGTATGCTCGCGAGGACACCTCGACGACTTCCCTTTCGACAAATGGGTCCACCGCTCGCACAGCCCCGCCTGTAACGGCAGCCTTCGATTGAAGTCGCGGGGCGGCGGCGGCCTGGAAGGACAGGTCGTCATCTGTGAACGGTGCGAGAAGGAACGCTCGCTGCGAGGCATCACAGAAGGTCGCTTTGCCCAGGGCGAGGAGCACACCACGCTAAGCGACCACCTCTCAAAGCCGGAAGATCCCTACCTATGTACGGGCGCCCGCCCTTGGCTCGCGCAGCTAGAAGGGCCATGCGACCAGCCCATGCGCGGCGCACTCCGTGCCGCCGGCAACGTGTACTTCCCAAAGGTCGAGTCATCGATCTACCTTCCGCTCCAGGAAGGCGCCGTGAGCGCCGAGATGCATGATCTGATGGGCCACCCAGCGGTGAGCACCGCTATGCGTACCCTCCACAGCATCTTCGGCGCCGGTCTCGAGGTGAGTATGCTCCGTAGTACCCTCCTCAATAATGTGCCGCCGGAGTTGTTCGGCCCGATCTCGGACGAGGAGCTAATGGCGGGGTACAGGGATCTTCTAGGCATCGACGCAGAGCAGCCCGAGAAGGGGGAAGACAATGGCGCCGAGGTCCTGACAGGCCACGACGAGTGGCGTCACCCAGAGTTCCAGCACATCAGGGAGACGCCGAAGGACGATTACCTCACGGCCACTGATCCGCAGGTGCATTTGGACCTCCAATCACACATCGATCGCGTGCGTTCTGTCGATGTCCTGCGGGAGACCCGAGCGTTGCGCGGCTTTACCCGCGTCCGCGATGACGCCGCGCTCAAGCTGAGCGCAGGCAAGTCACTGCTTCGCAGGGAACCATTGCTCCCCGGACAGGACTGGTTGCCTGCCTATGTGGTCAAAGGTGAAGGCATCTACATTGAACTCGACCTTTCCCGGCTGGCTGCCTGGGAGGCACGGGCCGAAGTGCAGGCCAGAGCCCAAAAGATCACCGACCATCACGCTGCTGTCGCGTCCAAGCGAGGACTCCAACCCCGGGAACTCAGCCCGCGATTCGTGCTCCTGCACACGCTCGGGCACCTGCTCATTAATCAGCTGGTCTTCGCGTGCGGCTACAGCTCGGCTTCCCTTCGTGAGCGGCTTTACGTTTCCTCGGCGCCGGGCCGCGAAATGGCCGGACTGCTGATCTACACGGCAGCGGGAGACTCTGAAGGCACCATGGGGGGCCTCGTGCGGATGGCGCGGCCAGACAGACTGCGGTCTGTCTTCGCATCAGCGATTAGCGATGCCCACTGGTGCTCCACCGATCCGGTCTGTATGGACGCCGGCGAGAAAGGGCAAGGACCGGACTCCTGCAACCTCGCCGCCTGCCACGGATGTGCCCTTCTTCCCGAAACGAGCTGTGAGGAGTTCAATCGCTTCCTGGACCGTGGCCTGGTCGTCGGCACGTTTGCAGACCCAGCCATGGGTTACTTCTCTGATCTCACCCAGCTCTAACACCCAGTCGTCCGCCCTTGGTACCCGGCCCAGGGCGGAACCGGTCACCAATGTCTTCGGTCCGGCCGGACTTACGCACTTGCTACACAACCCGGCAAGACGTCAACCTCGACATCCGACATCTATTCACCGTTCTCAAAGCGAACCTCTCAAGTGCTTCGCCTTTGCCTGAATACAGGGAGTACTAGGCAATATTAAGAGCGCCTGTTGTCGCTGTTACTGTGCATCCCCCTGAAGCTTGCGACCCAGAGCGGCATTCCGTATCTGGGTGAGGCCCCGATAGCTGGGCATCCTGAGCGGAGTGGCGGCCTCGCCTTGTACTTAGTTCCTAGAATCCAAGCCCTTATTGCTGACGTGAAAGAGAGTTGGGCACGCGGCCGCGCATAAGGCGCTTGCCGAGGGGCGTCCTTGACCGGCGGCGATAGCTTCGCGCCGTTTTCCTACGCTCTATTTCCTCCCCAGAGAGGGTACCGAGGACTGGGGCGCCGCCGCGAGCACTGCACCAGGGCTAGACCTCTACAGCAACCAGCGGTTTGGAATAGGGGCTGTCAGAGCGCCGGTTTGGGCTGACGGCGACATCTAAAAAGGCCGACGGATTGGGTAGGCTTCTATTAAGGGACCTCCGGGGACTCTTTGTAGTGACACTTCCGGAAAACGACTCATGAATGGATGAATGTGCAGCGGCGACCCAACACTCAAACCGTACAATGGTTCCTTGAAATGGACGGTTCAGGTCAGTTAGACCTAGACCCGTCATATCAGCGTCGTTCAGTTTGGAATGATTCCTACCGTCGCTTCTACATCGATACGGTTCTTCGCAACTTTCCATCACCCGCCATCTATCTCGAAACTGAGACGCGTTTGGGTTCCCCCACTATTTACCACGTCATCGACGGAAAACAAAGACTTGAAACTCTAATCTCCTTCACAAAGGATGGATTCCACCTGGGAAATCTTTTTTCGGATGAGGGTTACAATCAAGCCTACTTTTCCGATTTGAGCTCGGAGTTGCAAGATGCTCTTGTGGATTATGTTCTGAGTGTTGAAAACATCTCTCGTTCGTCCGAGGGTGAGATTAAGTCTGCTTTTGAGCGACTGAACAAGAATACTGCAAAGCTAAACCGGCAGGAACTGCGCAAGGCCCAATTTTCTGGTGAATTTATCTCGAAAATGACATCTTATGCTGAGCACCCTATTTGGACCGACTTAGGAATTGCCACACGCGCGCGCATCTCCCGAATGCAGGACGTTGAGTTTGTTTCCGAGATCTATCTCCTTAGCATGCATGGAATCGTCGATGGTAGCGATAATCTACTGGACGATTATTATGCCGAATATGATGAGGAAATACCCAATCAAGACGCGACCGATGCGGAATACTTCAGGATTCTTGATTGGGTTGGCGACCTGGCAATTCCATGGCGCTCGACTAGATGGAATAATCTTGGTGACTTTTACAGCATTTGGGCCGCGGCGCACTCCCTGGGTGCCAACAGTCTTCCGGATCCAGGTCAAACAACGCAGAGATTGCTCGCATTTGCGGACCGCCTTCTGTCTCCGTCAACGTCGGATGAGCGAGCATATAGTGACGCTGCCCGGCAGGGAACCAACAAAGAATCCTCTCGGCGGACCCGCGCTGAAGTCCTCGCGCGTGTGTTTACATCGGAGTCTTAATCAGTGCAGGTTCCATACAGCGTCGAGGAATCCTATGATTCCGCGCGCCTTGTTGCTGAAACTCTACAGAGTACCGTTTCACCACGAATGTCCAGGCTCTGTCGGGAGGAGCATTGGTTGTTCGACGAAAGGATCAAATCCCTAGAAAGCTGTCTTTCTAAGCTGGAAGCGGGAAGCCCTCCGCTAGACTCATTGCACGATCTCTACGCCACGACAGTCGTCGTGCCGACCCAAGGTGAAATCGATGCAGCTCTTGTGCTTCTTCGAGAAGCTTTTGAAACTGAAACCAGGCCCGCCCGGACAACTTCGGCCGACAGCTTCCTTTACGACGATGTTCATTTAGTTGCCTGGCTAGGAGACCGTGTCAGCCCTCGTGGCGTGCACCCGTCTGTCTTGAACATGAAGTTCGAAATTCAAGTGAAGACCGGGCTTCAATTTGCCTGGTGGAGGGCAACGCATGATCAGATTTATAAGAGCCCAAACTCAGCGTCCCATCAATGGGCGGTGCAACGAGCTTCTGGTCAAGCTAAAGCTGCCCTTGAGCTACTAGATGCCGTACTTTCCGACCTGCCCAGGGCGGGAGCATTACAGCGACCGGCTCCATTTCCGGACGAATACAGAAATGATCCAGAATACTGGCTGGCCTTGTGGCGACCGGCAGACCGCCCAATCGATGTTCATAGGTTCTGTGTGACCACTATGAAATGGGTTGACGCTTGTGCATTGATGCCGACTGACGTCCTAGAAGAGCTTGAGAAGGATGCATACCGTGAACTCATATCCGACCGTTCAGTTACGCCAAGCCAAGTCATCCTCGTCTGTCTTCATAGTCTCCTCGGGAATGCGCTAGCGGACCGCCTGCAGTCTGCCGGAATAAAAGTACTAGTCACGCCGGAGCTGTTGCGCAGGTTTCCGGACCTCGAGATGCTGCCTCGAAATCTGTAGGGATTTCTGCGTTCAACATAGGCCTGTCCCACCTCCGAGACGAACATAAGACGAGGAACGCGGCCGGCGCCGGCCCTCGGACCCCAGCCGTTCCAGGAGACGTAGGACACCTCATGCGTTCGCGTGTGCTCCTCATACCGAACAGCTTCCCGCAGGCGGTCGCAGTCCGTTTTTTACATGGCGCTGCTGCTGGTCATAACCATGAGGTGGCGCAGCAGTGCGCCAGAGCCAAGCCTGTAAGAATGTTTTCGCTCCTCCGCCGATCAAACGCGTTACCTCGTGGTTCCTCTCGGCAGAAAGTCAGTGGGGTACGGCAACATCGGAAACACAAAGCCCAAGCGGCAAAGACCGGCCTATCGGAATGAGATGATGAACGACATGACTACGACTCCCAAACTCACTGTGCTCGAAATCTGTGCCGGAGCAGGAGGTCAGTCAGTTGGCTTGGAGCAGGCTGGTTTCGGGCACTCACTGGCGGTTGAGATCGATAGGGACGCAGCCGCAACTCTGCGTCTGAATCGACCTTCATGGGACGTCCACCATGGCGACGTCAGGGACATCGACGGCAAGGACTACACGGGAATCGACTTGCTTGCCGGCGGAGTGCCGTGCCCGCCTTTCAGTATTGCTGGAAAGCAGCTCGGGGCCGACGACGAGCGTGATCTCTTCCCGGAAGCAATTCGCCTCGTTCAAGAGGCGAAGCCTTCTGCCGTAATGCTGGAGAACGTCAAAGGTCTAGCATCGGCGCGATTTTCGACCTACCGCCAATCGATACTTAATGCGCTCGAAGGGCTTGGCTACGAGGCTGACTGGCAGTTGTTCTACTCGAGCGAATTTGGAGTCCCCCAGCTCCGACCGCGTTTTATTCTCGTGGCCGTCAAGAAGCGATATCATAAGAACTTTAATTGGCCTGTTGCCCACGGCACCCCCCCGACGGTTGGCGAAGTATTGTTGCCGCTAATGAAGAGCGGCGGGTGGGCCGGTGCCGCAGCGTGGGCGAAGAAAGCCAATGGCATTGCTCCCACTGTTGTAGGAGGGTCCAAGAAGCATGGCGGGGCTGATCTTGGGCCGACGAGGGCCAAAGTAGCTTGGCTTCAACTCGGCGTTGACGGCAAGGGTATTGCGAATGAAGCTCCCGGTATCGAAACTCCGCTGAACCACGTTCCCCGCTTGACCAACGAAATGGTGGCCCGTGTACAAGGTTTCCCGCTAGATTGGGAGTTCGCTGGTAAGAAGACCTCCGTTTATCGACAGATTGGGAATGCCTTTCCCCCGCCCGTCGCTGCTGCGATCGGTACTTCGATTGCTACTGCTTTGGGTGTCAA
Organism: Arthrobacter nitrophenolicus; assembly: GCF_000332815.1. Taxonomy (GTDB): domain Bacteria; phylum Actinomycetota; class Actinomycetes; order Actinomycetales; family Micrococcaceae; genus Arthrobacter; species Arthrobacter nitrophenolicus. The sequence goes on from NZ_AOFD01000059.1 coordinate 15,132, forward strand.
GGCTCCTGCCAACAATCAGTTTGAGTTGTCGGTGGAGCGTCACTTGCGCGCTGTTAGCTAGCAGGGCCCTTCCCCTTGGCTTTCCGCAGTTTCGGGATTCGCGGCTAGTATTCAAAACGCTGGTCATTAGATCCTGCGACCTCCATCGGCACCACATGTGCGTACGATAATCTGAGGTGATTTCACTCGGAACGGGGCGGTAGTTTGAAGCAGGAATTTCCATCAGATGCTTACGCAAGTAATGGGGCGCCCTGGTGGCGACTCGAACTCACGCCTAATTCTCGCCGCAAGTTTGGTCAGGAGAAGCGAATTGCAGCATTTCTGTGGTATGCGGTGGAGGTTGGTTCCACTTTTACCATGAAAGATCTGCGAGAGGCGCTTGAGACAGCCTTCGAAAATGCTGAGCAGCTTAATCGGAGACTTCGCCAACTCCGAAAAGATGGCTGGATTATCTACTCCTATAAGGATGATGGAACGCTTGCGCCGCAAGAGTATAGGCTCTCGAGTAAGGGGCTGAAGATCTGGTTGGGTGAGCGAGATCGCCGAAGCGGGGTGTCGTCGAAGACTCGACGGATCGTTCTCGATAGGGATGGTAATCGCTGTGTGGTCTGCGGTGTCGGTGCTCGTGAGTCTTATCCTGACGAACCAGAGGTCATTGCTAGAATGACCATAGGTCACCGAATCCCGGGAGAGCGCCTTGGGGAAGCCTCCGTTGACAACCTGCGTACCGAATGTTCCAGGTGTAACGAGCCCGTCCGCGACCTAATGCCTGATCCGGAACGGTTCGACGAGGTTATTTCGGCAGTGCGTGTCTTGAGTAGAGGCGACAAGCTGGTTTTGCGTGAATGGATTGTCTCGGGTCAGCGATCTCGTCTATCCATTGATATTGTGTACGACCGAATACGTCAACTTAGTCCTGCCGAACGTCGAAAAGTTATTGGACGACTGGACACCTTCCTCGGGACTAGGGTGACCGGCCGTAGTTCTACAGCGGGTGATGATCTGACTGCCTGAAGAATCGCTAGTCATACCGTAATTTTTCCTTCCATGGGCAATTGCTTTAGGCCGGACGGGCAATCTCAATTGAGCCGAGGCTGAAGCAGTCTGGCTTCAATTCCTCAATTCGCCAGTCACTGCTGCATGCTGACGCCGTGCGCTGACACGGCAGGTTGGTGCAAGTCGCTCATGACTTAAGGTCTGGCTGGAGCAAGCGGCCTGGGGCAGACTCCTTAACGATCGGGAGTACCCCGTAGCGTTTCTTCTCTGCCGTCGAGGGCCGTCGAAAGGGAACGGGACATCCAACGAGCCGCGGAAATTCCCGCTGGTGGCCAGCTGGTTTGCCCGCATTCGAGGTGGACGTGCTGGCCACCGGTTTGGGGTTTAGTTCAGTGGCATGATGCCCCTTCCTGCCAGGGCCTGGGAGAGGCGGATGGAATCGCCGCTTGTTTGGCAGACGTGGGCGTGGTGCAGGAGCCGGTTGACAGTCGCGCTGTCGAGGGTTTTTGGTCATGAGCTCGTCGAAGCCGACGAGGTGGAGATCCGAGGAGACCGCGACCGCGTTTTTCGTAGGCTGCGCCGACACTCACAACGCAGTTTGGTGTGCCGCGGGGGCCCTCCCCAGGAGCCGGGAGTGGCCTGCTTATGAGCGAGGTGATGCATGAATATGCAGATGTCATCCATGCCCACGGCCGTTTCAGCCGCGTTTGCTCGATACCGCACACACGCCTACCTTCGGGTTCGGCATCGCCGCCCGCGTCAGCAACCCAGGCGGCGATGCCGCTTACCCATGATGACTTCGGGGCCTTATAGGGCAAGGAATCATTGTCAGCGCCATTGGCTAGTGTGAGACGCATGACTGTTCTCCGCGCCGCCCTCACGGCCTCCCGCCTTTTGAGCGAGGACCCTGCGTGGCGTCTGCTCCGTGCGAACAACGCAGCCATCGCCGTGGCTATGCTGAGCAAGCATCTGGGCGGCGAGCAACGGCGGTTGGCGGCGCCGGCGCTCTTTGAGCAGGTGGAGGAGGACCTGGAGGAGCTGCGCGGCAATGGCTTCGACCTGCCGCAGACGGCTCAGGCATACTGCACGGCATGGCGTAATGATGGCATCCTGATCCGCCGCACCGCAGAGGGATCCCGCGAGGAGACCTTCGAGTTGTCGCTCGGTTCCCTGCAGGCCATTCGCTTTGTCACCGAGTTGTCTGAGCCACGACAGGCCGTGACCGAATCGCGTCTTGCCACCATCCTGGACAGGGTGCGCGTACTGGCCCGCGAAACAGACCCGGACAGTACGTCACGGCTGCGCGCACTGCATGATGAACGCGCCCGCATCGATGCCCAGATCGAGCGTGCCGCCGGCGGGGACGTCGACGTGCTGTCCGCAGAGCAGGCCGCTGAACGGCTGCGCGACGTACTGTCGCTCATTGAAGAAATACCCAGTGATTTTGCCCGGGTCCGGTGCGAGCTTGAGCAACTCAACCGGGACCTGCGGGAACGGCTGATCGAACAGGATGGCCCGCGCGGCAGCGTCCTGGATGACATCTTCCGCGGTGTTGATCTCCTGGCCGAGTCCGAGGCTGGACGGAGCTTTTCCGGCTTCTATGCTCTACTGCTTGACCCGGAACAAGGACGTGATTTCGAGGACAGCATCGACACCATCATGGACAGGGAATTCACGTCCCGGCTCTCCGCGGCGCAAGTGAGGATCCTGCGCCGGATTCTGCCCACGCTCCAGGACCGTAGCTCCGAGATCCATGCCGTCATGACTGCGTTCAGCCGAAGCCTGCGCCGCTTTGTCCAGTCCCAGGAACTCGAACAGGACCGGCTGATCAACCAGCGGCTGCGTTCTGCATTGCGGCAAGCTTTAGAGACCTCGCAATCGGTGAAGCCCTATGCCAAGACGGAATTGTCGCTGGACCTGACCAGTGTTCCGCTCAATTCAGTGGCCGCTTTAAACCTGCACAATCCGGCCGACTTCGAAGCCGCTGGCGAGATCACCGAGCATGACGCCGAGACAGTGGACATTGAGGAACTCCGGGCTTTGGCCCGCGCCTCCGAGATCGACATGATCGAATTGACCGGGAATATAAATGCCGTGCTGAGTCGGCAAAGCTCCGCCACCATTGCCGACGTTTTGGCTGATCGTCCGGCCACCCAAGGTGTGGCAAGCGTCGTCGGACTCCTAGTGCTCGCCGAAGAGCACGCCACCGCGCTGAGCGGCCGTGAAGACGTCACCTGGCAGCCTCCGGACTCCACCAACGACGCCGGCACCACGCGCCGCGGCACCGTTGGCCGCTACCTCTTCACTGAAAGGATCCACCCGTGAGCGAATCAGGTGTAACCGGACCGGCCGGAGGCGAGGAGTTGGTGTCCGACGTCGTGCTGTGGGATGGCGACAACGGCACCCTGCGCGAGCCCTCCCGCCGCGTCCTCGTACAGCTTCTGCGGGGCCCCTATCTCTCCGCATCCCGGCACGGGAACCTCTGGACGGCGCTCTTATCCGACGAGGACGCCGTCCGTTCCAGCTTGGCCGACCTGTTCTTGGACCTTGTCACCGATCACGCCGCCCAGGTCGCCTTCGTCCGCAACACCTACGCGGACGTTGACGCGCCAAAGGTCATGCGCACCGCCACGCTGACGTTCCTGGACACGGCGCTGCTGCTCCACCTGCGGCAGACGCTACTGCAGGAAAGCGGCGGTCGGAAAACCATCGTCGGGGCGGACGAGGTGGCCGATCAGCTACAGGTTTACCGAGGGAAAGACAACGCCGACATCGCGGGATTCTCCAAACGAATCAACTCGTCCTGGCAGAAAATGGTCAAATACGGGCTGTTGGCCGCAACCAGCACGGAGGGCCGTTTCGAGGTCTCGCCCGTCCTAAGGCTCGTCTTTGGTGCGGAGGAGATCGCAGCCGTGCAGGCGGAGTACAGGCGGCTGGCTGCGGAGGTGGAGCCCGGCTCCGCAGAACTGCCCGACACCGATGAGGAGTCAGAATGAGCATGACGATGGCGGCCACGGCGCCAGGCATCCGGACCGGGCAGTGGCGGCTGGAACGGGTGGAGTTGCTCAACTGGGGGACGTTCCAAGGACATCACGGCCTAGACATCGCACGGAAGGGCTTCCTACTGACGGGTCACTCCGGCTCGGGAAAGTCGTCGCTGGTCGACGCCATCTCAGCCGTGCTGACGCCCCGCGGAAAGCTGCACTTCAACGCGGCCGCCCAGGACACCTCCGCCCGGGGAGAAGACCGGACGCTTGTAAGCTACATCCGCGGCGCGTGGCGGCGTAGCGCAGATGACGAAACGGGCGAGGTGCGTGCGGAATATCTGCGCACCGGCGCCACGTTTAGCGGCATCCTGCTGCGCTACAACGACAACACAGGGGCTAAGCCGGTGCTGTTGCTCAAGCTGTACCACCTGCGCCGAGGCTCCAACACGCCTGCTGACGTCAGCGAATTGAGCATTCTCCTGCAGGAGGATGCGACTCTCACCGGTTTTGTCGACTACCTTCGCAACGGCATCGAGACCCGGCGCATCAAGAGCACCTGGCCGGCCGCGTACGTCACCGACAAGCATTCGGCCTTTGCCAGCCGCTTCTGCCGCCTGATGGGCATCTCCGGCGAAAATGCCGTGCTTCTGCTGCACAGGACGCAATCGGCCAAGTCGCTGGGCAGCCTTGATGACCTATTCCGCGAATTCATGCTGGACAGGCCAAAGACGTTCGACATCGCCACTACCGCAGTGGCGCAGTTCGGCGAATTGTCCGAGGCCCACCGGCTGGTGGTGGAAGCGCGCGAGCAGGTGGATCATCTGCGGGGGATGGAGGAACCGGCCCGCGCGTTCGGGCTGAACAGCGCCCGCGCCACCGACGCCGCCGTACTTTCCGCGGCGTTGACCAGCTTTAGGGATGAATGGAAGCTCAAGCTGGCCAAGGACGCCAAAGCGGCCGCCCAGGCTGCCGCGCTGACCGCCCAACACGACTTCGATTTGGCGGCCGCCACCACGGCGGAAATGGAAGAGGCTCACTCGGCCGCCCGCCGGCAAGTGGACGGCCATGGCGGGCAGGCCCTGCGCGACCAACAGACACAGGTGGACCTGGCACAGGAACGCGAACGCGATGTCCTGGGGCGGCGCGTCGAGCTGGCCTCGAAATTGGAGGCGGTGGGCATTAGCTTCCCTGCCAGCTTCGAAGAGTATGAGGAACTTCGGGCCGCGGCCCGCACCGAACGCAGCGGCCTGGATGCCGCCCGGGCGGCCAGCAGACAGACCATCAATGAGCTCCACGAGGCCCGCGGTGCGGCCAAAGCGAAAGTCCGCGACCTCGAAACGGAGCTCAAATCCCTGCGCGGCCGACGGTCCAATCTCGGCGACACGCTGGTCACGGCAAGGTCCGTCGTAGCCGAAGCGGCGGGCCTGCCGGCATCGGCGTTTCCGTTCGCCGGTGAGCTGTTGGAGGTCCGGAAGGAATTCGCGGACTGGACCGGAGCCATCGAGCGGGTGCTGCGCCCGCTGGCCACCGTCATGCTCGTCCCGGAGAAGCACATTGACCGCGTGCGCGACGCCGTCGACGGGCTATTTCTGGGCGCCCGGTTGGTCTTCGAGTCCGTTCCCGGACGATCAGAACCGCCGCGGGCCGCGCGGACCGAGCGGTCTCTGCTCTCGCGGGTCCAGGTTGCCGATGGTCCCATGGCCGGGTGGCTGCACGCGGTCCTGTCCGGCAACTATGACTACGAATGCGTCGATTCGCCCGCGGAACTCGGCGGTTCGGAGAAAGCCGTCACCCGTGCCGGGCAGGTCAAACGCTCACGCACCCGACATGAAAAAGACGATCGCTCACGAGTGGATGACCGCTCAACGTGGGTGCTCGGGTTCGACAACGCCGACAAACTGGAGCTCCTGAGTTCACTCGTCCAGGCCGCCCGAGCCACGGCTGACCAACTCGCCGACAGGGTCGACGCCGCTGAGAATCGGCGCGAGGCCGAGCGCCTACGCGCTGAGGCGTTGGCATTGACTGAAACCCACGGCTGGGACCAACTGGATGCTGGCCGGGCTCGCGCCCGGGTGGAGAGCCACAAAGAACGGCTGGCAGAGATCCTCGCCGCGAGCGGCGACCTTCGCGCAGCCGAAGCCGCCGCGAAGGAGGCCAAGACGCGGTGGGCGGCCGCGCAGAAGGCCCAGCAGGCAGCCATGGAGTCGATGGCCGAGGTCAAGACCCAACTGGTGGGACTGGACCGTATCGTGTTGGAGCTTGGCCCGCGCGTTGCCGCGTCTGCTGACGTGCCTGAGGAGCTTGCAGCCAGTCTGCGGGAACGGTTTCTGAGGCAGCGCCGCAGCATTGTCCACGACGTGATCGACGAAGTCGCACTGACGGTGGCCACTGGGTTGGGCGCGGAGGAAAAGCAGGCCACGTCCCAGGCCGCAGCCGCCCGAACAGCCTTCGCATCGCTGGCGGGAGAGTTCCGGCGTCTTTGGCCCGCTAAAGCCGGGGACTTGACCGACCAGGTGGAGGATGGTGGGGGATATCTTGCTCTGTTGGAGCAGCTTGTCGCGGACCGCCTGCCGGACTTTGAGACCCGGTTCTTCGAACTCATGGAACGCCAGTCGCAGCAAAATGTGGCCACATTGGCCAATGAGATCCGCCGCGCGCCCTTGGAAGTGCGCGACAGGGTGGCCCCCATCAACGGCTCCCTCAAACGGTCTGCCTTCGACGCCGGGCGGTTCCTGAAGATCGTTGTCAAGGAGAACCGGGGCGAGCTGGGCAGGAAGTTTCTCAGCGACCTGCAGGACATCAGTGCGGCTCATGGGTGGCCCAGAGCCGCGACGATGCCGAAGCCAAGTTCGAAGTCATGCGGCGCATCATGGAGAAACTCGCCTCGAGCGAACCCGGCGACACCTCCTGGCGGAACCAATGCCTGGACACCCGGCTTCACGTGCGCTTCACCGCCACGGAAGTAGACGCCGCCGGCAGGCAGCTCAATGTGTACGACTCCAGCGCGGGCCTCTCTGGCGGCCAGCGACAAAAGCTTGTCACGTTTTGTCTGGCCGCGGCCCTGCGCTATCAGCTGGCCGGCGACGGCGAGGACGTGCCGCGCTATGGCACCGTCATCATGGACGAGGCGTTCGATAAGGCGGACAGCAACTTCACGCGCATCGCCATGGACGTCTTCACCGAGTTCGGGTTCCACATGGTGCTCGCAACCCCGCTGAAACTCCTGCAAACGCTGGAGGACTACATTGGGGGCATGGCCGTGGTCACCTGCCGGGAGTTCCAGGACTCCCGCATCGGTTCCCTCTCGATGGACGACGACGACGGTCAGGGCTCTGCGCCGCCGCCCGCCGAAGTGCCGGGCCGGGAGCAGCCAGCGGGCACAGGGGTACTGGAAACCGCGGACGCTGAAGATCCGGCAGAGAGGGGCGCGCTGTTTTGAGCCCTATGCCTGTGACTCCTGCCTGGGCGGCCGCGCTGGCGCTCAAGAAATACAACCGCCACGTTGGCTCGTGGGCCGTCGGCGACGACGCGTCGCTTCCCTTCGCCATCCCTTTGCATCCGCCCACCGAAGCACAGGCATTGGCCTCCGTGTCCGCTGCCGTTGATTGGGCCAAGTCATGGGAAGGAACAGCCGACGTGTTGTGGACGGAACGCCGCTGGGCCAGCCTGGGCCAGCAGAGAATTCCCGACCGTGTGCAACTCGACACCCCGGTGGCTGTCGCGGCATTTGCCGGCAAAACCACCCACTGGCAACGGGCATTCTCCAGGGCAACGTCACTGCTCGACTCGGTGCCACTGCCTCATACGGACCGGTTTGCGACCGCGGTGGCCCGCAGTGTCGAGGAACTCGCCGCCTTGGCTCCCGAAGACTTCACTCGGCTCTTTGGGGTACTGGAATGGCTCAGAGTCCATCCGGCGTCCGGACTGTACATCCGCCAGTTGCCCATCCGCGGAGTCGACACCAAATGGGTCCAGAAGTACAGGCCCCTCGTCACGCGGCTGCATGAAGCAGCAACCGGTGAAAGCGGTTTGGGACTGGCGGACAAACCGGACCTGGTCCGCGTCCGTTTCCTCGACCCCGCTCTGGCGCCGGGCGGGTTGGCGGATCTGGCTGCACCGGTCACGGAGTTAGCCGCCATGGACCTGAGCCCTGAGGTGGTCTACGTGTTCGAGAACCTGGAGTCCGTGTTGGCCATGCCACCTCTACCGGGTGCTGTGGTGGTCCATGGCTCCGGCTACGCCGTGGACCGGTTGGCCCGCATCCCGTGGATTCGCGACCTTGGAGTTGTGTACTGGGGCGACCTGGACAGCCACGGTTTTGGCATTTTGAACCGGTTACGGGCCCAGGGCATCGCTCTGAGCGCTGCGTTGATGGACCTGGACACATTAGAGAAATTCAAAGACCTGTGGGGGCACGAGCCCAAGCCGGCCGTTGGGACCATGCAGCACCTTCTGCCGGAGGAGCTTGCCGTGGTGGAACAGCTGGCAACACGCGGCAACGTGCGGCTGGAACAGGAACGGATCGACTGGACGACAGCCATGACAGTGCTTATTTCGACACGGCGCTGACCGGCTGCGCTTGATCTACTTTGGTTCCAGGGGCCCGACCGTCATTGTGCGGCGGGTTGAATTTGTTGTAGCGGGCTGAGACTGGTGCCTCGAGTAAGGGCTCAAGTCAGGGTGGAAGCAGCCGCGGACGATCCCAGTCCCAGCCTAAACACCCACAGCAGCACGTCCTCGCCCGGCACGTACCAGTCTCTCTGGGGCGCCCGGTGGAAGCCCAGCGACCGGTACAGGCCGTGCGCCCGTTCCATGAACGTGGCGCTCGTGATGCTGATCGCCACGATGCCGGGCAGCTGCCGGGCGTGGCCCACGATCTCACGCACCACGGCCCGGCCCACACCGCTGCCTGGTGCGCGGGGTCTACAGCCAGCATCCGGAACTCGAGCTCCCCGTCCTGCGCGATCTCGCTGTAGGGCTGTCCGGCGAACGTCAGCGTCACCGCCGCCACCACCTTTCCAGCTGCCTCCGCCACCCACACCTCCGCATGCTCGGCCCGGTGCTCCACGTCCGCAAGCACGCTCATGTACGGGTGGTCGGCCGCGAAATGCCCGGCCTGCAGGTACACGTCGCGCGTGATGCGGCGGACCTCGGGGAAGTCCGCCGGCACGGCCCGCCGCAGCGTCACAGTCGCCGGCAGCGCTACGTTCACAGTGCGTCCGCAGCGGGAGCGGTTCGCTCCACGTAATGGCCCAGCTGTGCCAAATCCGGCTGCGACGAGGGATCGCCCACGGCATCCGCACCCACCGCATTCGCTACTTCCAGCGCTCGCGTGTAGTCCAGCCCGTTCCGTAGCGCCAAAACCAGGGCCGCGCAGAACGCGTCACCCGCGCCGACGGTGTTCGCCACGGAAACATCAATGGACGGCAATTCTGCCACCTTCCGGCCGTGCGCAAACATCGCCGAGCCGTCCTTGCCCTACGTCACCGCCACCAGCTTCGCCTCCGCCAGTGCGGGGATCAGCGCGTACTCGCTCTCGTTGACGATCACCAGGTCGCACCGCTCCAGCAGTTCCGCCGGCAGGTCTATCGCCGGCGCCGCGTTCAGCACAAAGAACCCCTGCGCCTTCCGCGCAGCCTCCAGCACTACGTCAAGGCCCACCTCCAGCTGGCACAGCACTGCCTCCTCCGGGCCGAACTCCACCCCGTCCAGCGACAGGTGCGAGTTGGCCCCAGGGCACACCACAATCTGGTTCTCGCCCTCGCGGTCCACCACGATCAGCGTGGTGCCGGTCGGCTCCGGCAGCACGGCAACGTCGGCGATGTCCACTCCGGCAGCCGCCAGGGCCTCCAGCATCGTGCGCCCCTGCGCATCGTCACCCACCGCGCCCACCATCCGTGCGGAACCGCCCAGACGGGCTGCGGCCGCGGCCTGGTTGACGCCCTTCGGCCGGGCTGCTCGGACAGCACTGCTCCGCCGATGGTTTCGCCCGCGGTCGGAAGCCGCTCTGCGGTGGCGATCAGGTCCAGGTTGATGCTGCCGACCACGGCGACAGGAAGTGCATTACTCATGGGGAGTCTCTCTCGCGGGGTGCCGGCGAAGCGGCCGGTTAGAGAAGAAACGCAGCTCATGGTTGTACACGCAAATCATACCTGGTTGTATAACAAGTCGAGCGCTTACCCCGCGACACGGTCGCCACCCCCAACCTGCTCGAACAAAGGAGCTTGATGTGAACACCCCAAGCCCGCGGCAGCCGCACCGCCCGCGGACCCAACTGCCGCCGTCGTCCTTCCCGACCACCCGGCCAGGCTCTCCGGCCGGCGCGCCGCCCTGCTGATCTCCTCGCTGCTGCTGGGCGTGCTGTCCTTCCAGCTCAACGCCAGCATGGTCACCCCGGCGCTGCCGCAGATCGCCGCTAGCTTCGGCAAGGGTGCAGATGCCGCCGCCTCCGTCCAGTCCATGTTCTTCCTGGCCGGCGCCACCGCCGGGCCCGTGATCGGCCGGTGGAGCGACTTCATGGGCCGCCGCGCCGCGCTGCTG
>NZ_AOFD01000060.1 GCF_000332815.1 Arthrobacter nitrophenolicus
AGTACCTTCGCCCCTCCGAACGGCACCTGCCTGTGGACCGCTGGGTCAAGCCCCAGGAATTCCTGGACCTCCAGCACGAAGCCGAGGAAATCGGCTTCCTCGGCGTCATGTCCGGCCCCCTGGTCCGTTCCTCCTACCGCGCCGGCCGGCTCTGGGCCACCGCCATGCGCAAAAAAGGACGCGACATCCCCGCCGAACTGGCCCACATCGCCGACGGCATCCAGGACTCCGGCACCACCCGCCAGGAAGCCGCCAGCGTCCTTGCCGCCCACTCCTGAGGAAACAGCAACTTCATATCGCAGAGCGTGCCCCAGGGGCCGGACGCCGATGATTCGGCGTCCGGCCCTTGGCCTTAAGTCACGTAGAATTGAGGCACTATGGCGAAATCCCCTGATTCCAGCAACTCCACTCCGGCGGGCTCCAGCGCGGTGAAGCGCGGCCTCTTCTCGCGCAAGCCGAAAGAAGCCAAGGCCAAGAAGCCCAGCAGGCTCAAGCAGATCCGCGAAGTCTTCACCATGACCCGCAGGCACGATCCCATGGTGCCGTGGCTGATGCTGCTGGTGTTCCTTGGTGTCGTGGCCGTGAGCTTCCTGGTGGGTTTCTGGCTGGACAACTGGATTACGGGCCTGATCATCGGTATCCCGCTTGGTTTGCTGGGCGCAACCCTGATCCTCTCGCGCCGTGCAGAGCGCGCCGCCTTCGCCCAGATCGAGAACCAGCCCGGCGCCTCCGGCGCAGCGCTCGGAACCCTGCGCCGCGGCTGGATCACCGAAGAACAGCCCGTTGCCGTTAACCCGCGCACCCAGGACGCCGTGTTCCGCGCCATCGGCCGCCCCGGCGTCGTCCTGGTCAGCGAAGGCCCCAGCCACCGCGTTAAGCCGCTGCTGGATGCAGAGCGGAAGCGCCTTGCGCGGATCCTGCCCAACGTCACCGTGCACGTGATCGAGAGCGGCCGCGGCGAGGGCCAGGTGCCGCTCAGCCAGGTTGCCAAGAAGATGGGCAAGCTGAAGAAGGAACTGACGAAGGTCGAAGTCAACGCCGTGGCCAAGCGCATCGCGTCGCTGGGCAACAGGCTCCCCATCCCCAAGGGCATCGACCCCTACAAGGCGCGTCCCAACCGCGGACGCTAGGTCTGGAAACGCCCCGGTTACCGGTTCCGGCCGGCCACCGGGGCGTTTTTCTTGCACCTGCAAATCCCTTTTCCACTGCCCCCCCACGGACAGGACGTCACCATGCCATTGAAGAACCCGGTCATCCGCGCTTTCCGGATCCTCGCCGTCGCCGAAGCCATCAGTTGGGCCGCCCTGCTGGCCGGCATGTATTTCAAGTGGATTGCCGGTACCACCGAGGTTGGAGTGCAGGTGGCCGGGCCGATCCACGGCGCGCTGTTTGTGGCCTACGGTGCTGCGGCGCTTGCCTTGTGGAGGCTGCAGCGCTGGCCGTTCATGGTGGCCTTTTTCGCCGGTATTTCCGCAGTTTTCCCGTTCGCCACCATCCTGTTCGAGCGGTGGGCGGGTAAGCGGGGATACCTCGGCGGTGTTCCTGCGGAGGCCAGCCCCGATGTTACGAAGGAGTCCGCACGCGTCTAGGAGACGCCTGCGGGCGGCCCTGCATAGTGGGCCTTACCGGCGGATCAGCAGGGTGTTCATTGCCTTGTCGTGCAGTCCGCGCTGGTCAGGGTCGAAGATGACGGCGGGGATCACCAGGCAGAGCAGCACCGCCCGCACCAGGGCAGCCAGCGGGCCCGGGACTCCTCCGCCCGGCTTCACCACGGCAAGGCCCATGGCGCGGTGCCCGATGCTGTAGCCGAGGGTGCCCACCAGGAGCGTTTGCTCGACGGCGAACACCGCCAAAGTGGCCCAGGAATTCCCACCAAAGGCAAAGTTGCTGATCAGCAGCGCGATGCCCCAGTCGATCATGATCGCCAGGATGCGCCGCCCTGCCCGCGCAATCGAGCCCGGGCCTGATTCCGGAAGTCCCAGCCGTTCCCCGGGATACCTGGAGATACCTGACGTGTCCGGTCCGCTGAGCCAGGAACCAATGTCTTTGCGATCTACCACTGTCCAAGCTTACCGACCGGCGGGCCTGCGTGCGCCCACATCGCGGATGGGGTTAGACCACAGTGTGGACGGGCTGTAGCGTTGCCATATCAGGGCATTCTGTAACCTGCCCGAAACAATGCGGACACGGACGGGAAATGCCTCGTCCATAGGCTGTTGGAAGTTTCAAGCAATCCCCCGGCAGGGAACTCACAGCAGGGAAACCCTCGGTTATCCCTGCTTTCGGATTGCGCTGGATCAGATGGCTTGCACGCCAGATATTACATATGCGTTAGGAGCATAGATGTTCAAGACTGCGGACGAAGTCCTCAAGTTCATCAAGGACGAAGATATTAAATTCGTCGATATCCGCTTCACCGATCTTCCGGGCGTCCAGCAGCACTTCAACGTCCCCGCCAAGAGTGTTGACGCCGACTTCTTCATCAACGGCCAGCTCTTCGACGGTTCCTCCATCCGCGGCTTCCAAGGCATCGCAGAGTCCGACATGCAGCTGATCCCGGACGTGACCACCGCGTTCCTGGACACCTTCCGCATGGAGAAGACCCTCGCCCTGAACTTCTCCATCGTCAACCCCCGCACCGGTGACCCGTACCACCGCGACCCCCGCGGCGTAGCAGAGAAGGCTGAAGCCTACCTCGCATCCACCGGCATCGCCGACACCGCGTTCTTCGCTCCCGAAGCTGAGTTCTTCGTGTTCGACAACGTCCAGTACCAGTCCTCCCCGCAGGGCAGCTTCTACAAGATCGACTCCGAGGAAGCCCACTGGAACACGGGCCGCGAGGAAGAGGGCGGCAACCTGGGCTACAAGACCCCCGTCAAGGCGGTTACTTCCCGGTCTCCCCCACGGACAAGCAGGCTGACCTGCGCGACGCCATGTGCGTTGCCCTGGACGAAGCAGGCCTCGAAGTTGAGCGCAGCCACCACGAGGTCGGCTCCGCCGGCCAGGCTGAAATCAACTACAAGTTCACCACCCTGACCCACGCTGCCGATGACCTGCAGAAGTTCAAGTACGTCATCAAGAACACCGCAGACGCCTGGGGCAAGTCAGTGACCTTCATGCCGAAGCCCGTTTTCGGTGACAACGGCTCCGGCATGCACTGCCACCAGTCGCTGTGGAACGGTGGCCAGCCCCTGTTCTACGACGAGAAGGGATACGCAGGCCTGTCCGACACCGCCCGCTGGTACATTGGCGGCCTGCTGAAGCACGCCTCCGCCGTCCTGGCCTTCACCAACCCGACGGTTAACTCCTACCGCCGCCTGGTCAAGGGCTTCGAGGCCCCGGTCAACATGGTCTACTCGCAGGGCAACCGCTCCGCCGGTATCCGCATCCCCATCACGGGCAGCAACCCCAAGGCCAAGCGCATCGAATTCCGCGCACCGGACCCCTCCTCCAACCCGTACCTGGCCTTCGCTGCCCAGCTGATGGCCGGCATTGACGGCATCCGCAACCGCATCGAACCGCCGGCTCCGATCGACAAGGACCTCTACGAGCTCCCCGCCGAAGAAGCCAAGGACATCCCCAAGGCACCGGGCACCCTCGAGGAGGCCCTGGAGGCCCTCCGCGAGGACAACGAGTTCCTGCAGGCCGGTGGCGTGTTCACCCAGGACCTGATCGACACCTGGATCGAGTACAAGTACGAAAACGAGATCCGCCCGCTGTCCCTGCGCCCGAACCCCTACGAGTTCGAGCTCTACTACGGCGTCTAGCCGGACCTGCGGGTGATGCTGCGATAGTCCGCAGACAGTCCGCAGATTCCAGTACGAATAAAGGCGGCTACGGGTTTTCCTAAACCTGTAGCGCCTTTCGTCTATCCGCCCGCGTTTCAGCTGGCCCCGATTTGCGGGGCCACCCTACTGCCCAGTAACTTTGTGTCGGTTACTTCGCAATCCCCCAAACAGTGAAGTAGCCCGAGAGGTCCCGCGATTCCCCCAAGCCGCGGGGCCTTTCGCTGTTCAGGGAAAGTTCCTGGCTTGCGCCGGAGGACTGGCTGCCGCTGTGTTGTTCGCCGGCCGTCACCCCATGATCGTCCGGGTCGGGTTCATGGACCTTTCGCGGGATCTTGCCCTCCACGTCAGCAGGTACGGGAGGGTCTTTCTCTTCATCAGCAGCCATTGGCCAAGCATTAGCCGCGCCGAAGAGAACGGGAGCCTGCGCGCTGGCGCCGCTGTATTCGCTGAAGGTGGGAGCCCGGCCCCTGACGTGCTGAGACCGGGAGCCGGACCCCCTGACGAATGCCCCCCGAGACGAAGACTGATCAAGCCTTCCCCCCAACAAGGTTGAAGAACACCGCCAATCCACATAATCGGCCAATCCGCCAGGGAGTGCAATGCCGGCCTGCCGCTGTTACCTCATCGTGGCATCCGGAAAGCGCCGGAACATGGTCCGTTGCGGCCCGGAGGGGCCGCCGTCGTACCGGCCGTGGTCAGTGAATCCGGCGACGCGGTAGGCGGCCAGCCCTGCAGGGTTGGCTTCGTTGACAGACAGCACGACGCCGGACTCCCCAGTGCGGTGCCGCGCCGTCAAACGGGCGGCGGCCAGCACGGCAGCGGCGGCTGCGTGGCGGCCGATCCCACGTCCCTGCAGCCGCCGGTCAACAAGGAATCCCCTGAGGAGCCAGGCACTGTCATCGTCCGGCCAGCCGGCAAGGCGTGCCGCCCCGCGCTGCAAAGTGAGCACTCCGGCAGCACGCCCGTCCGACTCAATGACGTAGGGGCGCCGCGATTCCTCGGCCAGGCCGGCCAGGGCCATCCGCAGGGGGTCCCCCACAAAGCGTTCCTGGCCCGGGCTGAGCTGCAGCTGCGCTACCTCGTTGAGCTGGATGGCTTGGGCGTCGGCGTCGAGGTCCCGCAGCGGGATGAGCCAGACCCGTTCCCCGTTCAGGACTGCACCGCCGTTCAGGATTGCCCCGCCGTTCAGGACTGCACGGGCGGTCAGGACGGCACAGCGCCGGAGGTGCTGCCGGCAGCGGGGTCGGCCATGCCGGCAGGATCCATCCAAAAGACCTCCCAGAGGTGCCCGTCTGGATCCTGGAAGCTGTGGTTGTACATGAAGCCCAGGTCGCGGGGATCCTCCGACAAGCTGCCGCCGGTGGCAAGGGCAGACCGGACTGCCTCGTCAACGGCCTCCCTGCTGTCCACGCTGTAGGACATGATGGCTTCCGCCGCCCCCGCAGTGCCGGCGACGTCCTTGGAGTTAAAGGTCCGGAAGTAGTCCTCCACCAGGAGCATCACGCAGGCGTTGTCATTGACGATCATGCAGGTGGCATTCTCATCCGTGTAGTCCGGATTGAAGGAAAAGCCGAGGGAGGAGAAGAATTCGACGGAGCGCTGGAGGTCCTTGACGGGCAGGTTCAGGAAGAGTTGGGTAGCCATGGGCCAAAGGTAGCACCGGGCCCGGACAAAGGGACAGCAGCCGGAAGCCGGTTATTGCCCGTAAAACACGCGTTCAAACACGGCCCGGGCACGGCGGCTGACCCGCAGGTAGTCCTCCTCCAGTGCGGCCGCGCGGCCGGGTTCGTAGCCGCACCACCGTGCCACGGCTTCCAGGTCGCGGCGCGACGACGGCAGGAGGTCCGATGCCTTGCCGCTCCAGATGACGTTGGCGGACCTGATCCGGCTGGCCAGCCGCCACGCCTGCGCCAGGAGGTCCGCATCCTCCCGTGCGAGGAGTCCCAGCCGGGCAGCGGCCTCCATAGCCTGCACCGTGGAGGTGGTGCGCAGCTCCGGGTGCTTGCCGGCGTGCTGCAGCTGGAGCAGCTGGACCAGCCATTCGACGTCGCTGAGGCCGCCGCGGCCAAGCTTGAGGTGCCGGGCGGGATCAGCCCCGCGGGGCAGGCGTTCGGATTCCACCCGCGCCTTGATCCTGCGGACTTCCCGCACGTCCTGGTCGGACACCGCTTCGGGATAGCGGATGGGGTCGATCAGGGCCAGGAAGTCCGCCGCCAGTTCGTCGTCGCCCGCCATGGGGCGTGCCCGCAGCAGCGCCTGGGCCTCCCAGATGAGCGACCAGCGGCGATAGTACTCGGCGAAGGAGTCCAGGGACCGCACCATGGCCCCGTTCTTCCCCTCCGGCCGGAGGTCGGCGTCCATCTGGAGCACCCGCTCTGCCATAATGGCCGGCTTCACGGGCTGGGTCAGCAGGCTTGAGACCTTGGTGACGATCCGGGCAGCCTGTTCCTGGGCCTCCGCCTCCGTGTAGCCCGGGAGCGCCCGGTGCACGTACATCACGTCGGCGTCCGAACCGTACCCGATTTCACGGCCGCCCTGACGCCCCATCGCCACGACCAGCACGGCCGTCTTCAGCGGGCCGCCGGCGGAGACGATGCCCTCGGCCACCCGCAGCGCCAGGACTGCCGCCCTGTCAGTGTCGGCCAGCGCGGCTCCCACCTGGTCCTGGTCCAGCAGCCCCGCGGAATCGGCGATGGCGATCCGCAGGATTTCCCGCCGCCGGATCAGCCTGATGAGGCGCATGGCACTTTCGGGATCGGCGTGCCGCGACATTTTGGAAGTGATTTCCTGCCACTGCGCCTCGAACGGCACCGGCACCAGGTCCTTGTCGTGGCCGAGCCAGGCGACCGATTCAGGCGAAACTTCCAGCAGGTCGGCGATCAGCCGCGAGTTCGAGAGCATGTGGCAGAGACGCTCGGCAGCGGCATTGGAGTCCCGGAGCATGCCCAGGTACCAGTGCGTGGTGCCCAGGGCCTCGCTGACGCGCCGGAAGGCGAGCAGGCCGGCGTCGGGGTCCACTCCTTCCGCGAGCCAGTCGAGGAGGATCGGAAGCAGCTGTTTCTGCAGTGCCGCCCGCCGGCTGACTCCAGCCGTCAGGGCCTCGATGTGGCGCATGGCGCCCTGCGGATCCCGGTAGCCGAGGGCCGCCAGCCGGCCCTGGGCAGCTTCCGGAGTGAGCCTTGCATCTTCGCTGCTGAGCCTGGCGGCGGTATTCAGCAGGGGCCGGTAGAAGATCCGCTCATGCAGTTCCCGCACGGAGCGCTTGGTCTTCTGCCAGGCGGCCAGCAGCGCGTCGGGATGCGGCCGCTCGTTCGAGAACGGCCCCAGGACTGCCTTGGCCAGGGCCCGCAGCGCCGGTTCGGCGACGGGCATGAGATGGGTCCTGCGCAGCTGGAACAGCTGGATCCGGTGTTCCAGCAGCCTCAGGTACCGGTAGGCGTTGTCGAACGCGGCGGCGTCTGACCTGCCGATGTAGCCGCCTGCGGACAGGGCCGCGATCGCGGAGGTGGTGTCCCGCCGTCGGAGGGTCTCGTCCGCCTTGCCGTGGACGAGCTGCAGCAGCTGGACGGTGAACTCGACGTCCCGCAGTCCGCCGCGGCCCAGTTTGATCTGCCGCTGTTCCTCCGCGGCAGGAATATGCTCGGTGACCCGCCGCCGCATGGCCTGGACAGATTCCACGAACCCGTCTCTGCCCGCCGAACTCCAGATCAGCGGTGCCACGGCGTCCTCGTACCGCCGCCCCAGTTCGGCATCCCCGGCGATGGTCCGGCCTTCAGGAGCGCCTGGAACTCCCAGCTCTCCGCCCAGCGGGCGTAGTAGGTCTCATGGGAGGCCAGGGTGCGCACCAGGGGCCCCGACTTGCCTTCGGGGCGCAGGTTGGCGTCCACCTCCCACAGGCCGGGTTCCCGCGCCACCGAGGAGATGGCGCGGGAGATGCCGCTGGCCAGCGCCGTGCCGATGGTGTTGGCGCGGGCGTCCTCCAGGCCGCCGCCGTCCACGACATAGATGACGTCGACGTCGGATATGTAGTTCAGCTCGCGTGCCCCGCACTTGCCCATCCCGATGACGGCCAGCCCGACCTCCGCCACGTCCGGGGCGCCGTACTGTTCGGCGGCTTCTGCGCGCGATACGGCCAGTGCGGCCTCAATGGCGGCACCGGCAAGGTCTGCGAGTTCCCCGCCCACCGAGGGCAGGAAGTCGAGCGGGTCCGCCGCGCACAGGTCCTTGACGGCAAGGTCCACCACTCCCCTGCGGTACGCGGTGCGCAGGGCAGCATAGGCATCCGGCCCGGTGGCCGCTGCGACCGGTCGGGCGGCGCGCGGATCAGCCCCTACGGACTGCAGGAGCGTGGCGCGCAGTTTCGCCGGATCTCCCGGCAACGGTTCGGGACTGGCCCTGACGTGGAAGGCGTCGAGATGCTCGGGATGCCGGATGAGGAACTCGCCCAGCGCCTCGGATGCTCCCAGCACCCGGTACAGCGGCTCGCTGGTGTCAGGCTCTGCACCGGCCAGTTCCCGGAGGTCCGGATGCTTCTCGATCAGCCGGACCAGGGACTGCAGGGCGGTGTCCGGGCTGGCCGCCATCTGCAGCCCGGCGAACAGCGTGTCCTGGTCCAGGCCCTCCAACTCCGGGGCAGCCAGGAACCGTTCGCCTTTGTCCAGGTCGCTGAAACCGGCCGCGATCAGGCGGCGTGCCAGGCTCACGCCCGCCGCCTAGAGGATGCCGAGGTTGCGCTGCAGCTCGTAGGGCGTGACCTGCAGCCGGTAGTCCTGCCACTCGGCGCGCTTGTTGCGCAGGAAGTGCTCGAACACCTGCTCGCCCAGGATCTGCGGCATCAGCTCGGAGTCCTCCATGGAGCGGATGGCGTCGTGCAGGCTGGCCGGCAGGGGGTCGTGCCCCATGGCGCGGCGTTCGGCCGAGCTCAGCGACCAGACATCGTCTTCGGCGGCGGCCGGAAGGTCGTAGCCTTCCTCAATGCCCTTCAAGCCGGCACCGAGCAGCACCGCATAGGCAAGGTACGGGTTCGCGGCCGAGTCGATGCCGCGGTATTCGATCCGGGCGGACTGGCCCTTGCCCGGCTTGTACAGCGGCACGCGGACCAGGGCCGAGCGGTTGTTGTGGCCCCAGCTCAGGTAGCTGGGAGCCTCGCCGCCGCCCCAGAGGCGCTTGTAGGAGTTCACGAACTGGTTGGTGACGGCGGTGAATTCCGGGGCGTGCTTGAGGATGCCGGCGATGAACTGGCGGGCGGTCTTGGACAGCTGGAATTCCGCGCCGGCCTCGTAGAACGCGTTGGTGTCCCCTTCGAACAGGGAGAAGTGCGTGTGCATGCCGGAGCCGGGGTGAGCGGTGAACGGTTTGGGCATGAAGGTGGCATAGGTGCCCTGCTGCAGGGCCACTTCCTTGATGACCGTGCGGAA
Organism: Arthrobacter nitrophenolicus; assembly: GCF_000332815.1. Lineage (GTDB taxonomy): Bacteria > Actinomycetota > Actinomycetes > Actinomycetales > Micrococcaceae > Arthrobacter > Arthrobacter nitrophenolicus. The sequence continues at coordinate 9,206 of NZ_AOFD01000060.1, forward strand.
GGTCATGATGTTGTCCGCTGTCTGCAGTGCATCCGCGTAGCGGAGGTCGATCTCGTTCTGGCCGGGCCCGCCCTCGTGGTGGCTGAACTCCACGGAGATGCCGACCGATTCCAGCATGGTGACGGCGGTGCGGCGGAAGTCCTGGGCGACGCCGCCCGGGACGTGGTCGAAGTAGCCGCCCTCGTCCACCGGCACCGGCGCTCCGTCCGGGCCGAGTTCCTGGGACTTGAGCAGGTAGAACTCAATCTCCGGGTGGGTGTAGCAGGTGAAGCCCATGTCGGCGGCCTTGGCGAGGGTCCGCTTCAGGACGTTGCGCGGATCAGCGGCGGAGGGCTCGCCGTCGGGGGTGAGGATGTCGCAGAACATGCGGGACGTCTGCTCCGTCTCGCCGCGCCACGGCAGGATCTGGAACGTGGACGGGTCAGGCTGTGCCAGCATGTCCGATTCGAAGACACGGGCAAGGCCCTCAATGGCCGAGCCGTCGAAGCCCAGCCCCTCCTCGAAGGCGCCTTCGACCTCGGCCGGCGCCAGGGCAACAGACTTGAGCGAACCCACGACGTCGGTGAACCACAGGCGCACGAAACGTACGTCGCGCTCTTCGATTGTGCGCAGGACAAACTCTTGCTGGCGGTCCATGATGGCCTCTTCTCCGGTCAACGTCCATGCTCCGGGGTCCGCGGTGATTGGGGGAAGCCGGCAGCAGTTCACAAACACTGTACTAAGCATTCGGCGCCAATGCTGGCGCCTGCGGCGCGCGTAACACAGCGTTAACACCCGGCGGTCCCCGGGAGAGGGCCGCCGTCGGGCTTTGCGCGCCCCGGACAGCACGTGCGCGCCTGCCGTATATGACCCTTATCACCCCGCGTGGGGCCCGGCAGTGTAGCTAGGACGGCAGGTACCGCACTACGCTCATGCCATGGCCTCAAGCAACAGCTCGAACTCCAGCGCGTCCGCCGAAGTCCCCGCACCTTACGGCAACGGGCCTGCGCCGTCGCCGGCATCCAAACCGGGCAAGGTACGCATCCACCACCTGCAGCAGGCCAAGCGCGACGGTTCCAAATTCGCCATGCTGACCGCCTATGAGCAGTACACGGCCGAAATCTTCGACGCAGCCGGCATCGAGGTCCTCCTGGTGGGCGATTCGGCGTCCAATAACGTGTTCGGCAACGAGACCAGCCTGCCTGTCACAGTGGACGAACTGCTTCCGCTGTGCCGTGCCGTGGCCAGGTCCGCGAAGCGCGCACTGGTGGTGGCAGACCTGCCGTTCGGCAGCTACGAGGTTTCCGCGGAGCAGGCCGTGGCCGCCGGGGTCCGGTTCCTCAAGGAAGGCCTGGCCCACGCAGTCAAGATCGAGGGCGGCAAGTACTACGCCCCCACCGTCCGGGCCATGGTGCAGGCGGGCATTCCCGTCATGGCCCACATCGGCTTCACCCCGCAGAGCGAGCACGCCCTGGGCGGGTACCGGGTGCAGGGCCGGGGCGACGACGCCCAGCGCCTGATCGACGACGCCGTCGCCCTCGCCGACGCCGGTGCGTTCTGCGTGCTCATGGAAATGGTGCCGGCCCAGACGGCGGCTGCCGTGGATGCAGCTGTCAGCGTCCCCACTGTGGGCATCGGAGCAGGCAAGGAAACAACGGGCCAGGTCCTCGTCTGGCAGGACATGGCCGGCCTGCGGGGCGGCAGGATGGCCAAGTTCGTCAAGCAGTACGCCGACCTTCGCAGCACCCTCCTCGACGCCGCGACGGCCTATGGCGAGGACGTTCGGTCCGGGCAGTTCCCCGGCCCGGAGCACACTTTCTGACCCGGACCCACCCAGCCCGCGCGACAGGCGGGCAGGGCGGGCCTGCCGTCAGTCGTCGTCGTCCTTTTCCCATGCCTCGTTGCGGGCCCGGACCTTCTCAAGGGCGTGTTCGGCCTCTTCCCGCGTCCGGTAGGGCCCGATCAGCTGGCTCCAGTCAGAGAGCCGGTCCTCTTCCACCTCGTGGGTTTTGATGTTGTACCAGTACTCAGTCATCGTTGCTCCCGTTCCGGCAGGCAGGGAAGCTGCGGCGTGACCCGCGTAACACAAATGCATACGCGCGCCCGCCACGGCTCCCGGTTGTTAGGCGTTCTGTGGTGCCTTATATGATCAATCTATGCCTTCCCTTGCCTCCACTGCACCCATCGGCACCCTCACCCCCGGTACCGTAGGCCCGCAGCGTCCCGTCCCGGCGTCCATCCCCCGTCCGGAGTATGTCGGCAGGCCCGCCCCCGCCAAATTCACGGGGTCCGAGGTGAAGTCGGCCGAGACAATCGAGAAGATCCGGATCGCCGGAAAAATCGCGGCGCAGGCCATCGTTGAGGTGGGCAAGCACATCCAGCCCGGCGTGACCACGGACCAGCTGGACAAGGTGGGCCACGAGTTCCTCCTGGACCACCAGGCCTACCCCTCCACCCTTGGCTACCGCGGATTTCCGAAGTCGCTGTGCTCCTCGCTGAATGAGGTCATCTGCCATGGCATCCCGGACAGCACGGTGGTCCAGGACGGCGATATCCTCAACATCGACATCACTGCCTACATCAACGGCGTCCACGGCGACACCAACCACACCTTCCTGGTGGGCGATGTGGACGAGGAGTCCCGCCTGCTGGTGGAACGCACGCAGGAGTCGCTGAACCGGGCCATCAAGGCAGTAGCCCCCGGCCGCGAGATCAACGTCATCGGCAGGGCCATCCAGTCCTATGCCAAGCGGTTCGGCTACGGCGTGGTCCGCGATTTCACCGGCCACGGCGTGGGCGAAGCGTTCCACACCGGACTGATCATTCCCCACTACGACGCAGCCCCGGCCTACAGCACCGTGATCGAGGCCGGCATGGTGTTCACCATCGAGCCGATGCTCACGCTGGGCACCGTGGAGTGGGACATGTGGGCGGACGACTGGACGGTTGTCACCAAGGACCGCAAGCGCACGGCCCAGTTCGAGCACACGCTGCTGGTCACCGAATCCGGCGCCGAGATCCTCACCCTGCCCTGAGTGCCGCGCTTATGCCTGGCGCGCCCACACCCCTGATGAACTGAACCACCGGCCCCTGGCCGGACATTAATTCCGGGGCCGGCCACCGGCCGCCCCTTTCCTGCCCGCACCTGCCACGAACGGAAACCCATTTTGGCCAAGAAGGACGAGAAGTCGCACAAGAACGCCCCGCTGATCGGCATCGACATCGGAGGCACGGGAATCAAGGGCGGCATTGTCGACCTCAAGAAGGGCAAGCTGGTGGGTGAACGGTTCCGGGTGCCCACGCCGCAGCCTGCCACCCCCGAGGCCGTGACGGAGGCCGTGGCCCTGGTGGTTGCCGAACTGTCGGCCCGCCCCGAGGCGCCCGCCGCCGGTTCCCCGGTCGGCGTCACCTTTCCGGGCATCATCCAGCACGGCGTGGTGCACTCCGCGGCCAACGTCGACAAGAGCTGGCTGGACACCGATATCGACGCCATGCTCACCGCACGCCTGAACCGGCCGGTCGAGGTCATTAACGACGCCGACGCCGCCGGCCTGGCAGAGGCCCGCTACGGGGCCGGCGCTGGCGTCGGCGGCACCGTCCTGGTGATCACCCTCGGCACGGGCATCGGCTCAGCCTTCATCTTCGACGGCAAGCTTGTCCCCAATGCCGAACTGGGCCACCTGGAAATCGACGGCTTCGACGCCGAGACCAAGGCCTCCGCGGTGGCACGTGAGCGGGATGGCCTGTCCTGGGACGAGTACAGCGTGCTCCTGCAGCGCTACTTCTCCCACGTGGAGTTCCTGTTCTCCCCCGAACTGTTCATCGTGGGCGGCGGCATCTCCAAGCGCGCCGACGAGTACCTGCCCAAGCTGAAGCTGCGCACCCCGATTGTTCCCGCAGTCCTTCGGAACGAGGCAGGCATCGTGGGCGCCGCCATCGAGATCGCCCTGAAGCACAAGCTGGCAAAGTAGACGGTTAAGACAGGACGCCCCTTCCGGTACCGGAAGGGGCGTCCTGTCTTATGTGCCGGTGGCGGCTGCGGCTTCCCCTCCGCTGCGGCCACCGGAGATTAGAGGGGGCTTTTCTCAGTACCCTTGGCGTTCTTCGCCGGCGTGCCCTTGGCGTCCTGCTCGGCCTCGTGGCGCAGCAGGGAGATGGCAGTCTCGAAATCCTCGAGGGATTCGAAGGCCTGGTAGACGCTGGCGAAGCGCAGGTATGCCACCTTGTCCAGCTTCTGCAGCGGGCCAAGGATGACGAGGCCGACCTCGTGCGCGTCGATCTCCGCTGCGCCGGAGGCGCGGATCTGCTCCTCGACTTCCTGGGCAAGCAGTGCGAGGTCGTCCTCGCTGACTGGCCGGCCCTGGCAGGCCTTGCGCACGCCGTTGATCACCTTGCTGCGGCTGAAGGGCTCGCCGACGCCGGAACGCTTGATGACGGAAAGGCTGGTGGTTTCCACGGTGGTGAACCGGCGGCCGCACTCGGGGCATTGCCGGCGCCGCCGGATGGCCGAGCCGTCGTCCGCCATGCGGCTGTCCACCACGCGGGAGTCGGGATTGCGGCAGAACGGACAGTACACGGTGTCCCTCCCTCGCATTGTCCCGCTGCCGGGAATTTCCCAATGAGCGCGCGGAAGATCCGCGCTGTAGCGTCTTCCAGTTTACGGGCACATGTAGCGTAATAACAAGCCTGTAATTACTAGATGTAGTGCTCAGTCCTCCGCGAAACGGGCAGTGACGGCGTCTCCGTGAGCCGGAAGATCCTCCGCGCGGGAGAGATTCACGATGTGGCTGCTGACTTCCTTGAGCGCATCCCGGCTGTAGTTGACCACTTGGATGGCGCGCAGGAACGTGGTCACGTTAAGGCCGGACGAGAACGCAGCGGTGCCGCTGGTGGGAAGCACGTGGTTGGAGCCGGCGCAGTAGTCTCCCAGGCTGACCGGGCTGTAGTCCCCCACGAAGATGGCACCGGCGTTGCGGATCCGGGCGGCGACAGCGGACGCGTCGCGGGTCATGATCTCCAGGTGTTCGGCGGCGTAGGCGTCGCAGGCGGCAACGCCCTGGTCGAGGCCGTCCACCAGGACGACGCCGGACTGGGGGCCGGCGAGGGCCTCGCGCACCCGGTCCGCGTGCTTGGTGGCCGCCGCCTGCCGGTCCAGTTCGGCGCGCACTGCGGAGGCGAGGTCCTCCGAATCGGTGATGAGCACAGAGGCGGCCTGGGGGTCGTGTTCGGCCTGGCTGATCAGGTCCGCGGCAACGAGGGCGGGCTGGGCGGAGGAATCAGCCAGGATGGCAATCTCCGTGGTGCCGGCCTCGGAGTCGATTCCGACCACGCCTTTGACCAGGCGTTTGGCAGTGGCGACGAAAATATTGCCCGGTCCCGTCACCACATCCACCGGTTCCAGTGCGGGACCGGCGGGCGTTTCCGCGATGCCGTAGGCGAAGGCCGCGATGGCCTGGGCCCCGCCGATCGCGTAAACCTCGGTGATGCCGAGCAGCGCTGCCGCAGCAAGGATCGTGGGGTGGGGCAGGCCGCCGAATTCCTTCTGCGGGGGTGACGCGAGGGCAATGGACTCCACCCCGGCGGCAAGCGCCGGAACCACGTTCATGATCACCGAGGACGGGTAGACGGCCAGGCCGCCGGGCACGTACAGCCCAACCCGCGCCACGGGTACCCAGTTCTGGCTGACCACGGCGCCGTCACCGAGTTCCACGTCAACGTTGCGCGGGCGCTGCCCGTCCGCGAACCTGCGTGCTCGGCTGATGGATTCCTCGAGGGCTGCGCGCACCGCCGGGTCCAGCTGTTCCAGTGCTGCGGCGAGGGCTTCCTGCGGAACCAGGGGGTGCTCCTGGCGGACGCCATCGAAGCGGAGCGCCAGCTCGCCGAGGGCGTCGAAGCCGCGCTCCCGGACAGCGGCAATGATCTGCAGGACCTTTTCTTCGGCATCTGCAACAGTCTGGCCCTTGGCCCGGGGCACGGCAGCGCGCAGGCCCGCCAGGGCCAGGTTTTGTCCGCGGACGTCAATGGTGCGAAAGTTCACAGCGGCAGTGGCGGGGGCGGGAAACTCCGAAGAAATGGTCACCGGACCATTTTACGGGACCCGTTCATTTTACGGGCCGGGGCGGACGGGTGCCGCTGCCGGCGGGCGCTTTCGTGCGACCGTTACGGTGCTGTACGGCCCGGGGCGGGAGCGGCCGCGTCGGCGCCACTGCCAGGTTTCTTTCCCAGCAGATCCTGCAGTTCCAGCACGAAGACGGAAATTGCCGCGGCCGCCGGCCACAGCAGCAGCACCGGCAGCGCCCGGAGCGAGAAGGCGATGCTTGCGTTGGCGGAGGCGTCCACTGCCGGACCCCACAGCATGGCGGACAACATGCCGGCCTGCCAGGCCAGGAGGCTGCCGGCAAGGGCGCCGCCGAGCCCCAGCAGCAGTGCCGCCTGCGGGTTGGCGCGCTTCTTGTCTGCGAGGAAGACGCCCAGCACGCAGCCGGCAACAACCATGATGGCGGCAAGGGTCAGGTCGCGTGGCAGCCAGACCGCCGGGTTGGTCCCGGCCGCGAGGCCGGGATCCCTGGTGATCAGGTTCAGGCCGCCGGGAGCGAGCAGCCACCACAGGATGCCCGCGGGGACGCCCGCCGCCGCCGGGACCGCCAGCAGGGTCAAGGGCAGCCGCGACGACGTCCGGCGGGAAAGTTTGACCATGCAACAAACCTTAACAAACGTTCCGGCGGCGCGGCGCGCAGAACAGGTCCGGCGATTCCCCCGTGGAGCCTGCGGACAATACCCTTGGAGGGAAGCACCCATCCATGTCAGGAGTTTTCGGTGGCCGACAACAGCGCGCCCTTCGAGCAGACGTTCCGGGAAATGTTCCGGCGCCATGCCGCCGGGGTTGCCATCATCACGGTGAACTACCAGGACGAGCCCTACGGGTTCACTGCGACGTCGGTGGCGTCGCTGTCAGCCAGGCCGCCCCGGTTCACATTCAACATGGCCCGCAGCTCCAGGTCCTGGCCGGCGGTGGCCAACACGCAGTACCTGGGTGTCCACATGCTGGGGCTGGAGAACCAGGAGCTGGCCGCCCGCTTTGCCAGCCCTGGCAACCGCTTCGAAGGCAACCACTGGGAGATCGGGCCGCACGGCGTGCCCATCCTGAAGGACGTTGCCGGCTGGCTGATCGGCGAGGTGCAGATGCGGCTCTCCTTCGAGAACAACGCCGTGGTGGTGGTCCAGGTGGTTGATGGCCAGGTGGGCGGCGAAGGGTCGCCTTTGCTGTACCACGGCGGCGCTTACGGGCAGCCGATGCCCCTTGACTACGAGATCTGACGCTTCCCGCCGCGGGCCGCGGACGACGGCGGGACGTGCGGCCCGCCGTCGTCCGCGGTTTCGTCAGGCGTCCAGGCAGGCCGGGCCGAGCAGGACTTTCAGGTCGCCGAACAGGGACGGGCTGGGGTTCACCCGCAGGTGCACGGGCAGGGCCATGACCTCCGTGCGGGTATCGCCCTGCAGGTGCAGGCGGACTTCGGAGTTGCCCCGGTGGGTGCGCAGCACGTCGCCCAGTTCGGTGACCACTGCCTCCGTGGCCTTGTGCGTGGGCATGGTGATCACCAGGGGACCGTTCATGCCCTCGCTCAGGTCAGGGACCGAAAGCTCCATGCAGTTCAGCGTGACGGCGCCGTCGTCGCGCTTCTGCAGCCGGCCCTTGACCACCACGATCAGGTCCTCGGCCAGCACCGATGCGATGGGACCGTAGACCTGGCCGAAGAACATCACTTCCATGGAACCGCCCAGGTCCTCAACCTCGGCCCGGGCGTAGGCGTTGCCGCTGGCCTTGGCGATCCGGCGGCTCAGGGACGTGATCATCCCGGCGATGGTGATGATGGCGCCGTCCTGCGGCCCGTCCTCCCCCAGCACCGAGGTGATGCTCATCTCCGCGTGCTGGCTGAGGAGCCCTTCGAGGCCCTGCAGCGGGTGGTCCGAGACGTACAGGCCCAGCATGTCCCGTTCGAAGGACAGCTTGTCCTTCTTCTCCCACTCCGGCAGGTCCGGGATTTCGATGCTGAGGGACGACTCCGACTCGGCCTCCCCGATCCCGGCAAAGAGGTCGAACTGGCCGATCGCCTCGTTCCGCTTCAGGGTGATGACCGAATCGATGGCCTCTTCGTGGACCATGGCCAGGGCGCGTCGGGTGTGCCCCAGTGAATCGAAGGCGCCTGACTTGATCAGCGATTCGATGGTGCGCTTGTTGCAGACCACCGCCGGAACCTTCATCAGGTAGTCCTTGAAGGACGTGTAGGCGCCCTCGCTTTCGCGGGCCGCCACCATGGCCTCCACCGCGTTGACGCCGACGTTCCGGATGGCCCCCATGCCGAAGCGGATGTCGTTCCCCACCGGGGTGAAGTTCAGGGCGGATTCGTTGACGTCCGGCGGAAGCACCGTGATGCCCATGCGCCGGCACTCGTTGAGGTAGATGGCGGACTTGTCCTTGTCGTCACCCACAGAGGTGAGCAGCGCGGCCATGTACTCGGGCGCATAGTGCGCCTTGAGGTACGCGGTCCAGTACGAGATCACGCCGTAAGCGGCCGAGTGGGCCTTGTTGAAGGCGTAGTCGGAGAATGGCAGCAGGATGTCCCACAGGGTCTTGACGGCCTCCATCGAGTAGCCGTTGTCCTGCATGCCCTGGGAGAAGCCGGCGAACTGCTTGTCCAGTTCGGACTTCTTCTTCTTGCCCATGGCACGGCGCAGGATGTCGGCCTGGCCCAGGGTGTAGCCGGCCAGCTTCTGCGCCACCGCCATAACCTGCTCCTGGTACACGATCAGGCCGTAGGTTCCGCCCAGGATCTCGGCCAGCGGTTCCTCGAGTTCCGGGTGGATCGGGATGACTTCCTGGATGCCGTTCTTGCGCAGCGCGTAGTCGGTGTGGGCGTTGGCGCCCATGGGACCGGGCCGGTACAGGGCCAGCACGGCGGAGATGTCCTCGAAGTTGTCAGGCTTCATGAGCTTGAGCAGGGACCGCATGGGGCCGCCGTCGAGCTGGAACACGCCCAGGGTGTCGCCGCGGGCCAGCAGCTCGTAGGAGGCGGCGTCGTCCAGCTCGAGGTTTTCGAGGTCCAGGTCGATGCCGCGGTTCATCTTGATGTTCTCGAGGGCGTCGGAAATGATCGTCAGGTTCCGCAGGCCCAGGAAGTCCATCTTGATCAGGCCCAGTCCCTCGGACGTGGGGTAGTCGAACTGGGTGATCACCTGTCCGTCCTGGAACCGGCGCATGATCGGGATGACGTCGATGATCGGGTCGGAGGACATGATCACGCCGGCGGCATGGACGCCCCACTGGCGCTTCAGCTTCGATGCCGAGCGCGGTTTCAAACACCTTCGCGGCTTCGGGATCCGTGGCGATCAGCTGGCGGAAGTCGCCTGCCTCGCTGTAGCGCTTCGCTTCCGGGTTCTGGATGTCGGCGAGCGGAATGTCCTTGGCCATGACGGCGGGCGGCAGCGCCTTGGTGAGCTGTTCGCCCATGCTGAAGGGGTAACCCAGGACGCGGGAGGAGTCCTTGAGCGCCTGCTTGGTCTTGATGGTGCCGTACGTGACGATCATCGCCACGCGCTCGTCGCCGTACTTCTTGGTCACGTAGTCGATGACCTCGGGCCGCCGCCGGTCATCGAAGTCGACGTCGAAGTCGGGCATGGAGACACGGTCGGGGTTGAGGAAGCGTTCGAAGATCAGGCCGTGACGCAGGGGGTCGAGGTCGGTGATGCGCATGGCGTAGGCCACCATGGAACCGGCGCCGGAACCACGGCCCGGACCTACCCGGATGCCGTTGTTCTTGGCCCAGTTGATGAAGTCGGCCACCACCAGGAAGTAGCCCGGGAAGCCCATGGAGGTGATGACGCCCAGCTCGTAGTCGGCCTGCTTGCGGACCTCATCCGGCACGCCTTTCGGGTAGCGGTACTGCAGGCCCTTGTCGACTTCCTTGACCAGCCAGGAGGTCTCGTCCTCGCCGGGCGGGCAGGGGAACCGGGGCATGTAGTTGGCGTCCGTGTTGAAGGACACCTCGCAGCGTTCGGCGATCAGGAGGGTGTTGTCGCAGGCTTCCGGGTGGTCGCGGAAGAGTTCGCGCATCTCCTGCGGGGACTTCAGGTAGTAGCCGCTGCCGGAGAAGGCGAAGCGCGAACCGCCGTTGTCATAGGTCGTTCCAGCAGGGTGGAACCGGACTGGATGGCCAGCAGCGCCTCGTGGGCTTTGGCGTCGTGCTCGTGCGTGTAGTGGAGGTCGTTGGTGGCCACCAGGGGAAGGTTGAGTTCCTTGGCGAGCCGCAGCAGGTCCCCGGTGACCCGGCGTTCGATATCCAGGCCGTGGTCCATCAGTTCGCAGAAGTAGTTTTCGGCGCCGAAGATGTCCCGGAACTCGGCGGCCGCCTCCAGCGCTTCGCGGTACTGGCCCAGCCGCAGCCTGGTCTGCACTTCCCCGGACGGCAGCCGGTGGTGGCGATGAGGCCCTCGGAGTAGGTGTTGAGCAGCTCGCGGTCCAGGCGCGGCCACTTGCCGAAGACCGAGTCCAGCGACGCGATGGACGAGGCCCGGAAAAGGTTCCGCATGCCCACGTTGTTATAGCTGAGCAGGGTCATGTGGGTGTAGGAACCACCGCCGGAGACGTCGTCCTTGCGCTGGGACTCGTCCCCCCAGCGGACGCGCTCCTTGTCCGTGCGGGCCGTACCGGGAGTCACATAGGCTTCAACGCCGATGATGGGCTTGATGCCCTTGGCCTGGGCCTTCTGCCAGAAGTCGAAGGCGCCAAACAGGTAGCCGTGGTCGGTGGTGGCCAGCGCGGGCATGCCCAGGCGTTCGGTTTCATCGAACAGCTCCCCCAGGCGGGCCGCTCCATCCAGCATGGAATATTCGGTGTGGGTGTGCAGGTGGACAAACGAATCATTGCTGGAAGTCACCGCACTATTCTAAGCGCTGGCCTCCGGCCGCCCGTGTCATGCCCGCCAGTGTCAGGCCCGCCCGGAGCCCAGGACCTCAAGGGCGTATGCGAGGTCCTGCGGATAGTCGCTGGTGACCCTGATCCGCTCCCCCGTGCCCGGGTGGTCGAAGGCAAGTTCGCGGGCGTGCAGCCACTGCCTGGTCAGGCCCAGGGTGGCGGCGAGCTGGGATCGGCGCCGTACGTCAGGTCCCCGGCACAGGGGTGCCGCAGCGCGGAAAAGTGCACGCGGATCTGGTGGGTCCGGCCCGTTTCGAGGTGGATTTCCACCAGGCTGGCCTTGCCGAACGCCTCGATCACCTCGTAATGCGTCACGGACTCCCGGCCGTCCTCGATCACGGCGAACCGCCAGTCGTGGCCGGGGTGCCGGCCGATGGGGGCGTCGATGGTGCCGGTCAGGGGGTCGGGCAGGCCCTGCACCACGGCGTGGTACACCTTGTCCACGGTCCGTTCCTTGAAGGCACGCTTCAAGGCCGTGTAGGCCCGTTCGGTCTTGGCCACCACCATGACCCCGGATGTTCCGACGTCGAGCCGGTGCACGATGCCGGCGCGTTCCGGCGAGCCGGAGGTGGAGATGCGGTATCCGGCGCCTGCGAGGCCGCCCACCACGGTGGGTCCCACCCAGCCCGGCGACGGGTGGGCGGCAACGCCCACGGGTTTGTCCACGACGACGAAATCCTCGTCGTCAAGCAGGATCTTCAGGCCTTCCACAACTTCCTCCACGACTTCAAGCGGGTCCCGCCGTTCCGGGATGCTGACGTCCAGGACGTCCCCCGCTGCCAGCTTTGCCGATTTGCCCAGGGCCTTGCCCCGGCTCACCACATGGCCTTCCGCTATCAGGGTCGCCGCGACGGAGCGGGAGACGCCCAGGATTCCTGCCAGCCCGGCGTCGGCCCGGGAGCCGGCGTATTCCTCGGCAACGACGTACCGCTCAGGCATCGCCGGACTTCTCCTTGCGCTCCGCGGCTACGCGGGTGCCGTCCAGTGCCACCCCGCGCAGGGTCAGGATGCAGATGATGGCGACGGCGGATACAACGGCGGAGTCGGCGATGTTGAAGATGGCGAAGTTGGGAAGCTGGATGAAGTCGACCACGTGCCCCATGCCGAAGGACGGCTCCCGGAACAGCCGGTCGGTAAGGTTGCCCAGCGCCCCGCCCAGGAGCAGGCCCAGGGCCAGGGCCCACCATTTTGAGCCCAACTTCCGGATCTGGAAGACGATGGCGACGGCCACCACGGCCATGATGATGGAGAACACCCAGGTGACGTTCTCGCCGATGGAGAACGCCGCGCCGGAGTTGCGGATGAAGTACCAGTGGAGCAGCGGCGGGAAGACCGGGATCCGTTCCCCTTCCACCATGGTGGAGGTGACCCACAGCTTGGTCAGCTGGTCCAAAACATAGGCAAAGACCGCGAACCCGGCGAAGAGGGACAGCAGCACGGCCCGGCGGGGGCGCGGTGAGGGCGGGACAGGGCGTGCAGCGTCTGCAGCGAGTTCGTCAGTCATGGTGCTTTCATTCGTAAAACAGGTGTCAATGCCGAAAGCCGGCGGCCGAGGAATCCTCAGCCACCGGCTTTCAGAATACGTGCTTGACGGACTAGTTGGCTTCGCTTACTTCCGGCGTAGCCACTGACCCGCGGGCGTCGAGGTCGCGGAGCTGGCCTTCGATGTAGGCCTTCAGGCGTGAGCGGTAATCGCGCTCGAAGCCGCGGAGCTGCTCCACCTTGCGCTCCAGGACGGACCGCTGCTGCTCGAGTGCACCGAGGATCTTGCGGGACTTTTCCTGGGCGTCGTTGACGAGGCTGCTGGCTTCGATCTGCGCCTCGGCGATGATCTTGTCCTTCTGCGCCTGGCCGTCGGCAACGTGGCGGTCGTGCATCTGCTGTGCCATGGCCAGCAGGCCTGCGGCAGATTCGGCGGACGGCGTGGCGACGGCGGCCTGGCCGGCGGGAGCGGGGGCGGCAGCAACCGGAGCGGGAGCCTGGGCTTCCTTCTTCTTGGCAGCTTCGGCGGCCTTGGCTTCTGCCTCGGCCTTTTCGCGTGCCTCGTCTTTGTCGGACTTGACGGGCGCGGGGACCTTCTCCACCACGGGGGCGGCTGCGGCGCTGGCAGGAACGCTGGAACCGGCTTCGGCGAGCTTCTTGCGGAGCTCGTCGTTCTCCTGGTTCAGGCGGCGGAGCTCCACGACGATCTCGTCCAGGAAGTCGTCAACTTCATCCTGGTCGTAGCCCTCACGGAACTTGGTCGGCTGAAAGCGCTTATTGACAACGTCTTCTGGCGTCAAAGCCATCTGGTCACCTCACTGGTCTGGTTAGTCAGTAGGCCTTCCGGCCGTCGAAACTACGGTACCTAAATTTGGTCTGCTTACTCTAATTCAACACTGCAGTGTCAAACGCGAGTTTCTACGCTTCACAGTAACTGTTCCCGCGGGTCCAGGCTGCGCTGCTGGTTCTTTTGGTGAATCAGGCGAGTCCCCGCGTGATTCCCATGGCGATGCTTACGGCAATGAAGAGGATCAGGAATCCCAGATCCAGTGAGATGCCGCCCAGGCGGAGGGGCGGAATCAGCCGGCGCAGGACTTTCAGGGGCGGATCGGTGATGGTGTACACGGCGTGCGCGGCCACCAGGGCAGCCCCGCGCGGCCGCCACTCCCGGGCGAACATCTGGACCCAGTCGTAGACCAGGCGGATGATGAGGGCCACAAAAAACAGCAGGAGCGCGAGATAGACAAGTCCGAAAACAATTCCCATGACTTAATTCATATCTCCATGTCCATTGTGGGTACGGCAGTTTGCTGCCGATGCTTCCCGTCTATTTCAGCACAGATGCCAGACAGGTGTCCCTGCCTGGCATCCGGATCCTGCCTGATGGTCAGCTCTGGTTGAAAAAACTGGCCGTGTTGTCGCTGGCCTTCTTGTCGTCGCCGATGACTTCGACGTACGACGGCGACAGCAGGAATACCTTGTTGGTCACCCGTTCGATGCTTCCCCGCAGCCCGAACACGAGTCCCGCGGAGAAGTCCACCAGGCGCTTCGCATCCGCTTCACCCATGTCGGTGACGTTCATGATCACCGGAATGCCGTCCCGGAAGCTCTCGCCGATGAGTTTGGCGTCATTGTAGGAGCGCGGGTGGATGGTGGTGATCTGGCGCAGGCCGCCGGTCTCTTCGCGGCTCGAAGCCGCTCGCTTGATGGGAGTCACTGGGGCGCGGTATTCCTCTTCAGGGGTGTAGGACGCTTCGCGGCTGACCTCGCGGACGGGTGCGGGTGCACGGCGCTCCTCGCGGTCAACTTCCATCGTTTCGTCCTCATCCTTACGTGCGGTCTGTTGCTCGGACTCGTAATGCTCATCGCCGTCGGCGAGCCCAAGATAGATCATTGTCTTGCGCAGAGCGCCGGCCATGGTCGACTCCTATTCGTGTCCCGTACGCGGGCCGTCCAATGACTCGACAGCATTGGGGTCCCCCGCCCATCACTTCCAACAGGACCGACGCTACCCCACCGCGGGACGTGATCCGAGAATATCGGAACCGATCCGCAGGTGTGTCGCCCCGAACTTGATGGCTGCCTCCAGGTCCTGGCTCATGCCTGCCGAGATGCCCGTGGCCGCCGGGTGCTCCGCCACCAGCTGCGCCGAAACGCCGGCGAGCTTCTCGAAGGCAGGCTCTGGCCCGGCGCCGAGCGGGGCCACCGCCATCACGCCCGCGAGGCGCAGGCCGTCGGACGCCGCGATCTGTTCTGCCAGCCGGGGAACGTCGGCGGGTACGGCACCGCCGCGGTGCGCACCGGCGTCGTCCTCGAGACTGACCTGGATGAAGCAATCCAGCGGAGCCCGGCCCGTGCTGGCCCGTGCCGCGGAAACGGCTTTAGCGAGGGCCTCCGCCAGCTGGGGCCGGTCCACGGAGTGGACCGCGGCGGCATAGCGTGCCACCGATTTGGCTTTCTTGGTCTGCAGCTGGCCCACAAAGTGCCAAGTGAGCCCGCATTCTGCCAGTTCCGCGGCCTTGGCGGCGGCCTCCTGGTCCCTGTTCTCGCCGACATCGGTTACGCCCAGCGCTGCAAGCCGGCGGATGTCCGCCGCCGGGTGGAATTTGGTGACCACGATCAGCGTGGGCAGGCGGTCCTCCCGGCCTGCGGCCGCTGCGGCTGCCTCGATGCGCCGCCGGACCACGACCAGCCGCCCGGCCAGCTCGGCAGTGCGGGAATCCCCAGCCTCCGGCGCGTCAGTCATGGCACCACACCAGTCCCGCGAACCTGCCGGTGTTCCGGTTGCGACGGTAGGAGAAGAGCGACTCTGTCTCCAACGTGCATGCTCCGGTATACGCCACCTCCACGCCTGCCTGCTCCAGCTGGCTGCGCGCCCCGGCCGGCAGGTCCAGTCCGGGGGTGCCCCAGGACGTGGTGCTGCGGGTGGCGGGCACTTCTGCCGCCACCTCATCCTGGAGTGCGGCGGGAACCTCGTAGCAGCGTCCGCAGATGGAGGGACCCAGCCAGGCCCGGACAGCGCCCGCGCCCAGGGACTTCATGGTCTCCACCGCTGCCGGGATGACCCCGTTGGCGATTCCCGGCCGGCCCGCGTGGACGGCAGCGAGGACGGGACCGTCCGCGGATTCGGCCGCAAGCAGCACGGGGATGCAGTCCGCCACCATCACAGCCAGCGGGACTCCGCGGGAGACCATGGCGTCCGCCTCAGGCGTTGCCGTACCCGGCTCCATGAGGGCCACGGCCGTGCCGTGGACCTGGTTCATGAAGCGGAGTCCGGCCGGCGCCACGCCCATGGACCGTTCAAGCCCGGCACGGCGCTGCTGCACCAGGGCAGGATCGTCCCCGACATGCAGCGCCAGGTTGCCCGCGTCCGTGTTCGTGAATGCGGCCGACACCCCGGGCAGGATGTCGGCGCGCCAATGGAACAAGCCGGGGCCTACTTCAGGAAGTCGGGGACATCCAGGTCATCCGGGTGGTTGCCGGTGAGGTCCGGCTCCACCACGGAAGGAAGGTCGACGTCGAACCCGGAGTCTGCGGGGACGGCGGACGGACGCTGCTGGCCCCAGCTGCTGAGGCCTGCGGCACCAACACCGGCATGGACGGGCTGGGCGCTGGGCTGAT
>NZ_AOFD01000061.1 GCF_000332815.1 Arthrobacter nitrophenolicus
GCCCGTCCGCCCCGCCGCGCACGGGATGTCGCCGAGCGACCGCCGGCGCCAGGAATGGGTAGCCAAGATCCCCCGCCTCCACATGACGAACCGCTCCATCGAACGGACCTTGCGGCGCAGCTACGACGATCTCGGAGCCCTGCGGATCGAGGACCCGGCGCATCCGGAACGGATCGTCGTGGCAGCAGGCGCCCCCTGGTTCATGACACTGTTCGGACGGGACTCCCTGTGGGCCTCGGAAATGGCCCTGGCGGTTGACCCGTCCCTGGCGCTTGGCACGCTGCAGACCCTGGCGGACCGCCAGGGCAAGGTGGTGGATCCGATGAGCGAGGAGGAACCCGGGAAGATCCTGCATGAGGTCAGGCTGGGCGTTTCCAGCGGATTGGCACTGGGCGGCAAGTCGGTCTACTACGGCAGCGTCGATGCCACGCCCCAGTTCCTGATGGCGCTCGGCTCCGTCAGCCGCTGGGGCTTCGCCAAGGACACCATCGCCTCACTCCTGCCCAACGCGGACCGGGCGCTGGACTGGATCAGGAACTACGGGGACAAGGACGGCGACGGCTTCGTCGAGTACTCCCGGCTCAATGACCAGGGGTTGATCAACCAGGGCTGGAAGGACTCCTGGGACGGGATCAACTTTGCGGACGGCACCATGGCCGAGCCTCCCATCGCCCTCTGCGAAGTCCAGGCGCTGGTTTACACGGCACTGCTCTCCAGGGCCTGGATGGCGTACGACGCCGGGGACGCGCCCCTGGCGGCGGAGCTCACCGCGGAAGCGGCGCGGCTGAAGAAGAAGTTCAACGAGGAGTTCTGGCTTCCGGAGCGGGGCTACTACGCCGTCGCCCTGGATGGGCGGAAGCGGCCCGTGGACGCCTGCGCATCGAACATGGGGCAATGCCTGTGGCACGGCATTATCGACGACGACAAAGCTCCGCTGGTGGCCGAACGGCTGATGTCCCCGGAGATGTTCAGCGGCTGGGGCGTCCGGACCCTGGCCACGGACATGGGCGCCTACAACCCTGCCAGCTACCACAACGGGTCGGTCTGGCCGCACGACAACGCCATCATCGCAGCCGGCCTGATGCGCTACGGCCTCGTGGCGGAGGCCCAGCGGATATCCACGGCGCTGCTGGAAGCGGCGGAGTTTTCGAACGGCCGGCTGCCGGAACTCTTCTGCGGATTCAGCCGCGACCAGGTTGCCGAGCCAGTGCCGTACCCCACGGCCTGCTCACCCCAGGCCTGGGCGGCGACCACACCAATCATGCTGATCACCAGCCTCATGCGGTATGACGCGCACGTGTCCCGGGGCGGCTTCTGGATGGACCCGGTCCTGCCGGAGTCCTACGGTAATCTGCACATCACCAATGCGCCCATAGCCGGCGGGAGGATGACCATCGACATCGTCGGGTCCGAGCCCACCGTGCAGGGCCTACCGGAGGGGGTTACGTTCCGCCGCGGGCACCGGCCCTGGCTGACCGAGCTCCTGGCCGGGGCGGGCCTGGGCGCCGAAGGACAGATCTAAAGATCCCAGTCGGAGCCGCCGTAGGAGCTGCGCACGTGGGCGCGGAGGTACTCTCCCACCACGGCGGCCCCCAGCCCGCCGACGTCGGGTGCCACCACCCGGCCGTCGATCCGGCGTGCCAGGCGCTGGATGAACCGTTCGAGCCCCGGATCGTCGCCGAGGCGGAAGAACGTCGCCTGCACGCCGGCGCGTCCCAGGCGGTCCAGTTCGGTGACCGTGGCGCGGATGGTCTCCCGGTCCGGCGGCCAGTTGAACCAGGAATCGCCGTCGGCCAGCAGGTGCGCGGTGGGCTCACCGTCCGTGACCACCAGGAGGACATGCTGCATGGACGGGTGCTGCCGGAAGAAGCGGCCGGCCAGCAACAGGCCGTGGTGGAGGTTCGTTCCCTGCTCACGCAGCGCCGGCAGGGCGGTGAGCTGGGCAATGTCCATGGACTGCGCGTACCGGCCGAAGGTCACCAGCTGCAGCCGGTCACCGCGGAACCGCGTGGAGACGAGGTGGTGCAGCGCGAGTGCGGTGCGCTTCATCGGCACCCAGCGGCCCTCGGCCGCCATCGAGAAGGACACGTCCACCAGCAGGACGACGGCGGCCTGCGTCCGTGCTTCAGTCTCCGTGACCTCGATGTCCCCCACCCCCAGGCGGAAGCCGCGGCCCGGATCCCGGCCCTCGGCGACCGTGCGCCGGATGGCGTTGGTCATGGTGCGGGTGACGTCCCACGGCCCGGCGTCCCCGAACTCCCACTGCCGGCTGGAGCCGGTCTGGTCGCCGGCCGCGCCCGCGGCACGCGTTTCGCGCCGGCCCTGCCGGCCGGAGAGCTGCTTCGCGGTGTCCCGCAGCAGCGACTTTCCCAGCCTGCGCATTGCCTGCGGCGACAGCCGGAGGTCCCCGTCGGCACCCCGGCGCAGGTAGCCGCCGTCGCGCATTGCCCGCTCGATCTCCGCAAGGGTCCGCGCGGTGACGGCGGCGTCCTGCCCCAGCTGGCGGGCCAGGGCGTCCAGGTCCAGGTCATCCAGCGCGGAGCCGTTGTAGGACTGGGAGAGCTGTTCGGCCAGGCTGTCGAGTTCGGCAACGTCCTGCAGCACACCGGTGCCGTCGCCCAGCCCGAGCCCTTCCTGGCCCTCGAAGCGCTCAGACCCGCTCCAGTCCTCGCCCGGCCGGAGGGCCCGCAGGCTGGAGTCCAGCTGGTCCAGCTGTGCCATCAGTTCTGGTGACCCGAACGCCTGGGCGGACAGCCGCATCAGCTCTTCGCGCTGTTCGGGTGACATGGACTGCAGGAGCCGCTGGGCCGCTGCCGCCCTTGTGGCCAGGGCGTCGATCAGTTCCTCGACGGACTGCGGATTCTCCGGGAAGAAGGATCCGTGCCGGGCCATGAACTCCCTGAAGTCCGCGTCGGTATCCTCGCCGCGGCGGTGCTTGTCCAGCAGGCCGTTGAGGTCGCGCAGCATCCCGTTCACTGCCTCGCGGTCCTCGTCGGTGGCGTTCTCAAGCGCCTGCTTCATCCCTGCGAAGCGCTGGTCAAGGACTTCCCGGCCCAGCAGGTCCTTGATCCGTTCGTAGGCTTCCCTGGCGGAACCGGACTGCCAGTCGTAGGACGCCAGTTCATTGACGGCGGCGGCCGTGGAGGCCGGCAGGTTCTGCAGCTGCATTTCGCGGAAGGCGCGGTCCGTGTTGTCCATCAGCGCGTCGCGGGCGAGCTGCTTGCGCTCCTCCAGCACGGCGGTGTCCAGCAGCTTGCGCACCTCGTCGAGCGTGCCGTCCAGCCGGTGCCGCCCCAGCAGGTCCTTCCGGCGCTGCTGGACGCGGGCAGCGAGCTGGTCCAGGCCGTCCCGGTTCCGGCCGCCGCGGCGCAGGAACTCCTCGAGGGCGTGCCGCGGCGAGTACCCGGCCATGACGTCCTCGGCCACCGCCTCCAGGGCCTCCGACAGGTCCACCGGCGGGGCGAGCGGGTCCGGCCCTCCGGCGTACCTGCCGTACCGGGACCGGTGGTGCAGCACCATGATGCCTCCTGTGGCTAGCCGTAGACCGTTGCCTCGTCGTCGGACTCCTTGGAGATCCGGCGGGCAAGGTAGAGCCCCTCCAGGGCGAGTTCGACGGCGGCCGCCCGCTGGCCGTCGTTCTCCGCACCCAGGCGCCGGGTGATTTCGTCGTAGAGGCCCGACCCGTTGAGTGAGGGCAGGTTCTGGAGGAATTCCCGGGCGGTGACCTGGTCGCCCGTGGTCACGGTGGTGTGGCCGTCCAGGGCCGCCACCAGTGGACCCATGTCGATGCCCTGGAAATGGGCGCGCACGGCTTCGGCTGTAGCCGTTCGCAGCAGGTGGTCGAGGACGCCCTGTTCCCGGCCTTCCTCACCCGACTCGAATTCGATCTTTCCGGTGAGGACCTCCGCTGCGGGTTCCAGGTCGATGATCCTGGCCACCGCCTGCTCCTCGCCGCGCACGCTGGCCCGGCGCAGGGCGGCCGCAGCCACGGTCTCGGCACCGGCGATCGCGAACCGGGCGGACACCCCGGACGTCTGGTTGATGGCCGGGGACTGCCGCAGTGCCCGGGTATAGCGGGCCAGGATCTCCAGGATGACGGGCGGGACGTCCGCCACCAGCCGGCCCTCCTGCCGGATGACGGCCACCTCGTCCTCCAGCTCGATCGGGTAATGGGTGCGGATCTCGGCGCCGAAGCGGTCCTTCAACGGGGTGATGATCCGGCCGCGGTTGGTGTAGTCCTCCGGGTTGGCCGAGGCGACCACCAGCACATCCAGGGGCAGGCGCAGCAAGTAACCGCGGATCTGGATATCGCGCTCCTCCATGACGTTGAGCATCGCCACCTGGATCCGCTCGGCAAGGTCGGGCAGCTCATTGATGGCGATGATGCCCCGGTTGGAGCGCGGGACCAGGCCGTAGTGAATGGTCTCCGGGTCCCCGAGCCGGCGCCCCTCGGCAACGCGCATGGGGTCGACGTCGCCGATGAGGTCCGCGACGGAGGTGTCCGGCGTCGCCAGCTTTTCCACGTAGCGTTCAGAGCGGTGGCGCCATGCCACGCGCAGCCGGTCCCCCTCGGTGAGTGCCCGGGCACGGGACTGCTCCGTGATGGGATGGTACGGGTGTTCGTTGAGCTCGGACTCCTCGATGACCGGCGACCACTCATCCAGCAGCCCGGCCAGGGTGCGGAGCAGGCGGGTCTTGCCCTGTCCCCGTTCGCCGAGCAGGACAACATCGTGACCGGCGATCAGGGCCCGCTCCAGCTGGGGCAGGACGGTCCGGCTGAATCCGAACAGCCCGGGCCACGGGTCCCGGCCGGCGGCGAGCGCCGCGAGCAGGTTGTCGCGGATTTCATGCCGCAGGTCCTTGTGGACATGGCCGGCGGCGCGCAGCTCACCGACGGTAAAAATATCGGGACGGTCACTCACCCCTCTACGGTAAGCCCGGCCGTGCCGGGAGATCGAGCAAACTCCCATAATTCCTTCCGCCCCGCACCGCCGCTGGCGGAGCAGCCTCGCCAGCGGCGGTGCGCGGTGGGATCATACAGCCATGGCATCCATCCAGCGTCTCCGGCCCGAGGGCCTCGTCTCAAGTCCAGCGTTCAGCCACGTCGCCGTCGTGCCGCCCGGTGCGACCACCATCTATGTTGGCGGCCAGAACGCCGTCGATGCCGCCGGCGCACTAATTGGCGAGGGTGACGTGGCCGCCCAGTCGGAGCAGGCCCTCGAGAACGCCCAAACCGCGCTCGCCGCTGCCGGGGCCACGCTGGCGGACGTCGTGCAGTGGACGGTGCTCTTCGTGGAAGGTGCGGATATCGCCGCCGGGTACGGGGCCATCGCGGCGAAGCTCGCCTCGGCGGAACCTGCCCTGGTGACGGCGGCGTTCGTCAGCGGCCTTGGTGTGCCCGGCGCGCTGGTGGAGATCAGCGCCGTCGCTGCCGTTATGCAGTAGCAGGCGTTCCGGAGGCCAGGCGGTCTGCGGCCCCGCCGCTAGGATGAAACGCGTGCAGCAGTCTACGGAGTGGGATCCGCGTTCACGGGTGTCTGAGCAGGCACCCGGCGTCCATTTCGTGGAAGGACCGGCCTCCAACTGGATAGTGGTCCGCGACCATGCCGGCTTCATCCTTATCGACAGCGGCTACCCGTCCGACCTTCCACTGGTCCTGGCATCAGTCCGCCACCTGGGCCTGGACCCGGCGGACGCCCGCGCCCTCCTGGTCACGCACGGCCATGTGGACCATACGGGCTCCGCCGCCCACTTTTCCGAGGCCTACGGCACCCCCGTCCTGAGCGCGCCGGAGGAACTGGCCCATGTCCAGGGGAAGGAAAAGCACCAGGTCACGGTCGGCCAGGTCCTCCGCCGGGCCTGGCGTCCGCGCGCCTTCCGCTGGATGGTCCACGTCCTGCAATCCGGGGCCCTGGCGGCCACTCCGGCAGCGCAGGCACGGGCATGGGACGCCGCAACGCTCCGGGCACTTCCCGGCTCCCCCGAGCCGGTCCTGCTGCCTGGGCACACGCCGGGCAATGCGGCCATCCTTCTTCGGTCCGCAGGAGCCGTGGCGGTGGGTGATTCATTTGTCAGCGGCCACCCGCTGAGCACCTGGACAGGCCCGCAGATGCTGCACAGGATGTACCACAGTGACCCAGGGGAAGCAGAGGCTGCCGTCCGCGGCCTGGACGGCATCGACGCCTCGGTCATCCTGCCCGGGCACGGCCCGGCACTGCGCATGACCCTGGCCGACGCGCTGGCGGCGCTGCGGAGTCAGACGGGTTGTGCCGGCAGCACCCGGTAGGTCACGTGGGTGACCTGGCTCGCCCCGCGGGACGTCAGCTGTTCCAGGTTCAGGGGCGGGACGCCGTCGAACAGCCTGGTGCCCGCACCCAGTGTCAGCGGCGCGTCTCCCGGCGAGCGCTGTAACGCCCGGATAACGTCCCTGGAACTAGAGTCCGCGGCATGGGTGAGCAGCAGGATGTCCAGAGCCGCGGGTACGATCCAGCGTTTCTGGGCACCGAACTGGAGCCGCCTTCCATCGATGCCGGCCTGCTGGACGACACTGTCGAGCTCAACGGTTCCGCCGTCATCCCCTATACCCACTTCTCCCTGGCTGTCAGTAAGTCCCGCCGGTTTGCCCGCTGGGTTGCCTGGAATATCGACGGCGGCAGCATCAAGAGGTTGAGCCGCCAGGGCAGCGCGTTCATCAAGGACTCCCGGATACCGGAGGAGTTCCAGAACGGCGACGAGCTGTACAACGGCAACCGCCTGGACCGCGGGCACATCGCCCGCCGGGCCGACCTGCTCTGGGGTCCGCTGCCCGAGGCGAAAAGGGCAAACGACGATTCGTTCTTCTTCACCAACATCGCGCCGCAGATGGACGACTTCAACCAAAGCGGCAAGAACGGCATCTGGGGACGGCTGGAGGAGGCCGTCTTTTCCGACGTCGACGTCCAGGACCTTAAGGTCACGGCATTCGGCGGACCCATCTTCCGGGACAACGACCGGGAGTACCGGGGGGTGCCGCTGCCGCGCGAGTACTGGAAAGTCCTCGCCTACCTGGAGCGGGGCGCGCTCCGCAGCGCCGCGTTCCTCCTCACGCAGAACCTGAATCCCCTGGAAGCCCTGGACCTCAACGAGTTCCGCGCCTTCCAGGTGGGGATTTCGGAGTTGGAGGAACGCACCTCCCTGCGCTTTGCGGATCCGCTGCGCGACGATGACGGCCGGACGTCGCTGCGGGCAGCCGGTGACCGGGCGCCACTGGAAAGCCTCGCCGACATCCGGTGGTGACTGCAGCCCGCTAGAGGGGCAGCACCCGCGGGGTCACGCTGATCTGCAGGCCGGCGTTTTCGCCGAGCAGCGGCTTCATCACGTCCGGAACTTCAATGCGGCCGCTCCACCTGTTGGGTGCACCGTCGCGGTCACGCAGCCGGTCCTTCTCCTCGGGGTTCCAGTCGCGCAGGGCAGTGGGGATGGTGCTGTTCCACGCCGCCCAGGCCTTCGGCAGGGGTTGGCCGGCAGACGGTGGTTCGATGTCCACCACCAGCGTGTCCTGCCAGTCTTCCGTCTGCTCCATGTGGTCGTCGAAGAACAGGCGGCCCTGCTTCTCGGCGATGGACAGCAGCCGCAGCTTCAGCGCATGCCGGAGCCTGGGGACCACCCGTCCGCCCACCAGGGGACGGGGCGCCTGGGACGAGAGAAACGTGGTGAGCAGCGGCTTGGGCGAATCTATGGGGTCGCCTTCCCGCCAGCGCTCGATCTGCACGGGACAGAAATGCGCGGCGCTCTGCTCATGGACCAGGACGGGCAGCCCGCGGATGGCCACCCCGACATCCAGCTGGAACTCCACCTCGTCCGGCGCGTCCCTGCCGACGGTGAAGCCCACCAGCTCAATCTGGATTTTCAGGTCCCCGAAGAGGAACCGCTGGAGGTTCTGGTAGCCCTCTTCCGAGTTGACGATGCCGTACCGGCCGCTGTGGCTGCGGTGGACAATGGCCAGGGGGGCACCCCGGACGGCGGCATTGTCGATCTGGACCAGCCCGTCGCTGCGGGGGCCCACAGCCCGGGAGGACAGTCCAAGCGCCACGTCGTAGTCCTCGGGGTTCGAACCGACCAGGCAGAAGAGCTCCGAAACCGGGAACCCGTCGTCGGGCATTTCGGTGCCTTTGAAGCTCTCGCGCCGCAGTGTCCGCCGGCGGGCTGCTGGGGTGAGGTAGTCATACATGCGGTCAGGCCCGAAGATGTCAGCGCCGTGGATGCCGGTGGCATCCCTGATCCGCTCCAGCAGTCCGAACCCGACCGCGAAGTTGATGCCGCCATGGGGTGTGGCGTAGGTGAAGACCCTGGCGACATACTTCGCGCCGGCGGCAGGATCAATCGTTCCGTCGGTGGCCGCCAGTTCCTCCGGAATCACACGCTGCAGGAGGGACCTGCACACCAGCCCGCCCATGGAGTGCGCCACCAGGAAGACCTTGGGGGCTCCGGTCCTGTCGAGCACCAGCTTGATGAGCTTGAACAGGTCCCGGGCGGCCGTTTCAAAGGAGAAGCTCTCCGGGTCCTGGTCAAAGGTGTCTGCGGAGTCGTCGTAGAACCGGTGGATCCACACCGAGGCGGGATTGACGGACCTGGTGTCCACGCCCTGCAGGAACGCCCACTGGTCCCCGTGGACCGGAACCTCGTATTTGTGGTCCGAAATGAGCCGCAGCATGGGCGATTCGAACTGGTGGAACTGCGCCCTGCCGCTGCTGTCCGACCGGACATGGACTGATCCCTGGCTGAAGCCGTAGAACGGGTCGTCCACCGCGCTGTTGATGGCGCCCCCGTTCCCGGCGAAGCCGCGGACATAGATGATGGGCAGCCTGCCGTCCCCACCTGGTGTATCCACGTCCTGTCCCCTTTCCGAGGTTCACATCCGCCGCATCATGTCCACGATCCGCACGGCTGCGGGCATTGGAGCACGCGGGCCGTTACGACGGCGTTACCGGCACCGGTGCGCCCAGGCGGTATCCCGGGTGCAGTAATGCGGCAGTAACGGTGCCGCGCTCTACTGGATGGAGACCGTCCCGGTGTCCGTTGCCGGGGGCGGCGGTTCCCCGGGCGTGTCCCGGCCCCAGCAAAGGAGCGCACATCATGACCGCAGAGACTGTCCGGCCGCACTGCGACACCAAGCCGCAAAGCCGTCCCCTGCTTCGTCCCGACCTCGCACCCGGCAGGGAACGCCTCATCCGCCGGTTGCGGGGGAAATGGGTGAACGGGACGGTGCTCCACTACTGGTTCTTGCAGGGACCGGCCCCGCAAAAGGAGGCAGTGCGGAAGGCCTTCCAGGAATGGAAGGCACTGGGCATCGGCCTGGAGTTTACGGAGGTGGCGGACAGGAGCGAGGCCGAGGTCCGGATCGCCTTTGACCAAAGCGACGGGTCCTGGTCCTATGTGGGGCGCGACGTCCTGGAAATCAACGCCACGGAACCAACCATGAACTTCGGCTGGGACCTCACTGACGAGTACGGCCGGACGACGGCGCTGCACGAAATCGGCCACACGCTGGGAATGCCCCACGAGCACCAGAACCCGTTCGCGGGCATTGTCTGGGACGAGCCCCGGGTCTACGAATATTTTGGCGGAGCACCGAACCACTGGCCGCCGGAGCAGACGCTGCACAATGTGCTGCGGAAGATCGACGCCACCGAGGTTGAAGGTTCCTCATGGGACCCCGACTCGGTGATGGAATACTGGTTCCCCGCCGGGCTCATCAAGGAACCGGCCAGGTTCCAGGCGGGCCTGAATCCCCCGGGCGGCCTGTCCGAAGCGGACAAGGAATGGGTGCTCAAGTTCTTTCCTGCCATCAAACCCGAACTCCCCGTCCTCGACCCGTTCAAGTCCGTCCCGCTGTCCCTGAGCCCCGCGGAGCAGGCCGACTTCGCCCTGGAGCCCTCGGCCTCACGGACCTACGAGATTGCCACCTTTGGGACCGCCGATACCGTGCTGGTGCTGTTCGAGAATGTCGACGGCGAGCTCCGCTTTGTCGCCGGGGACGACGACAGCGGCGAGGACCGCAACTCCCGTGTTTCGGCCAAGCTGTTCCAGGGACGGCATTACGTGGTTCGGGTTAGGCTCTACTGGGCAGGTGAGTCCGGGCAGACGGCCCTGATGTATTGGTGAAGCCCACTCCCCACCGCCGGACCGGCCCTTGCACGCCGCCGGCAATTGCCGCGGCGTGTTGCTCAAGTTTGTCCGAATCTTTGCTAAAGGAAGCGGACTACGGGTTGTTCTGGGGGCAGGATGAGAGCTGACCGGCTCAGTGCCCTGCCAATCCAGGCAGCACCGCAGCCGGCGGGACGGGTTGCCGGCAGTCAAACCGTCACCTTGAACGGGCCTGGTCCCGGCGGAGAGTTGGGGGAGACGATGCGATCGGACGATGCGGGGGAAGAACCTGCCGGCGGGCAGGAAGCAATGCACGACGTTTCGGACGCCGGCACCCTGGTGATCCGTACCTGGCACGAACACGGCGGGCAGTCCCCCGCATTCCGGGCAAGGATCACCTACGGTCCTGCCCACAGCCGTGATCAAACCACAGTGTCCGCCGCCGACCCGGACCGGGTCCTACACATTGTGCAGCAGTGGCTGTTGTCCCAGGCCGCTGCCCCAGGCGGGAACTAGATGGTCCTTGGCTCCGTGGGCCTGGGGTTTTACTGCCTCGCTGATCAGGTGCTTCAGCGCCCCGGAGGGTTCAACGCCCATGTCCTGCAGCAGCTGGTCGTGGTACTTCTCGTACGCCACCAGCGCGGATGCGAGGTTGCCCTGGGCGAGTTCCGCCGCCACCAGGAACCGGACCGCGCTCTCGTACAGCGGTTCGATATGGAGTGCGGCGGCCGCCGCTTCCGCAGCCGCCCCGTGGTCACCCCGGCCGGAAAAGCCACCGGCAAGGAGTGTCAGGGCTCGGAGCTGGTCGTGCCGCAGGCGCCCCTGCTCGAACAGTACCCAGTCCTCATACCAGCCGGGCAGGAATTCCAGGTCGCGCAGCTCCTGGAGGTTGGCTGCCACCATGTCCCCGCCGGGAAGGCCTGCTGCCTTCAGGACGGCCCGGATCTTGTGAAGGTCCACCACAACCCCGGAATGCAGGGACAATAAGGCTCCGTCTTTGACGAGCAGGCCGGGCAGTTGCCGTGTGACCAGGTGTACTGTCACCCGAAGGCTTTCCAGGGCCTTGTCATCCGGATATTCGGGCCACAGCATGCCGGCGAGGAGGTTCCGGAGGCTGGCACCGCGGACCGCGAGTGCGGCGATCAGCCGCTGCTGGCGTGCAGCAACGTGAACGACTTCCCCGTCCTGGCGGAGCTGCCAGGAGCGCATGAGGTCCAGCTCAAAAATTCCATAGTCGTCATTGCCCATGGCTACCCGATCAGAACAGGTGATGCTGCAGTCAATTTGTAAGATTGAGCATCCTCATGTTGACAGTGAAAGTCAATCAACAATTCCCCCTAATTGCGTAGCGAGAGGAGGCTCTCAGCGGGTTCCGGGGCGCCATTCGGACGGGTCAGCCGGCGAATCAGTGGCTGTCCGGGCCGGCCTGTGTCAGCCTGCGGCCGCCCGCGGAAGGAAGGCGCTGGGTTCTTGCCTGATGCGTGCCAGTGCGGACTCCACGGCACCCTGGACGACGGCTTCGGCTCCCAGCGTGCTTGCCACAAGCTCCGGGAGCGGGGCGCCGGTATCGGAAGGGAGCAGGCTGCGTGCATGTTCCAGGACGGGGTCAACGGCCCGTGAGATCCCGCCGGCGATGACCACACGCTCGATGTCGAGGAGGCTGGAGAGGACCACCGCAATCTTCGCCAGCCGGGCGCCGAGCCGGGCGATGATGTCCTTTCCCAGCGGATCGCCCTCGCGGGCTGCCTGGAACACGTCCTCCGCCTTGATCTGCTCCTCCGGAATGTCCCGCAGCGTTGTCCGGCCCTCGAATGAGTTGATGCCCGAGCGGGCCCATTTCCGCGCGAGTGCACCGAACCCGTCGGTGCTGCCTTCCTCGGGCAGGGACTTGTCATCGGTGAACGCGTCCAGGAACCGCATCTCGCCCGCGCCGCCCCGCGGCCCGCGCAGCAGGCGGCCATCGACGATCAGGCCGGCACCAAACCGTTCGCCCGTCAACAGGGTTGCCACGTTGGCTGAGGGCTCCAGCGCCAGCTCGGCGATGGCGGCGAGATTGGCGTCATTGTCGACGACGACCCTGCCTGAAGGTGCCGGGCGAATCCGCAGTTCATCAGCTGCCAGAATTCCCCTTCGGCAGGAGACGCTCCGCCGGCATCCACGGGCGCGGGGACGCCGATCACCGTGAGCAGCACATCATCAGCGGTGAGCCCGGCATCGGCGAGCGTCAGTCCGATCAGCTCCCGGGCCTTTGCGCAGCGGCCGGCACCTCCCAGCGCATGTGAATCAAGGCCCTCGCGGCGGCTGCCCAGTTCCCGTCCGCGCAGATCCGCGACGACGGTTGTGAAGGAGGTTTCGCCGGCATCCAGTCCCACAACCACGCCCACGGCTTCACGCAGCCGGTACCGCCGCGCCGGCCTTCCCTTGAGGACGCGGCCGGCGTCGCCGCCGTCGTCGACCTCCTCCAGCCACCCCGCGTCAACCAGCCCGTCACAAACTCCCAGCACTGTGGCACGCGTCAGGCCTGTTTCAGCCATCGCCTCACCCGCAGTGAACACCTGCTCCTGCAGGGCAAAGCGCAACAGCGCCTCCGAGTTGATCTGGCGTAACAGTTGCGTGGAGTTCGCCGTGGTCGCGTTCATCCCTTGACGATATCCCTTCCGTCCCCCATCCTCGTATAGGTCCTAAATATAAGATCCAAATAAATCTTCCGAGACCCACCAGGAGCCAATGTTGCCACCCTTGACGTCCGCCGGGACGCGCGTCTCCCGACGAACTTTCCTTGCCGCAGCCGGAAGCGCGCTGGCCGCTTACGGCCTGGCGGGATGCAGCGCGGCGGGCACCCCGCCCACCATCACCTTCCACCAGTCAAAGCCGGAAGCGGTGCCCTATTTCCGTGACCTGGCTGCAAAGTTCACCGCATCCCAGGACCAGTTCCGGGTTCTGCATGACATGGCAACGAACCTCTCCGCCGGATTCGTCCGGAGCAGCCCGCCTGACCTCGGCTGCCTCAACTACAACCTTGAAATGGCCCGGTTCATGGAGCGCGGTGCACTGTCGGACCTCTCCGACCTGCCCGAGGCAGCAGCCATCCGTGAGGACGTGCTCGACCTGACGAACTGGTACCCCACGTACGCAGGCCGTACCAGCGTGATCCCCTACTCGGTGATGGCGGCGTCCGTCATCTACAACCGCCGCATTTTCCAGGACAACGGCCTCGCCGTCCCCACAACGTGGGACGAACTGATCGAGGTGTGTGAGCGGCTCAAGGCTGCCGGGATCACACCCATTTACGGGACCTTCCGCGATCCCTGGACCATCGCCCAGGGCCTGTTCGACTACACGGTGGGCGGCATGGTGGACGTGCGCGCGTTCTACAAGTCGATGCACGGGATAGGCGAGAAGGTGGGACCCGATTCCGAAGTCTCGTTCCAGAAGACAATGCTGGAACCGGTGCAGCGCATGGTCCAGCTGACCAAGTACGTCAATCAGGATGCCTCCAGCCGCGGGTACGGTGACGGCAATACTGCCATGGCGCAGGGGCAGGCAGCGATGTACTTCCAGGGGCCGTGGGCCTTCGGGGAAATTGAGAAGGCCGGCACCGACGTCGACCTCGGGACCTTCCCGCTGCCGATGACCGATGACCCGGCGGACCTCAAGGTCCGGGTCAACATCGACCTCTCGCTCTGGGTCCCCGAGGTGGCCAACGGGCAGCAGGGAGCCCGCGCCTTCCTGCGGTACCTCATGCAGCCGGAGATCCAGAATCCTTACAACGCCCAGTTCCTGGGGTTCGGCACGGTCAAGGACGCGCCGGCGGTCACCGACCCCCGCATCGTGGACATGCAGAAGTTCTACGACGAGGGCCGCTTCTACATGGGTGCCTCACAGTTCATCCCCAACACAATTCCCGCCGCGAACTACATCCAGTCGATCGTCTCCGGAGCGGACGCTGAGGGCACCCTCCGCCGCATGGACGCCGACTGGGCACGCCTGGCCTTCCGCGCGTGAGCGCATCCCGAACCCATGCACGAAACGAGGACCACCCCATGTCATCAATGACGAGACCTTCCACCAGGCCGGTGGTGACGGCTGAACCAGCGGCCAAGCCGGCACGTGTGCGCAAAAGCCGGGTCGACCCGCTCTACTATCTTTTCCTGTTGCCGTCGCTGGCGATCTTTACGCTCGCCGTCACACTCCCTGCCGTACTCGGCTTCGTCTACAGTTTCACGAACTCTGTTGGCTTCGGCGACTTCGACTTCATCGGCTTCCGGAACTTCATCGCTGTCTTCCGCGATGAAGGGATCCTCGGGGCCTATGGATTCACGCTCGCCTTTTCGCTCGTGACCGTCGTCGTCGTGAACGTCCTGGCCTTCCTGCTGGCCCTGGGCCTGACGTCCCGCGTCCGCTTCCGCACCGCGCTGCGGACGGTCTTCGTCATCCCGATGGTGATCTCCGGCATCGTGATTGCCTTTGTTTTCCAGTACCTCTTCTCAAACTCACTGCCGCTGGCAGGCCAGAGCCTGGGAATCGAACCGCTCACCACCAGCATCCTCGCCAACCCGGACCTCGCGTGGCTGGCGATCGTCTTCGTCACGGCATGGCAATCGGTTCCGAGTGCGATGCTGATCTACATCGCCGGCCTTCTGACCGTGCCCACCGAGGTGTACGAGGCGAGCTCCATCGACGGTGCAACGCCCTGGCACAACCTGCGGCACATCACCTTGCCGCTCGTGGCCGGGTACGCCGTGATCAATACGGTCCTGGGCTTCAAGAACTACCTCAACGCGTACGACATCATCGTCGGCCTTACCGACGGCGGCCCCGGGGTCGCCACCCGGAGCGTAGCGATGGCGATCTTCCGCGGCTTCGAAGGCGGCGACTACGCCTACCAGATGGCCAATGCGTGATCTTCTTCCTGATCAGCGTCGCCATCGCACTCATCCAACTCCGCTTCACCCGTGGCAAAGGAGGGATCGCAGCATGAGCAACGCGACCCGCACCATCCCCGCACAACCAGCGGCTTCCGCCAGGCGCCGCATCCGCACCGGCCACGAGCGCACCAACTGGCCCGCCACCGCCGTCCTGATCGTGTGCACCCTCGCCGTGCTTGTGCCGCTGTACGTCACGGTCAGCATGGCCCTCAAGACCACCGGCCAGGCGGTGGACGGCAACGCCTTCTCCCTGCCGAGCCCCCTGACTTTGGACAGTTTCATCCAGGCATGGACGCTCACGAACTTTCCCCGTGGCTTCATGATCTCTGTCTTCATCTCCGTCACCGCTGTCGTCGGCGAGATCGTGGTATCGGCGCTCGCAGCCTATGCGATTGTCCGCAACTGGGACCGCCGGCTGTTCCGCTGGTCGTTCTTCTACCTGCTGGCGGCGATGTTCATTCCGTTCCCGGTGGTGGCACTCCCCCAGATCCAGCTCACCGGCATGGCCGGACTCGACAACCCGCTCGGCGTCGCGATCCTGCACATCGTGTTCGCCCTGGCCTTCAACACGATGCTGTTCACCGCGTTCCTGCGCTCGATCCCGCTTGAGCTGGAGGAAAGCATGCGGATGGACGGCGCCGGGACGTGGCAGGTGTTCTGGCGGCTGATCTTCCCGCTGCTCGGACCCATGAGCGCGACCGTGGGAATCTTCGCCTTCATCGCATCGTGGAACGACTTCATGATGCCCTCGCTGATTATTTCCGACCCTGAACTGCAGACGATTCCCGTACTGCAGAAGATGTTCCAGACGCAGTTCAGCAACAGCTATAACGTCGCGTTCGCCTCGTACCTGATGGCGATGGCACCCGCGATCGTCGTCTACCTGTTCACGCAGCGGTGGGTCATGTCCGGCCTGACCCAGGGCGCCGTCAAGTAATTCTGCAAGGGGGTGCCTTCCGACGCGACGCGCGTGCGGGGGCGCCCCCTCAGGCTGCGGGCATGGCCAGGGACCGGCGGATGCCGATGATCCTGACGGCGACTCCCAGCAGGACCAGGCCAACACCGAACGCATGAGGATCCAGACGGGCGCGGCCGCGGCGTCGATGTTCCGGTAGCACTCCGGCGCGAGCGCCGTGATGTGCAGCTGGGCATCGGCCATTTCAGCTGCCTGGCTTTCCGGCAGCAGCGGGCTGCCGCAGAGCGGTCCCGCCGGCCTTAAACCGACCACGATGCTCAGGATATGGACGGCCAGCCCCACGGCGATGACCAGTATCCAGCCGCGCCGTTGACTCAGTTCCCGGTTAATGGACCTGGTGGGATTTTCCGCAGAATCTTGAACCGCCATGATCCGAGCATAATGAGGGTCGAAGTGTTTTGCAGTGTTCGTGCCCCTACCGGCAGCCGTTGAGGACACCGGTGATCGCATCATGCTCAGCCTGCGTCACCCACAGTTTGTACTTGGCCTTCACGGCCGTCTGGCGGACGACGTACTCGCACCGGAATGCCCTGTTCGGCGGGAGCCAGGTGGCAGCATCCTTGTCACCCTTGGCGCCATTGGTGGGTCCATCGGCGGCCATCAGGTTCAGCGGGTCGTTGGCGAGGTCCTTGCGCTCTTCAGCAGTGAGTTGCTGGGCGCCCTTCTGCCAGGCGTCGCTGAGTGCTACGAGGTGGTCGATCTGGACGGCGGAGCTGGTGTCCTGCCCGCGCACGAAATCTATGATTGTGCCGGTGTACCTGTCGGCCAGGGTGCCGGTGACGACGACGCAGTTGTTGGTGCCGGGTTTGAAGGTTTCGCCGGTGAGGTCCCGGGCCAGGATGTCGTTGCGGGTGTCGCAGCCGTTCCGGTCAACGTCAGCCCAGGCGGGACCGAACTCCTCACGGGAATAGCCGGTCTTCGGAGCGCGCCCCTTCACCGGAATGGTCTGCAGCTGGTTGAGGGCGTTGCCGGCAGCAGCCGGATCTGCCGGAGCGGGATAACTGCTGCGCCGCGGGGAGCGGATTCGATGGCCTCCAGCGCGTTCGCCGCAACATCACATCCGGCAAGGGAGCAAGCCAGCAGAACGGCAGTGGCAGCGGCAAGGGATTTGGCGGCAAAGCGGGAGATCTTCATGGTCCTTTTGGGTCAGCGGGGCTTTCAACGCTAGCGTCCGCTGCTGCTTCCGGGCGGAAGGGTGAACTATGGCGCCTGTCACACCGCGCCGCTCCCCCGGTCCCGGCAGGCGTGCAGGTACATCATTTCTCCCGGCTGCCTGCCTTCGCTGCATATGTGGTGGCCTGGTCACGCACTTGGCGGATGTAGGTGTCGGACTGGTTGTAGGCGTAGATGGCGCCGGTCCATCCTTCCGAGGTGGTGAGGTCCCGGCCGTCGGCGCACAAATAGTGCGCCGCGCTCAGGGCGGCGTCATCGATATTGGACGGGTCCGCCACTCCGTCTCCGTTCCCGTCGCGCGCCACCAGGCGCCAGGTGGACGGGATGAATTGCATCGGTCCCACGGCCCGGTCCCAGCGGGCGTCCCCGTCCAGGGTCCCAGCGTCTGTGTCGGCGATCGCGGCGAATCCGGCGCCGTCAAGCACGGGGCCCACGATCGGGCGGCTCACTTCCCCGTCGGCTGTGAGGACGCCGCCCCCGTACGTTCCGTGTCCTGTCTCGATGAAACCGACGGCCGCGAGAGTGTTCCACCCGAGCCCGCACGCCGGAACGGTATCCTTGACGGTTACAGCCGCGGCAACGTACGCGCGCAGTGCACGCTCGGGGATGCCGGTCTGCCCGGCTGCCCGGACGAGCCATTCGGCATCCGGGCTCCTGGTGACGTTCACGGCGGTGGCCATCCCAGAAGACAGCGCCTCGAACTCGGCGCCCGCCCGGGGCGGCGGAGCAAAGGCCTGCCGCGCGTCGACACCGGCGTGCGCGCGCAACCAGAACAAGGATGCGGTGGAGACAGAGACCGCAAACACGATAAGAACCACAAGACGCCTAAGACCAAGCACCGACCAATCAAACCATCTGCTGCTGATCTTCCCTGTCGGCTCCCCTAGTGCGCATCATCACCCTTGCGTTTTTTCTGACTACACTCATAATTGAGTGTAGTCAACAAGAAAGGCGCTTCGAAATGAAAGCGTTTGTCATCAATAAGTACAAGTCCGGCTTGCAGCCGGCCGAGGTCGCGGAGCCGGTGGTCGGTGAGCAGGATGTCCTGGTCCGGGTGGAGGCGGCCGGGCTTAACCAGCTGGACGAAAAGATCCGGCTCGGAGAGTTCAAACAGATCCTCCCCTACGCTTTGCCGCTGGTCCTCGGACATGACCTGGCAGGAACAGTCCTCCAGGTCGGGACGAAGGTGCGTGGCTTCAAGCCCGGCGATGAGGTTTTTGCCAGGCCGGACAAAGCCCGCATCGGCACTTTTGCCGAGCGCATCGCCGTGGCGGAAGCGGATCTGGCGCTGAAGCCCGCGACGATCAGCATGGCCGAGGCAGGGTCCCTTCCGCTGGTGGCCTTGACGGCGTGGCAGGCCCTGGTGGAACGCGGCAAGGTACAGCGGGGGCAGAAGGTCCTGATCCACGCCGGCGCGGGAGGAGTCGGCTCGCTGGCAATCCAGCTGGCGAAGCACCTCGGAGCGGCGGTGGCCACCACCGCCAGCGCCGCCAACGTGGACTTCCTCCGCGGACTGGGCGCCGACGTCGTCATCGACTACCGCAACGAGGACTTCGAACAGGTCCTCAGCGGCTACGACCTGGTCCTCGACAGCCTCGGCGGGCCAAACCTGCAAAAGTCCCTCCGGATCCTCAAGCCCGGCGGCCAGGCAATCGGAATCGCAGGACCGCCGGACCCCGCGTTCGCCCGGGAACTGGGCCTCAACCCGGTACTCCGCTTCGCCATCACCGGCATGAGCCGGAGCATCCGCAGCCAGGCCCGCCGGCTCGGCGTGCACTACGAATTCCTGTTCATGCACTCCAGCGGCGCGCAACTGGGCCACATCGCAAGGCTTGTCGACGACGGCGTGCTGCGTCCCGTCGTCGGACGCGCCACTCCCTTCGCCCAGACTCCGGAAGCCTTGCAGGCACTGGGAAGCGGCGGTTTGCGCGGCAAGGCCGTTGTGGTCAATCCCCCGCGTAATGCCTCCGCCACCGCCCGGCCTGAAGCCGTCGGCCTTCACAGGTCCGGAGAAACGGCATGAGCGCCGCCAGCATCCCTGGTGCATCCACCTATGCGACTGCACCCACCCGCAGCATCACAACCCGCGGCGTCAGCTATGCCTACCGCGAACTGGGGCCGAAGGGCGGGGTTCCCGTGGTCTTCTTCGTCCACCTCGCCGGCAACCTTGACAACTGGGACCCGCAGATCATCGACGCCGTGGCCAAGGAGCACCACGTCGTCACCTTCAACAACCGCGGCATCGGGGCCAGCACCGGCGTGGTGCCGGGC
Source organism: Arthrobacter nitrophenolicus (assembly GCF_000332815.1). GTDB lineage: Bacteria > Actinomycetota > Actinomycetes > Actinomycetales > Micrococcaceae > Arthrobacter > Arthrobacter nitrophenolicus. Next base: position 19,474 of record NZ_AOFD01000061.1, read on the forward strand.
AGCGTTGAGGCCATGGCCGAGGACGCCGCCGACTTCATCCGCGCCCTGGGCTTTGAGAAGGTGGACATCTTCGGATTCTCCCTCGGTGGCATGGTGGCCCAGGCCCTCATCGGAAAGCACCCCGACCTGGTCCGGAAACTCGTCCTCGCCGGCACCGGACCCCGGGGCGGTAAAGGCATGGACAAGGTTGCAAGGGGTCACGTACTTCGACGTACTGCGGGCCGCCCTGTTCCGGGCAGATCCGAAGGAGTTCCTCTTCTTCGACCGCAGCGCCGCCGGCAAGCAGGCGGCGAAGGAATTCATCACCCGCATCCGGGAGCGCACCACAGGACGTGACCGGCCGGTCCGGATCCAGGCCTTCCGGACCCAGCTGAAAGCCATCAGGAACTGGGGCCGCGCCGAGCCGGCAGACCTGTCGGCCATCAACCACCCGACACTGATCGCCAACGGCGACCATGACCGCATGGTTCCTTCCATCCTCTCCAAGGACCTGCACCGGCGCATCGCAGGATCAGAGCTGGTCATCTACCCGGACTCCGGCCACGGCGGGATCTTCCAGTTCCACCAACAGTTCATTCCCGAAGCCGTCGAATTCCTCAGACGCTGACGCCCGGCGGGTCCCCATTGACTACACTCGAAACCAGCTGAAGACCTTGACCGCCCCGGAGGAATCCCCGCCATGCACCTTGCCTCCCAGCCCGTCGGCCGGCGGGAACGGAACAAGCAGGCCAAACTTGACCGGATCACGGCGGCAGCCCGCGAACTCTTCGCCGAGCACGGTATCGACGACGTCACCACCCAGCAAATCGCTGACAGGGCGGACATCGGCACCGGCACACTGTTTTTGTATGCCAAGAGCAAAGGTGAGCTGCTGCTGCTCGTCCAGAACTCGGCCTACGCGGATGCCCTCGCCAGGGGAACCGCGGAGGCGGCAGGAATTACGGTGCCCCTCGATGCCGTCATGGCCGTTGTCCGCCCGGTGGTGGAATGCAACCGGACCCAGATCGACAACGGCCGCACCTACCTGCGCGAGATGGTCTTCGGCGACCCGGACGAACCCCATCACCATGCCGCGCTCACCCTCGCGGCGGGGACCGAGGCCGCCATCGCCGCCGTCCTGGAACGGGAAGCCCGCACCACCGCTGATTCCGCAGCCAGGCTCGCGCACGTCATCTCGGCCATCATGTTCCTGAGCATGGCTGCTTCAACCAACGTCTCCCGCACGGAAGAGGAACTGCTTCTGGAGATCCGGAACCAGGTCGCAGCAATCCTTCCTGCCTGAACCGCAGCACCCGCCAGCTGCTCTTCAATAAACAGAAGCACCCTCCACCGCACGAAAAAGCCCGGGCGCCATCCCGCAAGTACTGCGGAATGACGCCCGGGACTGCTCTTGCCGTTGTAACCTGCTAAGCGTCGATCACCATGTCGGTCTGTGCCGTGGAGCAGCAGGGCAGGAACTTGCCTGCGTCGATTTCCCGCTTGCGGATACCGCCCTGGTGGTTCATCTCGATGTCCCCGGAAAGCTTGACGACCTTGCAGGAGCCGCACATGCCTTCCTTGCAGTTGGCGCCGATCCGGACACCCGCGCGCTGCGCCACCTCAAGGATGTGCTGGTCGGGATCAATCCGCACGTTGACGCCGGTGCGCAGGAAGGACAGGGTGAGGCTTCCCGTTCCCACCGTCTCAAAGCTCGAGGCATCGGGGGTGACGGCCTCGGGTTGCGCGTCCGCACTGCCCCCGGCCGCGGGCGCATCCGTGTCGACGGTTTCCAGCGGCAGCCCCGTGGCCTGGAGGGGCCCATCGGCGTCGTAGCCGGGCTCATAGAGTCCGAACGCGCTTGGCTGGCCTTCGTAGTAATCCTCGGCTGACTCGGCGATCTCCTCGGCGATTTCCTCCGCGATGTCCGTTGCCAGCGCGATCTCTGCCTGGTACTCAAGGAGTGTCTGGCGGTCTCCCGAGAAGAACTCCATGTAGATGGACGTGTCGTCGACGCCGACCTTCTTGAGGAGCTCGGTGGCGCTGTTCAGGTAACCCTCGGGGCCGCAGGCGTAGACCTGGCGGCCGTTGGCGTCGGGGGCCACCTGGTCGAGCATGGCCGCCGTCAGCCTTCCGGTGAGCCCTTCCCACCCCTCGGGCTTGCTGCGGTCGCCCAGGGAGTAGAAGACCTTGATGCGCGAGTCCACGGAGGCGATGTAGGCCAGCTCCTGGTGGAAGGCAAAACCTCCGGCTTCCGCCCCGTGGTACAGGACCACAACGTCGGCGTGTCCGGGCAGGGAGTGGATGGTCCGCACCATGGACATGATGGGAGTGATGCCTGCGCCGGCGGCCAGGAGAAGGTAACGCGCCCGCCGGTCGGCGTCGGGCAGGTGGAACGCGCCGACCGGTCCGAGCATGTCCAGAACGGTGCCGGGTTTGACGTTCTCATGCACCCACGGAGAAACCAGGCCCGTGGGGTCGCGCTTGACGCTGATGCTGAACGTCCATGGCTCCGTGGGGGAACTGGATAGCGAGTAGCTGCGGTCCACCGGATCCTGGTCCTCACCGTTTACCGGAAAGGCGACGTTGACATACTGGCCCGCACGGAAGGCCAGGGGCGCACCGTCGGTGCGCCGGAACACGAAGGTCATCAGGCCGCCGGCCTCGACAACGGTCTCCACGCATTCGGCCATAAACTCCTGGGGGTGCCAGGGGCCCAATGCACGGGCAGCGCGGGCTGGCGCCTCGGTGCTGCCCATGACCCTGTTCCACGGCATCTCCAGACCGCGAATGCGCTGTGGTTCCTGGATCACCGTTTCAGTGAGGAGTTCTGTCATGCCAAGTGCTCCTGAACGCGCTGCACGTACCAGTTGATGAATGCTTCGACCTGGTATTCGCTCTTCATGTACGGACCGGGCTCGTAGGCAGGGCTGGCAGCGCCCTGCTGGCACAGTTCCACGAACGCCTTGTCCTGCAGGTTGGTCTGTTTCCAGGTGTAGGTGAGCTTCTCCAGGTCGTAATCGACGCCTTCTTCGGCGTCGTCAGCGACCAGCCAGGTGGTGCGGACCAGCGACTGGTGTTCGTTGATGGGGAAGACGCCGAACGTGATGACGTGGTCGCCGAGGAAGTGGAACCAGCTGTTGGGCTGCAGGTGCATGGAGCAGCGGCCAAGGCGGAAGTCCGGCAGGTCGCCAAGCAGCTTCTTGGAGAGCCGGCGCCCGTCGGCGGAGAAGGACTCGCCTTCGCCGTCCAGGGATTCGCGGGAGATGCGGATTCCGGCGATACGGGTGTCAAGCTCCTCGACCACCTCGTAAGGCAGTCCGTAGCGGCGGCAACGCTCTTCAAGGGAGGACTGCGCTTCCTTGTTGCGGTCCCATACTTCCTCAAGATGCGGAGGAATCAGGCCCTCTGTCAGGCCCCAGGTGGGGAAGAGCGAGCATGCGAGTTCCGGGTGTCCATCGCAGTGGTAGCACTCACGGTTGTTCTCCATGACGAGCTTCCAGTTGCCCTCTTCGATGATGTTCTGCTGGTAGGCAATCTTCGTCTTGGACAGGTCGTGCGGGGCCAGGTAGGGCTCGAAGATCTTTGAGGTCTCGTCGAAGTCGGTGGGCGGTTCGTCAGCGATGCAGACGAAGATGAGTCCGGCAACCTCGCGGCTGTGGGCACGCTTGAGCGCGAAGCAGTTCTTGTCGAACTTCGCTTCTCCGGGGGCGGAGGCGTGGATCAGGTTGCCTTCGGGGGAGTAAGTCCAGGAGTGGTAGCCGCAGACGAGGTTTCCGGTGGAGCCGGCAGCTTCGGTCAGGACGCGGGCCCCGCGGTGGCGGCAGACGTTGTGGAGGACGTTGACGTCCCCTTCGTCGGTGCGGAGGACGATCAGGGAGTAGGGACCGTAATCGACCGTAATGTAGTCGCCGGGCTCCGGCAGCTCGGCGACACTTCCGGCAAAGATCCAGTGCTGGCCGAAGATAGCCTCCATGTCGACCTTGAAGATTGCCGGGTCGGTGTAGAAGGGGGCGTCGAGGGAGTAGCCCGTGCGGCGGAACGCAAACAACTCGTTGATCTCAGCCAGCTGCTCGGCAGGCAATGAGGACGCGAGTTTTCCGCGTGAGTTGAGGGGCTGGTGCACTGGAGCAGTCATGGGTTTCCTCCCGGGAGGCGTGGTTACGTGTGATATCTGGGCGACTACGGGTGCGTCGCTGCAGCCGTTGTCAAAAAGCGTTGTTTCAAGAGATTAGGGCGCACGAGCGCCCAATAAAAGCGCAAGAATCCGAAGATAACCGTGCACAATAGGTGCATGATTGATCCCAGACTTATTACGCTCCGAGTATTCGCCCGCTGCGGCACCGTGGGCGCGACCGCGGAGCTCACGGGGTACTCCCCTTCAGCCGTCTCCGCGCAATTACGCGAGCTCCAGCGCGTGCTCGGTTTACAGCTCCTGGCAAAGGACGGCCGCGGTGTGCGGCTGACCGCTACAGGCCGGTTTCTTGTGGCCGGTTCGGACTCCCTCATTGCGGAATGGGAGAGCCTGCGCGCCGCCGCCATGGAGGCCGGCGACCAGGTGCAGTCACATTTCGGCCTCGGTGGATTTTCGACGGCGGCCGCCCAGTTGCTCGCGCCGCTTGCGGCTACTCTCCGCTCAACGCGTCCGCAGTTGGAGGTACAAGTACTTGAGGCCGACCCGGCCCGCTGCTTCGATTTGTTGGTAGCCGAGAGGATTGACCTTGCGGTCATTGTCGCCATGCAGTCGAACACCTACGGCGAGGATGACCTGCGTTTCGAACAGACCGTTCTGCTCGACGATCCCCTGGACGTGATCATTCCGTCTGACCATCCACTGGCATCCCGGGAACGGGTGACGCTTGAAGAATTGGCCTCGGAACCCTGGATCACGGAAGCTGCGGGCTCCACCTACCACTCCCTCTTCACTGCGGCGTTCACGGCAGTTGGTGTGACACCACGGATTGCCCACGAGGCCGTCGAGTGGGAAACCCAGATCGCCTTCGTGGGTGCAGGGCTCGGCGTGGGCTTGCTGCCGCGACTGGCGCCCCTGCGCAATGCAGAGAATGTGGTTCGCCTGCGCCTAACGGGCAAGGGCAGGCCCTCGCGGCGCATTGTCGCGGCCGTACGCAGGGGCAGTATTGCCTCTCCCCTGGTTCAGGAGTCGCTCGACATCCTGCAGAAGAACGCTGAGCGGATCGTCGCCGCCCGGCCGGAGGACGAACTCTGAAAATCGTTTGTCCGAGACCGACATAAAGATGTTGACCTGCGTCACAGTCGAGTATACGCTGGGGTCCAATCTAATATATCAGTTCGCTACTTTTGAATATATCTAAAGGAGGAGGGGCCATGACCCTCATGCAGACAGAGGCAACCGCAGCGG